>CAMVDR010000030.1 GCA_947166295.1 uncultured Candidatus Saccharibacteria bacterium | reverse complement strand
TTTTTGATTAATACAATTAGCTAACTTTAATTCTATAGATTTGCGATTAAGCAAGTTCTACGGTAGCACCAGCTTCTTCAAGAGCTTTCTTCATAGCTTCGGCATCAGCCTTAGCAACTTTTTCCTTGACGGTAGCAGGAGCACCATCAACGATAGCCTTAGCTTCACCGAGACCAAGCCCAGTAGCTTCCTTGACAGCCTTGATGACTGCAATCTTTTGTGCGCCAGCATCCTTCAAGACAACGTCGTATTCAGACTTACCTTCGTCTGCGCCAGCGTCAGCACCACCAGCAACAGCCACAACGGCAGCAGCAGGCTCGATGCCATATTCGTCTTTTAGTAAAGTTTTGAGTTCGTTAACCTCAAGTACGGTCATATTAACCAACTCTTCGGCCAACTTTTTGATATCAGTTGACATTCTAGTCCTTTCTTTAATATACGCCTAAAATCATATTTTTCTCGACTCGCTCATTCCGCTCCTCGTTAGTCGCGTACGGTCTCGAAAAATAGATTTTAATTGCTTTAAAACTTATATTATTAAGCGGTTGCTTCTTCTTTAGCTTCTTCAGCTGGTTTTTCTTCAGCTTTAGGTTCCTCCGTAGCTGGTTCAGCTTCGGCTGGTTTAGCTTCTACGGTCTCTGGTTTATTCTCAAGCCCAGAAACGATACCATTGATACCAGACAAGAGTGTATCCACAACCTGAGCGATAAGTTCGTTCTTGGTTGGTAGAGAACCCAAAGTCGTAACTTCTTCCTTGGAAAGGGCAGCGCCTTCGCCGTTGAAGCCACCTACGAGTTCCATCTTGGCGTGAGTTTTCGCGAATTTCGTGAGAACTTTGGCCGCATCGAAATCTTCGTCGGTGCCAAGCGCGTAAAGCAACTGTCCAGTTAGGCCAGAAGCGTCGGTATCTCTGTAGGCAGCGATTTCTTTCATCGCTACTTTTACTAGACGGTTCTTTACAACCTTGATCTTAATGTTTGCTTCACGTGCCATTTTGCGAAGTTCTTGCAATTCTGCCACAGTGAGACCTTCATATTTAGCGTAGACCACCATTTCAGAATTAGAAAGAAGCTCGGTGAGATCAGCAACCAATGTAGTCTTTTTATCTTTTGAAATTGCCATAAAAAAAAGTTCCTTTGGTTATTTTTAATAAAATAGTTAGCTAGTTGTTAAATAGCGTCACCAAATAAATTTATAAGAAATTTTCCTCGGTGGCATAATTAAACACTAATAATAGTGTCGCCACTGTCTTTGGCAACTAGTTTCATTATAGCACACTTTAACGAAAAATCAAGATTGTATGATATAATATAGCGGTAGGCCAATCTACGCATCCAAAGCAAAGAGATGGAGGGATAAATTTACTTGGAATTGTGATTTTTTCAGGAAGACCTGTCATTCCATATCTGGATGCCGCCCAACCGGAGACGTACTAGGAGGTGAAAACAATGAAATCCAAAGTAGCAGGGTGTTTAGCGGTCGCGTTATTATTTGCTGGAGCAATTACAGCTGTAATATGCGGCTTGAGAAAAATCGGCGAGATATTGGATAGTATATCAATAACACGCGACGATATGATGATGTAGCGGCCATTCTAGCCCTCGCCATGCGCGAGGGCCTTTTCTTTATCAGAAAAACCGCTTACTTGGGCGACTAAGGGTTATTTGACTGATTTTATATCTTTTATTACTAACAAATTAGCCTAAAACTTTTTGCCGAAAAATGCAAGATTGGCTATAATAAAGATATGGATGATTTTGATTATTTGGGAGAGGGGGAAGTGTATCTGGACGGAGCGTGTCAAAGCCTGCGCCCTCAGCCAGTAATAGATGCGATAAATAAATACTACACCGAGCATAATTCTTGTGGCGAACGAGTGAAGTACAAATGGGGAGTAAAAACGGATGAGAAAGTTGAGGAAACGCGCGAACTGGTATTGAAATTCCTGAAACTTTCGGCGCGAAAATATACTGTATCTTTTACTCTAAATACCACCTATGGCATAAATTTGATTTTAAATCAGTTAGACGCCAGACATTTTGATAGGGTAATAACTAGCGAGATAGAGCATAATTCACCATTCTTAGCTACGATGGCGTTTAGCGAGAAAACCGGCTTACCACGCGAGGTAATGAAGCGAAATGAAGATGGCTCGATAAATGTGAGGGATTATGATTTTACACGCGCAGTAGTGGTAATAAATTGCGCTAGCAATTTTGATGGGCGAAAATTAGAGAACATTAAAGAAATAACAAAAGCCGTGCATAAAGCGGGCGGGATTATTATTATCGATGCGGCGCAAGCGATGGCACATTCGGCAGAAATAGTGCGCGGAATAGAAGCAGACGCGATATGTTTTTCAGCGCATAAAATGTATGCACCTTCGTTAGGCGCAATGGTGTGGCGAGACGATTTGGAAAGTAAGCTAGTGGATGGATTTATCGGTGGCGGAATGGTGGATGATGTAAAAAAGGATAATTATATACTATCTGCCGAGAATAAAGAGCATAGATATACTAGATTTGAAGCGGGGCTCCAAGCCTGGGGTGAAATAGTTGGACTAGGTGCTGCTTTAAAGTGGCTAGATAAACTATCTAAGAAAGCCTGGCAAAATCTGGAAA
>CAMVDR010000029.1 GCA_947166295.1 uncultured Candidatus Saccharibacteria bacterium | reverse complement strand
ACAGGCTTAAATACTGGTTGTTCGGCACTATTTATTACCAAACGTGGTTCATCCTGCCGGCCAGAATCGGACAAATTCTTCTTATACTTCTCGGACTGTTCTATCGTCTCACGGATTTCGGCTTCTACCTCCAAGCGCGGTCTAGCGTAATTTTCGCGAGAATGCGCTACGATGGCATCGAAATTGTCTTTAGGCGTGTCTGGAATAGAAAGGGTAGTAGCAGAAAACGCTGGTACCTTTTCACCGTTGATAATCATAGAAATTACAAAATGCCGGTTATTTAGCTGGATGATGTCGCCTTCTTCGAAGGTCGGCTCAAATTGTTTTACTAGTACTGGTGCATCGTCCGCCGATACTCTAAAGCTAATCGTGGTGCCCACGTTGCCAAATACTGCATCACGTACGCTATCGGTCATCTGGGAGACATATTGGTTTGCCACGGTTAAATTCAAGCCGTATTTGCGTGCCTCAGAGAGAATTACCGCAAACGAATCTGTAGCAAAGTTCTGGAACTCATCCACATATAGGTAGAATGGCCGCCGGTCCGCTACGTCAGGGATATCGGAGCGCGACATAGCCGCAAGTTGCACCTTGGTAACCAGGAAAGATCCCAAGATCCCGGCATTATCTTCCCCGATTAACCCCTTAGAAAGATTAACTACTAAAATCTTCCCCTCATCCATAATCTTACGCACATCAAAAGAAGATTTTGGCTGCCCGATGATGTTGCGGATAATCGGATTAGCGGTAAACGCACCTACCTTATTAAGTACCGGTGCAATAGATTCATTTACTTGCTTTTCGTTCCACTGGCCAAACTCATGTTTCCAGAACTGTAGCACCGTCACATCCTTACAGTAATCTAATGTTTCTTTCCGGAACTCTTTATCTGTTAATAATCTAGAAATATCTAGCAAAGTGGCTTCCGGCCTATCCAACAAGGCTAGCAGGGTATAACGCAATATGTGCTCCAAACGTGGCCCCCAAGAGTCGCCAAACATCCGTTTTAGCACCCCTATTACTTCCGAACAAATGTTCGGCTTGCGGGCTGGGTCGGTAATCTCTAGTGGGTTAAATGCCACAGGGAAGGCTGTATCCGCTGGGTTAAAATACACTACATCTTTTACACGAGATTCGGGTATGAACCGCAAGTTATCTATTGCAAAATCCCCGTGCGGATCAATAATACAATACCCCTGATTATAGAAAACGTCAGAGAGAGCCAAGAGCTCTAACATTCCGCTTTTCCCTGCCCCTGTTTGCCCAATAATATATACATGACGGCTTCTATCGCGACGCAGCAAGCCAAACTGATGGTTAATTCCACGGAAATTCGTTAACCCAAAGGCTGAAATATTCTCATCATTAGAAACCTCGCCAGTTAATACCGGTAGTTTTGCTGGTGGCTCAGCTGTTTTAGAGGTAGCCCAGACAATATTCGGGGTTTCCACCGAGGTATGTGGCAGATGATATACGCTAGCTAGCTCCGAAATATTCAAGATAAACCCGCGGTTAGAAAATTGCCTTAATTTGTACGCTTCTAGATCTGCCTTGTTAAAGCTTCCACCCAGTTGTTTAAATCCGTTCAAATTAGTGGAGTTATATTGCTTAAACGTCCCCACTAGTGCCTGCATATTGAGCCTTGCGTCCGTCTGGTCTTGCCCCAGATAAGCCAAGCGAATTTTTACTTCATATCCTAGTTTTGTGGCCTTTTCCTCGGCCTTAGAAATCCGAGTTTTATCGCGTTCGGATAATTCGATCTTTACGTCCGATCCTGTGCCACCCGCCGGTGGGCGAAATAGTGCGCCAATCGCTTCTGCTATCCAAGTCCAGTCTATACCGGTGCCTGCAAAAAGCGATTTCTTGCCAGACTTGATGCGTCTAATCCATTTATCCGTGGTGTTTTTGTGCCAATCATCCGGAATTGGCCGTGCCAATATCTGGATCCACAATTCTTCGGATTTATCTGGGCTAAGCTTTGCTAAAGTTCCAGTGATGCCCGCCAGTGGGTCTACTTCAAAAGTATCAAAAGTCTTAATCGGTAAAGCTTCGTTGTCTATTAGGCCTAACTCTGCAGAATAACTCACCGGATATTTATTGCGCCCGTCGGCATAATCTTCGTTCATTTTGTAGATTTGTACAGTTGGGTATTGCGAATAAATCTGCCCCTCTACAAAACTTTGCAACACTTTTGGTACCCACACATAGAACCTAATCTGTCCGGCGGTAGAGGCTATTTCAAAAGACAAATGCTCCTGTACGCCGCCAGAGTTTTTTAATTCTTGTTTATCTCTAAGGATGCCATGCAGAGATGCAAAAAGCTGCTCTGCCGCCAACTCTTTTTTGTCGTTATCGCGCGGGATTTCTAGCATTAGTAGCACAGAATCTACGTTTAGTACCTTTAATTTGTTTAATTTTTTATAATTTCTGTATGTCAAAAAAGCCAGTACTCCCACCACCGGTATCCAGAAGATTGGCATTAAAATAAAATGTATGACTTGTTCCATAGATTTATTTTATCACACTAAGCTAAAGTATAAGAGTTTTTGTCTACTTTCTTAAACAATGCCTTATTTTGCAAATTTAGTAGAATAGTAGTCTCTTTTACCTTGCGTACTTTTAGCACCTGCTTCACGATTTCTTCGCGCGTCAGCGGTTTATCTGCTTTTTCTAGGATAGATTTAATAATATCGGAGATAGTTCCCTTCTTGTATCCCCACGAACTAAGCGCATAGATTCCCCGCCCGATTAGCACGAAACGGTCGTCTTTGATTAGTTCGTTGTGAATTGCTTGGATTGTTACATTCTTGCGTTTGAAATTACTCTTAGCAATCTCCGCCGCAATATCCGAGAAATGCATCGGCTCTTTTTTGGTTTCTAGTATCACAAAGATTTTATCGCGGATGTTCTTAGGATTCACTGCTGGCCATTTGGCAAGGCCCCACACGCCGTTAAGAGTAGCCAGCAGCTTAGATATTGACGCCACGGCTTTAATATAGTTAGGATGCTCATAATCTAGTTTATTGTCAAGCTCGTCTAAGGTCATCGGCTTTTTGTTTTCTTTGATTACCTTTACGACTTCGTCTACTTTTTCGCGGATTGCTTTGCTATCGCCATATTCAGCTATGCCTACGGCAGCATTATAACGATCATTTTCTTCCACCACAGTAAGACTCTTAGAAAATGTAGCTATAAAATAAAGGCCGGTCTTTTCTGACGCGGTAGCAGTGCGATTGTAGACTTTGTCGGCGAGGTCAGAAATCTTTGCCACCCGACCCATTTCAGTTAGATTACGAATTAAGATTTTTTCAGCAGCAGCGAGCTCTGGGATTTGATTCTCCTCAGCGGAAATTTGGAGACGAATAAGAATTGCTTTCTCGAGCTGCCTAACCCGTTCCCTAGTAATTGACAACATTTCGCCAATTTGTTCAAGGGTTTCTTTGGTTCCGGTCAATCCGAAGCGTCGAGAAATGATTTCCTTTTCACGATCTTGTTCGATAATTTTTAGACTGCCGGAGATTGCATTTTTGAGGATTTCCGCATTTTGGTCCATCAGTATTCTTCCTTATCTCACCACTGTTAATATTGTTAATTTTACTTATAATATCATAGTTTTATTATAATGTCAACTACGATTTCTAATAAATTCCTATACTATTGTAGCATATTTTTTACATTTGCAAAAGAAAATGTGGAAACATAAGCTTTATAATCCATTTTTACATATTTTCAACTGAAAAATCATGATTTTTGTGTTCTTTTCTGAATTTAGGCATGTTATAATAAAAATGCTATATATCATTATTTAAACCTAAGATCAGGTCTAATTTAATCTCAAATTATGATTTGGTCTTCCAATTGCTAAATGGCGCCGTAAGGAACCTTATTGGAAGGCCGATCTGGTTGAACAATGATGTATAGCACCCCTTGCGGTGCCATTTTTGTTAATCCCCATTAATATAGTGGCACCA
>CAMVDR010000028.1 GCA_947166295.1 uncultured Candidatus Saccharibacteria bacterium | reverse complement strand
ATAGGCGGCACCAATACAGCCCCACTTAACTCCAATAATACAGACATTAGCACTACCGCATCTGGTAGTGGTATCTACTCAGCTGACTATACTGAAAAGGATGGTGTCTGGACTTGGAATCCAGTCTCTACTGCTATTACTTCTAATTATCATATCTCCGGTACTACTGTTTCTCCAGCTTGGAGCAATAACAATTCTGCTCCATACTCAGCTGAAGGTGGTGATACGTATTACTACACATCTAACACTACCGGCAATGATACAAGATATAACTCTCTCCAAGCCTGTAAAGATGCTAGTCATACAGAAGATGAATGTAAACGTTACTTTGCAGGTAACTACTACAACTGGTCTGCCGCTATAGCGTCTAATAATTCTACCAACATAAGTGCTACCGGAACCATAGCTTCTAATTCCATCTGCCCTAAAGGCTGGAGGCTACCCAATGCCTCACAAACAGATAATGTTAACAACGAATTTGGTAGGATGCTATATCAAGCTGGAATAACCGCTAAAGTATCTGCCGGTAACGATTCTGTAGGCTACACGACAGGTGGTTTTAATAAATTACGTTCTAATCCATACTACTTTGTGCGGTCTAGCGATATCAATGGCGGTACCCTGAGCAGTCCCGGCGTCTACGGCCTCTACTGGTCTAGTACGGTTAGCAGTAGTACCTTCGCTTACAGCCTGGGTTTTAATGGTACTGTTATCTTCCCAGCCCGTAACAACGACAGACACCTCGGGAGGTCTGTACGCTGTGTTGCTCGCTAACACTCTCCGTGGGCGGCCGAGACTTAAACTTCTCGAGCTTCGAACTTTATTCTGAAGCTATTTTAGGGTCATCTTCTTGCAGGTCTCCAGTTGTCTTTAAACTCATACCCCTTGTGCTTTTCCCTAAAATGTGCTATAATGGAACCATGGCTACTCAAAAGCGCAAAAAAACATCCAAAAACACAAAACGCCGCACCACTCGGTCGGTAAAAGAGGTTAAGCCAGAGCATGAGCTCCCTGGTGGTTTTTGGCGCCAAACTTCCGCTGTTTTGATGATTGCGCTTTCTCTATTTTTCGTAATTACTTGGTTTGGCCATGGCGGCACAGTGCTCAACGAAATCCATAAGTTTTTCTTAAATATTATCGGGTTCGCCGCTTATTTTATCCCCGCACTTTTAGTTTACCTTGCCGTCAAAATCTTCCGCGCTGAAGACAACCGCGTCGCTATCCCTGTCTATATCGCCAGTTTCTTAATGATTTTCTGGATCTCGGGTGTTGCCGCTATCTGGCAAAACGGTGGCTACGTTGGCAGTTGGCTCAACTCCCTCATGACCAACGTCCTAGATCAAGGCGTAGTCATATTAATATATATTGTCCTAATTCTCATTACCACCGCCTTTATTTTACAACTTTCCCCAGTTACTTTCTTCAAGGGTACCAAAAATCTCGTCAAAGCCGGCGGCAAAAAGTCCGTCGCAGAAGACGAAGAACCCAAAAAACGCAAACCCGGCCAACTCGAAATCAAAGTCAACTCTGGCCTTGGCTCTATGGAGCCAGCTTCCGCGCCCGCCACTTCTAAGCTTTTGCATAAATCCGCTATCAAAAAGCCTGCTCCTGCTCCAGAGCCCACCAAAGAGCCCACCGCCCTTGTTGCCGTTTCAGATCCTGATTGGAAAATGCCATCTACAGATTTGCTAGAAAAAAAGCAATCTCCTGCCGATGCCGGTAACATCCAACAAAACGCCTATATTATCAAAACTACTCTCGCCGAATTCGGTATCGAAGTAGAAATGGAAGGTGCCAATGTTGGCCCGCGTGTCACCCAGTACACTATGCGCCCACCCGCTGGCGTCAACTTAAGTAAAATATTGGCTCGCGATAAAGAGCTTGCACTCAACCTCGCCGTGGATAAAATTCGCATAGAGGCCCCTATTCCAGGCACCAGAAGCGTAGGTGTAGAAATTCCTAACGCCCGCTCGGCCGACGTGCGCATGCGCGGCGTGCTCGAATCCAACGAATGGAAAAAAGCTAGCGATCCACTCACCTTTGCCGTAGGGAAAGATATCTCCGGCCGTGCCGTAGTGGCTAACCTCGCCAAGATGCCGCACCTCCTCATTGCCGGTACCACCGGTTCTGGTAAGTCTGTGATGACTAATACTTTAATTAGCTCTCTCCTTTATCGCAATGCGCCTTCTGACATGAAGCTAATCATCGTAGATCCTAAACAAGTAGAAATGGCCCAGTATCAGGACATTCCGCACCTCCTCACTCCAATCATCACGCAAACAGACAAGGCTCTCTCTGCCATGAAGTGGGCCGTCGGCGAAATGGAACGTCGCTACACCCTCATGGCTGAAGAAAAGGTTAAAAATATTTCTGATTACAATGCCAAGATGGCTAAAGCAAACGATCCAGAAAAAGAGGGTAAAATGCCATATATCGTCATAATCATCGACGAGATGGCCGACCTCATGATGATGGCAGGGAAAGATCTTGAAATGCTTATCGTCCGCATTGCGCAGAAGGGCCGCGCCGCCGGCATTCATCTAGTGCTCGCCACTCAGCGTCCAGAAGTTAAGGTTATCACTGGTCTTATCAAGGCCAATATTCCGGGCCGCATCGCTTTCGCTGTTGGCTCACAGATGGATTCTCGTATCATGCTAGACCAAGGCGGTGCCGAGAAATTACTCGGTAAAGGTGATATGCTACTTCTTACTACCGAAATGATGGGCAAGCCTCGCCGTATCCAGGGTGCCTGGGCATCTGACGAAGACATTGCCAAAGTAACTGATTTCTTGCGCGCGCAACGCCCGCCAGAATACAACGATGAGGTTGTGGCTCAGCAGGTTGCTATCAAGGGCATGGGCGGTGGCGCTGGTGATATGGGCGGCTTAGGTCGGCGTTTTGATCCACAGGACCCAATCGTTCGTAAAGCTGTAGAAATCTCACTTTCCAAAGGTAAGTTTTCTACCGCCATGTTACAGACTTATCTCGGTAAAGGTCATGGCTTTGTTTCTGGCCTCGCCATCTGGTTTGAAGAAATTGGCGTCATTGGTCCACAAAATGGCAACAAGCCTCGCGACCTCCTCATCTCTTCTATGGAAGAATTTGATAATCTAGCGCAATGAGTGAAAATAAAATGTTTACATTTTTTCTTCCGAGCGTGCGACGGATGTCTGATTGTGAAACAATCAGACCAATTGAGCAACTTGTAATAATGTACGGTTTTTCTAAGTTGCGAAAATTGGACGACTCACGTAGTGAGCCAATTAGCTAGCACAATGAGTGAAGATCATAAATTTATTTACGATTTTCCGAATGTGCGCAGATTATATGGCTACGAAGTAACCATACCAGCTAGCTCAGTAAAAGAAAATAAAATTTATATTTTTTTCGAACATACAACGAATGCCTGGTCGTGTAACAATCAGGCTAATTGAAACGCCTAATAACCTAGTGTAATAATCCTCCCCACGCCCACATTTTCTATGTTATAATAAACATATGCAGGATGGGAGCGTAACGCCAATAGGTAATTTTTTCCGCAACAGGCAAAAAAGATTGAAAATTCGGACTTCGCAAAGATTTATTAGCCTGGCTCTTGCGTTCATTTTTAGTGTCAATATTCTATCAGCGCCACTAAGTGTTTTCATTGGTAATAATGTTTTTGCTATTGATTTCGGACAAAAAATCGCAGACAAGGCTAGAGAACTTGCCTGGCCAGAAAGTGACAAGTCAAAATCCGCCTCCCCCACTGACGCTTTCGTTAGTGCCGCTAACGCTTCAGGTGTTACTCCGTCAAACGACTGTTTAGCTTTTGTCAAGACGGCCATAATAGCATCGGGTGCAGACACCGGTTACCCAACTGCCGCTAACGAATATGAATCGGATCTTGTAGAATATATGGGCTTATCTACTAAATGGACCCAAGTTAATACCACCAATGAATCAGATTTAAAACCAGGTGATATTCTAGTTTCTGCTGACACTAGCGGCCAAGGTCGCAATCATATATTTGTCTATTTAGGAGATGGAAAGGTTGCTGCGGCTAACCTTAATGAGTGGTACGGGCGCATAGAAAATTTGGCAGATGAATGGTGGAACGGAAACGTGCCTTTTTATTATGGCGGTAACCAATACAAGGTGTTTCGTGTCAATTCGTCAGATAGCGATTCTAGTTCTTCATCATCTGGAGCCAAAAAATCCCAGATCTCCGCAAGTCAATTAGAGGAATTTGCCCAAAACAACATTCTTTTTTATGACCCTAGCGAATCTGATTGTGTGGAATCTACTGGCAATGGTAATTCGGATGGCAGTGATGTATATATGATAGGTGATT
>CAMVDR010000027.1 GCA_947166295.1 uncultured Candidatus Saccharibacteria bacterium | reverse complement strand
TGCCATCTTTGTAATATATGAAAAGGCGTATACAAAAATGGCACCGCAAGGGTGCAAACTCCATTATATACCACAGCATACCGTGTTACACAATTGGAACCTTACGGTGCCATTGTTTTGCGTAACCCGACATATAAAATTGCCGTGGATTATTCTTATAATGAAGTTTGCTCTTTCATTGTAGCATAGTTTAATAAGTTTGTGCGGAAAAATAAAATGCTTATGGTATTAGAGAATTACATAAAATATGTTATAATACCTATGTGAAGAAAATTATTATTTCTAAACTTTTTTTGTACCGATACAGGTTTGTAATCGGGTACGCTGTACTAGGGTTGGCATTTGCGGTACTCTTAATTACATTGCCAGGGTTTGCACAAAACGGATTATCCGAAGCAGAAATAAATTCCGCAACCAATTCATATTATTTAGGAAAAGACGGCATACTAAACGGAGATTTGGTAGATTTGCCGTACAGATTACTCCAGAAAGTATCAATTATATTATTCGGTCTGACGCCGTACGCAATAAAACTACCAAGTGTAATAATTGGACTACTACTAGGCTTCCTATTAATTTTACTGCTTAACCGATGGTTCAAGAGCAACGTATCACTGCTCGCGTCATGTTTAATGGTGCTATCTACGCCATTTTTATACTTGGCCGGAAGTGGCACACCATTAATAATGCTAGTATTCTGGCCGACACTACTTTTGTGGCTAGGTTCTAAAATTCAAGGCGAAAAACGACCACGGCCAGCGTATTGCTTTTTATTCGCCATCGCTACGCTACTATCCATTTTCACACCATATATGATATATTTTGCGGTATTTTGCGTGATTTTTGTACTAGTGCAGCCACATCTAAGGTTTGTGGTGAAGAGCTTGCCAAAATTGCCATTAAGTATAGTAGGGATTATCGTGCTGGCTGGATTTGTGGTACTAGGAATTAGTATTTTCCATCATCCAGAAACAATAATGGAGTTACTATTTGCTAAGGATTTTCATATGGGGGAGTTTTTCGGAAATATCGCAGCGGGGCTAGCGCCAATGTTTTCTTGGCATCATAGTTTGGAAAGTGTGTTTTTGGCACCGCTTATTAGCTTGCCGATTTTTGCCTTGGCACTCATTGGACTATTCTCTACCACTAAAGGGTTCTTTGCATCGCGCAATTCCATTGCTTCTATTTTGATAGTATTTTGCCTGATAATCACTGGATTTAACCCAGAGGCGATCGTATTCTTTATCTTGCCGTTTTCTATACTGGTAGCACATGGGCTGAAATATTTGCTAGAGAAATGGTATGGACTGTTTCCGGCCAACCCGTATGCTAGGATATCTGCACTACTGCCGCTCACTATATTGTTTGGTTTTATGATTTTGCCGGGGCTTTTACAATATATCTATGGATATCGTTACAATCCTAATGTGGCGGACGAGTTTAGTGATACGCTAGAAGTGGTACGAAAAAATCTGACTGATGAATATTTGCTAGCCACCAAAGATTATGATTTTTATAAAATCTTGGAGGCATCTACGGACATCAAAGTAATAGATAAAATTGAAGAAACAGAAAAATTAGCAGTACTAGGCAAACTAGAGAACAAGCCAGAACAATACACTCTAGGCCAGATTATTACTTCCCCAATGCGTGATTATTCTGATATAATATATCTATACACATATACTGAAAAAGTGGAAGGAGAATAATATGGGCCAGACTATGGACCAAATGAAGCTACTAAATCAGCTGCGCAAAGCTCAGAAAGAGCTGAAAAACGAAATCGTAGAAGTAGAAGCCGGTGATGGTGCTGTGGTGGTACAAATTAACGGTGAACTTAAAGTAAAGAAAGTAAAGATTGACCCAGAAAAGATAGACTTAGACGATATTCATGAACTAGAACGTTGGATAGAGAACTGTATGCGCGATGGTTTTGCGAAGGCACAGGAGATCGCCACAGACAAAATGAAGCCACTAATGGGTGGACTAGGCAATCTTGGCCTTGGGATGTAAATGTTACCCCAAGCACTCAATAACGCAATAGATGCGTTGGGTATGCTGCCCGGTGTAGGACCGCGTACGGCAGAGCGTTATGCGTATTATCTTTTTAAGACTAATCAGAAAGTCGCAGATAATATCGCTGATGCGTTGGCGAATTTACATGATGGCGTAAAATCTTGCCCGGTGACTTTTGCTTTGATAGACGCAGAGGATGATGTGTCGCCGCTGTATGCGGATACTACGCGGGACAAAACTACGGTGCTGGTGGTAGAAGAACCACTAGATATTTATGCAATAGAGCAGACTCACGGTTATAAAGGCACTTATCATGTGCTAGGTGGCGCGGTGTCGCCGATAGACGGAATTACGCCAGACCAATTACATATTCGCGAATTAATTGAACGGGTAGAAAAAGACGGCGTAACGGAAATAATCATCGCCACTAATCCATCAGTAGAAGGCGAATCTACGGCGTTGTTGCTAGAAAAAATGCTACACGAGAAATATCCCGATTTAAAACTTACCCGCTTGGCGCGCGGGTTGCCGCTGGGTGTAGATTTGTCTTATGCTGATCAAATTACCTTAAGTGCGGCCTTAGAGAATCGAACAAAATTGTAAGATAAAAGATATTGGCTTCTGCCAGTTTGGACTTGTTTGACTTGTATTTTATACGACGTAAGGCAAGAAAAAATGTCTTTAGTCGCTTCGCTAAGGACATTTTTTCATTGCTAAGTTGTATAAATTACGCCAAACAAATCTGGTCTAAATCTCATTATACTAGCAGACGCCAATATCTTTTATCTAGTAATTTTCTAGCGCTTTGAAATCTACTTTGGCTAATTTAGTCTTAGGTAATTCATCTATAAAACGAATTTCACGAGGAATTTCATACTTGGCGAGGTATTTTTTGTAAATATTTTGTAATTCTTTTTTGGTGGTGCGTTCGGATACGTCTTTTTTAAGTACGGCAAAGACTACAATTTTTTCGCCACGAAGTTTATCTTCACGCCCCACTACGGCGCAAGCTTCTACATTTTTGCATTTCAGAGTTACGTCTTCGATATTGGCCGGGTAAATATTGTAACCGTTTGATATAATCATACGTTTGAGACGCGAGCGAAAATGCACTACACCGTGTTCATCCATATAGCCAATGTCACCAGTGCGGAGATATTTTTTGTTGCCCACCATGATGAAAGCTTCGGCGGTTTCTTTTGGTTTGTTAAGATATCCTTTCATGACAGAAAGACCACGCACTAATATTTCGCCATCCTTGCCAGTGGCGGCTGGCTTTTTGGTCTTGAGATTCATAATGATAACTTCATTATCTGGCAATGGATAGCCGATACCATCTGGATCTTCGGCTACGTTTCTAGTTGAGAAAATAAAGCCGCCGGAGGCCTCAGTAAGACCATAGCCATTTTGAAGTAAAGCCTTAGAACCGTGTGCTTTTAGAAAATCATTGATTTTTTCTTTGCTAGACATACTAACCATGTCACCGCCCGACACCACAAACTTAACATGTCTCAGACCATCTTTTTTGAACTTAATCTTGGTAAGATAATCAAAAACCGTCGGGACACCTACCAGGATGTTAACCTTATATTTAGTGATATATTTTTTAAATTTTTTGGGATTAAACTGAGGGATTAGAAAAGAGCGCGCACCAAAGCAAAGTGGCATATGGATACAACAACCCAGCCCAAAAGCGTGAAAGTTTGGCAAGAATGCCATAAAGGAGTGATCCGTCTTAAATAATTCTGGAACAAGATATTTGGCACCTAAAGCTTGTGCATTAAAATTGAGGTTAGATAGGATAATGCCTTTAGGTTTGCCAGTGGTACCACCGGAGTACATAATTACCGCGTCATCAGCCGCGTTGACGCGAGCATGCGGATTGCCGATAAATCTATTGGCTTTCATAAGGAATTTATCCCATGTGATAATATGCTGGCTTTTATTGATATGATTTTTACGGCCTTTGGTGGCCTTATAAACTGCGCGCACGAGTAAGTCCATAGATCTGGTAGGCGAGACCACGATAACTTGCTCTACGTTGGTGTTTTTAATCACCGCTTCTACCTTAGGGTAAGAAATATCCACGCAGAGGATAATTTTAGATTCTGATTGATTGAGATAATCTTCGATTTCTTTTTCAGAAGAAAGCGGATGAACCATGTTGGCCACAGCACCAATTTCATTAATAGCATAAAACATATATACGGCTTCTGGGGTATTAGGCATACAGATGGTGATACGGTCACCTTTTTCTGCACCAATAGCCTTTAGGGCTGCGGCGACTTTATTGATTTTTTTAATCATTTCTTTATAGGTAATTTCATTATCAAAATATTGCAGAGCGGTATTGTGCGGCCACTTACAAGAAGCCTCGTAAACCACATCGTATAAGCCAC
>CAMVDR010000026.1 GCA_947166295.1 uncultured Candidatus Saccharibacteria bacterium | reverse complement strand
GCGGTATTGTGCGGCCACTTACAAGAAGCCTCGTAAACCACATCGTATAAGCCACCTTCGGCGTATTCTATTTCTTTGGGGAGCTTCTCGATGTAGCCATATTTAGCACGCTCCAGTTTCATATCAATTTTGCGCAAAGTGTTTTTAATTTTTTTATAGATATATTCTACAGGCATAGTATATATTATACCTTATTTGTGATAAAATAAATAATATGAGCATTTTTAAGGCAGATAAGAAATTCGAACGTTTTGAAGATATCGTACCTGAGCTACTTAAGAAAGAGGGCGTGAAACTTCTTTTGTGTGACCTAGACAATACTTTACGCTTGCATTCTGAGAAAGAGCCGGCAGATGAGCTGGCAAGTTGGATAGAGGATTGTCGTAAGGCAGGAGTAAAAGTTGTGATTATTTCTAATAATGGTCGCAAAAAGATGATGCAGAAATTTTGCGAACCAATTAATGTGCCTTGTGTGTGGTGGGCAAAAAAACCTGTGAGCACAAAATTAACTGAAGCGATGAAAGAATATGGATTCAAGCCAAGCGAGACGGTAATGCTGGGCGATAAATGGTCTACTGATGTGCTTGCGGCAAAGTTCGCCAAAGTACGCGCCTGGAAGGTGGAGCATCGCAGGAATATTGTATGAAACAAACGAATAAATTAACCGGGCCAACTTACCTTACCATTGCACGAATGATATTGTCGGTATTATTTATGGTTTTCGTGTTGTTGCCAGAAACTTGGGCTAAGATTGTAGCGCTAATATTATTTGTTGCTGGAGCAATATCAGATTTAGTTGATGGCAAATGGGCACGGCACGATAAAATCGTGACGGATTTGGGTGCTTTCTTGGATCCATTAGCAGACAAAATGTTGGTAAATTTGGCGTTTTTAGCACTGGTGGTGCTCGGTATAATACCGGTGTGGGTATTCGCAATAATATTAGTACGCGATTTTGCAGTAGATGGCATGCGGATGATGGCGGCGCGGGATGGCGTTACAATTGCGGCATCTTTTTATGGTAAATTAAAAACTACTATACAAATGACAGCGCTAATTATTCTGTTGTTAAACTTAATTGTAAACTTGCAATTGTTTGCGATTTTAGGCAATATTACATTATATGCGGCATTGATACTTACAATTTTTTCCGGCGGGGATTATTTAATCAAAGGCTGGAAAAAAGTTATTAAGTAATTAAAAGAATAGTGCAGTGATAATGAGTAGTACCGTGGCTGTAAAGGCGATGGAGTCTATGCGATCCAAATAGCCGCCGTGACCTTCGGTGCCGCCGACCAATATTTCTAACTTTTCAAAGAATTTATTTTTGATGACGATTTCGTTAGAGTCTTTTACTTTGAATTGACGTTTCAGATAGCTTTCAAACAAATCGCCCATTAGAGCAAGTGGCCCGCAGAGTAAATAAATATAATCCGCACGACCAAGCGCGGTCGTAAGAATAAGTACTAAAATTATAGAGATAACAAGACCGAGTATGGTGCCTTCCCAAGTTTTATTTTTAGAGATTTTAGGGAAGGGGCGGTGTTTTCTAATGATTTTACCACCGAGCATTTTACCACATAAATAAGCAAAAATATCATATCCACAAACACCAAAGATAAGATACCAAATTTCTACCACACCGATTTGTGCAATAAACATAGAGCCATAAATCAAAAACATTATTTCAACAATCGCAAGAATAACATTTTTAAAATGTGCAACTTTTTTGAAGAAACTTAGAAGTTCTATGCCGGCAATAATGGCGAATACGCCAAATAAGATTTTAAATGGCACGGCATCAAAAGTATACATAGCAATAAGCGCGACAACAAATAAGCCCAAGCCACAAATCACCCTCACACGAAAGTTTTTATCCATATCCACATTATACCACCATTTTGGCATGATATAATATATATTATGTATAGTGTGTTTTCTGAATTTATGAAAAATAAAAATCGGATTTGCGTAATACAGGCAGAAAATCCAGATGGTGATTCTCTAGGTAGCGCAATAGCTTTAGATTATTTACTCCCAGATAAAGATATTTCATTATATTGCCCGGTAGACATCCCAAAATATCTGCATTATTTTGGCGATTGGTCCAGAGTAACAAACGAATTTGATTTCAAAGCGGACGGATACATTATCGTAGATACCGCGGCCGAAGTGCTACTTTCTAAGCTGTTAGATGATGCAGCAATCCGGAATAAGTTGTATTCGGCGCCGATATTAGTGATAGACCATCACGAGACGCCTGACGATATAGAGTTTCCGCATGAAAGTATCATAGAAATCCGCCCAGCTTGCGCGGAGCTGATTTATAGCATTGCAAAAGACCGGAATATTGAAATTGACGTGAAGGCTGCCGAAGCGATTTTTCAGGGAATATTATCTGATACGCTCGGACTGACTAGCTCTTCGGTGACAGCAGAGACCTTTGAGATAGCGGCGGATTTGACGCGACTAGGGGCGGTTATTTCCGACCTCGAAGATCGTCGCCGTGAATTCATGAAAAAGTCACCGAGGATATTGGATTACAAAGCCGACCTAATTAAGCGAATCGAGTATTTCTTGGACGGAGAATTAGCCACGGTGCACATCCCGTGGGACGATATCCGCGAATATTCTGATGAGTACAATCCCAATGTACTAATTTTGGAAGAGATGCGCCTGGTAGAAGGAGTAAAGGTAGCTGTAGCAGTAAAAACTTACCCAGATGGCAAGGTGACTGGCAAAATCCGTACTGCATCCGGTGTGCCGATTGCTGAAAAGATCGCCGGATACTTTGGCGGTGGTGGCCATCCACAAGCGGCTGGGTTTAGAACATACGACACCACTTATGAAGAAGTAGTGCGTGATTTAGTAAAAATAACTCCGGAGATGCTTGAAGATGTTCAATAAAAAATTAATTCTTAAAAAAACACATGACTTTTGCGCAGTGAAGGAACCACGGCTAACAGTAGTATTCATACATGGCATTGCGTCGGATTCGTCTAGTTTTACTAATGCGTTAAAATATTTAGAAGGCACCACATCTTTAAAGGACATTAGGTTTGTGGCATTTGATTTGCTTGGCTCGGGCCAGTCGCGCTCTGACGATGATTTAAATTATGATTATAAGGAGCAGGTCACCGCTCTACATAATTCTATTGAGAAATTAAAGCTCGATACTCCATTAGTGCTAGTGGGACATTCTATGGGAACTTTTATCGTAACACGTTATGCGGATACCTATAAAAAATCCGTGAAACATTTAATTTTGGTCTCGCCACCGATTTATACGATAGAAGATTTGGAAAATCCAGCATTTGAAAAGGCTTTAGATATGTTCCGCGATGCAGTGAGTTTGAAAAATCGCCAAGTGCTAGAAACCAAAGCGTTTAATAATTCACTTAAGAATATCGTAATGAACAAAAAGAACTACAAGGTTTTGGCCGGAATTAAGACTCACGCCATATTAATATATGGTGATCAGGATGCATTTATTGCGTCTTATAATCTACCGAAAATTTTGAAAGATAATCCAAAATATCTCACTGCCATAAAAACCATTGGACACCATGGTGTATCGCGCGAAAAATATAGTAAAATTGTTGGCATACTAGAGGGGATTTTGAATGCTTAAACTATATAATACTTCGACGCGCAAATTGGAAGAATTTAAGCCTATAGGCGAAGAAGTGAAAATCTATACTTGTGGGCCAACGGTGTACAGTTTCCCACACATTGGAAATTATGCGGCCTATACTTACTGGGACCTTTTAGTGCGTACTTTGAAAGCCGATGGCTACAAGGTGAAGCGAGTACTGAACTTAACGGACGTAGGACATCTTACATCGGACGGCGATGAAGGAGAAGATAAGTTAGAAAAAGGCGCCGCACGCGAAGGTAAGAGTGTATACGAAATCGCGGATTTCTATATTAACATATATTTAGATAATTATGCCAAGATGGAGTTTTTGCCGGCTGACGTATTGGCGCGTGCGACTGATTACATAGAATCCGATATGCAAGCAGTAGACAAAATGACTGCGGCCGGCTATACTTATGAAACTAAAGATGGGGTATATTTTGATACTTCTAAGTTTGCGAAATATGCGGATTTTGCGCGACTAGATTTGGCGGGACTACAAGCTGGGGCGCGAGTAGGTTTTAACACTGAAAAACGCAATGTATCGGATTTTGCAGTGTGGAAATTTATCCAACCGGGCGAAAAACACGCCATGCGCTGGGAGTATCTAGGCCGGCCAGGATATCCAGGGTGGCATCTGGAATGCTCTACTATTATTCATGAGACTCTTGGCGAGCCGATAGACATTCACACCGGCGGAGTAGACCATATTCCTGTACACCACACTAACGAAATCGCCCAGACTTACGCAATGACGGGGAAGGCTTTAGCCCGCTACTGGTTACATTGCGATTTTATCACTATAGATGGGCAAAAAATTTCCAAATCCCTAGGTAATACTTATACTTTGGAAGATTTGGCGGACAAAGGTTTTTCGGCGATGGACTACAAAATGTGGTTACTTTCTGGTCATTATCAGGGCACTAGGAATTTTACTTTTGAAAGCCTAGATGCGGCGAAAAACCGGCGAAATAATTGGCGCAGCCGCATTGCTTTGTGCTACCAAATTCCAGAGAAACGGCGAAATTCTGATAAGAGTTTGCATTTTGCAGAAATTCTTGCCGCGGTGAATAACAATCTAAATTCCGCGGAGGCGTTTGCTTTGATAGATAATTTAGATTTGAATTTGGCGGATTGGCAGAAGATTGATGAATTGTTTGGCCTGCGACTAATTGCCGATACGCCGGATATTTCGGAAGAACAATACGCGTTGATTAGCGAGCGGGATGCGGCGCGAGTAGCGAAGGATTATGCTAAATCTGATGAACTACGGGATAAATTATTGGCGCAGGGAATCGCCGTAAAAGACACGCCAGATGGTGGGGTGTGGGAGTATTGCTAACATTACAAAGCCTTTAATTTAATAAAATCAACGAGCAACACACCGCACTGATTTTCCGTCACTTTTTGGGTTATCCTTTATTGGGCTTACAGAGCCGTTTGATATGGCAAAATATTTTGCTTTTGCGCCGTCGTAGGTAGTTTGTGACCAATAGTCTCCATAGACGTTAAAGTTACTAAATATTGCATTTCTTACAGAACCTGAACATTTAAAATATGTAGGGCTAGCAATCAGCTCTACGCCGCTATAAATTTTGTTTCCGTTATACAAATAATTCAACCTTGCAAATTCATTAGTAGAACCAGGTAGTGTTTCGGACTCACTGGATATAGTAGGAAGTCTCCATCCTTTAGGGCAGATAGAGTTCTGAGGATTCTTAGATATATCACTTAATGTATCTTGTGTTAATGAAGAAGAGTTATTA
>CAMVDR010000025.1 GCA_947166295.1 uncultured Candidatus Saccharibacteria bacterium | reverse complement strand
CTTCCTGCTCTGCTTTTTCGGCGGCACGTTGTGCTTCTTGTGCCGCCTTTGCCACCTCTGTATACGCCTCTGCATCATTTTGATACTTCTCTACTAAATTTTGTTGCTCGCTACGCTTTGCCACCAAAGTTTCTTTTGCGGTCTGCTGGTTAGCAAGCAAATCTTCTACTTCTGCTTTATCTGCCTCAAGCTGCATCTTCATATCACGCACAGCAGCCGCCGATACGCTTATTTGTTGCTTCACCACTTCTTCGCGTGCTGCTTTTTCTGCTAAATCCGATATAGAGCTAGAACCGGCCAATATTTTAATTGGCTCCGAGTCTCCATCAAAATGCATATTGATAAGAAGCTCCGCCAAAGCTTCTTGTTGTTCTTCTAGTTTCATTTCTGTTTCATAAATTTGTTTCTTTAGTTCCTTAATCTCAGCCTCAGTCTGAGCAATCTCAGCCTCACTAGATGCAATTTCTACAGACAACTCATTTACTTTCATCTGAAACAAGTTAGCCGAGCTAGACGCTGCCGCCGCTCTTCTATTGGCTTCTTGTTCTTTTTCTACTGCTTCACGACACGCCGCAGAATTTTGGCATGCTCGCGAAATACCATTTACCTCAATATTATTAAATACAGTAATCCCGAGTGGCGCCCCCGCCAAAGCAAAAAACAATACAATTATTAATATTTTCTTTTTGTTTTTTAGCATTAGCATAAGCTTATTATAACATAAATCTCTAAGATGCAAATGTTTATCTATAAATTAATTCGTTTTGTGCAAATACTTAGACACTGCCAATCTTGCCGATATCCTACCAATAATCATCCCCGCCGCTACAAATATCAAATATACCAAAATCAACTTATTAGATTGCAATACATCCGTAATTGCCGTTACGTCTATACCGTAGCTAGCTAACTTCGGCGCCATAAACATAAATCCGAAATAACTCACTGTAGCCGCTACCACACCCGCAATAATGCCACAAATCTCTGCCTCCACCAAGAATGGCCCACGAATAAACCGCTTTTCCGCACCTACCAGCTTCATCATATATATTTCTTCCCTACGCGAGAAAATCGCCATCCGGATAGTACTAAAGATAATCAATACCGAAATCACCAAGAACACAATTGCAAGGATCAAGCCACCCGTACGTGCAATCCGCGCCCAAGAAGTGATCGTGGCGATCTCCGCTTGGTTTACATCATAAGTCGGCGCTTTTTCTTTGTCGGTATATTGTTTAAATAATTCGTTAGTTTCTACTAAATCCCTAATACTCGTCAAATCATCCACATTATATACTTTTACACGCATCGTGCCTTGCATTTTGGCAATCATCAAGGTTTTCATTTCATCATCTAGGACGTTAATGACTTCGTCACTATTGGCATTTTCTTCCAAAAATTTCTTGTATTCTTCTTCAGATGTGGAAGTTTCCACACTTTTTACATTTTTATCCGTCTTAATTGTGTCAGACAACTGGCCCAAAATTTCTTCTGAAGTATTTGGCTTAATATAAATAGTGATATCAATTTTATCCTTCATTAATTCTGCAGTGCTAGTAAGAATTACGCTTGCCACCACGGTAATAAACAAAATAATCAGTGTGATCGCCATCACCACCGTAGCTGCAGTAGATAACCAAATATTTCGCCCAAATCCCTTTGCACCATATTTAGCAATCCGCGCTTGCGTCCGCATCGGATGTTTCTGTCGCGTTTTCTGCATTGTACGCAAACTTTTTTTAGTGACTTTCTTCAGCTTTTTAGCCTTACTTTCTTTTGTAAGTTTTTCTGGCTCAGCCACCTTTTTCTCGCTTGTTTTAGGAATTATTGTCTTTTCTTCACCCACCATTATTGTATTACTCTCCTATGTGGTCTTAGCGCGTGCCCTGGAGTTTGTACCATTCGCACTGGCGTCTTTGACACTGGCGTTTCATCCAATTTATAAATACCGTGATTTTTCTGATCATTTACTATTTTGCCATCTTTTAACGTAACTACACGCTTTTGCAAAGTATTTACAATGTTTTCATTGTGCGTAGTCACCAGTATAGTTGTACCAAAATCATTAATCCGCTTGAGGAGCCCAATAATTTCTTCTGTCGTTAATTTATCTAGATTAGCCGTAGGCTCATCTGCAATCAAAATCTTAGGCTGTCGCGCTACGCTCCTAGCAATAGATACCCGCTGCTGCTGTCCGCCTGAAAGCTGATCCGGGAATTTTTTCGCCTGGTCCAAAAGATCCACTAGCTCCAAGACTTTTGGCACAGTCTTGCGGATATCTTTACCGCTCATCCCCGCAATTTCTAATGCAAAAGCTACGTTTTCATATACTGTACGCCGCGGCAAAAGTTTAAAATCCTGAAACACTACACCAAGTCGCCGCCGATACCCAGGAATATGACGCTTTTTTACATAATCCAAATCAATACCGCCAATAATAATCTTACCGGCATCTGGATTTTCTTCTTTGGTAATCATCTTCATTAAAGTAGATTTACCAGCCCCGGATTTCCCCACCAAGAACACAAATTCGTTTGGCTCGATATGTAGCGACACACCATCCAGCGCAGGCTTTTCGTCGCCTGGATATTTCTTTGTGACGCCATCAAGCAAAATCATATCTCTATGTTAGCATAAACGGCATAAATTCGCAAACAAACTCTACAAAGTTTCTAATTCTTGCATGATTTTGTTATCAAATCCAGCACGAAACTCTATATGTACCGAAATATGTTTCTCCGCACTGCCTTCTGGCTGATAAATTGAGCTCGGCGTAATCTCCGCTTTAGCATTATATTTTGCCAAAACCTTATTAATTTTTTCTACTACTACGCCATAAGTATCGTTAGTTTTCACTGTTAAATCGCGCTTTTCTGTTTTACCTATATAAATTTCTTTTTTGTCATTAGCCTTTACTAAAATTTTGTCCAAATCAAGTTCAAACCCGACCAAATATTCTGCTAGCTTAAACTCCAAACGTACAGAATTTTTAAATTCACCCACTACACCAATTATCTCACCATCTTCCGTCGCAATCTCTGCAGCACGCTTCGGCTCGAATGGTTTATTTGCCGCAAAATTATCCTTTAGTGGCAAAAACTTTACTGTAATATTTAGCTCTTTTAGTAATTCTTCCGCATATTTTTTTGCTTTATAATAAGCCGTGCTATTATTCTTGCGCTCTGCTATTACCATGCCCATTTGCATTTTTTCTACTGGTACGTTTTCCGCATCCATTCCCCACGCTTTTTGATATACTTTATTCATTTCATAAAGCGCAAATTTATCAAATGGGATCTTTTGGTTCATGTATGCTTTGTCCAATAAACTCGGCACGATAGATTGCCTTACATATTGTAGTTCTGGCGAAATAGAATTTACAATTTTATATGAATTTTTCGAATCCTGTCCGGCCTTTTCCAATAATTTTCCAGATACAAATCCATATGTCAATAATTCGTTTGCCCCCAAACGGCGCATAGCCTCACGAATTCGTTTCTTAAGCTCCCACATTTTATCTGACTCTGCCGTCTGATGCAAAGGCAAGGTTGGCACAATATTATCATAGCCGAGCAACCGCCCCACTTCTTCAATAATATCTTCTTTAATATGGATATCCGTTCGCCAAGCAGGCGCTGTTATTGTCAAATTACCATTATCGGCTTTCACTGCGAAACCTACGTTCGTTAAAGTTCGCGTGGCTAAATCTTCGTCATAGCTTGTGCCTAGTAAATTATTAATTTCTTCTACGGTAATCTCAACATTTGAAACAATTTCCAGCTGTGCGACTTCATCCGCCACGGCTGTCACTTTAAATCCTTCAGCAAGCATTTTTGCACATTCTCCTGCTACAGTCAAAGTTTGATATGCCGGCTGTCCTTTAGTGAATCTAGTAATTGCCTCCGAAAAAATCCCATGCGCCATTTGCGTTTTGCGCAAATTATACAAGCTAAAAGTCGCCGATTCGATAATAATATTACGAGTATCTTCATCTATTTCTGTAGATTTTCCGCCCATCGCGCCAGCTAGCGCCACCGGCACATTATTACTCGTGATTACAATATCATTTTCATTTAACTCTATTTCTTTATCATCAAGTAACGTTAATTTTTCACCGTTTTTTGCCAATCGCACCACAATCTCTGGCGTGTCAGTGCCACCCACTTGTACAAACTTATCATAATCAAACGCATGTAGTGGCTGACCGGTTAGCAGCATCAAATAGTTCGTTGCGTCCACGATCGGATCCACTGGTCGCATCCCAGATTTTGCCAAAATCATATCTTGCCACGTCAGGTATTTTTGCTTTAGTTCGCCATGCTTTTCTAGCACCACCGCAGTATATCGTTCGCAAATATTTTTATCTACAATTTTAACTTTAATACTATTATCAACTTTTAAAACTTCTTCCGGATTTTTATACTCAAACTTCTCGCCCAATATACCCGCCACTTCGCGCGCGAATCCAATCATTCCAAAACAATCTGGCCTGTGAGTTAGTGATTTATTTTCAATTTCCAAAATCAAATCATTTAGTTCAAACACATCCGCAAGCAGTTCGCCCGGCTGCGCAACTTCCGGATCAATTTCTGCGATTTTTTCATGCTTATCATCAAAATCCAGCTCATCTGCACCTGCAAGCATACCATAAGAATCATACTTACCAAGCATTTTACGCTTGCCAATCACAAATGGCGCGTCTTCATGCACACTAGCTGGCACCACCGCCCCCGGCGCAATCCATACCGCCAACATCCCCGCTCTTACATTTGGCGCCCCGCACATCACCTGTACCAAACCGTCTTCATCTATCTCAACCTTAGCAAGTTCTTTACCAACCCCACCCACATTAATCTTGCAAAGTGTCAAATGCGTACCTTCAATTTTTTCTGCCGTTTCTACGCGCGCCACATAGATTTTGTCGTATTTGTGAGTTTCATCTATCACACCTTCCACTTCTACCAAACGCGCGCCAATCAGCCTAATCAAATCTTCGTTAGACACCTTAATATCTACATATTTTTTCAGCCAATTTAATGAAATTTTCATATTAAAACTCCTTCAAGAAATTAAGGTTTCCACTTTCAAAATATCGTACATCATCCAACCCATATTTTAACATCACCAACCTATCCATGCCTCCTCCCCACGCAAAGCCATGGTATTTAGTAGGATCAATTCCTGCCATTTTCAATACATTTGGATGAATCATCCCACATCCTAACATTTCCAAAAAATCACCTTTTTTACCGCCCAAAGTTTTAGGTTTTTCAATCATAAATTCTAGACTTGGCTCCGTAAATGGGAAATACCCTGGTTGCGTCCTAATATTTAATTTCTGCCCATAATATTTCTCAAAAAACTCCCGCAGAATTCCAAGCATATTGCCCATATTGCAATTTTCCGATACATACACTCCCTCGCACTGATAAAAAGTGTGTTCGTGCGTAGCGTCCACGTCTTCATTGCGATGCACACGCCCCGGAATTACTACCGCTATCGCCTTGCCTTCGTCCAGGTTGTGCTTGTATTTTTTTAATGCTCTGTGCTGCATAGTAGAAGTATGCGCCGGCGGTATCAAACCTTCTTCCGTACGAAAAGTATCATAACCATCGCGCGCCGGGTGTTCCTTTGCAAAATTTAAAGAATCGAACATATGAAATTCGTCATCTAACTGCCGGCTCTCCATCACATCAAAACCCATCAGCTGATATATTTCTGTCACTCGGTCAATTTCTTGCATCAAAGGGTGCTTAGAACCAAAACTCTGCGGATAAACTTCCGGCAATGCTTCATTTGGCGCCGTTGGCGCAGTAATGTCAATTGGAGCCACGTCCACATCCATAGCCGCCTTTTCCGCCGCCGCTATTTTTGCCAAAATCTCCTGCTTACGCGCGTTAATTTCACGCCCAAATTCTGCCCGCTTTTCTGCCGGTACATCACGAATTCCAGCATACTCTGCATTAATCTTTTTTAATTCTTGTTTTAGTGTCTCCAACTCTGTCATATCTATGCTTATTATACCTCTACTTGACTTTTTTTACAATCTATGATATAATGGAAATATGTAGGGGTTTTGTGCCCTCTTTTTT
>CAMVDR010000024.1 GCA_947166295.1 uncultured Candidatus Saccharibacteria bacterium | reverse complement strand
TTACAAAGATGGCACCGCATCTGAAGATAAAACCTTAAATTAAAGGTGGAAGGTAGAAATATATAGGATGCGGAATAATAAAAATAACATAATATTAAGTTTAAAAATCTTAATATCGTTTTCAAGAAACTTAATCGGTCATTTTACAGGGAAGCAAAAAATCATGACATTAAGTTTTATAATCTTAATATTAAGTTTAGTAAACATAATAAATATATTCACTTATACTCCTAATACTTCTGCCTTAGACTATTCCAGTAATGTAGGAGTAGGCTTTACCTTTAATCCTACATTGTCTATTAATATCTCATCCTCAGATTTGGTTATATCCAACTTAAAACCTGGTACTACAGAAGATAGTAATAGTATTAATGTAAGTGTTGCTATTAATGCAGCGTATGGGTATACATTATCTGCTAATGTAGGTGATGATATTCATAACAATAGTAATCTAACTCATACTAACAATACTGATATATTTAGTAGTATAGCTATAGATGCAAACTTATCTAGTTTAGACACGGATAATACTTGGGGCTATACAAGTAAATTAAGTAATGAAACGGTTTGGAGTAACTATAATGGTTTATCTAGTTCTAGCAATACTATATTGTTAGACAATAACAATACGGCAGATAGTACAGGCGGTATAGACTTTAAAATAGCCGCCAAAGCTAGCAATACTCAACCAAGTGGAGTATATACTGGTACTATCAACTTTATAGCAGTAACTAAAGTAGCACCAATGAGTCTATTAGATTCTTTTATAGCATCAGGAGCAGAACAATTAAATGGCTATTATAAAATGCAGGATATGACACATGATATATGTAGTAATGTAGATATAGAAGAATCAGAACTACAATTAATAGATGTTAGAGATAATAAAGTATATTGGGTAGCTAAACTTAAAGATGGCAATTGTTGGATGACGCAGAACTTAGATTTAGACTTAGTTCAAAACAAAACCTATATCCACGCAGATACAGATTTGGGTTGGGATCCAAATAGTTTTGATGCAAACGCTACATGGATTTTAATTACAGACCCCAACTGGGCAAAGGATAAATATACCCCTTATTACGTAGACTCAGGAAACAAATATGTATATACTTCCAATTCCGATGCAGATGACATCATTTACGATTCATTATCAAGTTGTATCTCTGCTGGACACACAGACTGCGAGCATTATCATATAGGTAATTATTACAACTGGAATGCCGCCAGAGCAAATGGCAATGACGATACTTCTATTTGCTCAGCCGGCTGGAGACTACCAAATCTCGATAGCAATGAATATGGTAATTTGCTAGCAAATTACAACATTATACAAAATAGTACATCTACAACTTATCTAGAAAACGGTTTTAACATTATTCGCAAAGCACCGCTTTATTTTATAAGATCTGGTTATCAAGGCGACAGATCAGACACTGGCGTGGCTCCAGGAGTTCGGGGCGCATCATATTTTTACAACAAAGCAACAATATATGCTAGCTATATGAGTTTCAACAAAACGACAATCAACCCAATTTGGAACAATCAATACTTTCAAATTCAAGGCTACGGGTTTTCTATCCGCTGCCTCGCCAGATAATTATTCTCTAGTCTTATCCAGCGACATAAAGCGGAGCAGCTCTGGATGGAAGTATAACTCAATCTTCCCCACCGCACCGTGGCGGTGCTTTGCCACTAGCAGCTCTGTAATGTGAGTTTCTTCATAGTTATCATCATTTTGCTTGTAATAATCTGGCCGGTGGAGGAACATCACAAGGTCGGCATCCTGCTCGATGGAGCCAGATTCACGAAGATCGCTAAGTACTGGCCGCGGGTCATCGCGCCCAGTCACGTTACGTGATAGCTGTGCCAAAGCAATGACTGGAATTTCTAGTTCGCGTGCTAAAATCTTCAACCCACGCGAAATTTCCGTTACTTCCTGCACACGGTTACCCTTATAACGGTCAGAACCCTGAATTAGCTGCAAGTAATCTACTATTACTATACCTATATCATGGTCGTGCATCGCGCGGCGCGCCTTGTTACGAAGTTCTACGATTGTCATTGAGCTAGTGTCGTCTATATAGATCGGGATTTCGTCCATCTCCCCTAGCGCGTCACCAATCCGTTGGAACTCTTCGTCTGATAAATTGCCTGTGCGCATTTTCCAGTTATCTACGCCGGATACATCCGAAATCATCCGATCAATAATCTCATTTGCTGCCATTTCCATCGAGAAAAACAGCACGCCTTTTTTATTGATGCTAGCAATATTGTAGGCTAAGTTTTGCGCGAAAGTAGTTTTACCCATGGCTGGCCGCGCACCAATAATCACAAGGTCCCCCTTTTGGAAGCCGGCGGTTTTCTTGTCTAAATCGCGGAACCCAGTTTTAAGCCCGCGGAGCGCACCTTTATTTTTGTGTAGCTCTTCAATTCTGTCAAACGCATCAGCCAGGAGCTCTTCCATCGGCACATAATCACTTTTGATGATTTTGTCAGATACTTCAAAAAGTGCGCGTTCTGCATCGCCGATTAGGCTATCCGCTACGGCGTCATCCTCGTAGGCGCGGTTGGCGATTTCGGTACCAGCCTTAATTAGTCGCCGCCGCACCGAGGCTTTTTCTATAATATCTGCATAAGCCTTGGCGTGTGATGCTGCCGGCACGAAATTAGAAAGTTCCGTCAGATATGGCGCCCCACCTATTTCTTTTAACTTTTTCTTAGACTTGAGATCCGATGTAAGCGTGAGTAAATCTACCGGCTTGTGTTGATCGTATAAATCCACGATGGCCTGAAAAATAGTTTGATGTCGCTGTTCGTAAAAATCCCGCGGGCGTAATACCGTGAGTACGTCTGGCAGAACTTCGTTAGAGATCATCAAAGCACCGAGCAAAGATTTTTCGGCGACTACATCTTGTGGCGGCACGCGGCCATCTTTACTAGAACGGATTTCCTCCTCCATCGTTTTGTACCTCTCCTCCCATTATATCAGAAATTTTACTGAGTATTTCGTCCTTTTCGGCATTACTAGGCTTTTCGCCGTATTCATGGATATTTATCTTCACACCGCCACTAGCATCTATTAAGATACGTTTATTATTATCGCGCGAAAGAATAGTTTTAACTATTTTTCTTTCCGGATACAAATGCAATGTGGTGCCGTCAAACTCGTGCATGGTTTTCATAAGTTGTGAATATACTGCATCGTTCATTGCCTGCACTTTTTCAGCGAAAGTACTCCAATCGAAAACTGCATCTTTGCTAATGCTCGAACCGCCCGTTGATAGAGTGGTGTCGGTATCTTGACGAAGTGAAGCATTGTTGGATGTATCCTGGTTTGCGACGTCGGTGGATTCTGCGCCTGAAACCTGTTTTTTAGGAAGCATAAAATCCTGATTTAAATTTTCAACACCTATATTCCTGCCGGGCCGGACAGGTTCGTCCCGTAGGGACGGTTCTGCCCGCGACCCAGTGTATGAGGTGCTTGAAAATTTAAGCCCGGCTTCCGAAAAAACAGGTTTGGGTGCTTGTGTATTATTAGCGAGTGCCACGAGTAACTTTGCTTCAGGAAATGGCGCCTTTACTTCGGGAAGTTTCGCTAGCAGTGGCAAAAGTTCCGGCCTAGGCTCGGCAATGATTTGTGTAATCATTTCTTCAGCCAAAGTTTCTGGCTTTACGCCCGTGTTCAGTAAGTCCTTCAAAATCGTTGTAATTTTTACAATATTTTCACTAATATATTCTGTTAGTAACTCGGCGATTTTTTCATCTTCCGGTAGTCCCATCGCCGAAATTACTAAATCTTTCGTGATTCCTTTGTCGGATAATGTAGAAATTTGGTCTAGCAGTGACAAACTATCACGGAAAGATCCACCCCCGCGCTTTACAATTATTTTTAAAGCGTCATCATCTATTTTGATTCCCTCTTTTTCAGCGATAGATTTTAGATGATCTAGCATTGTATTGCTATCGGCAAGCTTAAAAGTGTAAGTTTGCGCACGAGAAGTGATTGTAACTGGTACTTTGTAGGCATCCGTCGTCGCCATGATGAATATCACATGCGCAGGTGGCTCTTCCAAAGTTTTCAAAAGTGCATTAAACGCCTCTTTTGTTAGCATGTGTACTTCATCTATAATATATATTTTATATTTGCCGCTGGTAGGCGCTATGGCCGCTTTTTCGCGTAGCTCCCTGATATTGTCAATTCCGCGATTACTTGCGCCATCTATTTCTACAATATCTACATAATCATCTTCTAGCTCATACTTAAATCCGTTCACTTCATGCGCAAAAATCCGTGCTACGCTAGTTTTACCCGTCCCCCTCGGTCCAATGAATAGATACGCATGCGAAACCTTACCTTGTTTCAAGGAGTTATCCAAAACCTTGGTTACCTGTTCTTGTCCGACTACCTCGCTTAACTTGCATGGCCGGTATTTCCGATATAGTGCCTTCATATATATTTATTATACCCCAGTAAAGTCGTAATTTGTAGGAAAAATTCTTAAATAAAATCTCCTAGGTTGGTATTTTATCCTATTTCAAATTGCGGAGCAATTCGCTAAAAATAAAAAATGTTTTGGGATTAACCTCCAAAACATTTTTTTAAAATTGTTTCTTTGCTAAACTTTCTTTTACGAAAGAAAGCCTAAGCCTATAGTGCAGCTTCAACAGCGGCCCAAGTCGCATCTTCGTTGGTTGCTGGTATCACCACTGACACCTGTGAGCCTTCTCTCAAGTGGAAATATGTCACAGAGGCATACAGAATTTGATATTCCTTACCCGCAACTTCCACAAAATATTTGTCATCATGGTGCACCAAAGTGCCAATTACAGTTTTTCGTTCTACGGGGCCAATTTGTTTATATAGGAATTTGCCATCTTCTGTAATGGTGAGCTTCATTATGTCACCCTCTACCAACTTGGACTTAGAAGCATAGTTAGCTGGTACAGGATAGTTCTTGCCGTCCGGGCCAATCATAATCTGGCCGTCAAATATTCCTTCAATAATCTTGCCTTCTGGGCCAGAAACCACAGTCTCACGTGGCGCAGAAATCGTCTCTCCGTCGCCCAAAATAGAGACCAAAAGCTCCTTTGCGGCCGACAAATTAGTCTCAGCTTCACTAAGTAAACTTCGTAACCTTTTTATTTGTTTTTCTGGTATTTCAGACATCACCTCGCATCCTGTCTAAACATAGTATTAATATTATATTATATCTGTTTCGTCGTAAAGTCAAGAATTTTTTCTAAAAGTTTTCCACCTAAAAAACACCGGTCACGCGCAAAATGTTGTAATTTTTACATTTTTAATCACTAGCTTTATATAGTCCCGTATGACGCTTACCGTCATAAATCATGGTTGGGATACCTTTCACCCGTAATTGACTTTCTACAATCTTGCGGTTCTCATTCATTTTATCTGTAATTTCCGGATAGGCGACAATTTTCCGTACCTCTGCCAGTCCATCCTCGTCAAAGCCGGCTTCCGCTATCCATTGTTCAAGCTTTACTACTGCTTCTTCGCGAGAATAGTCCTCATTGAATTTGTTTTGGTATGATATTCCTTCACTGTTTTTTTCAGTGAAAATATGATCTAGAATCTCCACTGCCAGCCCAGCCCTCAGTTGCTCTGCCGCAAACATGTAGCGCACAATTATTTCTGAATTCTTAAACTTATAGTTATTATCGGCATCCTGAATGGCAAATGGTACTAGGCGCACATTATAATTATCAAAGAATCCGCTCGCTTTTTGATTGCGATAAGATATCATACATACGGAGCATCCCGGATCAAAAATATCTACTGCCATCGGCCTGTTATCCATATTATCATTAACGGTTACATAGTTGAAATCATAATCCTCAGCACTGTATGTGCGGAATTTATCTGGTATGGCTTCGAATATCTCGCCCCATTCAGTGAACCACCGACCGGTAGCTTCGATAGGGTTGCTCGGCTCGCTCTCGTCTATCGAACATACTTCTGCACCCAAAGAACATGCCGAGGGTTTAGTTACATTACATGAACCCAGCGCCCAAAGCGCCAACAGGGATTTTATGGCTGTGAGTATCGCCCATACCGCTATAATTACAATCAAAACAGAGATAATTTCAATAATTACAGATAATGGCTTTACCCATTTTGGATGCTTAACGATTACACGACTCAGTAAAGTATTTTTTACATCATCCTTAAACCCGGTTTCACATTTTTGCAGGCGTACTTTTTTCCATAAGCACCCCCACGCTTTTTTGAACATTTTCCAGTAGGCCTTGCCCACTTTGGGCTTAAAAATCGAAATGATTGCCACAAACACGCCAATCAGCGCCAAAATAATAAAAGCAGCTATACACACCATAATATATTTATTCTAGCACTAATAAATAATTTTTTCCATTACCTTTTTGATTTTTGCAATATCCTCTGGGCGATTGTGTAGCCCTAGCGAAAATCTAATTAGCGGCGGGAGTCCAAGCACATGGTCCAAATAATAATGTACGCAAAAATATCCGGTCCGCGCCATAATATTTTCGCGGCTTAGCGCGTTTCCTAGTAAATGCGAGTCTAGCCCCTCCACATAAAAAGTCATAGTAGGGTTTGGTTCATGGTTTACCATATGCACTTTTTCTGAACCTTTCAAGAAATCGTACAATTCTTTCGTATTGTTTTCCAGATTTTGCCAGGCTTTCTTAGATAGTTTATCTAGCCACTTTAAAGCAGC
>CAMVDR010000023.1 GCA_947166295.1 uncultured Candidatus Saccharibacteria bacterium | reverse complement strand
GGGTGCAACAATCTCATAATTCTCGCCAGCAATACTGATTCGAACAACGGATTTCCTTACGGTGCCGTTTTGTGTTCGAATAAATATTAAAATAGCTGACGCTATTCATTATGAAATTGTTGCACTTTTATTGTAGCATATTTATTTATATTTATGTTAATTTTGTGGGAAAATCGTCATATGTAAAAAATTATGCTAAAATAAAGTAATGAGTAAACAAAAGTGGGAAGAAAAAAAGACTAGTTTAGGCAACGCAATTATCATGTCTGCCGTAATGTTGGCGGCAGGGATTTTTGTAGGAATAAACTGTAATAGTTGGTTTAGCGGTTTTGCGCCATATTTGGGTATACAAGGGAATGTATCTGCTGATGTGGACTGGTCGCCTTTGAATGAAGTATATAATAAACTTGCCACTACATATAATGGTGAAATATCTAAAGAAGAAATAGTGGAAGGTGCAAAGAAGGGGCTAGTAGAATCGCTAGGCGATATTTATACAGTATATATGGATTCAGAAGAAACTTCGGATTTTTATGATGATTTACATGGGAACGTGGGGTCTGGTATTGGTGTAGAGATGGGACTGCGTGATGGCTATGTGCGTGTACTGCGTACACTGCCGGACAACCCAGCACGTAAAGCTGGAATACTAGCTGGTGATATTATTTATAAAGTGAATGGTGAAGAAGTTTATAATTTGTCTACGGATGAGATTGCTAAGAAAGTACGTGGTGAGACTGGCTCCGAGGTAACGGTAACGGTAGTACGTGATGGCGAAGAAAAATCTTTCACCATGAAGCGCGAAGCCATTAATAATGTGTCTGCTTATGTGGAGTATGATGGTAAAACAGCCATTGTTACAGTAACGCGGTTTGATAACAATACTGGCACGATGGTGCAAGGTTTTGCGAAAGAATTTGCTGATAAGGGTATTAATAAAGTAATACTAGATCTTCGCGGCAATGGTGGTGGTTATGTAAGTGCGGCACAAGATTTGCTCAGTTTGTGGTTGGATAATGAGAAGATCTTAGTTCAGAAATCTAAGCATTTTGGCAATACTAATACTAACAGTGGTGCCGGCAAGGCAATCCTTAAAGATATGGAAACGGTAGTGTTGGTAAATGGTTCTACGGCTTCGGCGTCAGAGATTGTAGCGGGAGCATTGCAGGATTATGGTAAGGCTACGGTGGTGGGGGAAACTACTTATGGTAAAGGTGTAGTGCAAAACTTGTATGATTTGTCTGGTGCGACAGTGCTTAAGGTGACGACGGCAGAGTGGTACACGCCAAATGATAGATCTATCAACAAAACTGGAATTAAGCCTGATATAGAAGTAGAGCGGACTTACGAAGATATTAACGCGATGCGTGATCCTCAAATGGATAAAGCTAAAAGTCTATGATTTTAAAAAATAACAGGGGTGGTTCGGAAGAAAGATACGCGCTTTCTTCAGGAGAGAAGTAATGAAAATTGTGATTGCCACTGCAGTGTACTATCCGATGATAAATGGGGTGGCGGTCTTTTCGCACAATTTAGCGGTGGGGCTAGCGAAGCGTGGCAATGAAGTGATGGTGATTTGTCCATCACAAACTGGGCGGAACTATACGCGAACAATTGACGGGGTAAAAACTGTCTATCTGAGATCCGTGGATGCTAAAGTGTATCCCGATCAGATTCATGATGTGCCGAAAAAAAAGAAATTTCTGGGCATAAAATTACCACATTTGGTATATCGGCATGGATTAAGGGTGTCGGTGTTCCCACAGATGGAAGTGAAGAAGGCTTTAGATGAATTTCGGCCGGATATAGTACATGTGCAGGTGTCTGACCCGATAGGGCTTTCTGTGGTGTGGTATGCCAGACGGCGAGGGATTCCGGTGGTAACAACGGAACATAATCAGCCGGATGTGTTTACTGACACGTTGAAGGTGCCTGGTGTGGTGAAAAAGCCAGTAAATTATCTTTTGACTTCGTATTTTAGAAATCGGCAAAGCAAGAGTGATTTTGTAACGATGCCAACAGAGCAGGCGATTAAAGATTTGATTTGGTCGCGTGGGAAAGGGTTTCCGGTGCCAGTGGCGGCAGTGAGCAATGGAGTAGATTTGGCTGATTTTAAACCTGGCAAGGCGATGGCGGAGATCTATCGTAAATATAATATACCTATGGGTAGACCAGCAGTGCTGTATGTGGGGCGGGTGGATCCGGAGAAAAAAGTGGGCGTGATAATAGATGCGTTTAATGAGGTGCGTAAGAAAGTTCCGAAAGCGCTGCTAGTGATAGTTGGCGATGGCGTAGATAAACTACGTTTAATGCAGAAAGTAGAAAAGATGGGGCTGGGTGGTGATGTAAAGTTTTTGGGGCGTGTGCTGCCGCCGGATTTGTATGAACTATACAAGATCGGCGATGTATTTGCAACAGCTAGTGATATTGAAACGCAAGGAATAGTATTGATAGAAGCTGCGGCGTGTGGTTTGCCGTTGATTGCAGTAGATGGGGGTGCAGTGGGCGAAGTGTGCCATGATGGCGAGAATGGATATTTATGCCAACCGGGAAATGTGGTGGAGATTAGTGAGGCGATGACGCGAGTTTTATCTGACAGCTCCTTGCATGCTAGATTTTCTAAAAAATCAATTGAAATTGCTAGTGAACATGATTTTGAAAAGACTCTAGATAAGTTTGAAAATATTTATAGAAAAGTAATTGCAGATAAAAAATAACCCACTGGCTTATCGCGAAAGTGGGGTTGACTTCTAAATTGTTGTGCGGTAGAATTGATTTAGTTTATGTTGTTACTTCTGCTTGTTGGCAGGAGTAATTTTTAGTTTTATTGTGACTCTTACGTCTTCAATGGAAACATCCATAAACCTCCTTTCTCCTTACCGTTAACTAATTATCAAATTGCAACCCCACTAAGGCAAGTGTAGCATACCTGTATCTTGTATTCAAGATTGACTAGATGACAATATTGAGAAGCTTGGCTTTTGGCACGAAGATGGTTTTCTTGATGCCGGACTTAGTGTATTTTTGAACTTTTTCGTCAGCTAAGGCAAGGTCGGTAATTTTCTTTTCGTCATTTAAATCGTCTGTGTTAACTGTAAGTTTGGCGCGAAGCTTGCCATTGATTTGTACAACTATTTCTACGGTGTCGGACACTAGATATTTTTCGTCCCACTGTGGCCATTCATCATTGGCACTTAATTTTTCTAGCATTTCAGAAGCAAGATGTGGCGCGAAAGGTTTGAGTAATTTTGCTAGTGCGATAACGTCTTCTTCGGTGGCGCCAGATTTATATAGTTCATTGACGTATTCCATTAATGCGGCTACGGCTGTGTTGAAATTGTAGCGGTGGATGTCTTCGGTAACTTTCTTAATGGTTTTGTGACGGATATTAATAGTTTTGTCTGTTCTGTTGTATTCGGTAGCGAATGCTAATGTCCAACAACGATTGAGAAAACGATAAACACCGCCCACAGAGCGTGGATCCCAGGCAGCGTCCATGTCGTATGGGCCAATAAACATTTCGTAAGTGCGGAGCGTATCGGCACCGTAGCCATCGTTGATGACATCCAGCGGATCTATGACGTTGCCCTTGGATTTACTCATTTTTTTGCCATCCGGAGCGTTGATGTAGCCATTGTAAAGTAGGCGCTTGATAGGCTCGCGGAAAGGTAGGAAGCCTTCGTCGGCAAAGAATTTACACCAAAAGCGGATATATAATAGATGCGCTACGGCATGATCTCCGCCGCAATAGTAATCTACCGGTTCCCAATACTTGATAGCATCTTGATCCCAAGCAGCTTCTATGTCGTGTGGGGAGGCATAGCGCCAGAGGTACCAAGAAGAACAGGCATAGCCATCTAGGGTGTCTGTCTCACGGGTCATTTCTTCACCATTAATGGTGACTTTGAGCCAATCTTTAGCTTTGGCGAGGGCGCTACGGCCAGAATTGTCGGGCTTATAATCATCCACTTCTGGGATTAGTACTGGCAATTGATCTTCTGGAATGGGATGTGGATTGCCGTCTTTATCGTAAGCGATAGGGATAGGGCAGCCCCAATAGCGTTGACGAGAAATTAGCCAGTCGCGCATGCGATAGGTGACTTTTGGCGTGCCAAATAGATCACGATCGCAAAGCTCGGTTTCTACGATTGGCAGGTCAAATTTCTCGGCAAATTCGTGGTCGCGGTCGTCCATAGCAGGAACAGCCATGATGGCGCCAGTGCCATAGCCAGCGAGTACATAATCTGCCACCCAGATTGGAATTTTTTCTTTGGTAGCTGGGTTGATAGCATAAGAGCCGGTAAAGACGCCAGTTTTTTCTTTGTTTTCTTGACGTTCTATTTCGGATTTTTTAAGCGCGGTGGCTTTGTAATCTAGAACTTTCTCGCGGGTGTCGTCAGTGAGCAGACTATCTAATGCGGTGTATTCTGGAGCTACTACTAAGAAAGTAGCGCCGTAGATGGTGTCTGGGCGGGTGGTGAAGACAGTAATATGTGGTGCGCCGCCTGCTACTTCGAAATCTATTTCAGCACCAACAGAGCGACCGATCCAGTTTTTCTGCATGGTTTTAATTTTTTCTGGCCATTCGAGGCTGTCGATCTCTTCGAGTAGCTCGTCGGCATATTCGGTGATCTTGAAAAACCACTGTTTCATTTTTTTCTTTTCAACTTCGTGGCTACAGCGCCAGCATTTGCCGTTTTCGACTTGTTCGTTAGCAAGGACGGTTTGATCTTCTGGGCACCACCATTGGTAAGATTCTTTTTGATAGGCGAGACCTTTTTTGTAGAGTTGCAAGAAACACCACTGAGTCCATTTGTAGTATTCTGGATCAGATGTGTTGATTTCACGATCCCAATCTATGGCATAGCCGAGGCGCTTGGCTTGTTTACGGAAGTTGGCAATGTTGGTTTTGGTGACATCTTGCGGAGCGGTGCCAGTTTTGATGGCATAATTTTCGGCTGGGAGTCCGAAAGTATCGTAGCCAAACGGGCGCAAGACGTTTAACCCCTGTTGAGTATAGAACCGCGTAAGTACATCAACAATGGTAAAGTTGCGGACGTGACCGACATGTAGGCCAGCACCAGATGGGTAAGGGAACATTTCGGCGAGCATCATTTTGGGCTTGCCGGGTTCTTCGGTAGCCTTAAAAGGCTTGGTTTCTTCCCAGATTTTTTGCCATTTTTGTTCGATTTTGAGCGGTTCGTATCTTTCCATAGGGTAAATTATACCATAATTATAGGTTTATGACGAGGTTTCCTTGACGGAGGATTTTGGGATTTTCGTTGGTGAAGTCTATAATGGTGGATGGTAAGTGGCCGGTGATAGATTTAGGTGTGCCACCTCGAGGATTGGCGGAGGTAAGGATAAGCGGGCCAGTTTGTGGTAGGATTTCTTGGAATAACGGATGATCCGGGATGCGGATACCGATAGTATCGTAATGGTCGTAATAGAAATGATGAAAATTAGGATTTTTGGGGAGAATCAGGGTGAGCTCACCGGGAATATGTTTTTCAATAAGCTGTGCGGCGGCTTTAGGTATGATACAGTATTTACTGATTTTAGTTTGATTTTCTGGTACCAGAGTAAATATTTTGCCGGAATTAAAATTACGGTCTTTTAGCTTCATCAATCTGCGAATAACGAGTTCGGAATTTAGAGATACGGCATAGCCTTCTACTGTTTCGGTAGGGATAGTGACAATTTTGTCCGATAGTAGGTCTGTGATGATTTGATTTTTCATTGGTTTTATTATATCACCTTGATGGAAAAATCCCCAGCGGTGGGCTGGGGATGACGAGGTGTTACGTCTATTGCTCTGCAAGGAATCTACGTAGTGCTTTATCTTCGATAGACAATAAGTCGTCGGATGGTTCTTTGTAAAGATTTACAAGAAGACCTTTTCCGAGCTCAGTGAAGATGAAAGAATTGTCTCTTTCGAACTCTTCTCTGAAAAGCTTTTTTGCTACACTTCTGTTACCTTCTGATATCATTGCCGCTTGCAGGCATGTTGCGAGGAGAATTATGTTGTATCGAACAGCGAGCTTATATAACTGTGATAGCTGTTCAGTCGACATCGAATCTTTTTGCAACAATTTAAGCATTGAGATTTTATCTAACGTATGTTCTGACGCACTTTTTCTCAAATCGATTTCTTGCTGGGTTGCTTTTGATAGACTTTCAAGACCTTGATCGTTAGCAAATTTAAGAATCAATGACAGAATTCCTAAGGTGCGTATTCGGCTATATACCTCGGATGCTCGAGGTGTATAGTTTTTATACATCTTGATTAGCATATTTTGACCTCCTGAATGTATTTATTATGCTATCTATTCTCTATCAAAGAGAACGGAATAACATAATAAATTACGGCTATCTAAAAATGTTAACGCTTAAGATGTATAATATAGATTATAGCATTTTTTATAGAGGTGTTAAGGTTGTGGGATGATTGCTGCATGGAAAAGGCCACCGAAATAATACGGGGGCCGGGGTAAACTGTGTGGTATATATAAAAATGTTCCCCAGCAAGTAGCTGGGGAAAGAAAAATTTTTGATAAGTGGGTGATCTGCAATGAGCCATTCATGCCCTCCAAGTCCAAGAAAGTTGTGACCCAGCTAGGCTGGTGTGTAGCGTATAAGTATATTATTTGATCAAGTCAAATAATAGTAAATGGGGGAGTAGGGCTTCTGCAGCGTGTTTTAAAACACAAATTAATAATCACTCCTTGTAATATACTAAGCTTTGATGGACGTCTGGCCCATTTTGCGCGGCGTACTCCGCTACGGTGCTTTGACAATATCATAAGCTTGTATTTTGTATTATAGCACACATGTTTAGAAATGTCAATAGTTTTGTATTATTTTTTTGTAAATAATGCAAAAAAATGGTATATTATGGTGATGAAAATGATTTTGGTGCTTGATAATATACGATCTTGCTATAATGTGGGGGCTATTTTGCGTACGGCGGAAGGGTTTGGGGTGGAAAAGGTGATGCTTTCTGGATATACACCTAGAGTGCATGATACGAATCTATTGCCACATTTACGAGCTAAATTAGATAAAGAGATACATAAAACAGCGCTTGGTGCGGAAGATATGCTAGATATATATTCGTCTGGTGATATAATTAGTGATTTGAAAGATTTGAAAAAACAGGGGTGGCAGGTGGTGGGGCTGGAAAATAATATTGAAAAAGTACCGATTTTTGCGCTAAATAATCCTGAACTAAAAGGAAAAATATCAGATAAGGTAATCTTGATTTTGGGTGAAGAAGTGAAGGGGATAGATTATTCGCTATATGATATAATTGATCTGTTTGTAGAGATACCGATGAAGGGGCAGAAAGAATCCTTTAATGTTTCCGTGGCTGCAGGTATTTCTGTATATGCTATAATGAATTTATGATAAAAGTATATACGACTTCAACTTGTGCGTATTGTCACGCACTGATGGATTGGTTAGATGATATGGGAGTGGAATATGAGGAAGTGGACGCTACGAAATATCCAGGGATTTCTATAGTGCCGGTGACTGAGATAAATGGTGAGCGGGTTGTAGGGTTTGACCGCCCGGC
>CAMVDR010000022.1 GCA_947166295.1 uncultured Candidatus Saccharibacteria bacterium | reverse complement strand
ATTATAATAAACTCTATTGCCAAAAATCAACCTATATATTACAATAAACATAAGTGGAGTAATCCTGCAAAAAATAAAAAGCAGAACAAAAATTTGGCTAGATGGCGACATATTATAATTGCCATGCGAGGTGAGGCAAAGGAAGGCTCATACATCTAAAGTGAAATCTTTAAACATCTTAGCAAAACGACACTTTTTAGTCGCAGGGAGTATTTTGCTAACGACCCTTTTATTCTGCTTCTCTGCCTTCGCCCTAAGCATCAACAGAAGCCCGTTATCGTTTTACGAAAAAAGCGATGGCGTCATTGTTAACGATTCAGAATCTCTCGAAGAAAACGACACTATCATACCGAATATCAAATTTTCACAACCAGGTGATTTTATTACATACAAACTAACGCTCAATAATAGCGACGATTCAGAATATAAAATAACCAATATTTCAGATAGCAACACAAACGAGAATATCGCGGTCTCGTATTCTTACGATGATACCGCAAACACTTCCGACAAAGATATTTACGTCACCTTAACCTACACACAGGAATCAACCAACGATTTAAGCCTTACGGATTTCGAAGTCACCATAAACTATGAGGAGACTGCCGAAGCAGAATCAACAGAAGAGACAAACGACGAAGAAGACTTGCCTGTACCCAATACAGGTAGCGCAAACGCGCCAAATACAGGGAACCAAACCTTTTCACAAACTTTCAACGCAAAGAGTTCAAACCGCATCTTCCAAAATATACTACTCAGTGCTTTAATTTGCATCCTAGTAAGCATGTTCTATTTATTATTCCGAAGGTCGCGCAAAAACAAAGAATTCAATCTTGAAAAAATATCTCGTTCGCGCAAAATTTCCCATAATCTTGTTGGATTAATTATTGCTGGACTAATTATAACTGGCGGAGCAATCAGCATCACCTATGCCGCAAATAATAGTAGTATAAAACTCCGCTTCGACTTATCAAAAGTTGAATTAAACGTCAATCCAATCTCCCAACACACAATCAACTTTATAAATAATGCCCCAAATGTTGTCACCAACATTCAAGAAACCACGAAAACCTGCGACCTCCAACCAGACGAAAGTTCTTGCGAAATCATACTCCCAAGCTTCACGACAAAACAAGACCACGAAGTTTTAGGCTGGAGTACGAACAAAAACGCAACCGAAGCCTCGTATCAACCAGGCGAAATCGTATCTTTTTCTGACGATACCACCCTTTACACGATTACGCGCGGTAAATTCTCGGCTTCGTTCGTCAACCAGCACAAAACTCATTTCAATCTTTCTCACGAATCCGATTCTTGCTATGTGTACAACAGCACTTCAAATTGTCGAGTCGCCACTCCAACCGCCAGCAAACAGTCCGCCAATGACGAATCTGAATTTTTAGGATGGAGCACAGATTCCACTTCTGCAGCACCAGAAATAGCAGCCGGAGGTTCAGCTAGTATCTCAGGAAACACTGCATTCTACTCAATCGCTTCCATACCACCAACTATAATTTACGTCCAATTCGTCAACCAAGACCCAAATGGAATTTCCATCTCTCAAGAATCAACAACCTGCACTATACCAGAAAATGAAACCGAATGTAGCATTACTCTACCAACGATCACCGCAAATCCTGGATATAACGCTCTCGGCTGGAGCAAATACTCTAGTCTCACCACTGCCGCCTACTCCGCAGAACAAGCTGTCACAGTTTCAGGTAGCACAACCTTCTATACCATATCCTACAAAACCCTTACCGCCACATTTAATAACTTACATACAGACTATTTCAGCGCTTCTTCATCATCAGCAACATGCCAAATATACAACGGCGCAGTTGGCGGCTGCACTACAACCACACCAACAATTACTAAACTCACGGATGACGAACGCACCACATTCTTAGGCTGGAACACCAATCCAAACACCAATGTCGACACAGAAACTGGAGCATCCCTGCTAATCTACGACAATAACACTTATTACTCTATAGCAAAGATACCCACAGACACCATATACTCATTAAAGTTCTCCAATGATATATGGGATACATCAACACTTAGCCCGTTAAGTTACTTCTCTTCGACCGAAGACTGCACACGATCTTCGGAAGAATATTGTATCGAAGTAAGAAAGAGCTGTACAATCTATACCTGGGAATCCTCTTGCACTATCACGGCCCCAGAGTTTGATACTATATCCGAATGGAGAGCCTATGGTTATGACACAATACACCCCCTAGCATTCAGCAACCCACTAGACAAAACCGATAATTTTGCCGAAATAGGTCAAAATATTATCATCACGGCTGACAATAACGACCAAAGATATTACAATATGATTATAAAACAAACCCCAGTCACAGCCTCATTCATCAATCAACACAATGACTATCTTGCATCTTCTTCCAATAGCCAATCATGCTACGCCCTCAATAATAATAAATCTTGTAAAATCACAACCCCAAATCTAACTCCAAAGCAAACCAATAACGATATCACGAAAGTTGCTTGGTCTAGAAGCCAAAACACCTATCAAAGCCAAGTAAACCCTGGCGAAATAATAAACATCTCAAAGGACACGACCTTTTACTCAGCCGCAACTGGTATCGCATACACTATTACCTTTGATAAAAATGTCAATTTTGAAGGATCAGATCCAACTGGATGCCGAACAAAACCCCAACTAGGCGGATGCGACGATAAGCAAAACAATCTCGCCGCCGACTCATTAAGCTTCTATTCCACAAAATGCGTGGTAAAAGCTTCTGGGTGTTATCTAGCCAATTTGCCACGAATTTATTCAACTAGCAATATACCACTTGGCTTTAGTCTATCACAATATGGAGATGCCAATATTGCATCGCTGTTAGAATATAATTTCATCGCGGACACCACAGTCTATGCTCGTGTCATAGATAGAGCCAACGTCACCACAGATGCAGACGACCCAGTTCACTTTAACGAAACAGCCAAAATCTATGAACCAGGTAGTAGCACCGAATATTATCAAGTAGATTTTGACGAAGACTTAAAAGACGAACTCGTAGATTATTATGGTCCTTATATAGAGCATGTATTCCAAAACGCACCACAATTATTCGTCATGCATGGCAAGATGAGATTCTTTAGCAGAGAACATTACGGAAATTATTTTGGCAGTTCACTCGCGCACGTAGCCACTACTATCAAATTATATTCTCCAGTTGAATTCAGTCCCAACAACAGCAACGCCGTAGATGAATATTCCAAAACATCTATCGTGCACGAGTTTGGTCACGCAGTAGACGCAGCCTGGGGTGAATTATACGGCACCAACGGTTCTGGCCTTTACGGTCTCTCTTCTCAACCCGACATCAGGGCAATTCACGATTATTATAAAGAAAAGAAAGACAATGGCGAACAAGTACCTTTGCGCACTTACGGCAACTATGCAGAATTCTTCGGCGATGCTTTCGCCGTATGGTACAGAAAGAAGAGCGGCATGACGCAAGACTCTGCACACGGATACATTACAGAAGATATAGAAGCAATACTAGATAGCTACTTATGTAACCCAGCATACGACAAAATCCCATACATTTCGTCATCCCCAGTCTGTGGCAATGGAACAATAGTCCAAGATGTCGTGTATAATTAAAATATGCATCTAGAAACTACTAGAAAGAGAATCCTCATTATCGCTATACTAGGAATAATTCCATTATTGGGTATTTCCATTTTAATCATTCTACTAAACCAAACCAAGCCTCTATTACCAGAAGTTGGGCTGCTATATATTGACGATTACATGCTCACGGTGCATCCATCCGAACATTATCAAGAACGATCTAGTAATAATGAACAATTAGTTTATTGCCTCAATACAGAAGCAAATCCTAGTACTTGTAGTTGGCAAGATTCAGGCAAATTCCAAATTGAGTATAATTATACTTATTACGTATATATTAAATCACTGGATACCAACTTAATCTCTGAGCCCGAAGCAATCAATTACTCTATTCCAGACTATTCAGATTACGCAAACGATTACGAATAATAATATAAAAATCGCCCAGATGGGCGATTTTAGCAACAAATTTGGTGCCCGAGATGGGACTTGAACCCATATGGTTTTCACCATTCGATTTTAAGTCGAACGCGTATACCAATTCCGCCACTCGGGCTTAAAATATATTATACCATAAGATAGCCTTATCGTGTAATCAAATACTGCACAATATAGTATATTATAATCAATGTGAGCGAAATTGCGGCAGTAATGATTGCGGGCCTTAGCTTGCGGGCTGTACGTTTTAGCATCGTAACGCCACAAACAAGTACTATTGCGCCAGTCGATACACCCACGCCAATACCCACAGTATTGATAACCCCAAACACCATCGCGATGCCGCCGCCAGCAAGACCAAGCTTAAACGCTTCTATTTCAATTGACACCAGTTGTAGAAAAATCCCAAAAAGAACACCCAACAAAGTAAATACAATACTAGCATTCGCCAGCCTTTCGGCACTCCTTGCAACGACATTCGGATCGCGCGAAAAGCCACGGACTTTCGCCGGATCAAGAAAAGCCTGGTTGGCTTTATCTTCTTCATGGTATGCGAGACTACGCGCGGCCTTCATTTTTTCAGCCTCAATACGCTTAGACTTTTCCCACTCAGCTTCCGTTTCTTTATCCGCCATCCTACTTACTCAAATAATTTACCGCCGCATCGGCCGCCACTGCGCCATCCGCTGCCGCCGTCACCAGTTGCCGTATATCTTTCGTTCGGCAATCGCCCGCCACATATACACCATCACAAGACGTCTTGCAATCTTCGCTAGCTACTATATATCCGTTTTCATCCAATTTCACCAACTCTGCATATTTCTCTGTAGCTGGTTTTTTACCAATTGCCACAAAAATCCCATCTACATCCAAAGTCTTTTCGCTAGTCACACTATCTACTTTACCACTAGGTGCCAATTTCACCCCCGCAACCTTATCATCACCCAAGATTTGCTCCGGCACGTAGCCTAGCACAAATTCCACATTTTCTTTACGTTTCAATTTCTCCACTAGCACTGCATCACCCCTAAACTCATCACGTCTATGCACCACATACACCTTATCTGCAATATCCGCCAAATACACCGCATCATACAATGCTGTATTCCCACCCCCTATCACGGCTACATTTTTACCTTTATAAAACGCGCCGTCACAAGTCGCACAATAACTTACGCCCCTACCAGTTAGTTCTGCTTCACGTTCTATTCCCAGTTTCTTATCTTCCGCCCCTACGGCTAGTATCACTGCGCCAGCCTTATATTCGCCATCTTCAGTTTTTATCACAAAGTCTTCACCAACTTTTTCTACCACCTCTACTTCTTCAAATTCCACTTCCGCGCCTAATTCCGTAGCTTGCTTGTAGATTTTTTGCATCAAATCCACCCCACTTACACCATAATCACCCGGCCAGTTTTCTATTTGCAAAGTATTGATTATCTGCCCGCCATAGGCTTGCCCCTCTAACACCAGTACAGTTTTATTAGAACGTCGCACATATATCGCCGCCGTTAATCCAGCAATCCCAGCGCCTATTATCACTACATCGTACATCTTATTTACCTATTAATTTTTCCAATTTCTTTACAGATTGCACCCCTACTACCCGGTCCACCTCTTCGCCATTTTTGAATAATATCAAGCACGGTATTCCAGATACACCATATTTTTCTACTAAGTCACTATTATCATCCACATTCACGCCCACTACTTTCACTTCTGCATTTTTCTCGGCAAATTCTTCCAAGATCGGTTTCATCATCTGGCACGGCCCGCACCAGTCCGCATTAAAATCTACCAATACCATCCCTTCCGCTTTCAATACTTCCATCTCAAAATCTTCGGTATTTATCTCTTTCATCAAAAACCTCCATTACCTTTTAATTATATCACACTTAAGGTTATTTGTCAACTTAAGCCTCGATTAATTCCTTTATTTTGTTCTCAAAATCTCCCGGCACATCTGTTGGCCCAAATCTATATACCACCTTACCATCTTTATCTACCACAAATTTCGTAAAATTCCACTTGATAAAGCCTTTTTCTTTCCCTACTCCTGGTAATTTTGCAATTGCCTTCATCGCCAACTTATTTTTCATCCCCTTTGGCTCCGGATCTTCACTAATCTCTTCCTTCAAATAAGCAAACACTGGCTCCGCTTTATCACCGTTCACTTCCACTTTGGCCATCTGGTCAAAAGTCGTATTATATTTGGCCGTGCAAAATTCATGAATTTCATCATCCGTACCCGGCGCCTGATGTCCAAATTGGTTACACGGAAAATCCAATATCTCTAATCCTTTTTCGTAATATTTCTTATATAAATCTTCTAATCCCTCATATTGTGGCGTAAATCCACATCCCGTCGCGGTATTCACAATTAACAGCACTTTACCCTTATATTCTGCCAAATCCACATCTTCACCCTTACGATTTTTCACCTTAAAATCATAAATACTTGCCATAGCATTCTCCTTTTATACCCTCATTATCCTCTACTTTACTTAAAATTACAATAAAACCTAGTAGTTTTTCGTATTTTGTGATAAAATATGGATATATTCGGGAATACCCGCCCACCCTAATTGTAAAATTAGGGGATATTTTTTAGAAATACAATTTTCGAAACCCTCTTTTTACTATTTCTAAGTCTGAGTTCGGCACTGTTCCCATTTTCTTATATAATCTAAATACGCTTATCACTCTTGCCTGAGCCAATACTGCCGTTTGTTTCTTATCCTGAAAAGCAAACTCAACATACCAAGAGCCAACATGTTCTTGCGATGTTAATGGTATCCCCATAAATCCATACTTACTCAATTTTTTCAGAACCAGAACTGGTCGCGAAAACTCTTCGTTTTTACCGTTTATTTCTACGCCCACATTTTCGCCCACCGCACACCACCAAATCTCCCCCTCTTTTACCGTGCGAAAAACTCCAGCATAGTGTAAGCCACTTTTCACACTTATCCAATTTTTAAAATATTTTTTCATACACGCCACCCTATCACGGAGATAAAATTATTTCAACCCCCTACGGCAAGCTTATGGTTACAATCAAAAAGCTTCCGCTAAATTATGTAGCTTTACCAACAAATTTTTATGCTATAATTAAATTGCTACAATTAAATAAATCGTTTCAACAGTAATTTTTGTAATTAGCCATGCTATTAAAACGATTAAACGGCACCGTAAGGTAGTCAACGTTTTATTAGCATCACTGTTGATAGATTTGTTTGATTGTAGCACCCCTTGCGGTGCCATTTTTGTCAATCCCCATTAATATAGTGGCACCACATGGGGGATTAGTAGTAATCATATATATAAGTGAGGTAAATGATGGGCCACAAAGTAAAACAATCATTAATGAGTAGTAGAATAGATTTCTTCTACTATGCTTTCCGTAATATCCTCCTCGTCAGTATCCCTCTAGTTATTATTTCTGCCCTCATCCTAGGTCTTACTACTTCTCACTCCTCCGCAGATACTGCTAGCTCAGACGACATCACTCTTAAATTAGACGTAGCCTGTACTGTTAGTAGTGTAGTGACTTCTCCCCATAGTGCTCTAGATATGAATGTTGGTCAGTATAAGACTGATATTGGTAATACAGACATTAGTGTATTCTGTAATGATAATAATGGCTATAGCGTTTATGCTATAGGTAACAGCAATAGTACAGATGGCAATAGTGATCTAATTAGCAATATTAACGAGAACTACAATATTCATACTGGTATCAACACTACTGGTAATTCTTCTTGGTCTATGAAACTAACTGCCGGTACTGGTACTAGTAGTGAAACCACCCCGCCCAGCATCGTAAATGGATACAATAACTATAGCTTAATACCAAACAATTACACTTTAGTAGCCACCAGACCTTCTGGTACTAGTATGAACCCTGATACTAGTGCTTCTGGTTCATACTTTAGTACTACCTATGCTATTTATGCCGCTAGTACTCAACCAGCCGGCACTTATAATGGCAAAGTAAAATACGTCATGGTACACCCAGACAACAGTACTCACGATACTATCCCAGACCTAGAAGCTGCCTTTGCTGCAGCTGGTAAACAAAAAGCCTATCAGGATACAGAAGGTAATTACTATTATTCCATGCAAGATATGGATAGTACTATCTGTGCTTCCGTAAATAGAAAAGGCATAGCTACCGCTATACAATTAGTAGATACCAGGGACAACAATCTTTACTGGGTAGCTAAACTAGATGATGGTAAGTGTTGGATGACCAGTAATCTAGACCTGGATATAGGCGGTACGGGCATAGCGGCAC
>CAMVDR010000021.1 GCA_947166295.1 uncultured Candidatus Saccharibacteria bacterium | reverse complement strand
TTGGGGAGATTGGAAACGAATTCGGCTAAGAGTTTGGCTGGTACAGTAACTACACCATCTTCGGAACTAGAGACTGGCAAGAAATCCACTACGGCCATATCTAGGTTGGTAGTAACTAAGGATACTTTTTTATTATCTACACGGATTAAGACATTATTTAATATAGGTAAAGTAGCACGACCAATAGCGATGCGACTTACATTATTTAAAGCTTTGCTTAATTTTTCTTGTGTAACTTTAATTTTCATACAGTCCTTTCTTATGAGTTCTTAACTAATAAAATATTTTGTAGTTGTAATAGTAGGGGTTGTGGAATAGTGGAAAAGTTAGTTTGGCTTATCTGTTGAGTGCTTGTGAAAAAGGTGGTGGGAAAGGTGGGAAAAGTAGGTGTATAAATTTGTTTATCCACTAGGAAATATTGAATAAAAAGTTTTACACGAAAATTTGCACGATTTATACACGGAGATTTCCAGATAGTTTTGCACAGGATTTCCACATTTTGAGTAAAATTGTTAACCATAAATCTTCTCCTTGATTTCTTCGATTTGGTCGCGGAGGGTGAAATTGAGTTTGAGATCTTTTTCTATCTTTTTGACGCCATGCATAACGGTGGTGTGATCTTTGACACCAACTTCGGCAGCGATTTTATTAGTACTAAGGCTTAATTCTTTAGATAATAAAAACATAGCAACTTGGCGGGCGGTCTTAATGTGGGCAACGCGAGACTTACCACACATTTCCTTAACTGGGAGTTCGTAGTATTTAGCAACCTTTTCTACGATTTGCTTGGCGGAGACTGGGCGAAGTTTGGAAGTTTTATTAACATTGACAGCGCCGTTTTCTATGAGCTCTAGTGGGGTAAGACCGCGGACTTCCGACATTAATAATATGGTGGAAAATTCACCTTCAAGATCACGAATATTAGTATTGACGTTTTCGGCGATGTATTCGATAGCTTCGGGTTCGATTTCGGCGCCCATAAGTTCGGCCTTGGCGCGAAGGATGGCGCATTTATCTTCGAATTTGGGAAGTTGAAGATCGAAAGCGCCAGCCCAGGTGAGGCGAGAAGCTAAGCGTTCGTCTACGGATTTAATTTGAGATGGGAGACGATCTGAAGTGACGATGATTTGTTTGTTGAGTTGATAGAGGTCATTAAATATATTGAAGAATTCTTCTTGGGATTTTTCCTTGCCGACGATGAATTGAAAATCATCAATAATAAGAACATCCAATTTGCGGAACTTGAGATTAAATTCTTTGCCCTTACCTAATTTAACAGCGTCGATAAAATCGGAATAGAAGTGAGAGATGGGGGTGTAGAAGATTTTAAGATCTGGGTTTTTCTTGAGGAGCTCGTTGCCGATAGCTTGAACAAGGTGGGTTTTACCGAGACCTGGGCCACCGTAAAGAAAGAAAGGATTGTAGCGGTCGCCAGGGGAATCTATGATGCTACGAGCGGCAGAAACGGCGAGATCATTATTGGAGCCAACAACAAAATTATCTAAAGTATATTTATTGTTGAGGCCCGTATTGGTAGGCTGATTCGTGAGTTCGGTTTTAACTTTTTTGATGCGGGATTTTACTACGGTATCTGTAGGTGTGATTTCGCGAGGACGGACTTTAGGCTTGGTACCAGACTGGACTTCAAAATCTATATTATTAACTGTAATATTGTTATTCTCCAAAGCGGTTTTGATAAGATCTAGATAACGATTACGGAGTTGTTTGACGTAAAAGGAATTCTTAACGCCAATTTTAATTTCACCATCTTCGGTAGAGAGAAGGGAAGTATCTTGAAACCAGGTCGAGAAATTAGCGGTAGAAATTTGCTGTTCAATCTCGGCAAGTGCGTTTTTCCAAACGTCATACATGTTAGTGGGTGACCTCCTTTTGAGATATTATATCACGAGAAGCGGAGTTTTCCACAGGTTTTTAGGGTAGAAAAAATGTGGTGTAATATAATTTTGGTGTAATAGGGGTGGATTTTTCCACAGAGTCTAAATATACTCTAGAGAAGCTGTGGAAAACTACTTGAAAATTGTGGAAAAATGCGGTATACTATGTAAAGAATTTGAAATAAATTAAAGTTTAAGGAATAATATGCCAAAACGAACATATCAGCCACACAAAAGGCAACGCAAGGTAGAACATGGTTTTATGAAGCGCAACGCAACCAAAAATGGTCGCAAGGTGTTGGCGCGCAGGAGACTAAAAGGTCGCGCACGGTTAGCTGCTTAAAAATAAGCCCTAAGGGGCTTATTTAATATATAATATTTATATTATGTTGAATAGAAAATATCGGTTTCACTCGCGGGGTGGGGTGAGGTATGTTTATCAAAAAGGAAAGACGATTCGTAAACCGAAAATGTCTTTGGTTTTTGTGGAAAATACACGAGGTTTTACTAGGATGGGTGTAGTGGTATCAAAAAAGGTAGAGAAAACAGCAGTAGGGAGAAATAGGATACGACGACGAATCTATGAAGCTTTGAGGCTTAATATGAAAGATATACCTAAAAAAACCGATTATATTTTCGTGGTGTATTCAAAAGATTTTCTTAAGATGTCATTTAAAGAAATAGAGAAGATACTGGGAGAGCTAGTAGCGGAAGCTAAGGTGTGCTATAATAAATAGAATGGATAAAAAGAGTGTGAAAAAATATATCTATTGTGGGTTATTTATTATCTTTGTGGTGGGATCAATTATGACTGGTAGTCCGTTTAATTTTATTGATATGATTGTGGTGCGGCCAATTGTAAATATCTTGTTTGTGATATTTAACCTGGTGCACGATTTTGGGTTGGCGATTATTATCTTTACGGTGCTAGTAAAATTATTAATGCTACCACTTACTAAGAGGCAGCTTAATCAAACTAAATTAATCCGAAAAATTCAGCCAGAGCTGACACAAATTAAGAAGAACTGTAAAGGAAATAAACAGCTAGAGTCCTTACAGACAATGGATTTATATAAGCGATATAATGTAAAACCATTTGCGTCGATTTTGACTTTGGTGGTACAGTTACCGATTTTTATTGCGATTTTCTCAGCGATACGGGTGATTGCTACACCATTACCACAGGATAATTTAAATAACCGAGCATATGATATTGTGGCATATGAAGGTTCGGAGATTAAGGAATTAGAAGAAAAGCAAAAGATATATTTAGGGGATTTACAGAATAAAGATATACCGGCAGAAGAAAAAGCATCTTATGATTTTCAGCCACAGCTGTTTGGAGTAATTAATTTAGATGTAAAAGCTAGTGATGTATTGATGGGGAGGTTTAGTTGGTCGGCGCTCTTTATATTAGTTTGTGCGATAATGGCTTCGGTGGTGCAATATTTTGCGACTAAACAACAAATGCCGTCCGGAAAGAGTGAGAAGAAAAAGAAATTCCGCGATATCTTAAGAGAGGCAAAAGATGGTAAAGAAATTGATGAAGCGGATATCAGTAGTATGACTACTGGGCAAATGTCGGCAATGATGCCAATAATGATGTTTGTTATTATGTTTAACCTAAATGGTGCACTGGCGTTTTATTATTTCCTGAGTAATATAATCACAATAATACAGCAAAGAATAGTATTAAAGAAAGTGGATGCGGAAATTGATGCAGTTACGGATAAGGCTGTACTAAAGGAATTAAGAAAAATAAAAGAAGCCGAAGTGGTTGAAAATAAAAAAACAGGAACAAAAATAACTAGAATCTCCGCAAAAGATACTAAAAAGAAAAGGAGATAATAATGAATAAAGATGAATCTATAAGGTTTGCGGCAAGATACTTGGAGGATTTGCTAAGCTTTTTTGGAATTAATGTGGCAGTGACTTCCACGATTGACGACGAGGTAATACAGCTTTCCGTACCGTCTACTTCGCTTAATTCGCTTTTAATTGGGCGAAATGCGGATAATTTGCGGGCATTGCAGCACGTGGTGTCTATGGCGCTAGTGTCCAACGGTGCAGAAATTACGCGAGTGAATGTGGATGTGGCAAGTTATAAACAACACCGTGCGGAGAGAATTGCGGAAAAAGCTGAAGGATGGATTAAGAAAGTACGTGAAACTGGGCAACCGATGACGATAGATTTAAATGCGGCGGATAGAAGAGTGGTGCACAAGGTGGCAGGAGATTATTCTGACATAGAAACACATTCGGAGGGGGAAGGACGCGAAAGAAAGTTAATTATTTCTAAAATTGCAGAGTAAAATAAATACCCCCAGAGCGGGGGTATTTATTTGCGACCAAACATAAGTTGATAGGATTTTGGTAATTTTTGATGCCAGAGTCTAGCTAAGACTATTATAATAACAATGGTTAATGTGGGCTAATTAATTCGTTAATTAAAAGCATTAATGATGTTTTGGGAGTAAATAAATAGATAAGTTTAATAATAGCGGCGAGAAAATAGGCGTGAAGGGCGTAGATTGGAAAACTTGCGACCAGAGATTATGTTTGATTGTGGAGTGCAGGTGCAGAGGATAGCAAGTAACAAGCCGATAATATTCCAAATAAAAATTGCATAGATTAATTTGAACTATCAGAATTGATGATAATGACGAAATTATAATCTGTAGGAATACCGGCTGGGAGTTCTGTAGCGGATTTGGTGGTTGTTTGGTATTTTTCTTCTAATAATTTTTTTGTACCAGGTGCGGTATCGGTGAGTGAATAGACTGTGTAGCCTTCGGGATATTCGCCCATTGGAGCATCGTCTACATAGATATTATCGTAGCCGGCTTCTTCTAGAGTGGATTTTTCAGTAGAGGCGAGACCAGGAGTTTCGGTGGCATTGAGCACTAGGATAGTGTAATCTTCGTAAGAACGCGGATCACTAGAGAACATTTTGGCGACGTATTTTTGGATGGCTTGATAGTTACCTTGGCCAGTAGAAGGTAGGACATAAGAAATGCCATTAATAGTGCCGGTGGTTACATAATATATCCCCCGATCATAATCAACTAGTGGAATTTGACGCATACTGTTGAAATCAAAATTTGAAGCAATATGGGCTAGAGTTTTTATTTCGTCGATAGAAAAATTAGTACGAAGGTTGTCGCCGAGAGTGGAAGCTATGTTGAGCAAATCAGTAAGCGAGAGGGAAGTTTCTAGAATTTTGTCTTTAATGCCGATGAGAATTTTTTGCTGAGAAGCACCTCGAGAGAAATCGCCCATTTTGGTTTGGTGACGAGCTCTAGCGAGTCCGAGTGAAGCGCGCCCAGAAAGCTCGGTTGGAGTATTGGCGTAGATTGTATCAACAATGTTTTCATTGTTATAGCCGAGATAATCATATTCAATGGTTTCATCGGTTACAACAGTAATTCCATTAATTGCATCGACGATTTCAATGAGTGACCCCCAGTTGATATGGGCATAATATTGAAAATCTATGCCAAGGATATTGCCAACTTCGGTCATAAGAGCTTCGGCGCCAGCTTGTTCATTTTCGCCATCCATATTATTACACCAATAGACTTCGTTGATTTTGCCGGTAGCGGTACAGGTGGGAGAAGCTTTGAGATCTCGTGGAAGGGAAAGCATAGCAACGTCGCCAGTTGTTTGGTCTAAACTGATAGCCATAATTGAATCGGTGAGTTGGGCGCCGTCATGGGTACCTTCGCCTTCGTCACCTTCCATATTGTAGCCACTAGTACCGAAGGCGAGAATATTAGTGCGACCGTTTTTGTCGGTCTTGAGGGGTTCATATGACTCTACAAATAAATCAAAAACAGTGCCTTGACCACCAGTGATTTTGGCAATAATGTCGTTACCCCAAAGGATGAGCCAGATAGCGCCACCGATGAGTAGTAAAACAATAATAAGTGCCACCCAAGTGATGATTTTACGTTTTTTAGACATAGGTTTTTTCTGCTTTTTAGATTTTTTAGTGGATTTTGATTCTGTAGGGTCTTGGGCGGCTTTTAATTCTCCGCTTTGCTCGTCAAAATCAAAAACTTGTGTAGGTTTAAGAAAATCTTCAGTAATATTAGTGGCTGGTTCGAACTTTTCCGGTGCGACTGGCGTAGGTTTTTCTTCTTTTGATTGAACTGATTTTTCTTGAACTGGGATTTTGACTGGTTTAGTAACTTTGATGGTTTTCTTTTGGGTGGTTGGCCTGGCGGTGGATTTTTTAACAACTGGTTTCTTGGTGACCGCAGTAGAATTGGTCGGTTTTTTAGCGCGACGCGACGAAAGCCCATCAATTGATTTATTTTTTTCCATTGTTTATAATTATAACATAATGACGGTTAAGCTGACAAAAAAACAATTAGCGGTTTTGAATTATTTGCAAGATTTTACAGAGGAAAAGGGGTATTCTCCGTCTTATCGGGAAATGATGGCAGGACTTGGGCTTTCTAGTGTATCGGCGGTGGCTGAACATGTGGAAAACCTTGTGGAAAAAGGTGTATTAAAAAAGGTACCTGGCGCGGCGAGATCACTAGAAATATTGGATTATAAGCATGAAGAGACGGTGGAATTATTTAAAGTGCGAATGATGGATTGTACAGAAGAAGAAAAAAAGATTTTGAAGGAAGCGGCGACTATATTAGGAATAGATATAGACTAGGGGTTTACAAGATTAGCTAAAGTGCTTATAATTATGATAGGAGAATTGTAATTTATGGCACAAAAACAGAAAAAGAACAAAAAATGGTTGTTTTGGGTGATAATAATGTTACTTTTTGTGGTAGCTGCGGTAATTTGTTATTTTGTGTGGGATGGATACTTCAAAAAGAAGGAAGAGGTTAAACCGGTAGAAGAGCAAAGCTTAGTGGAAGATAAGAAGGAAAGTGAAGCGGAAAAAGCTCCGGAAGTGGTGGAAAAAGAAAAGAAAAAAGTGGTTCAGTATGAGGGTGAAGATCCGAATGAGAGAGAAGATTTGACTGGGGTAGTGACTTATGCTGGTGTAAACGGTAATAATTTAATAATTAGGGTAAATATAGACCAATATTTGAATAGTGGAAGTTGTGAATTGAATTTAGTGCAAGGTGGTGTGGTATATAGTGATACGGCGACTATTGTGAGTTCGGCGGCTACTGCTACTTGTGAAGGTTTTAATGTGCCCATTAATGGGCTGGAAAAAGGGAATTATAAAATTGTAATAAAAATAAGTTCTGGTGATAAGGTTGGAACAATAAATGGGGGGGTAGATATATGAGAGTAAGGGGTGGTAGAAGAAAATGGTTAGTGGCGTTGACGGTGTTTATGGCGGTGTTTCTATTTACATTTTTGACGGCAAAATTTAAGAATAACATAGATGTGGAAGCGGCGAATTTGGCGAATTTTGATCCGGGGTATATTATCTCAGATTACCAGATGGGGAATTATAATTCGATGAGTGAGGCGGAGATTTGGAACTTTTTGAAACAAAAAGGAAACTGCAACGATACGAGAATATGGCAAACTGGAAATAATTTAGGGTATTTATCAGAGTCTGCACCTTATTCTTGGCATGTGTCTGATGGGCATTATGTTTGTTTGGCGGATGAAAACTTTGGCGGTGAGAGCGCAGCGCATATTGTCTGGCAAGCGGCGCAAGATTATAGGATAAATCCGCAAGTGTTGATCGTATTATTACAAAAGGAACAGGGATTAATAACTGATTCTTTCCCAAATAGCGTACAGTATCGGTCGGCGACTGGGTACGGATGTCCGGATACGGCGGCATGTTCTTCTAGATATTACGGATTTAAAAATCAGGTGAGAAATGCAGCGGCGCTGTTTAGGACGGTGCTAGATGGTGGTTGGACGAATTATCCTTTAGGGAATAATTATATACAATATAACCCTAATTCTGGGTGTGGGGGAAGCTGGGTAAATATACGGTCGCTGGCGACATCGGCTTTGTATAGATATACACCATACCAACCGAATGCGGCGGCTCTTTCGGCCGGATATGGGTATGGTGATGGCTGTTCAGCGTACGGGAATAGGAATTTTTATAGTTATTTTGAGGATTGGTTTGGGGGGATAACTGGAGAGGTTCGAGAAGAGTATTATACAATTTTGGATATTTACAAAGATAATGGTGGTGAAGAGGGGGTTTTAGGAAAACAAAAGACGAGTTTGATGTCGAATGTGAGTACTGGAATTTATTGGATTGAATTTGAGAATGGATATATTGTGGGTGCAAATAAAACTGGGTTTTACTTGTCTTTGGGTAAGATAAGAGATATATGGGCAAAAAATGGTTTTGAATTGGGGATGTTGGGTTTTCCGAAGAGCGATATCATGATGAATAAGTCTTCCGGCATTGAGTGGCAGGAGTTTGAGAATGGCTATATAGTAGGAAATGAAGCGCATGGTTATTATGTTTCAATGGGACCAATTAGGGAAGTTTGGGTGAAGAATAATTGGGAATTTGGACCGCTTGGTTTTCCGAAGAGCGATATCATGATGAATAAGTCTTCCGGCATTGAGTGGCAGGAGTTTGAGAATGGCTATATAGTAGGAAATGAAGCGCATGGTTATTA
>CAMVDR010000020.1 GCA_947166295.1 uncultured Candidatus Saccharibacteria bacterium | reverse complement strand
ACTTATGTTTATTGTAATATATAGGTTGATTTTTGGCAATAGAGTTTATTATAATAAATATATGAATATATTATATTGTGGTGATAAGGGAATTGCGCGAGGGGTATTGGTATCTATTTTGTCTTTGGTGAAGAATAATTCTGAGTCACTGAATATATATATAATGACGATAAATTACGAAGATACGGCAGCATTTACGAAAAAGTCGGCGAAGTTTTTGGATAAATTGGTGAAAGAAAAAAATGCGAAGAGTTTTGTAAAACTAATTGATGCGACGGAAGTGTTTGTAAAAAATTTGCCGAGTAAAAATATGGGGTCGTATTTCACACCTTGCTCAATGCTTCGGCTCTATGCGGATAGGGTACCGGAATTGGCAAAGCTAAATAGAATATTATATTTAGATTATGACGTAGTGTGCCGGAAAGATATTAGTGAATTTTATAATACGAACTTAGATGGGATTGAAGTGGCGGGGGTGTTGGATATTTATGGGAAGAATTTCTATCATTATCATGGGATATTTAATTTTGACTATATGAATTCTGGCGTGATGCTATTTAATATGCCAGAGTGTATTAAAACTGGGATGTTTGAGAAAGCGGTGAAATTATGTATGCAGAGATGGATGATGTTGGCGGACCAGGCGGCGCTAAATAAATCTATTACGCGCCGAAAGCTAATGCCACGCAAATATAATGAGCAGGGTGAACGGCCACGCGAAGATACGGTGCTACATCATTTTTCTAATAATTTTAAATTTTTACCATATTTTAGAGTGCAGAAAGTGAAGCCATTTGAGGTGGAGAAAATTCACCAGGTTTTGAAAATTACTGAGTATGATGATATATTGGAAGAATATAAAAAGCTAAAGGATAATTTGTAATGGCAAAAGCAGAATTATTCCAAAAAGATATTCCGAAGGAAGAACGGGTGTTTTATTACGCTTCGGAAGAGGATGATCCGATTAAGACCGATGAACAAGAAAAAAAGGTAGAAGTTAGGTTGCCAGAGGGTTATGAATTCATACCGAAAAATCCATTTGTGAAATTATATTCGGCAGTGCTATTTCGGATTTTTAAACTTTTTGGGCAGTATTATGAGAGGGGATATTGGCAGGCGAAATTTTATGGGCGGGAAAAATTAAAAAGGGCGCGTGGAAAGGGCTACGTAATATACGCTAATCATACCAACCCATTCCACGATGTGTTTGGGCCGGCGCTAGCAGCGGATCGGCGAATATTTACGATTATTAGCCCGGTGAATTTGAAAATACCTGGGATTGGCAAAGTGTTGCCGTATATTGGTGGATTGCCATTAGGTAAAACTACAGAAGAGAAGAAAGCATTTAATGAGGCAGCGGATGAAAGGCTAAAACAAAAGAAGGTATTAGTAATATATCCGGAAGCACACGTGTGGCCGTATGCGACAAAGGTGCGAAAGTTCCCGGCAGGTGACAGATCTTTTAAATATGCAGTACGGAATAATTTGCCGATTTTTACGATGACCACTACGTATCATAAACGTAAAGATAAAAAGCGAGGTGATTTGCCGAGGATGGATGTGTATATAGATGGGCCGTTTTGGCCGGATGCGGCTTTGAGCGAGGATGAAAATAGGGCAAAATTAGCAAAAGAAGCTTATGATTCTATGGTAAAATATAGTAAGAAGAGTAGCTATGAGTATTTTCAGTACAGGCCTAAATCCGCTAAAAAACAATAAAGTTGTTCCGGTTTTTTTGACGATTAATAGTGGCTATGCGCCGTATGCAGCGGCAGCGATACATTCGTTGACGCAGCGCGTAAACAAAAAGCGGTATTATCGGGTGATTATTTTGCATGATGGGCTAAATTTGGCGAATAGGGTGAGGTTGAGAAATCTTGTAACGGATAATGTAGCGATACAATTCAAGAAAATTAGTAATAGTTTGTACCTAAAGGCGATTATTAAATATTGTTCGCGGCGAAAAGGGGCGGGAGATTTCTTTTCTAGTGCAGTGTATTACTATAGGTTTTTTATTCCGCGGCTTTTCCCAATGTATGATAAGTGTGTGTATATAGATAGTGATACGATTTTACGTGGGGATATTGGGGAGCTATTTGATATCGATTTAGATGGTAATGCGATGGCGGCAATGGTAGACCCAAAGGTAGATGTGATACCAGAATTTCGGGCATACGTAAACAAGGCGGTGGGGGTGCCGTATCAGGATTATTGTAATTCTGGTGTGCTAGTGATGAATATGAAGGCGCTCCGTAAGATGAAATATCTGACGGCGCTGGTGGACACGATAAATAAATATGATGCCGATCTGGTGGCGCCAGACCAAGATTATATGAATGTGATTTTGCGGGGAAAGATTTTGCATTTGGACTCCAAGTGGAATATGGAGCCGGCAGAAGAGTTGCCGAAAGATGCAAAATTGGTGCACTTTAATTTGTTTAATAAGCCGTGGCATTATAAAAATGTGCCACAAGAGAAGATTTTTTGGAATGCAGCAAGAGGTACTGGGTTTTATGGTGATTTGAAACGCCAGCAAGGGGCATTTGATGCAGAAAAACAGAAAGCAGATCATGCGAAAATTGAGGCGCTTTTACAAAAGGCAGTGAAGTTATCTAAAACTGATGAGCCAATCATTGGATTTGAAGAGAAAAGATAGATTTCTCCCTGTGTGATATAATTGGGGTATGAAAAAGAAAAAGACCCCAGATATGGTGACGGTGAACCGCAAGGCGCATTTTGATTATGCGTTAGGTGACGAGTTGACGACTGGAATGAGCTTAGCTGGGCTGGAGGTACGGGCGATACGCGACCACCATGTGCAGCTTAAAGGGTCTTTTGTGACGATACGAAATGGTGAACTGTGGCTAAATAATTTAACACTAGGTGCGGAAACGGCACGGAATATCAAATTGCTTGCCACGAAAAAACAAATTGTGGCACTAGAACGTGAAAAAGTGGCGGGTTCTACTATTGTGCCGGTGAAGTTGCTGGGTGGTGGACGCCATATAAAATTAGTGATAGCGGTAGGTAAAGGTAAGAAAAAATATGATAAGCGCGAAACTATTAAAAAGCGTGATATAGAACGTGGGAGATACGTGTGAGAATATTTTCGTGGAACGTAAATGGATTGAGGGCGGTATTAAATAAGGGTGCGCTACAAGAGTTTATCACAAAAGAGCAGCCAGATATTTTGTGTTTGCAAGAAACTAAAGCAAAGCCGGGGCAGGCGGAAGTGGATTTGCCGGAATATGAGGAGCTATGGAATTCGGCAGAGCGAGCAGGTTATAGTGGTACAGCGATTTTTACTAAAATTAAGCCGCTGAGTGTGAAAAATATATTGCCGGTGGAAGAAGATTTTGCAGACCAGTTTGGCGATCCGCTAAATGAAGGGCGGGTGCAAACGGCGGAGTTTGAAGAATTTTATTTGGTGAATATTTATATGCCAAATTCTAAGAGAGGACTGGAACGGCTGAGTTTGCGGGAGAAAAAATGGGACCCGGCGGTGCGAAATTATTTGAAAGAGCTAGAAAAAACCAAGCCAGTGGTGGTGTGTGGGGATTTCAACGCGGCGCATACGGAAATAGATTTGGCGCGGCCAAAAGCGAATCATCATAATGCTGGTTTTACAGATGAGGAGCGGCAGGGGGTGAGTAATTTGTTGAGCGCGGGGCTGGTGGATACTTTTCGTGTGCTACATCCAGAAGTGCAGAGATATACTTGGTGGAGCCATTGGGGGCACGCGCGGGAAAACAACGTAGGGTGGCGGATAGACTACTTCTTTATATCGGAGAGTTTAAGGAAAAATTTAAAAGACGCGGAAATATATGAAAACTATATGGGATCTGACCACTGCCCGATTTCTATAGATTTGGAGTTTTGATGGAATATTTTGAGAAAGTAGAAGAAAATATAGCGAAGGATTTGCTATGGAATATACCAGAACGCAAACAGGGCGTGGTGAATGTAATCGGCGGGAATAGTCAGAATTTCCGGACGCCGGTGAGAGTGGCGGAATATTTGACGGAAAAGTACCCGATAGAAACGGTGAATTTAATTTTGCCGGATGCTTTGAAAAGTAAATTACCGCCGATGCCGAATTTTAAGTTTTTGGAATCTACTGAAACTGGATCTTTTGCAGATAGTACGGAATTAGTAGCTAATATAAATAACGGTGAGTATAATTTATTAATTGGGGATTTGTCTAAAAATGCAATCACTGGTAAGGCCGTAGTGAGCGCCTGCGTTTCTTCCGAAAAACTGATGCTAATTACGCGTGATGCGGTGGATTTGGTTGCGGATAATAATCCGGAAGGGATACTGCTAAATGAAAAGTTGGCGATATTTGGCTCACTGGCGCAAATACAAAAGCTACTAAGAGCAGTGTATTACCCGAAGATGTTACTTTTGTCGCAATCTTTGGTACAAGTGGCGGAAGTGCTGCATAAATTTACTTTGAGCTACCCGGTAGGTATAGTGACTTTACATAATGGGCAGATATTGATAGCGAAGGATGGCATGATGAAAGCTGTGTCGATGGAGAAATCTGGATATTCGCCGATAATGCTATGGAGCGGAGAACTGGCGGCTAAAATTGTAGTGTTAAATTTGTATAATCCGAATGATTTTATAAGTGCTACCATAGCAGCTATATTATAAGTTGAATAATTCATCATATCTCGGAAGCTACGTGATGTGATAATAAATTTTATCACATCACTCCGCCCCTTCGGCGGCAAAATCATAGATTTTGCCTTTATGTTCCTCGATATAATGAATTATCCAATAGAATATTGATATATGATATGATAAAAGTATGAAATTGAAACGCTTATTTTTAGGCGCGGTGTTTGCGCTGATTTTAATGCCGATTAATAATACTTTTGCGGATGCGCAGGATTTTTATTTTGAAGATTTTACGGCAGATTATTATTTAACTAAATTGGAAGATGGAACGAGTAATTTGCATGTGAAAGAAGTGCTAACGGCGGTATTTCCTGGGACGAATCAGAACCATGGTATTACTCGGACGATACCGTATACGAATCAGGGCGGAGCGAACCGGACGGTGGCAAATAAAAATGCTTTGAATCTAACGGTGCTTAGAAATGGTAAACCGGAAAATATAAATAAGATTGTAGAGAACGACGGATATTTTACAGTGTACATAGGCAGCGCGAGTGAATATGTAAATGGTGAACAAGTTTATACTTTGGAGTATGATTATACTGATGTGATTACGGAATTTACGGCAGATGGTGAAAATGTAAGTGGGATTGATGGCGCAAAAAAGGCTTTTCAAGAATTGTATTGGGATGCCAATGGCACAGGCTGGAAACAAGGGTTTGGCAAACTAATTGCGAGACTGCACGTGCCAGAGGGAGTGTATGAAAATATGTTTAATGAGGCATGGTGCTATGTGGGGAGCTATGGCGAAAAAGGCGAAGACAGGTGCGTAATTACGCCTACGGAAGACGGATTTAGCTTTGTAACGGGTGGTTTGGCAGCGGGGGAAAATTTGACTTTTGTAGCAGAATTTAAGCCAGATACTTTTAATGTGGTGATAGAGAAAAGCTATATATTGGTGATATTGTTAGTGGGTGAGATAGTGTTAGTTGCGATTTTCTTGATACGAAAATATCTGAAATGGCGAAAGTTGGCTAAGCCACAATATGATTTGTATAAATCATTGTTTGATGCACCACAATATCAACCGCCGGAAAATAATATATATGTAGCGGATGGTGAACAGATATACTTGAAAAAGACTGAATCGTCGTATGTGGCGACATTGTTAGAGCTAGCGGTAAGTAAGGCTGTGACGATTAAAAAAATCGAGAATGGAAAAGAATATAATTGGGCGGTGATACTAAATGTGGAACCTGGTGAATTAGGTAGTTCGCAAAAAGAAATGATGAATATAATAGCTGGAAATGGCGGGCTGGCTAAAGGTGACGAATATCCAATACAAAAACATAAGGCATCGAGATATTTAGCGACATGTGCAGAAGATTATAAGAAGGATGCAATAAGAAAATTAGAGAGACATGGATATTTGGTTAAAGATGAAAATAAAATTAGAAGCGGCCTTACTATAGTGGGCTTGGTGTGGGCGTTTGTGCTGTTTTATTTCTTTATAACGGCGGGTTTGCCGTTTATTGTAGATAATTTAGGCGACTTGCTAATACCGAGTCAAAACGCAATTATCGTAGGTGGCAAAAAGGTATTATTAGTGATGCTTATAGCATTTATCGTTTTTTGTGTATCGTCTTGGATATTGAAAAGGCAAACTAATAAATATAAACGATATACCGAAAAAGGTATTAGACTAGTGAAATATTTAGAAGGATTAGAATTATATATTAATATGGCAGAAGCGGATAGATTGAAATTTTTGCAATCGGTGGAAGGGGCGGATACGTCTAATGAAGGGATTGTAAAATTATATGAAAAATTGTTGCCGTGGGCGAGTTTGTTTGGTGCGGAAGAAAGTTGGATGAAGGAATTAGAAAAATACTATGAAATTGAAAATATAAATGAGGCGGTGGATTCTGACATACTGCGTGGTATGATGCTGTCTGATATTTCGCACGATATTAGTAGGGTGATAGTGTCCTCTACGAATTATCATGAACCGATAAGCATAAGTAGCAGTGGCGGTAGTTGGTCTTCTTCTAGTAGCGGTGGAGGTGGCGGATCGTCTAGTAGTGGTGGTGGATTCTCCGGTGGAGGGGGCGGCGGAGGCGGAGGGGGAGGCTGGTAGAATAGGCAGCCTAGAAAAAGCGGGACTTAGTCCCGCTTTTTGATTATTTTTTGGTTTTTTTGGATTTTGCGGTTAATTCTTTTTCGATATCTACGGCGTCGCGAGAAATATTTTTACGGCGTTGACGGAGGAAGAACCAGGTAAAAACAAATGTCAAACAGCCGGCGGTGAAACCGATATATTTAATTGGAGTTGGCCAATTGGTGGCAAAAAGAGTAACGGCATTTAGGATGCCGAGACATATAGTATAGCCGTAGCGGCGGGCCAAGACGATTTTTTTGGCAAGCGGAAAGTTCTTTTTGATGAGGGAATTAGCGGTGCAATTATCTGGATGGCCGAAGAATTTGCCGTAAACGATGAGTTCGATGCTACCGCAAACGACGACGTAGTAAATAATGGCGATGAGGCCAACGATCCAATTGATTCTGAGAGTGACAAAGAGAACTTGAGCGGCGGCAAGGAGAACGTCAGAGACCATATCGTAGAGTGCGGCATATTTGCGATATTTCGGAGTTTTATTTTTTGGAAACGGCCATTTCTTGGCGCAAGTTCCATCAAAAGCATCGGTGAGGACTGCTGCAAAAAACATTAGAAAGACCGCTTCGGCTGAACCGCTATTTGTAAAACAGCAATAAAAAATGACAAGTGCTAAAATAAATCTTGATAGTGTAAGTAAATCTGCTAAGTATTTCATAAGTTTATTATATCACTAAAGTATTTTTCTAAGATTTTAATACGATTGGAAATTAACACTTCGTTGCGATTTTTTAACATAATTTTGCTCATTTGTTGGATTTTTTCGGGGCGCTGAAGCAGATTATTTAAAGCTGTTGCCATTTGGGTGGGGGTGGGACCGGCACTTAAGATGTAGCTACCTTTAGGAATGATTTCTTGCATATCTGGATCGCAGATAAAAGCTGGTATACCGGCGGCTTCGGCTTCCACTAGAGTCATAGGATAATTGTCGAAATTATATGAAGCGAGTACGTCTAGATGGGATTTTAAGATGGCGTTTTGGACGGTGGCGAATTTGGTATCGCCGTGAAAAGTGACGTTTAGATTGTGTTTGGTGGCATAATGCTTCGCTTTCTCTAGGTCGGCGCCACTGCCGTAAACATTTAAATGGTATTTGTCTTCAACTTGACTCAAAGCCTGCAAGAATGGCATGATGCGTTTTTCGCCAGAAAGGCGCGAATGCCAGATGATTTGGAGGGTTTCGCCAGGCTTTAAGTTTTTGGCTTCTGGGCTGGTGGGGAAATTTTGATTTGGGTAACCGTTGGGGAAGATTTGGATTTTGTGTTTGACGCCGTAATGAGTAAGTTTTTTGGCGAAATGGTGAGAGGGGGTGATGACGTAGTTGGCATAATTGGCGTGGTTTACCATCATGGTCCACATTTTGGCTTTGGCGGTGGTGTCGGCTAAGTAATCATCGCGGTGGATTTTGATAGGATGGGGAATATACCAAGAATGAAACCAATTGAGAAGCGTGGCCACAATAGTGCGAAAACCGAATGGAATAATGTTGGTAACGCCCATATCTTCGCGACCGTGCATTACCTGGACGGTGGGGATGTGCAGCCGCTTACCCAATATTAGTCCAGCTATAGAGCAGCCAGATTCGTAGTGGATATAGTATATGTCAAAATCTTTGATTTCTGAGTGTTCGCGAAGGAGCCATTTTTCTATAATTTTGGGGCGATGGGAAACGGGTGTAAGGCCACGAAATAAATATTTGCAGCTAGGAACTTGAAATATATTTTGATTGGCGAGTTTTTTTAGTTCTTTGGTAGATTTGGGATAGCCGGTGCTGAAAATATAGACAGTGTGGCCAGCTTTTTCTAGAGCGGCTTTTTGGGCGTTGATAGAAGATGTGATGCCGCCGGTGAGATTTAAGTAGCAATCTGAAAAAAACGCAATTTTCATATTTTTATTTTAACATGTAGCGTGTTATAATCGTAACATTAACAATTTAATATCAAGAAGGGGCGAGGGAACGGCCTGGTGACCCCCTACCAACCTAGCTTGACCAAGGTGGTAAATCCGACCAAGAAAGGAAAGATATGTTCTACAGAACTGCAGAGAGCGTTTCTCCGAAACACCCAGATAAATTATGCGACCAAATAAGTGATGCAATATTGGATGCGTATTTTGAAAAAGATCCAAATGCGCGTGTGGCGGCAGAGGCTTGTGGCGGGCACGGCGTAGTGTTTGTAACTGGTGAGATTACATCTACGGCGGATGTGGATATTCCGGCTATTGTAAAACGAATTGCCGGAGATGACATAGAAGTGCATACCAAAATTGTGAAGCAGTCGCCAGAAATTGCGCAAGGCGTAGATACTGGTGGGGCAGGCGATCAGGGTATAATGATAGGCTATGCGTGTGATGAAACGCCGGAAATGTTGCCACGCGAAGTGGTGTTGGCGAGAAGGCTAAACCAGTATATTTACGAAAAGTATCCATTTGATGGTAAAACACAAGTTACAATAGCCCCGGATGGAAGTATTGATTCTATTGTGGCGAGTTTCCAAAATGCACCACGTGAAGAATTAGAGAAATTAGTGCGAGAGTTTGTAGAAAAGGAAAAATTGACCGGAAAGTTGGAGCTACATATTAATCCGGCTGGGGATTGGCAACAGGGTGGATTTGATGCAGATACTGGTCTAACTGGACGAAAGTTAATAGTGGACAACTATGGACCGCGGGTGGCGATAGGTGGAGGATGCTATTCCGGCAAAGATCCTTCCAAGGTGGATAGGAGTGCGGCGTATATGGCACGGCGAATTGCGGTGGATTATTTAAGAAAACGCAAGGCGCATGAAGTGTTGGTGCGGCTAGCATATGCGATTGGCTATGCCGAGCCTTTGGAAAAAACAGTAATAGTAGATGGCAAGGCGGAGGAAATAGAAGGATATGATCTTACGCCGAATGGGATTATTAAATTCCTAGATTTGAAGCGCCCGATATACGAAGCTACGGCTCGGTATGGGCACTACGGTGAAGGCTTTAGCTGGGATGCCTAATTAGGATTAGATGCAAAAATGCTGCGCTTTTAAAGCGTAGTATTTTTTTGTAATGTTTTTAACAAATGTCAAGGGTTGCGGGGAGGAGATAAGCGGGTTATAATGGAAGTGCTGTATTACAATTTTAATTCAAAGTTTTTTAATAGATTCATCTAGTGATAAGTAATGGCGCCGTAAGGCATCAAGTCATTAGGTGAGTTTAAACTTTGAATAGTGATTGTGATACAGCACCCCTTGCGGTGCCATTTTTGTAGGAGGTAGGCACCAGAAAATAAAACAGAAAGGTAGGCTAGTGAAATTTACTTCACTAAAAAACAAAGTAAAAGGTGCGGTATCCTATA
>CAMVDR010000019.1 GCA_947166295.1 uncultured Candidatus Saccharibacteria bacterium | reverse complement strand
GGATTCACGCCAATCAACTTCGCACTCACTGCACAGGTTAATTCAAAGAAATAAATCAATTCCCCAAACCCTTTCTCATCAAACGAAGGCACACTAATATTTAGTACTGGTATTCCACCTTCTGTATGCGCTATCCTTACCGCCGCCACGATTTTCGCATTCAAATCATCCGTCGGGTAATCTATAATCGTCTCAAACAAATTTCTTCGCCCATCTTGAATATATTGCCCCAAAGAATGTAAATCCGTAGAATAAATCAACGAATCCGGCAAAATTCCCCGTTTTTCCTTCCCTTCACTTTCGCCAAACAATTGTTTTAGCCATTCATTAAAATATACCGTAGCCGGTTCAAAACTAGCAAACATCTCCGTATCATAGCCCTTGCTATCCAAAGTATAACGCATATAGGCGTAGTTCAAGGCTGGCTCCACTGCCGTTTCCACTGCCTCCGCCGCACCTTCCAGTAGTTTAGAAATATCCACCCCCGCCACCGCCATCGGCAGCAAGCCTACCGCAGTTAGCACCGAATATCTTCCCCCAATATTATCCGGTACCACAAATCTTGTATAGCCATTTTCTACCGCTTCATCATGCAAAGCCCCACGCCTAGCATCCGTCGTAGCATATATACGCGTCATCGCTTCTTCCGCGCCATATTTTTCAATTAATTTCTTTTTAAACGCCTCAAACGCTATCGCCGGCTCCAAAGTTGTACCAGATTTCGAAATCACGTTAACAGAAAAATCATGGTCCCCTACTTTTTCTAGTGCCCACTCTAGCTCGCGCTTACTCAGCGAATTACCTGCATAAATAATCTTGGTTTCAGATTTTGGCCTAAGCGCCTCTATTATTGCTCTGTGGCCCAAATACGATCCACCAATTCCAATACATACCAAATATTCACTTTCTTCATTAATCTTTGCCGCCGCCTCTTTTATCCTGGCAAACTCCCCCATATCATATTTTTTTGGAAGCTCCATCCATCCGCCCATCGCATCTTTCTTAATTTCCGCCAAAATTCTCTGCGCCTGCGCCTTGTCTACTTCTGCGTTAAAATTAACTTTTATCATTCTACCTCCAATTTATACCAAAATTATATCATATCTTGCAATAATTATAAAAAAATGGTAAAATATATCTCACGAAATACTGCTCGCACATTTATAAGAGGAGGGATAAATATATGGCCTACAATATATGGGTTGAGCTAAAGCCAAAGAGCAAAAATCTACGGCGCTATCTAAGAGAGAAAGGCTATAAAATCTATAGCCAAAACTTTCTCGGCAAATACGTCGTCAATCACGATGACGATGAAGATGAACCAAATAAATGGCTTTGCTACAAATGCGTACGCAACAGCCAATTAAAACCAACTCAAGCAGTATTACAGAGACTGGACGAAGAACTCACACAGGGTGTAGTGTTAAGCTACAGTATCACCGCCACCGCCCAATAAAGGTTTTCCTTTTCTAAGCCTTCGCCACCTCGCCCGCCCCGAGCATTCCGCTCGGGGCACTTTTATGTTATAATCACTCTAGGCCCGCGTGGCGGAATTGGTAGACGCGCTAGCTTCAGGTGCTAGTGCCTTCACCGGTGTAAGAGTTCGAGTCTCTTCGCGGGCACCACAGAATATTGTAAGATAGTTGACAAATTAACATAAGTATGATACAATAACAGTATAGCCTAGCTATGCTAGGAATTAGCGGTTTTGCCGCTCTTTTTTATTGTCAATAAAATTATTTTTATGCTACAATAAAGGTGCAACAGTTTGATTATGAAAAACCGCTAGTGTTTTTAGTATATTATTAGGTTACCAAATACAAATGGCGCCGTAAGGAAGCTGTTTTGTTTGGTAGTCTAACCATAGTACTAGCGAAATAATCAAGCTGTTGCACCCCTTGCGGTGCCATTTTTGTTAATCCCCATTAATATAGTGGCACCACATGGGGGAGTTAGTAAAGCTAATTATAAGTGAGGTAAAGATGGGCCACAAAGTAAAACAATCATTAATGAGTAGTAGAATAGATTTCTTCTACTATGCTTTCCGTAATGTATTATTAGTTTCTATTCCTCTTCTCGTTATCTCTACCTTTGTCCTTGGCTTCAGTGTTTCTCATAGCTCTGCTACAAACTCTGGTTCCGGTTCAGACAGTTTATCCATTTCTATTCTCTCTGCCTGCACCATAGATAGCATAATAGAAAGTAATCATGCCGCTACGGTTAATGCCGGTACTCATACTTCAGACATCGGTAGTACTAGAGTTAATGCTTATTGTAATGATAATAATGGCTATAGTATCTATGCCATAGGTAGTAGTAATAATGTAGATGGCAATACGGACTTAGTAAATGCCAATATTAGTAGTAACTATAACATTCATACTGGCATCTATGACGAAGACAACTCCAACTCTCTTACCGCTTCTTCTTGGTCTATGAAGCTTACTGCTGGCAGCGGTAGTGGCATAGATACTAATACTGGTAGTAGTATTCCACTCACTCCACCTACTATTATGAATGGCTATAACAACTATAACGTAATACCCAGTAACTACACCTTAGTGGCTTCTAGAACTTCTGGTACTAATATGACTATAGACACAGACGTTACTGGTTCTTATTTCACTACCACCTATGATGTTTATGCTAGCTCTGTCCAACCTGCTGGGAGTTATGAAGGCAAGGTTAAATATGTAATGGTCCACCCGAATAGCAATTCCAAAAATACCATCCCAGACATAAACGCTGCCTTTGCCGCGGCTGGCAAGCAGAAAATATATCAAGACGAGAATGACTCCTACTACGCTATGCAAGATATGTCTAGTGAAATATGTAATTCCATTACTAGAACAGGTGAGATCACTGCCACACAACTAGTAGATACTAGAGATCATAAGCTATATTGGGCAGCAAAGTTAGACGATGGTAAATGTTGGATGACACAGAACTTGGATTTAGACATAGGTGGCACAAACACTGCTCCACTTAACTCTAATAATACAGACATTAGCACCACCACATCCGGTAGTGGTATCTATACGGATGGCTATACTGAACGAGACAGTGTCTGGACTTGGAATCCAGTGTCTACCGCTGTTACTTCTAACTACTATATCGATAACACTACCGTTAAACCATCTGCTTGGCCAACTAATAACTACACCACCCCATACTCAGCAGAAGGCGGCGACACTTACTATTACACCTCTAATAGTTCTAGCGGTGATACTACATATAACTCGCTAGCTACCTGTATTCAAAATAGCCATACAGAAGCAGAATGCAAACACTATCACAGAGGAAACTATTATAACTGGACCGCTGCTATAGCTTCTAATGCCTCCGGCAATATTTCCAATAACTATACCAATGCTGCCAATTCTATCTGCCCTAAAGGCTGGAGATTACCTATAGCTAACAGTGATAACCAAACTACCTATGAATTCGGTGACTTACTTTATACATATTATGGTATTACACAGGCAAAATATAAAGAAGGAGATGTCACAAATAGTGTTTCTTATACAAGCGACGGCTTCGTCAATATTCGTAAATCCCCTTTGTGGTTTGTGCGGCCCGGCTATATCTACGGTAGCACGCTGGACGATGCAGCAACGAGCGGCTCCTACTGGTCCAGTACGGTCGTCAATAGTAATAATGCTTACTTCCTCAGCTTCCGTAGCTCTGGCGTCTGGCCGTCCAACAGCTACGACAGGTTCTTCGGAAGGCCAGTACGCTGTATCGCGCGCTAGCTTCATCATCGGCGGGTAGCCGAAACCTGTTTTTTCAACAGCATAAAATTTGATTTGGATTTTTAACACGTATATTCCTGACGGTGCCGAGAAAGTTACCCGTAGGGTAATCTTTCCCGGACACCCAGCGTATGACGTGCTTAAAAATCCAAGTCCCGCTGTAGGAAAAACAGGTTCGGACAAGACCCGCCTATTTCGTAAATGTAAAAATTAGTTTTGAGACTAACCAAACCTGCTATAATAAACTTATGTCTACCTACCGCAAACTTTTTAACGATTACTTACACGATAAGTTAAAACTCCAACCCTATCAAAAACTCGGCATCATTTTCTTACTCGTAGTTATTTCTGGAGTTTTCGGCTGGGTATATGAGTTTATCTTTTATTATTTCAATGGCGGCATGCAAGAATGGTATATGCAGGGCGGCAATTTCCTGCCCTGGATTAATATCTACGCCATCGGTGGTTTGCTAATTCTATTTACCACCTACAAATTCAAAAAGCACCCACTGGCAGTATTTTTCATCGCCTTTTTCGCTACCGGCATCTTAGAACTTGTCGCTGGCTGGCTAGTCTACACTCTAGGTCACGGCACCAGATACTGGGATTACAATACCGAAATCTTAAACTTTGGCAACGTTGGCGGCTTTGTCTGTCTACGCAGCGTACTATTTTTCGGCATCTCGGCATTATTCTTAATGTATGTTATCGTACCGTTTTGCATTTATTTATCACAAAAACTCAGCCGCCGTGCTTTTCTCATTCTTACCGTCACATTGTTTAGCCTAGTTATGCTAGATGAGTTCGGCAATCTCGCCGCCAAAATCTTCGGCCTCCCCACCGCCATGGACTTCTACCGCTCTCTAGGCCTACATTATATGAACGCTTAAGAATTCAGTGTTGTAATTTTCTTGAAATCTACTGCTTCTACCGCCTTGCGCAAAGCCGCTTCGTTACCATAATGTGTCTGTTGTCCTGGCGCATCGCTAAGCATATGTTGCGCAAACGGAAAACATGCCACACGCTCTAATACTGCTCCAAATCTACCCGTAGTAGCCGTCGCTGCCTCCGCCACCGCTACATCCGCCAAAGGCACTTCTAGCGCTTGTTTCATTTCTTCTGGAAAGAAAGTCAAAGAAAACAAATCACCATCTGCTTCCCCTGCTAACCGCCCATAAGCAATAGAAGTATTACCTTCTATCCATAATCTCTGGTTTAACGGTTTCATTTTCGCCTTCATCAGGTTTGCCTGGCATTTTACTTTTTTCTTACCATCCAAACTTTTCATATCACATACAAAATCGCCCTCACACGTAGTGGTCATTACGGCGGCTTTCACATCTGGCGATTTCAACCCATGCTTTTCATCATAAGAAATGCTATCGCTAATATAATCCATCATTACCCAACTTAGTAATCCAGTTGCGGTGTTTTCCGCCACCAAATAATACTCTGCCCTAGCACCCCAAAACACACTAGTATGTATTCTAAACATACTCACTATTCCGTAATATTTTTCTGGACCACCTTCAAATACTGCAGCCTTTGCCGGCACAAATCCATCCGGCATAAATTTTTGCACCTTTGTAGGATCAGGTATTTCGTAGAACAAGAAAGAACAATACGGCTCCACCACGAACGGCATTTTATTTGCCTTTTTTGTAGCACTCGTCACAATTTTTCTTTGCAACCATACCGGCAACTTCTTCAACCTAGTTTGCATATAATGTGACGTTCCCACCGCCATCGGATCTACTAGTTTTTCCACCCCTTCAGCATATTCTAATACGTTCATGCTTATATTATAGCATCTAGTTCTGTATGCACCGCTTTTTTATCTGATTTAATCAATTCCAGTCTCGCTGCAATTTCTTTCTTACCGATTGTAATCGCTCGCGCCAAGACTGGATCATCTTTCATTTTGTCAAAGAAATCTTCGTATTTCGCAAAATCTTCTTCCGTCTTTACGCTACTTGCAATGTAGCGTGGATAATTATCAAGCGATTTATCTCCCGCCATATTTTTTACATAATCCCAATTTTGCGTTAACCATGTAAACACTTTTTCTTTACTCCGTGGATTACGGTATAAATATAAGAATAGATAAAACTGGTCTTGCGGCTTTACCACTTCTGGCTGGTTTAATAGCGCTATCATTTTATCTAATGCCGCCATATCTTTTGCTAAAGTTCCAGCCATCATCAAATCAAACTTTATTTCCGGATCTGCCATATTTTTATATTTTTCTATATAGCTATCAACAATTTCTGGGTCTATATATACTTTTGCATCCAAAATATCTTCCCGAATTTCCGCATCTAGCTTACCATAATTCTCGTTATACATTGCAGCCAACTTTTGCAAGTTTTCTTCCGTTTCCGCATAAAAATCCAATCCCAAAAGTATCGCCCTTAGTCTAATGATATTTTCATCATCTTCTTTTCGCGTGGTTAGGCCAATTTCTTTAAGTTTTGGCGCCACCAGTTCCCCTACATACTTTTTAAACTTCTTTTCTTCCGCCGAACCAAACTCAAAGAAAATCTTCAAATTAGAAATAATTGCCAAAATGATATTCCATACCGCAGCCGCATTTTCATTTTTAAACTTCTGTACCAGCGGCAACAGTGACGCACTATCCGCAAGCTCCGTTCGCGTCACTAGGTCGCGGTCTATCAATAATCTTAGTTTTTCTTCCAAATCCAATTCATCAAACTGCGCCAATTTTTCTTCAAATTCCGCTTCCGACAAATTCAAAATATAATGCCCAGACATATCTTCACTAATTTCTGGTAGTGGCCAGCTCTCATCATTTAGTGGCCCATCCAGCAAAAACCTCTGCTGTTTGTCACCCGTCACCACCGGATATCCAGGCTTATCTATAAACGCATGCATTAATTTCTTCGGGTCAAAGTCTGCATAAGGTTTCAAACTTTCCCACAAATCATCCCCCACCGTATTCTGATATTTAAATCTCTCAAAATAGTCCCGTATACCTTTACAAAAATCTTCCCAGCCCATCGCACGTATCAGCATTAGCATCAATCTAGCCCCCTTCGCATAGACAATAGCCGAATCAAAAAGCGTTGCAACTTCTTCTGGATTATTTACATCTTGGTGCACAGATTGTACATCGGTATACGCGTCTCGCCTTAGCGCCGCTAGCGCATCTCCAGTAAAGAATCCTTCAAAAATCTTATACTCTGAGTGAATATAATCTACCGCATAATATTCCATCACACTCGCAAAAGATTCATTTAACCACAAATCATCCCACCATTTCATTGTCACGAGATCCCCAAACCATTGATGAGATAATTCATGTGCCACAGTAAGCGCCACACTTTTTTTCGTACCGAGCGTTGCATTTTTGCCGGCTAGAAGCATGCTCTCACGATAAGTCACTAGCCCCCAGTTTTCCATTGCCCCTGCTTCAAAATCCGGCAATGCCACCTGATCTAATTTCTTCAAAGGATATGGCACGCCAAAATTATCGTCATAAAATTCCAACGACTTCGCCGCTATTTCATTAGCAAAATCTACTGTATCTATATTTTGATTGAGTGCCGCATAAGTTGTAATTTCCACTCCATGTGCATTCTTGACAGTTCTTCCATGAAACTTGCCTATCACCCAAGCCAAAAGATATGTGCTCATCCGCGGTGTCGGTTCAAAAATAGTTTTATTACTCCTCTTTTCTAATGCCGGCGTATTTGCAATTACCATATCATCAGAACCTTCCGAAGCAGAAATAGAAAGTTCAAACACCGCCTTGGCCTCTGGTTCATCTATACACGGAAACGCCTCTCTAGCATAGTGACTCTCAAATTGTGTCGCCACTATTACCTCTGTTTTACCCTTATACTCATAGGTAGAAAGGTACGCTCCCTGCATATTTTCGTTCAAATGGCCGTGATACTCTATTTCTACCGTCAAATCGCTCCTGGGCACCTTAAATACCGTCAAAACGCCATTTGCTACTTCAGATTTAGCATTTTTTCCATTTATCGCCACCGAATCAACAGATGAGCCCACCGCATGAAATTTGATATTTTCCGCTTTTGCGCGCCCCTTTACCGTTACTACCCCACCAATAGTTTTAGCAAATTTATCTATCTCAAGATCCAGAATATATTTTTCTGGCACAAAATAATCAATTAGTCGCTCCATTTTGCCTCCACACTTTTTAACGTATTATTTATGTAGTTTTACAATCTCAGGGATTTTTGCATCCTTCAAAATCGGCTCTAGCTCTGTTTCTTCCAAAGTTTCATGCGCCAATAATTCTTCTGCTAATTTATCCAGCACTGGCTTATTCGCTTTTAGTACTTCTTCCGCCCGCTTCGCAGCTTCGTCGGATAGTTTCTTAATCTCCACATCAATCAATTCTGCTGTTTTTTCAGAATATGGCTTCCCGGTAGAAATCGTATAATATCCCGTAGCTTCGCCTGGAAACACCAAGTTTCGCGTGCCATCACCCATACCTTCTTCCACAATCATAGATTTTGCTAGCTCTGCCACATTTTTAAGATCAGATGAGGCTCCGGTTGTCACCGCATCCTTCCCAAAAATCAACTTCTCCGCTACACGACCGCCCATTGCTCGTGCCAAAATATCTTTTAGCTCGTAAATACTCTTATAACTTCTATCTTCTGGCGGCAAGAACCACGTCACCCCACCAGTTTGCCCACGCGGAATAATCGTCACCTTGTGCACTGGGTCACTATCCGGCAACACGTGTCCTACCACAGCATGTCCCGCTTCATGATAGGCCGTAATTTTGCGCTCTTTATCGTTCATTACTTTGCTCTTGCGCTCTGGTCCTATCGCCACCCGTTCAAATGCCTCGGTTAAATCTTTATTAGAAATCGCCTTATGCCCTTCACGCGCTGCCGTAATTGCCGCTTCGTTAGCAATATTAGCTAGATCCGCACCAGACGACCCTGCTGTTTTCTTCGCGAGCGCTTCTAAATCTACATTTTCTTCTACTGGCTTACCCTTAAAATGTACTTTCAAAATCTCTAACCGATCTTTTCTTTCCGGCAATGCCACATTTACGTGCCGGTCAAACCGCCCTGGGCGAAGAAGTGCCTTATCCAGCATATCTACCCGGTTAGTCGCCGCCATTACTATTACGCCACTGTCATTATCAAACCCATCCATCTCCACCAAGATTTGATTCAAAGTTTGCTCGTCTTCACGGCCCGCGCCACCCCGCGCATCACGCTTGTGTGCCACTGCGTCAATTTCATCAATAAAGATAATAGACGGCGCATTTTTCTTCGCTTTAGAAAATAGATCACGCACCCGGCTGGCACCTACGCCCACAAACATTTCTGCAAATTCCGAACCAGAAATCGAGAAAAATGGCACATCAGCTTCACCCGCCACCGCACGCGCCATCAATGTCTTACCTGTACCAGGTTCCCCTGCGAGCAGCACACCGCGCGGTATCTTTGCGCCCAATTTTTCATATTTCTTCGGGCTTTTCAAGAAATCTACAATCTCCGTCAAGTCTTGCTTGGCGGATTCATTTCCCGCTACATCCTTAAAAGTCACCTTCTTTTTGTCTGGCCCGTATAATCTAGCTCGCGCCTTACCAAAACTCATAGATTGATTATTCGCCGCATTCGCCTGTCGCATCATCCAGCTAAGGAATATCACAATCGCAATAATCGGCAACACCGTCAGCGCTACATCCAAGATAATTCCCCAAGTATTTATATTTTCCTTATATTCAATTACCGGATAAGTCTCTTGGCATTTTGTTAGCTCATCGCCCGCCAAGCCGTCACAATAATTAATCAATCCCTGATCATACAAAGTCCCGGCACCATCTTTTCGTGAAGTTTCTGTAGGTTTATCATTACCTTTTAGAGTAACATCTAAAGTTTCGCCCGTCACTGTAATCTTTGCAATATTTCCTTCCGGATCATTTGCTCGCTGAATTACTTCAGAAATCGGCACCTCAGTCTTTTGCATGCTGCCATAATTTAAGCTTGTAACCAAATACACCCCAAGACATATCAAAATAAAAGTAAACAACACGCTCCGAATCGCATTAGAGCGATTATTATTAGCATTAGTTCTTCCAGTCGGTTTTTTAGTCATTTTTTCCGCCACTATTTTTTCTCCTTATCTTACAATTTTATCACAGTTGGCTATAGTTTATTATCTATTTTTATTTTATATTTTACGGTAAATGTGATATAATAAATACACGACTGGGTGTAGCACAGTTGGTAGCGCGCGACTTTTGGGAAGTCGAGGTCGCAGGTTCAAGTCCTGTCACCCAGACCACAAGAATACGAGTAAAAAGAAAGTGCTTACACTTTCTTTTTTTTTGAGTATTCGCAGTGGTCTTTTATTTTTGCGAAGCAAAAATAAGCCCCAAGTATAAAAAGAAGGCCTTTAGGCCTTATTTTTGTGCTTTATTTGACGCCATATCATCACCGTACCATTTAGGTATTTCTCATTTTATGTTATAATCATCTCATAAGCCAGGGTGTGGCGCAGTTGGTAGCGCGCAGCGTTCGGGACGCTGAGGCCGTCGGTTCAAGTCCGATCACCCTGACCATATATTATATATGGTCATTTTTATATCGGGGGTTGGCGCAGCGGTAGCGCGCACGTCTGGGGGACGTGAGGTCGCCAGTTCGATCCTGGTACCCCCGACCACATTTCTATATAGACAAAACTTTTAACTCCTAATCAAATATGATACAATAGAAACATAAAAGAGAAGTCCTCTAGGAAAACTTCTCTAAGATAGGTTGGTCTGATTAGCGCATACTAATCAGATTTTTTTCTTCGGCGTTTCCGATTTGGAAAGATGATACATAACAGATTGATCTGTATGGTCATTTAATTATCTCCTTCCTAGGGATCCTAGTTTACCTAGAATAGCCGTTTAATGCCCCCTCACACAACCGCAAACCTAAATACATTTTAAGCTTGTGAACTCTAGCCCATTAAACTCCAAAGCCAACCCGGCGCTATTATAGGCACAGAGTAAAAATAATTTCAACCCCTAGCGAGAAATTCATTTTCTATCTATTCCGCCTAGGCTTATTTTTCTACCGCGCCAAACAATAATTCAAATTTTATAATTCAGTATTCTGCACATATACATACTGATAATCGTCAAAGTTAAATCCGCCCGCCGTAAACTTTTCGCGTATCTCACTTAAAGCTTCGGCCGGTAACTCCCTAGATCTTCCACTTATCACCAAACATAATCTATCATTGCATTTTTTAGAATATCTATATTCCACCTTTACAGCGTTACACGTCATCCTGGTAGCCACATCACCACAAAGCGATACGTTTACTGGCAATATAGATTTTACTTTATATCTCTCTGCTAATTTCTTGGCTGCATCTT
>CAMVDR010000018.1 GCA_947166295.1 uncultured Candidatus Saccharibacteria bacterium | reverse complement strand
CTGACGCAGCCAATGCCAACACGGCTAATAACTACAATATAGCTATAGGTGCTAGAGTAGATACAGAAATACCTAAAGGCTCATATACTAATATTTTCGTAATCATTGCTGTAGCTAATCCTATACCATATGAAATAACCTTTAACAAAGGTAATGCAGAAGAAGGAACAGTAACTAATCTACCAGCAAACCTAGAAGATAGCACAAGAGATACAGCGGTAACACTACCAAATACTGTACCAACTAGAACTAGCCGTAAATTCTTAGGTTGGTGTAGCGTGCAACCAGTTGAAACTGACAATATAGATAGCTGCAGCGGTACTACTTATAACCCAAATGGTAACGGGGCTAACCTAACATATACATTGAATCAGACCGCTAGTAATGCAAATATTACCCTCTACGCTATGTGGCGCCCATATATGGTGACTTGGGATAGTAACTATTCTGGAACTAATCTACCAGACAATACTGTAACCTATGGTACAGTAACTACTTTACCTACAATAACTAAGCCAAACACTCAGTGTAATGGCGTAGATTGCTATACTGGCTTTAAAGAATGGAGCACCAGTGCAGACGGAGAAGGAGATACTGTAACTACCGGTATAACTCCTACAGACGATATAACCTACTATGCTATTTGGAACTTTAACGCCAATACATTACAGGCAACGACTAACGATAATACAAGTTGTGCTGGCACAAAATATGATGCCAGAGATGGTAAGGCTTACGGCGTGAATTATATTACAGTTAATAACGATAGTAGTAGCAGTAGTTTTTGCTTTATATTAAGTAACTTAGCCATAGCAAGCGGAACAACATTAAAGACCGGCGACTCAGACATTAAGGCTGGCGGTGTAACTTACACAGATCCAAACACTAACCAGAGTGTCACGAGAACTTCATTTACTTTGCCTACGGAGCCTTGGACTTCTGCCGACCAGAATTATTATTGTAAGGCTATAATGGCCGTGGCTGGTGGCGAATACTACTATAACTGGTATGCGGCTATAGCTAACCCATATCAGTGTTTGAGCCCAACATCGAATACTAATGCCACAGCTACTAATGATGGGTATGCGTTGGGTTCTATTTGCCCAGCAGGATGGAAGTTGCCGGTAGCTGGTGCTGAGGATTTGGGGGTCGATAATGATATGTTTAGGGCGGCATTAGCCAGCCATGGCTATTTGACTGTTTCTGGAATCTTTTTGTCCGGAACACAGGGCGGGGTTGGTTCTCGCGGGGATTGGTGGTCTAGTACTAGATGGTACGATAGACAAGCGGTTCGTTTGTACTATAATGGCGAAGTTGCTGCTCCTTATCGTAATGGGGATAAGTACTATGGGTTTTCGGTACGGTGCATGAGGAGTAGCTAAAATATAGCCTCGATAGGAGGCTATATTTTGTGGGTTGATTTTATATTCCGGGGACGGGGAATTTGAGAGCGAGGGTGCGGACTTCGGTGCGGATGGTTTCTAGCTCTGCGGCGTAGTCGGCGAGCTTTTCTTCGGAGCCGGCTTCGGCACAAATGTCGGCGACCTTTTTCATCCAGAGGGCTAGGGTCTTCATTTCGTCTTTGCCAAAGCCACGTGTGGTAATGGCTGGGGTGCCGAGGCGTACGCCAGAGGGGCGGAAAGCTCCACCTTTGTCCGTAGGAATAGCGTTGGCATTTAAAGTGAGACCTACGGCGTCTAGGGCCTTTTCGTAAACTTTGCCGTCGAAATCGAAACTATCCTTGACATTGGCGAGGATGAGGTGATTTTCGGTACCACCGCCCTGCAAGATAAACCCAAGTTTCTTCAGTTCTCTGGCTAGAACTTTGGCGTTTTCGATGATATTTTTAGTGTAAGTTTTAAACTCTGGCTGTAAAGCTTCGCCAAAAGCTACGGCCTTAGCGGCGATTACGTGCTCTAGCGGGCCTCCCTGGGTGCCAGGGAAGATTGCGCGGTCTATCAGGATAGGAATGTTATCTAGGGTTTTTTCTGGTTTCCTTAATGGCGAGGCGACGTTCCCTTTAGACAGAATTAAGCCGCCACGGGGGCCACGGAGAGTCTTATGTGTGGTAGTGGTCATTACGTTGAAGCCGTAATCTAGTGGATTTGGATGTACGCCGCCAGCGATGAGGCCAGCTACGTGGGCCATATCGGCCATCAGTAGGCAGTTTGGAATCTGGGCGGCGATTTTGGCGACTCTAGCAAAATCTGGGATTTTCATAAAGGCAGAATAGCCTACCAAAATAATTTTAGGTTGTTCGGCGAGGGCCTTTTTTTCTAATTCATCGTAATCTATATCGCCATCTGCGGTAACACCGTAGCCGGTAAAATTATAGATTTTAGCGGAGCGTGTGACTGGTGCGCCGTGGGTAAGGTGGCCGCCAGCAGGTAGGCTCATGGCTAAAATTTTGTCGCCAGGTTCGCACCAAGCAAAATATACCGCTTCGTTGGCATTGGCGCCAGAGTGGGGCTGGACGTTGGCGTGGTCGGCATTGAAAAGGCGGCAGGCGCGGTCTATGGCAAGACGTTCAATGCGGTCTATGTTGGCCTGACCGCCGTAATAGCGGTAGTTTGGTAAAATTTTGGTAGCAATATCCTTTTCGCTCCATTCTTTGAAGGATTTGTCTTCTGGACGATTGATGCCAGTGCCATCAAAATGTGGGTAACCTTCAGAATATTTATTAGTGAGTATGGAGCCCATTGCTTGTAAAACCTCAGCGGAAACGTAGTTTTCGCTCGGAATTAATTCTAAACCTTCGCTTTGGCGCTTTTTTTCATTTTCTATCAGATCAAAGACTAAATCTTGCATAATTTCTCCTTATCAATTATCTTTTTAAAGCTAAATAATATATTTTCGTGCGGTTTCGCTGCACGCCGGGAAGAATTTTTCTAAATTTTTTAACGAAAAATCGCTCGTCTCACGCCGGATAAGGGTTCGCTCGTCGATTTTTCTAAAATTTAGAAAAATTTTCTCGGGCTTGCTCAATGCAGCTCAAATATATTATTTAGCTTTTAATGTATTTAACGAAGGTGTAGGTTAGATCATTTTCTGACCCTTTCTTAATTATGGTTTTATGATACTTAGTTTTATCGAATTCGGGGAAAAAGGTGTCGGCATCGGAAACAGTGGCATCAACTTCGGTAAGATAGAGATTTTTGGCGTAATTCATAAATTCAAAATATACCATACCGCCGCCAATGACGAAAATTTCTTCGGCAGTATCTTTGTTTTGCTCTATATAATCGTTAAGATTCGTAACGGTAAGGTCGGCACCTTCTACCTGGTTTCTGGAAATGACGATGTTCTTGCGATTAGGGAGCTTGCCGGGTAGACTATCCCAAGTTTTGTGGCCCATGATGATTTTATGGCCCTTGGTGGTGTCGCGAAAATATTTCATATCTTCTTTGATATGGAAAACTAGATCGCCATTTTTACCTAGTTCCTTGTTTTTACCGATAGCTGCAATAATACTAAACATTTTACTCCGTAACTGGCATCTTAATAGTGCCGAGGTTTTCGTAATTTTCGAGGCGGATATCTTTGAGTTCGCGGGAATTGTCGAGTTTATGGAAATCGGTAATTTTAGGATTAATCCAAAGTTTAGGCGCTGGTGGTAAGGTGCCATTTTCTACTGCTTTGTCGTAACGGGCGATTTGCTCGCGGATGCCATCGATTTGGTTCTCGTAGATATGTGCATCATTAGTGATAAAGGTGAATTGACCAGGCTGGGCGCCCACGCATTGAGCTACTAAGTGGCAAAGCACGGCATATTGAACAATATTGAAAGGTAAACCCAGTGGCACATCGGTAGAGCGAGAAGTAACTAGGATATTAAGTTTGCCGTCTATCAAATTCCATTGAGAGTTCCAGACGCAAGAAGGCAAAGCGGCAGTAGGTAGCCATTCGTTTTGCCAGAGAGAAAGTACCATGCGGCGATTGCCAGGATTCTTCTTAAGAGTTTCAATTAAATTATCAATCAAGTGATAACGGTTAACGATCCAGCCATAGGCGGTGCCGATGGTGTGGGCAAAATTTTCTTTAGGTTCGGTAGGGTGAGATTCGGCGTAAATTTTATTAATATTACGACCTTGATAGGTGCCATCTTCGGCGATTTCCCACTCGTTCCAGATTTTAACGTTGTGCTCTTGTAGCCAGCGGACGTCGTTGGAGGCGACTTGATAAATCCAAAGTAGCTCTAAAGTGGCAGTTTTGAATCCGACTTTTTTGGAAACTAGAATAGGGAATTCTTCCGATAAATCAAATTGTAAAACTTGATGAGGCAAACGAATAGTGCGAGCCTCGGATGAGCCTTGGGCGGTATGGTCTGGGATAGCGGTAGCCGTAGCGGCGCTACGGGCATCTGATTTTTTGTAATTGGTAATTTTTTCGCCGTGGTCTAGGATGCGTCGGCAAAGGTCGATATATTGGTCGTCGAATTTGCTCATTTTACCTCCGTTTTCTTGATTATAGCATGAAAAGACGGTGCGAAGATAGGAAAAAGCCCCGAAATATAAAATCTCGAGGCTTTCATAAAGGAGGGTGAAAGAAAAAGTTTTTAGTTGGGGATTTTTGCATAATCCTTTTCGCGCCAATCATACCATTTGCCGTTGACGATAAGGCTCTCTACGACGAGAATAGCGGTAATTATTCCTGTGTCATCGTATTGATATAACTTGCGAATTTTGAAATAATCGATAGTCCACATTTCGCTGGCGCGACAGAGTTGATAATTGCCGAATTTGTCGGTGCGTTCGGTGCGGAATTCGCAAAGACTCATGGCTTTGGCTTCTTTGGCAGACGCTCCAGCAAAAGCGGTAGACATGATGCAAGGTGCCCCCATGCTGTCGTAGCCGAGCGTAGTAAGAATAGCAGAAGCTTTATCTGCCGCGTAAAGTAGCCTACCGGAAAAATTGCGTTTAGAATTCATGTTGAACTGTAGTTGGCGAACCTTATCTTCGAATTTTTTTTCGCGAGCGGCAGAAGCGCGGGCAAATTGATTGAGATATACCGACTCGGTTTTTAATAAGCCTTCGTCATCGCGGTTGCCATTGTCGGCAATGTCACCAATTACGTTCTCTGGTAAGTCGTGGCGTCGGGCCACTTCCATGATTTCACGATAAGTGAAGCCGTCTGGAGCTTTTTCGAAATAAGGACCAAAGTGACAAAAGAGTACGCGATCGACGATGAATTGCAGTAAATTAGTGTGTGCAGAGACAGATTCCGGGCATAATGTGCCAGGACTAAAATCGCCATATCTCGTTTTGCAGCACCTCATGACAAAGCCAGAGGTAACAACGCACTCGAGCTGCTGGACAATACCGAGAACTTCTTTTGCGGAACAGATTGGAGCGATAAAGTGACCATCAGAGATTAACTCTTCGTTTTGGATAATACGGTTGTATTCTTCGAACAATTTGGTAAGTTCGATGTTGGCAGAGCTAATAGTAAACACCTCCTTTTAAAAGTACTTCACCCTATGTAGGGCATTATATAAGATAACATTGGAATTGTCTAGAGAGATTTTGGGCAGAGTATGGTTTAACCATTGACAATTTGAGTAAAGTATGCTATAATCGAAGTATAAATTGGTCATAAATGGGAGTTTATATGGGCAAACGCCTTTTTTTGTTACTATTTTCTGCTTTTATAGGGATAGTTGGCAATCCTGAGATTTTGATGGCATCAGATAGCTACGAATTAGTTGGGATAAGCAATGTTGGTGTTGTAGAGACGATACCGGTGGAAGAGCCTGCTGTAGAAGTAGCAGAGGAATTTGCTGCGCCAGCACCCATAACGACTACTACATATGCGGCACCAGCTCCAGTATATGTGGCGCCACAGATTGCAAATTATACTGTATCTTTTTATATTAATTCTGTTGATGAATATACTAATACCGTGAACAGTTTGCGATATGATGGGATCTATAAGTTTAGAAAAATGATATATGGACACAACACGGGAAATTTATTAGGGAATTTAGCAAATCGCTACATTGGTGAAAACTTTACAATTACGGAAGGTGGCGCGACAAAACAGTATGTTGTGTCGGATATTCAGATCTATAGAAAAACTGAAGATGGATATTTGGAAAATAACCGTAAATTGATGTCAAATATTGCCAATACGGCTATGGGTTACGATGTGGCTCTGTTTACCTGTTATGGTACTTCTTATGGCAACGGTGATGCTTCGCATCGTTTGGTGGTTTTTGCAAACGCCGTATAGGAAATGTGATAAAATACACCTATGCGAAAGCGAGAGCATAAAGGTGTTTTTGTTACACTGTTTTTTGCTGCCGTATTTGTAATTTTAATTGGTGTAATATTGGCACAAATTAATATTCCGCAAAAACCTACTCTAACGGTAAATAATGAAATTCCGCGCATGGAAATCAGCTTAAACGGTGTTATCCTGGAGGAAATATATGAAAATGGTAAAGAGATTAAATATCTAGGGAATAATGTAATATTTACGGATGGTGATAAAAAAGAAGAATATGAAGATGTGGAGATAAAGGGACGAGGGAATGCGACTTGGGCTCAAATTAAGAAGCCTCTGCAAATAAAGTTTAGGCAAAAAGTGGATTTGCTAGGACTAGGACCACGTAAAAAATGGATACTGTTGGCAAACTATGCGGATTGGACAAATTTACGAACAGATACAGCGTTTTATATTGAAAAGATGGTGGGGGAGAAATACGCTTATCGGGGGGATTTTGTGGAATTATTTGTAAATGACGACTATCAAGGGCTGTATTATTTAACACGTGGGATAGAAGTTGGCAAGAATGCGGTAGATTTGAGGGATCCGTATGGGGTGCTTGTGGAGCTAGATAACGTATACGGGCAGGCGGAAGAATTATATTATGTGACGAGTAACGGTGAACATTTAACCGTGAAAGATTTGGTCGATGAAGATAGTGTAGCTATGGTGATGGAAGATTTTGTGGCGAACTTTAATGCGTTGGAAGAGGCCGTGAGAGATCGTGATTATCATATGATAAATGAATTGATAGATGTAAAATCCTTTGCGGAGTATTATTTGATAGAAGAGTTAATGTTTAATACGGATGCGTATTTCACTAGTCAATATTTTTACAAAGATGGCTTGAATGATAAAATTCATGCGGGGCCAGCGTGGGATTTTGATATATCACTAAATAATTATCGGCGAGGGCAAGATAATGATCCGGCGATGCCGTTTACTCCGATGATAGAAATGGAGTACCTGCCTCCGGGTGAGCAGTATTTACAATGGTCGCGATTATTTGCTAGGTTGATTGACATTCCGGAGTTTAGGGCCGAGGTGGACAGGGTGTTTAACGCTAGGTTATCTGGGCGAAAGGATGAATTATTGAAACATATATTTGTACAGGCGGCGCGAATATATGATGCGGCGATGCGGGATGGTGAAAAATGGGAAAAAGACAATTATGTAATGGATGTAAAAATGATGTTGAGGTGGCTAAGCGCACGATTTGACTATATGGAGCAAGAATATGGCACGGAGCGCTACCAAAACCATCCTGCTTATGATATAAATGTAATAGAAGTTTAATATTTAAAACAAAAGGGAGGCATAATGTGCACTGGTGTGAGATTTATTGATAATAATGGCGGGATGTATTTTGGCCGGAACTTGGACTGGTCGGTGCCGTATGGGCAAAAAGTGGTAATTACGCCGCGGGGATATAAGTATAATTCGGCGTTTCTTGGCGAGATGAGCATGCGCGGCGGGGCGATTATCGGCATGGCGATTGTGGCCGAGAATACGCCACTGTATTTTGATTGTGCGAATGAATCTGGGCTCGCCATTGCAGGGTTAAATTTTCCAGGTTATGCCCAGTATGCAGAAACTGCGGTAGATGGCAAAACCAATGTAGCAGCTTATGAATTTCCTCTGTGGGTGGTGGCAAATTTCACTACGGTAGCAGAGGTAGAGAAGGCTTTGAAGGAAGTGGCGATTGTGGCCAAGCCAATTAATGAACAATATCCAGTATCGCAGTTACATTGGATTATTGGTGACGTCAAGCGTTCTATTGTTGTGGAATATACTGCAAACGGGATGGAAATTTTCCAAAATGATGTAGATATTCTTACCAATCAGCCGGGCTATGGTTGGCATCAAGAGAATTTGCGCAACTACATGAATCTCTTTGCACAGATGCCAAAGGAAGTAAAATGGGGCAAGGCCAAGATGATGGCGTTTGGTAGTGGCTCTTTGATGCGGGGTTTACCAGGTGATTATTATTCGCCTTCAAGGTTTGTGCGGGTAGCGTACCTAAATACGCATTATCCAGTGAAGAGTACAGAGGAAGAAAATGTGTCGCGCCTATTCCATACCTTAACTGGTGTAGCGATGATAGATGGCGCAGCGCAAATGGCGGATGGCGCCTGCGAAAAGACTATTTATACTGGTGGCTATTCTACTACTACGAAAACTTATTATTATAATACTTATGAAGATCCGGCTATTCAAAAGGTAGCGATGGGGGATTATAATCTGGATAGTGCGGATTTGGTACAAGTTTAGCCGTGGTATAATTTAATTAATTAAAAAGGAGCCAAAATGGCAAAAGCTAAGAAAAACAATTTACTCCATATTGGTATCGCTGTAGTGGTGGTAATTGCGGTGGTGATAGGCGTGATTGTGGCGGTGAAGGGGAATAGTGGCAACAATGGTGGGGATAGTGAAAATGGTGGCATTTCGCAAGATGCTGGGCTAACTGCGGCAGATTTGGCCAAAGTAGATGTGACGGTAGAATATGGCGATTATGATGGAATGCAAGAGCTTTCTAAAGCTATTCAAAATGGCGAAATGACTGGCAAAGTAGTAAAGATTGATGGCGTTGTAATGCATCCTGGTACTAGCTATAGTATTGGTCAGGCTAATGAGGCTGGATCTTCCAAAATTGGTACGCAGTTTGATATCATAGATGCTGCGGCGGCTGATTATCCGGCTGATAAAGACCGTGTAGTAATTACTGGCAAAGTAGTAGAGAAAGAGCCGCTGTACTACATGATTGAAACTTTGCAAGAGCTCGTAGAGAAATAATGTAAGCTGTAGGATGAAAATATGGGTCCCAGTGTGGGCCTATATTTTGTGACGGGTACTAATTGTTGCTAACGGGCGACGCAGCGGAGAGATCTTCCAACAACTTTATAGCTAGATGCGCTTGTTCGTATGCTGGAATTCGTAAAATCTAGGTGGTAAGCGGCAACCGTACTAGACCAGTAAAGACCATTGGCCCCAAATCGGTATAGTGAAGGGAGGAGATAGCCAGCTTTTGTAAACCATATTGGTGCAATTATGAGGTTGGTATCAACATTATCTCCAGAAATTCTGTTACTATTGTATAGATAATTTAATCTAGCGAATTCATTGGTAGAGCCGGAGATAGTATTAGATTGGTTAGATATAGTAGGCAATCTCCAGCCTTTGGGGCAGATGGAATTTTGTGGGTTTTTAGTGATATCTCCAATTGTGCTTGTAGTAAGATTTCCAGAGTCGTTACTAGCTATAGCTGCAGCCCAGTTATAATAATTGCCTAGAGACTCGTGGCCAGTTGCCGCGTAGTCGGTCTTAGTGGCGGAGTATGGTTTGTCGCCGAGATTTATCGAGCCCCAACCCGGTACACTAGTGCCAGTAAAGTCTATCGTAGCCGCACTATTTGCTGGAGTCCAAGAAATAATATCACTAGCACTAGCACTAGCACTATCATAACTATACCCGTCATCATATTCGGCATAGCTGCCAGTGGTTTCATCATATATCGTATTAAGATCTGTGTCTTCAGAAGTGAAGGTGCGCATAATCGGAGTTTTATCTTCATTTTCTCCTACATTTAGATCTATAGCTAAGTTCTGTGTCATCCAGATATGACCATCTAAGAGCTTGGTTACCCAATAGGCTTTATAGTCTCTTTTGTCTATGGCTAGTACTGTATCATGAGTATTTAGTTTATCTTTCCATTCTGCTACGTCTTGCATGTATAAGACTTTAGGATTAGTAGCAGGATGAGCTAGTAAGTATCTCACTTGTCCTAAGTATGTACCAGCAGGTTGAGTAGTAGATACATAAGTAGCATAGGTAGTAGTAAAGGATGAACCAGTAGTGCTAGCTACAGTACCAGATGGTTTAGATAGGACTTTAGTCCAGGTAGTAGGAACTATAGCGTATTGGTCTTTATATTCTGGTTCTATAGTAGGCGTATCATCTCCTACATTAGTATTGATGATGGAACTATCTATATCGCTGGTACTTAGCTTCATAGCCCAGTTGGAGGTAGTACCAGAAGTAGCAATACCAGATGCTATATCATAGTTATTAGTATTATCATTAATATTACTAATTAACTTATTATTACCTAATTCATTATTAGAAGAACCAATAGCATATACTACATAACCATTTCTATCATTACAATAGGTAGTAATAATGCTTTGTCCAATACCTGATTCATAAGTACCATTTAATATACTCTTGCTATGTTCGCCATTAATTAAGCTACTCAGCGTACAAGAACTAGGGATTGAGATGGCTAGGTTGTCTGCTTGAGATAACTCTGTGGCAGAAGAATAGAGAGACAAATGAGATAAGACTAAGCCTGAAATAATAAGAAGTGGGATAAAAATAGAAAGGATACTGCGGAAAGCATAGTAGAAGAAGTCTATTCTACTACTCATTAAAGATTGTTTTACTTTGTGGCCCATCTTTTAACCTCACTTATATATATGATTACTATTAATCCCCCATGTGGTGCCACTATATTAATGGGGATTAACAAAAATGGCACCGCAAGGGTGTCATATCCAATTATTCGCGTTAGCATCAAACTACACAGAACAATTTGAAACCTTACGGCGCCATTTTAATTCTGTATAGTTTGATGAATTATGAAAAATGTGCTAACTTCTGTTCGAATAATTGAATATGACTCTTTCATTATAGCACAACCACAAAATAATTTGCAAAAAACGAATACTGTAGACTTAAGGCCGCAGAAAAAGTCCCCGCAAGGCGGGGACTAAGTGGGATTACCAGTATCTATTATCGTCATGATATTCATATCTGCCTGAAGGACCAGATAGAGTGAATAACGAACAGGCAATAGCAATCCAAAATTTTGGCCAAAAGCCCACTATACTGAGACCTGGTACCCAGCTATCGATGGCATATAGGGCAAGGATTTTTGCTGCCGCCATGATAAAGAGGCCGAGGATTGCCCAACTACAGCTTTCAAAGATGAGGCCACCAGCCATAAAGAGTAAAGATATGACATAGATTATAATGGTGACAAGCCACAGCGAGACAGTAGCTAAAGCGAGCGTGCCAAAATCTTTGATTTGGACTTGTTCGGGGGCCATTTTTGATGCCATCCATAGGATAAGCCCTGTGATGAAAAGGTTCAAGATTCGTCTCATTTTTATCACTCCTTACATTGTAGACGAAGCATTACTCGATTATGGCATAAGTTGTACAAAATGTCAATATATGATATGATGTTGGTAGTGGGGCGTTAGCTCATTTGGTAGAGCGCTTCTATGGCATAGAAGAGGTGAGGAGTTCGAATCTCCTACGCTC
>CAMVDR010000017.1 GCA_947166295.1 uncultured Candidatus Saccharibacteria bacterium | reverse complement strand
TGGTGCCACTATATTAATGGGGATTAACAAAAATGGCACCGCAAGGGGTGCAATATCTAACCATTTACACTAGCGTTAGCCACATAAATGATGGATACCTTACGGTGCCATTATTAATATGTGACTAATGCTATAATAAAAAGTCCTAGTGTTTTCACTTAATGGTTAAATATTGCATTTTTATTATAACTTATATTTTTTATTTTCACAACGCATTTTCTGAAGGTGGTTATGGTATAATTTAGGTATGAGCGGGTTGGGTATAGAAAATCTAGAGAAAATTAAGCACCGAATACGCGCGGCAGATTATTTGGCAGTGGCGCAACTATACTTAAAAGATAATTTTTTACTGGAACGGCCGTTAACGCCAGAAGATATTAAGCCGCGACTACTCGGCCACTGGGGTACTTGCCACGGCATAAATGTAGCATATGTAAATCTCAAAAGCTATTTTGGCGACGATCCGAACTTTAGTTTTGTGCTGGGGCCGGGGCATGGGTTTCCGGCATTGCAGGCAAATCTATTTTTGGATGGTGATTTAGGAAAAGTAGATTCAAAAGCCACCGTGGATGAAGCCGGTATAGCCTATATTTGTAAACATTTTTCGTGGCCAGATGGGTTCCCTAGCCACGCTAGTCCATATACGCCAGGTATTATTACCGAGGGCGGAGAACTAGGCTATGCACTTGCCAATGCTTATGGCATGGCGTTAGGACATACAGAAAAAACCATTGCCGTGCTGATAGGTGATGGCGAACTAGAAACCGCCACAGCAATAGATTCGCTTAACTTGCATAACTTACTAGGTGGGACCAAAAATGGCAGGATACTGCCAATACTACATCTTAACGGCTATAAAATATCGGCGCCATCTATCTATGCGCGCAAATCCGAAAGGGAAATAAACGAACTAATTCGCGGATTTGGCTTTATACCTGTGTGGATAGACGGAGATGATCCAGAAGTATTCCAAACTGCATTAATGAAAGACGTAGAGTCGCCATTTTATATATTAAAAACCGAGAAAGGCGCCAGTGGGCCAAACCGCCACCAGGAGGCACACCAAATTCCGTTGAAAAACCCAAAAACCAACCCAGAAGAGCTAAAGCAACTAGAGGAGTGGCTAAGGTCATACAATTTTGCGGAAGTATTTGACACCGAGAAAGGGGAACTAAAATGACATTGTATTCGCCATCTAAAAAGATCGGGGAACTTTTAACCAAAGAATTTAAGAAAAACTCACATTTTTACTTTTTCTCGCCAGACGAAACCACTTCTAATAAATTCGACGAAATATTTGACGTAGAAAAGCGCGCTTGGAATATGCCAATCAAGACCTGGGATCTACCAGAAAGCCCGGATGGACGGATAGTAGAAATGCTCTCCGAAAACGTATTGTTTAGCGTAATGACTGGCCATCTAATGAACGGTGAGCCGGCAATGATGGGGAGCTATGAAGCGTTTTTCCCGATTATTACCGCACAGCTGCTACAACAAATGAAATTTATCAAACAAAGTAAAGAAGTGGAGTGGCGCGAGCCAATACCAGCAGTGAACTTACTTTCTACTTCTACTTGTTGGCGGCAGGATCACAACGGTTATACGCATCAATCACCAGCGTTGATTTCTACTTTGCTAAGCGTGCCTAGTAATTTAGCGAATTGCATTTTCCCGATTGACGATGTAGCGGCGGAAGTGGCGTATGATTTTATGATGAATTCTACCAATGTTGTAAATCTTACAACATTTAACAAGATCGATGAACCGAGATACCTAAGTAGGGAACTAGCAGAAAAAGAATTTGAGGATGGCGCCGCTATATATGATTATATTTCTGACGATAATCCGGATATAGTACTAGCCGCGGCTGGCGATATCATGGCAAAAGAAATGATAGAAGCGATAAAAATAATCAAAAAAGATTTTCCAGAACTTAAAATAAGGTTTGTATATATTAATACATTGTCTTACCGAGCGATTGGTAAAATGAGCAATAAACTAGACCAGGAAAAATTTAACCAAATTTTCACGATGAATAAGCCGATTATCGCAAATTTCCATGGTTATCCAGCGACGCTAGAAGGGATTTTGGAAAACTACACTTACAAAGGCAGATTGCGAGTGCACGGATTTTGCGAAGAGGGTTCTACCACTACGCCGTTTGAGATGTTAAGAAGAAATGCCGCATCGCGCTATGATATTGCGATGGATATTGCAAAATTGTATAGGCGCAAAGATTTAATGCAAAAATATCAGAAAGCAATAGACGATAACCATGCTTACGCTATAGAGCATGGCGAAGATATGATAGAATAAGGGTTATGGAATTATTTATTTTAATATTAACTTTAGCAATTTTTGCTGAAACAAGTTTTTTGACCGCCACTAAATATAGGCCAATCAAAGGCGGGAAGAGAAAAATATACGTAGACACGTCCGCCCTGATAGATGGCCGAATATTAAATATCGCCCGCACCGGGTTTATGGATGGGGATTTAATAATATTAAAAAGTGTGCTTTTGGAGCTGCAACTTTTGGCGGACGGCAAAGATAGCGAAAAAAGAAACCGCGCTAGAGCAGGGCTAGAAGTGGCCGCCGAATTAGAAAGAGTAATTGGTATAAACACAGAAATACTAGATATAGAAGCAAAGTATAAAAAAGTAGACGAAGAGCTACTCCGGCTGGCAAAGGAAAACAAAGGGGCAATTCTAACATTGGATTATAACTTGATTAAAGTAGCGGAAGCCGAAAAAATCACCACACTAAATATCAACGATTTAGCATTGGCAGTAAGAAGTGAATTTTTGCCAGGCGAAAAAATGAAACTAAAAATATTAGAAAAAGGCTCTGGCCGCGGGCAAGGTGTAGGGCACCTAAACGATGGCACAATGGTGGTAGTAGATAATGCCGCTAATAAAGTAGGACGAGAGATCACGGTGGAATTTGTGAAGTTTCATGAAACTTCGGCCGGGAAGATGATATTCGCAAGAATTGCCAAAAATAACACTATATATTATATATAGTAGACCATCTTACGCTAGATATAGCGTAGATGTAGTATTGATGGCACTATATATAGCGTATTTTGGTATTTTTATTGCTACTATATATTATATGTACGACAAAAGCGGGCTTTTTAGATAGCCCGCTTTTACTAGATTATTAGATTGGCATCTACGGAGTCGTACTGCTACTACTACCGCTACTGCTACTAGAATTATCGTCTACAGTAGGTTTCTTGGATGGAGTAAGTGTCATTTCGCCAGTAGCTACATAGCCAGCAGAATCCGATACCGTGAATTTAATGGATGTTTCGGTGCCCTTTAGGGTGTAGCCGCTGATTACGCCGCTTGCGTCGAGAGAGATGCCGCCTTGCTCCACACCGTTAACGTAAAGCGTGTAGCCAGCGATATCATAAGTGCCACGTTTAACCGTAGCGATGATGTTGCTACCGCTGGTAGACAAGGCGATTTGTGGCGGAGTGTAATCGCATGGGTCGCTAGTTTCACGATTGTATGGTTCTGGTACGCTGTAGACTTCGTTGCCAGTCATAGGATCTTTAGTTTTAGTTACCTCGACTTCAATCTTGTAATCTTCTGGGGTACAGCTAGAAGCCAGCAAGTGATTGTAGCGGTTGAAGGTGAGTTTTTCTTTGGCTACGCCAGAGTTTTTACTAGAATTAAACCAGCTTGGCCAGATGTCAGTCCTACCGTTGATGGTGAGAGTTTGGATACCCGCAGGCTTAACCGGCTGATCACCTGGGTGCCAACGGCCATCTGGTTCGTAAACTTCCTTGTGGACTCGTTCCATGAAATTATGCACGACATAGCGAACTGGATCACCAGAGCCATTGCCACTGTTCCTAAAACCAGAACCGTCGTGATTACCATTCCAGACGAAAGTAGAAACTGCAGTAGAGTAGCTTTCAATGAGTGAGTCTTTAACCTGAGCAGAGTTAACCGTAGTAGTGGTACCAGTCTTGGTGGCAGTCCAAACATCTGGGATATTGAAACCTACGGTACTATTGGACCAACGGGCGGAGCGGTCGCTAAGGATGTTTGAAACCATGTAAGCAACTTGTTCATCTACTACACGGTTAGCCTCTTTATCTTCCCAGGTTTCGATAGTTTCGCCGGATGAATTTTTCACTTCTAGGACATAAGCTAGATCCTTGTAAGAACCACCGCGCGCGAGCGAAGCGTAGGCGTTGGCGTGTTCTACCATTTTAACACCACAACCAGAACCGATGGCGATAGAAAGTCCATAGCCTTCGCGGCCTTCACAATAAGTGGTGTCGCCAAGAGCGTGAGCGATTTCAAGAGAATTATCAATTCCGTTGATATATAGAGCTTTAACTGCGGCGATATTGAGCGAATGACCTAAAGAGAAGCGGATGGTGACATCGCCATAGAAAGTATTGGTAGCGTTAGTTAACGAACACCCACCGGAGTAGCCGGCACAATAGAGCTTATTGATATTTTCGTCACGCAGGATAGAGCCTGGGCCATAATTGACGCCTTCGCGCTCCATAAAGAGCGGGGAATAATCTAGAATTGGCTTAATAGAAGAGCCAGGCTCAATCAAAGCGTCCGTGGCGACATTTAACTCGCCGTAAGTGGAATTAGTAAAATCTGCCGAGCCAACTAAAGCAACTACCTGAGATGTTTCTACGTCAACCGAAACCATAGCGAGATTATCGGTGCCGTTTTTGTAGAGATGTTCGCGACCAATATTAATAGAATCTTCAGCAATTTTCTGTGCGCGGAGATCAAGTGTGGTTTTGATAGTCCAACCACCAGCACGCATGGTCTGGATACCATATTTTTCTTCTAGTTGCGATTTGACAGCCAAGACAAAATGAGGGGCCTGCATATCTGCATATTGTGCAGACTCTGGCCGGATAGTATCCAAAATAGCAACTTGCTTGGCTTCTTCGGCTTCATCTTTAGTAATATAGCCCATTTCCGCCATGACGTCCAAGGTGTATTGCTGACGCCAAATTAGTTGCTCGTGACCATACTCGTTATAAGGATTTAAAATGGCAGGGTTATTTGGGATTGAAGCCAGCAATGCGGATTCCGCCAATGTGAGATCCTTAGCAGATTTGCCGAAGTAAGTTTGCGCGGCCGATTCTACACCATTACGGCGCCCACCGTATGGTGACTGATTAAGATACATGGTAAGAATTTGGTCTTTGGAATACATGCGTTCTAGCTCGATAGCCAGAATCAACTCTTTGATTTTGCGGGTAAGACCGCCACGGTTTGCACTGGCTGCCTCATCAGCAAAATAAACCTGCTTAATTAGCTGCTGTGTTAGGGTAGAGCCACCCTGTACACCATGGCCGCCGAGAGTAGATAAGGCTGCGCGTACTAAGCCTACAAAATCTACGCCAATATGGTTGTAGAAATTACGGTCTTCAATAGCGATGGTAGCTTGATACATATACGGCGAAATTTCATCAGCATCCACTACTAGACGATAGTTTTCGTTGCCGGTGTCTTTCCAAAGAACTTCACCATTACGATCTAGATAAGTGTTGACCGTTTCAGAAATTGACATTTCGTCTAGACGAATTTCATCAAGATCTTTTTTATAGTAAAGGAATAGGCCGCCAATAAAAATAATTAAAATTAAAAAACAGGCAGCGATAGTTTTCCAGATGGTTTTTTGACCACGTTTGGAAAACCACCATTTAAACACGCGCTTAGGATGAAGCCTAGCAAAAAAGCGCTTAACTGGCTCTTTTGGCAGCTTGGCTAGTTCTTCGGCACGACGACGAGCATCGGCTTCTTTTTTGGCCTTATGTTTATAACTCAAGCTAGAATATAATTTCATATTCTTTGTCGCAGTTTTTTTAGGTTGTTTTGCTGTCTTTTTCTTCTGAGACGGCAAAATAACCTCAGATTTTTTCTTTACCATATGTATATTATACATAATTTACGTAAAAACCGCAAAAACATAGCCATTAAAGAACTAGAATTTAATTATGCTATAATCACGCTATGGATATATCAATTATCGTACCAGTATATAATTCGGCTAAATATTTGGCTAAGTGTTTGGACTCCATCTTAAAGGCTTTAGGTAATTTTGCTGGACATGGTGAGATCTTACTGGTTGACAATAACTCGCCCGATGAATCTTATTCAATAATGAAGAAATATCAGAAAGAACACCCAGAAATTATATTTTTAGACAAACAAATGACACCCGGTGCTGCCGCAACAAAAAATTATGGCACAAAAAAAGCCCGTGGTAAATATATTTGGTTTGTGGATGCGGACGACACAATTACGGAAGACTCCATCAGCGAATTAATGCAAGTGGCAAAAGAGAAAAAGGCCGACCTAGTGATGATGGGAATGAAAAGAATTTTCCCAGATGGGCATTCGGACTATTTGTCTGCAGTGTGCCCGAATCAGACCAATTATAAAAGCCGGTTTGTGCGTTATGGGTTAGGGCCAGTGCAAGTTTTAATTCGGCGAGCTTGGTGGCAAAAACATGATTTTAAATTTCGTGAAGGAATCATCCACGAAGATATGGAACTAATGTCGGCATTAATTCTTTTTACCGACAATTACGCATGTGTAGATAAGCCTTTGTATAACTATTTTCAAAATCCAGAATCAGTACTACATAAATCTAGCTGGGATCCACATTATTTTGACATTTTTTCGGCACTTTCTGGGCTCTATGCAAGATTTGATGAAGCCGGTGCAGTAAGAGACTATTATTGTGAACTAGAGTGGTTTTTCATCTGGAATTTATTAATAGATTCTGCTAGAGATTTTGGCAAGTTTAAAGAAGGCAAAAACGGGTTTAAACGTTCTAGAGAAATGTTAAAACAATATTTTCCAAATTGGCGTAAGAATAAGTTTCTACGTAAAAAACCGTTAAAATTACGCGCAAAAGTAATACTGAATTACTACAAATAGCAAAAATAAGCGTGTTATAATAAGATATATGCGGAAATTTAAGTTTAAGTCGGTGGTGAAATTAGCAAATATGAAGTTGTCGGTGAAATCGGCGGCAATAGTATTGGCTTCTTCCACTCTTGTATCTGCACTTTTAGGATTATTCCGTGATCGACTTCTAAACTCATATTATCTTGGGACTTACCCTACTGGTATAGACGCCTACACGGCAGCTTTCACCATACCGGATTTTATGTTTTTTATTTTAACCTCGGGTGCATTGGCAGTTTCATTTATTCCAGTATTTAACCAGCGGCTAGCAGTAGGAAATAAAAAGTCTGCATGGGAATTATCTTCTAGCCTACTTAACTTACTAGCGATTTTGACTTTGGCGGCATCAGTATTAATTATGATTTTTGCCGACCCGTTAATTCGCTATATTGTGAGCCCCGGATTGGATGAATCGGGAATGATTTTAGCAATCAACATGACGCGTGTAATTGCTATAAATCCTTTTCTATTTTCAATCGCTACGGTTTTGACTTCTATTCAGCAGGCAGTGGGCAGGTTTGTATTTTATGCTTTTGCGCCAGCTATATATAATATAGGTATTATTATCGGAATTACATGTTTTACTGGTGGTATTAATATTTTTGGCGTAGAAGTATTTGGCGGCGGCATTATGGGTGTAGCTTTAGGTGTGATACTTGGAGCGGTGTTGCAGCTAATCGTATCACTGATTGGCTTGTTTGGTCTAGGAATGGATTATAATTTCAAAATCAATTGGAAAAACCAAGGTTTTCGATCGATTTTGCGCTTACTGCCAGCCAGATCTTTAGACCAGGGAATTGATTACGTTAATGGGATTGTGAATACCAATCTTTCTTCACGGATGGGCGCCGGTGCAGTGCGGTCATTTAATCAGGCGTCCTCGCTACACCAAATGCCGGTAAATCTGATTGGCGTAGCAATTTCTACCGCTTTCTTCCCGAAACTCACCGAAGAATTAGGAAATGGCGACAAACGAGAATTTAATAATACTTTCCGACAAGCTTTGCGCACTATCATTTGGATCTCTTTACCGGTATCAGTGATTGCATTTTTTGGGCGAGGATACGTAACGAGCTTCATTTCCAATATTGGGAATAACGATTCGAACGGCACAATTGCATCAATCTTGGGAACTTTATGTATTGCAATTTTTGCAAGAAGCGTGTTTCATATCGCATCGCGCGGGTTTTATGCATATCAAGACACCAAAACGCCTTTTGTAGTATCTATTTTTGCGATTGGATTAACTATTTTATTATCTGTGTGGTTCTTCTTCTTGGGCTGGGGAGTAGACGGCCTAGGCTTTGCTCAATCGATTGGGGCGATTGCGGAGATAATCGTTTTATTATACATACTACAAAGGCGTTCAAAAAAGGAATTATTAGACAAAGCTTTCTGGAAAGCCATGATTAGGATGGTGGTTGCTACAGTGATAACTGGCTGCGTGGCATTTTCTATGACAAAATTCATCCCCTTAATGGCAACGGACAATTCATTAGTAATTACTATTCCTAAATTCTTAGTAATTTCACTGATCTCCGCTGCGGCATACTTGGTAGCAAGTTATTTCTTGGATTTGAAAGAAGCTAAGCCAGTCTTTAATTACTTCAAGAAGATTCTGTTTAGAAACGCGAAATAGTGTTATAATTTAAGATATGGAAATAAAACGCGAGGATATTATACACTTGGCGGAGCTGTCAGATTTTTCGTTGACCGACGCCGAGATTGATTCACTGGGTGGAGATCTGCAAGGCATCATTGGCTACATTTCGCAGCTAGAGGAACTAGACACGGATAATATTACGCCGACTTATCAGGTGTTTGAGATGGAGAACGTATGGAGAGCAGACGAAATAAAACCACAAGATGCTACGTGTGAACAACTGCTTGCCCTCACTAAAGAAGAAAAAGATAATCAGATAAAGGTGCCAAAAGTATTATGAAAACAGCCAACAAAACAGTGACCGCCGAAAGATTGGTACGCGATGCTTTAGAAAAAGCCAAATATTTTGCGGATTATAATATTTTTACGTTTTTAAACGAAGAAGAAGCCATCAAAAAGGCGCGTGAAATTGATGCTAAAATCGCCCGTGGAGAAAAAGTTGGGCGCCTAGCCGGCGTGCCATACGCTTTAAAGGATAATTTCCTCAGCCCAGAAGGCCAAACTACGGCCGCGTCGCATATTTTAGAAGGTTTTGTTTCGCCAATCACGGCTACGGCCGTAGAGAAGTTGGAGGCCGAAGGCGCAATCATGATTGGGCGCACCAATATGGACGCATTTGCACATGGATCATCTACAGAAAATTCGTATTTCGGACCAACGCACAATGCTTGCGATAAAGAACGAGTTGCTGGTGGATCTTCTGGCGGTTCGGCGGTAGCGGTAGCATTAGATATTGTAGAGTTTGCAACTGGCACCGATACTGGCGGTTCTATACGTCAACCAGCTTCATTCAATGGCGTATACGGATTAAAGCCTACGTATGGAACGATCTCGCGCTATGGCGTAGTAGCAATGGCATCCTCTACGGATTGTATTGGATTTTTTACAAAAACCCCAGACGATATGAATTTATTAATGGAGATTGCGAGCGGACAAGACGAAAAAGACCTCACGACTTTGCCAGATTACTACGGTAAGACAAAAGCCAAAAAAGCCACTAAGATTGGAATTATTAAAGATTTTGACAATGATTCAGTACATCCAGAAATCCGCAAAGCTTTGCAGAATAAAATCGAGCTACTAAAATCTAAGGGCTATGAAATCGTAGATTTAGAAATGCCGGCTTTAAAATATGCGCTCGCGGCATATTATATAATTGTACCGGCAGAAGTAGCAAGTAATTTATCGCGCTATGACGGAGTGAGGTACGGATTTCGTTCGGAAAAATCGGAAAATCTAGACGCACTCTATAAAAATACGCGCGGTGAAGGTTTTATGCCAGAAAATAAACGCAGGATTATGATCGGGAACTTTGTATTGTCTAGCGGATTTTATGATGCATATTTCCTAAAAGCAGCCAAAGCGCGAACTTTGATCGTGCAAGAGTATGCAAAAGCTTTTGAAAAGTGCGATTTTATTCTTTCACCGGTTACGCCAAATCCGGCCTTTAAGTTAGGCGAAAAAACTAGTGATCCGGTAACTATGTATCTAGAAGATGCAATGACGGTGCCATTAAACCTTGCTGGCGTACCAGGCCTTACCATACCGGCTGGCAAGACGGATGACGGAGTTGCTCTGGGACTACAGCTGATTGGCCCGCGACGTAGCGATAAGAATTTAATCGAATTCTCTAAGGAGCTAGCGTAATGGACGGCGGGGTAGTAACTTTTATCTTTGCGATACTATTCGTAGCCGTGCTGGTGTTTATTGCAATTTTATTAACCGGTAAGCGCGGGCATCATTTTAATGTAGAAGCTTACCAATCACGATTTTTAGCGATTGAAAATAAATTATCCCAAGATAATCCAGCCACTTTTATGACGACAGTGATAGAAGCGGACAAATTACTGGATAAAGCACTGATGGAGATGGGCGTGCCAGGTAAAACTATGGGGGATAGACTAAAGCGTTCTGGTGGAAGATTTACAGACATTAATGCGGTGTGGCGGGCGCATAAATTGCGTAATGCTATCGCACACGAGCCAGATTTGGAAATGAGTCATAAAAAAGCGTCTAATGCGTTGGCGATTTATAAGCAAGCGTTAAAAGATTTAGGAGCCATATAATGAAGTATATACCTACAATTGGCATTGAGTGCCATGTACAGCTAGCTACTAAAACAAAATTATTTTCTGAGGTGGATAATGATGCAAGAGGAAAGGAGCCGAATTCCTGCGTATCGCCAGTAGACTATGCCTTGCCAGGCATGCTGCCGCGTCTAAACGGGGAAGCAATAAAATTTGCAATCTTGGCTGGTAGGGCTATGAACTGTGAAATTAATGCTTACTCTCGGTTTGATCGCAAACATTATTTCTATCCAGATTCACCAAAAGGCTATCAGATTACTCAGTTTTATCATCCGATTATCGGTGAAGGTTATGTGGAATTGCCATCCGGTACCAAAATTCGCATAGAGCACGCACACCTAGAGGGTGATGCGGGTAAATTAACGCATTTTGATACGTATTCACTGGTGGATTTAAACCGCGTAGATACGCCACTAATTGAAATTGTTTCTATGCCGGATATTCACTCGGCGAAAGATGCACACGATTATTGTAAGGAACTATGGCGGCTAATGACTTTTGCCGGAGTATCGTATGGAGATTTATATAATGGCAATATGCGTTTTGATGTAAATGTTTCTTTGGCGCCAGAAGGCGCTACTGAGCTTGGTACGCGCGCCGAGGTGAAGAATTTAAATTCATTCAGAAGCGTAGAGCGAGCCGTAGAATATGAAATTGCGCGACAGAGTAAAATATTAGATGCTGGTGAAAAGGTGGTACAAGAAACTAGGGGTTGGAACGACAACACCGGCAAAACTACTGGACAGCGTAGCAAAGAAGAGGCTAAAGACTATCGCTATATGCCAGAGCCAGACTTACCACCGATTAATCTAACCGCTGAATTCATTGAGACAGAATCCGCAAAATTGCCGCTAATGCCAACAGATTATCGCAAAAAGTTTGGCGGTGTTTTGAAGGCTGAAATTTTAGAGGTACTACTAGATTATGCCGAATTAATGAAAAAACTTGCTGAGATTGACGAAAAATATGTGGTAGCAATTGCGAATCTGTTTACTTCTGTATTACTAGCTGAGGAGAAATCGGCGGAATATCTCAATGATTTGCCAACTGCAAAGCAATTAAATGATTTGGCAGAGATGAACGAGAAAAAAGAGCTCAGCTCTACCGCCACAAAAGAGGTATTCCTCCGATTGTTTGATCCGCAAATGAAAGGCCGCGACACTAAGGTTATCGCTAAGGAATTAGGGTTAATTCAAGAAAACGACTTGGGTGCCCTAGAAGCAATAGTAGATACAGTTCTAGCTAAGCCGGAAACTCAAAAAGCCCAAGCCGATTTTAAAGCTGGGGAAGAAAAAGTGATTGGTTTCTTGGTGGGGCAAGTGATGAAAGAATCCCATGGCAAGGCTAATCCATCCGCCGTGCAAGAGATTTTACGAAAAAAGTTAGCTTAAGCGCTTGACGGATGCCAATTGATGCGGTAAGATAGTCTGCATAGGTGGCGCAGTAATAGCCCCGCCTTGTGTCATTTAAAACGATTTTAAGCTCGAGCTGACCATACAACCACCACTCAGAAAGGAGGGGTTAGATGATAGTTGGCTTCCTTGCATTTCCTGTGCCAATTTCAGAGATGGCGACGGCGACGAATAGCCGCGCCAATCTTGGCGCATGGGGCGAGATAGATACAGATCTGCCGACGACCCTTTCTCTCTGTGATACTCACAAGCCACGACGACAGCGCCTCTGGTTCTACCTGTACAAGGTAGCACCAGAGTAGATTTAGAGATTATCGAAATCTCTGTTGTGGCTTCTGGGAGTTCGGTAATCTCGCCCAACAAAATCCGCTAATTCATTTCTGCCCCACCCACAAGCGCGGGCAGACAGTATGCATAAGAACTTTACATTCTTTTCCCAATTTTATCGTTTTAATGGCACGTTCGCACATTAGCAGACGTAACTAGCTGTGGCCCTTGCCAGCC
>CAMVDR010000016.1 GCA_947166295.1 uncultured Candidatus Saccharibacteria bacterium | reverse complement strand
GATGATCTAAAGACTATTACGCAAGCCTATCATTTGATAGCGCTGAGAGGGTTTTTGAAGTATTTGACACGGCGCGAGATTAAATCTTTGGATCCTTCCCTGGTTGAGCTGCCACACGTAATACGTAAGCAAGTGACTTTTTTGCATTATGATGAGGTAGAGGATATGCTAAATCAAATAGATACCTCTACCGAATCTGGATTAAGAGATCGGGCGATTATTGAACTGCTGTATTCTGGGGGACTGCGCGTATCCGAACTAGTGGGGCTAGACCGTGGGTCTATTAATTTAGAACGACGTGAATTTATGGTACGCGGAAAAGGCAGCAAAGACCGGCCGATCTTCATTAGCCAATCGGCGGCGGATAGAGTGCAAGATTACCTGGATGCGCGCACTGATTCCCTGCCGGCGCTGTTTTTGAATAATTCGCGCAATACCCAAACGGTAGATACTTCGGGAAATTACCGGCGGATTACGGCGCGAAGCGTGGAAAGGATTGTAGAAAAATATGCCAGACTAGCCGGCATTATTAAACATGTATCACCGCATACCCTAAGACATTCTTTTGCAACAGATCTTTTAATGAATGGGGCAGATCTAAGATCGGTGCAATCAATGCTGGGGCACGCCGATATTTCTACTACCCAAATCTATACGCACGTGACTGATGCGCACCTAAAAGAAATTCACGAGAAATTCCACTCAGAAACGAAATAGCTAGTTTTTGACAATGCCAGGATCGTAAAGTCGCATCACGGTAGAAATAGTGGATGGGGTTTTGTCACCAGTGCCATACCAGCAGGTGCGGATGTAGAAATCGTAATAGGCGGATTTATTTGTGCCGGCAATTGTGGTAGAGTTAGGGTCCTTGACGGCAACAATATAGATGCCTTCAGCCTTGTTGAGATTAGAAGGGTCTGAAACGGATGGACCTGAGACTAAATTTTCTTCACCATTATAAATTAAACGCGGGTAAGTAGAGGCGCTGCTGAAGAATTTTGAATTGTCGCTATTCGCTGCGGTAACAAAAGCTGCACCAGGGTTGTTCCCTAAAACTCCCGTATTGATAAAGAAAGCGTGTTGATTTTTTAGATTATCGCCAGAATAGAGATTAGAACAGTCGTCAGGCGAAAACTGCGTAATTGATTTCTGGTAATCTTCTGATTTATCTTTTATATCTAGAGCGTTGCTTGTAATAGCCTGCCAAAGATTGGCGTAATCACCATTTACGTTGTCTTTTTCGGCGATATAAGAAGATTGAATAAAACGCAGGGCCTCAGCCTGAGCGTCAATTGCTTCACGAGTAAGAGTGGTTTCTAGGGCAGTCTGGGCACTAGAGGTGCCACCGCTCATCACAGCTACTACGGCAACAGCCACCATAGAAAAAATGCCTACGGCCAACATCACCTCAATTAACGTATCACCTCTTTTACCCACGTGCTTTGTCATAAGCATATTATACCACGTTAGCCGCCGATAGCATAATAGAAAAAGTCAGCAAAGGTGAGGGTGACGATAAACGCCGCCACCATGAAAGGGCCAAAATAGATTTTTTTGTTTTTGCGATGCTTGATAACTGGGGCCATGACCAAGCAGGCCAGAACATTGGCAATAAAAAGCGCAATGAGCGCGAGCCAAGGGTCTGCTAAGGCTATGCCAAGAGCAGTACCAAGAATCCAGTCGCCATCCCCCACCCATTTGCCTTTTGATATTAAATACAAGATAAGATATACCCCGCCGAGAATTGCGACAGAGGCTAAAGGTTTGAATATGATTTCTGGAGTAAATGAAGAATCGGAAAGAATCAGCCATTCTTTCAGGCATAATACTATTATAGCACAGATGATAGATATTGTCAAGTAGGTAGTGGGGAGTTCCCCATAAATGCCGTCGTAAATTGCTAAAAAGCCTAGGCTTATAGTGAGTATTAGTGTAGTCATAAAGATGGACCATTGCAAAATATTTGCAGCTGTGGGGTTTATGGTGGTACCAAGAGCTAAAAAAGCCAAGCCAAGGCCCAACTCAGACAGAAACTCTGCGAGGCCGATCTTTTTGCCGCATTTACTACATTTGCCACGGAGAAATAGCCAAGATAAGACGGGGATATTATCATACCATTTGAGTTGATAGTTACACTGGAGACAAACAGAGCGAGCACCAAGTTTTTTGCCTTTCCCTGCTACTTTAAGGTGTAGACGGCGAGCTTGGCAACACAGAAATGAACCGAAACAGCTACCAAGGATAAAGAGTAAAATATAGAATAAAATTTGCATAAGTTAATTGTAGCATAGGGTTGAGTTTTTGCGGGAATAATCTATAATAAACATAAGGAGAAATATGAAAAAGGGTGATTCAAGAAAGAAAACTGGTTTTACAATAATTGAAGTAGCTTTGGTGCTAGCGATTGCTGGATTGATATTTTTGATGGTGTTTGTTGCCCTGCCGCAGCTACAACGACAACAGCGAGATTCGCGCCGAAGGGATGATATTTTGAGTTTTCTAGAGACAGTGAAGAAATATCAGACGAATAACAGAGGGGCGCTGCCAGATGGTACCGGAAACGCAATTGCCGGAGGTTCCGGCACTAGCAGCGAAAATACATGGCAAGATTTTTATAATAATTATTTAGGCGATTCTTTTGCGGATCCAAATGGGACTAAATATACTTTAGAAGTAACAGAATGTGATAATACCAGGGACAATGATTGCAAGGATTTACCGGTTTTGGATTCAATGGACTACACCTTACACGTGTATAGACAGGCCACCTGCAAGGATAGCGAGACAGCGATGGGGACTTCCAACCCAAGAAACATTGCGGTATTATACCGAATGGAAGGTTCCGGAATATACTGCGCGAATACATAAAATAATCCTTTCTTCTTTAAAAAATACTCCCGCGCGGGAGTATTTTTTCGTGAAACTAACCGGTTGACTGATTTTACTGGTCATCAATACAATAAACGCCCGCACCCTCTAGGCGATAAAGCACGGCGTAATTTGATTTTTGGCTTTTTATAAAATCTTCACCTTGACACTCGCCACCTGGTATTATATAAACAATATGGTCGTCAAACTTAGTATCTATCGTCCATGACCCCGTAGTACTACCTTCCTTAATCTTTGCAGGAAAACCAGTGACAGTGGGAACATCATTTTTAGCAATATTTTGAGAAATATACACGTTATATAAAGTGCCGTCTGGGTCCTGAAACTCATTAGTTGTAGTATTACCAGAACCAGAATTCATATACTGTAAGACAAAGTTTTTAGCAGTGTCTCTAGTAAAGGGAGGGCCTGGAGTTTCTCCTGTGGTTGCATTGTAATAGCTGGGGCCAACAGGCAAACTATCCGCACTAGAGTAATGGTTGGTTTTGTACTGTACCAATGAGGTGTCTACACGAGACATATCATTACGGCGAGCGGTGTCACGTTGGAAGCGCTGCAGGGCTGGAAGCACTACGAAGACCATCAAGAAGATGAGACCCGCGATAGCCAATACGAGCACGACTTCGATAATAGTAAAGCCTTTTTTAGAGTTGATATTTTGTTTTGCCATATTAAATCCTTTCTAGATTTTTTGCTTTACGTCGCAGAACAATCGTTTTATGACATTCACAACAGGGGTAAATAATTTGCCAAAACATTAAAAATATCTTAAAAAGCTATTGCTTTTTTAAAAATTATTTGGTATTCTGAAATAAAGGTCATGTCGCTCAATGATTGTTGTACGACATGACATTAACTAATAAGAAAGGATAATATGCCTAGAAAAAATCAAAACCAACAGGCTAAAGCTGGGTTTACGATTATTGAGGTGGTATTGGTACTCGCAATTGCGGGCCTTATCTTCTTGATGGTCTTCGTAGCGCTCCCAGCCTTGCAGCGCTCACAGCGTGATACTGCCCGCCGTAATGATATGTCTCGTGTAGACACCTCATTAGTACAGTATCAGACTAACAATAGTTCGAGTACAAATAATTTGCCTGGGCAATCAACCTGGAGAGCTTTCGGCGAAGGAAATTTCCCCACCGGAAATAGCTGCAATACTGCCTGTCAGTTTATTAGAGACTACATGAACTCTGGTGCATCCGGAGAAAAAGACAAAAATACTTTTCAAGACCCAGATGGAAATTATTACAGTTTAGTTATCACTAACAACTGGGCCAATAACGACCAGCTTGCGTGGGATTCTATTGCATCCGGAGGGTTCACCAGCACATTGCAAGAGGGTACTGCAAAAAGTGGTGCTACTGGCTACACGATCAACAACGGTTCATTTTCTGATCATGTAGTTTATATCATTCCGGGCAGTAAATGCGACGGTGAGTTTGTTGTTAAAACGAAGGAACAGCGCCACTTCTCGGTGCTTTATCGTCTAGAAGGTGCGGGTGTTTACTGTATTGATGATCAGTAGAATTAACTACGCTGTTATATAAAAATATCCCCCGGTCGGGGGATATTTTTGTGATGCGACTTTCCTACTTCCCTCACGTTAAAGCCCCCCTCTGAGGATTTAAACAAGCTCTGGGACTAGGATTACGTGGCGACGGAGTTGACGAGAGAGTAGATTGGGAGCAAAGTACCACCCACCACTACACCAATGAGACCGGCCATAATTACCATCAGGATAGGCTCGATCATAGTGGAGATACTATTAATTTGCTCGTCGAGCTCGTTTTCGTAAACTTGAGCAGCTTTGCCAAGCATTTCGTCAATTTTACCAGATTGCTCGCCGATGGAAGCCATTTGTGGTACGAGCGGCAGCATGTATTCGCGTTCTTTAAGAGATTCAGATAAGGGCTTGCCGCCTTTGATGATATCTAGGGACTTAGCATATTCTTCTTCCACCACTACGTTGTTAACCGCGCCAGTGGCGATGGTGATAGAGTCTAGCATTGGCACACCGGTGGCAAGCATCATCTCAGCAGTACGGGCGAACCGTGAAACATACAGTTTGCGGAAGAGCCCGCCAAAGATTGGTACGTGAATCTTGAACGCATCCATAACTTTGTGTCCTATTGGAGTTTTTTTGACAAAATAGAAGGTGCCACCACCAATAGCGCCAACAATAATTAGCACTAGCCACCAGAAATTACCGAAGAAATCTGTAAGATTTACCAAAGCCTGGGTTAGACCTGGTAGCTCTTCCCCCATGTCCTCGTAGAGATTTTTGACCTGTGGAACTACGGCGATCATCATAAAAGCAAGTACTGCAATAATTACCACCAAAATAATGGCTGGGTAAACTAGGGCCCCGCGAATTTTGCTAAGCATAGCCGCGTCTTTTTCTTCTTGGTCGGCAAGGCGCTTCAAGGCTAAATCTAGAGTACCAGAAGTTTCGCCGGCACGAATAAGTGCTAGATAGACACCGTTGAAAACTTGATTATGTTTAGAGAAAGCATCGTAGAGGCTTTTGCCGGATTCCACATCAGTGAGGATTTCTTCGGCAATGGCTTTCATTCCCTTACCTTGAGTTTGCTCAATGACTGTGCGGAGAGAAGTAGCAAGAGGCAGACCAGCACCAATCAAAGTAGAAAGCTGACGAGTAAAAGTGATACGATCTTTGTTGGTAACGCGGTTTTTGTTGCCAAAAAGCCCGGAACCTTCTTCCATGACGGATTGCGGAATATAGCCCTGCTCAATCAGGAGTTTGCCGGCAGTTTGTTCGTTTTCAGCCTGAATAAAACCTTTAACGGCTTTGCCGGTTTGCTTCTCCTTGGCTTTGTATTTAAAGCGCTTCATTTTAGCCCTTTACTAGCCGGTTTAATTCAGTGAGATCTACAGCGTATTCACGGGCAGAATCGTAAGAAATGACGCCAGTCTGAATAAGCTTGGCCAGAGTACGATCCATGGTTTGCATGCCTTGTTCGGCGCCGGTCTGGATGGCGGTATCAATTTGATGAGTTTTACCATCACGAATAAGCGTACGAATAGCGGAATTAGCCACCATGATTTCTGCAGCCACCACACGGCCACCACCAATAGCTGGAACCAATCGCTGAGCACAGATGGCCATAAGTATATTTGAGAGCTGAGAACGTACTTGAGGCTGCTGATGGGCCGGGAAGACGTCTATCATACGATCAATAGATTGCGCGGCGGAGTTGGTATGGAGGGTAGCAAAGACCAAGTGGCCCGTTTCCGCAATAGTAATGGCAGCCTGAATAGTTTCGAGATCGCGCATCTCGCCGATAAGCACCACGTCTGGATCTTCACGCAAAACCGAACGAAGCGCGGCGGCAAAGCTAAAAGTATCATAGTGAACTTCGCGTTGAGCGATAACGCTACGTTGGGATTTGTGAGTAAACTCAATTGGATCTTCAATAGTAATAATATGCGTGGACTTTTCGCGATTAATTTTATCTACTAGTGCAGCGAGAGTGGTAGATTTACCGGAGCCAGTAGGGCCAGTGACCAAAACCAAGCCGCGTGGAAAATCGGCAAAAGTTTCGACAATGGCAGGCATACCAAGTTCGTTAATTCCCTTGATCTTATTAGGGATAAGGCGAAAAGCAGCAGCTAGCTTGCCACGTTCATGAAAAGCGTTAACACGAAAACGAGCAATATCACCAAAGGCGAAAGAATAATCAAATTCCTTATCTTTAAGGAGAATTTTTTGTTGGTCTTCATCTAGGGTAGCAAAAATGAGATTGCGGACCGTATCCTCGTTCATGGCGGTAGTGCCAGCTACCGGTGCCAGTACTCCATCCACGCGCAAAATCGGCGGGAGGCCATATTGGAGATGAAGATCTGAAGCATTACGGCGAACACATTCCTCCAATAAGTTTTCTATTCTTAACGTATTTTGCTGTCCACTATTTTCCATAATATTATTATACCATAAGCATTACGATAAATCGCTCGCAACACGGTTAACTTCCTCCAATGTAGTAATGCCAGACAAAGCTTTAAGCACACCGTCTTGACGCATAGTCACAGTTCCCTTCGATTTAGCTAGGCGCATAATTTCGTTCGCGGTGGCGTGAGAGATAATCAGTTTTTGGATATCTTCGTCCACAACGATGGTTTCATAAAGACCAGCACGGCCAGAATAACCACCGGGAGTTTCTTTGGTATCCATGCCACGAGCAAGCATATAAAAATCGTCATTTCTGACTGGTAAGCCTGGGTAACCTAAATCTTCGCTAACCTTGGCGACGGATTCCTTATTACTAGGCAATAAATCACCGACGATAGAGTTAACACCCTTGGTCTCTATTTCGGAAGATTTGTACATTTCGCGTTTTTCGGTAACACGACGGACCAAGCGCTGACCAATCACCACGTTGAGAGTGGAAGCCAAAAGAAATGGCTCGATGCCCATGTCCAAGAGACGTGGCAAAATACCCGCAGCGGAGTTGGTGTGGAGGGTAGAAAACACTAAGTGACCGGTGAGTGCAGCCTGCACGGCAAGCGAGGCGGTCTCCGAATCACGAATCTCACCCACCATAACTACGTCTGGGTCCTGACGGAGAATACTACGAAGACCAGAGGCAAACGTTAGGCCAGCATCTACATTTACCTGAATCTGATTGATGCCGTCCATCTTATATTCCACTGGGTCTTCTAGGGTAACGATATTGATAGCTTCGGATTTAATTTTCTGGATGAGAGCATAGAGGGTAGTGGACTTACCAGAGCCGGTAGGACCAGAGGTCAGGATCATGCCATTTGGCTTTTTAATGCCTTCGAGTACGTCACGCAAAGCATGGCCGCTCATACCCATTTTTTCGATCTCCATAGAGACACCTTTTTTATCCAAGAGACGAATTACGACTTGCTCACCCCAAGTAACGGGAGAAATAGCAATACGAAGATCAATTTCTTGATCATCTACTAGTACAGTAAACTGGCCGTCCTGGGGGATGCGGTGTTCGTCAATCTTAAGATTAGAGAGGATTTTGATGCGAGAGACCAAAGCCGGAGCAACTGTTTTAGGGAGCTCCATGATTTTGCGAAGAACACCATCGATGCGGCAACGAATAATAAGTGAATTTTCTAGGGGCTCGATATGGATATCGGAAGCCTTAGTTTTAGCGGCATAGCTTAAAATAGTAGTAAGGGCCTTAGAGATTGGAGAATCCTGAACGATAGTTTTGACATTAGACTGCGCGTCAGCAAGAGCCTCTTCTCCAGTTTCTTTGACGGCATCCTTAACGCCAGAAAAATCTCCATGATATTGATCTAAGACACTACGAATACCACGCTCTGACGACATCCATACCCGGATGGGTTGATTCACGAGAGTAGAGAGATAATCGGTGGCCTGAACGTTGGTGACATCCACCATGGCGACGTTGAGCATGCCGTCTTTTTCACCAAGCGGCACTGCCATAACACGAACGGAGGCTTCTTGCGGAATTTTAGAAAGAATATCTTGATCTATATCAATATTTTTAAGTTCGACGTAGGGCACGCCAATAATTAGTGCAGTTGCGTGCGCCACCATATCGTCACTGATGAGTTTACGCCGGACGAGCTCAGACAAAAGTGACTTGTTTCCCCTTTCAGATTCTTCTTTAACCGCTTGAACCAGAGTAGGGTCAGCTAAACCCTCACCCAATAATAGATCAATGATTCTGATCTCAGCTTCTTTGGTAAGGAGTGCCATTATTGATTCTCCTGAGTGCTATTCTCCGGAGTTAGTACTGTTTTCTCTTCTACATTTACCGATTCGGTTGTTGACTCACCGTCCGTAGACTCTTCCACATTGGTTTCCGTGTCAGTGACTTCTATACATTCTCCGTAAGTATTGTATTCTTCACATTCACCAACGTAGACTTCTACTGTAGGATTGAGCGCACGATAATTAAAGACCTCTGGATCTGGGTTGGACAGATTGGTATTGACTGCGGAATCAATGGTTTTATAAGAAACATCTTCAATTGGGCCCATAAATAAATTAGTGACAAAATAAGCAATCAAAACACCGGCGATGGCCGCAATGATAGAAGTAGCTAAATCTGTTTTCATTTATTTGCCCTCCGCTTTGATGGTTTTTGTGGTTTCGGTAATTGTTGATTCGTCCATGTAATACGCCGTGGCTTGAGCCTGGAGATTGAGAGTATTATTGCTGCCCCATTCGATAGTGGCACGCTCGATATCGAATTCGCGGATAGAGCGCTCGATATTATTTAACACGTTCATAGTGGTACCAGTATCAGCTTCTACAGATAAACTAACCGAGATGGCATTAAGCCCCGGAACGAGAGTGGAGGCAGACGATGAACCACTAGGGCTGAGGGATTCTGGCTGCCAACCGGATTCAATAAATAATTTGTTCAAGCTAGCAAGAAGAGCTTCTTCGTTTTTGAAGGCCGGGAGAGCATCTGGGATGATACGCAAAGCTGAGCAACTTTTAATAAGCTGGCTAGCTGCAGCAAGTTCTGTGCTACCATTGGCATCGTTATAAATCTTGTTGAGTTCTGCATAAGTATAATTTTTTTCTGTGTTTGGGTTAATACAGCTAGAACTAGCTTCTTTTGGTACAGAGTTTAGCGCTTCGTTGGCGGCAAGGTTTTCCAAGATATTGGCACGAAGAGTGCCGGGGATTTCGGAAACTTCGATGCTATCTGGGCTACATTTTTTAAGCTCGTCTTCGGAATATACATCACCTTTGGGGCTTTTACAGATTCCTGTGTTCTTGATGACGTTTGAATAAGAAACAATTGCTTCATCCTCTGCGGCAATGACTTTAGCGTTGAAAGAAATTTGCTGGACGAAGTGGATAATGAGCGAAATAGCCGCACCAAGAACAATAGAAGCAGCTAGGACTGATAGGAGCATATATTGCTGTGCTTCAGAGATTTTAGCGCGTTTGCCGATTGCAACTTCTTTAGCCATACTAATTCCCTCCGTTTACATTATTGGTATTTGTACTACATGCCGTATCGCCATCGGCACAATCTCTAGCACGTTCACCGAACATGGCTTGGACCTGAACGTAAGAATCGGTAACATTACGACGACCAGAAGGAGCGATGGCTAGGACATGAGAATTGGTGAAATTATAAACTGCTGGTGCTAGAGAAATAACAGCCGAAAATCTGAGGACTAGTTCGTCGCCGGCACCACGACCATTGGAAGAATCTGATACTCTAATACCATCTGTGCCACCTGGGACCAAGAGGCAAGATTCATTGGACTCTATCCACTTGGGACTTGCGGCATTTTGGCTATCATTGCCAGTATAGGTAATGCAGGCACTCTCAAAATGTGCTACGCCGGAGATTTGGCCATTTAAGTTCATGTACGGCTGGCCTTCTACTTGGGTTTGTTTATACCAATCACTATATTGTGGGGTACGCCAAATACGAACGACCTGTTGACCTTCGTATTCTTCGGTGGAGTAATCACTGACCTTGGTATCCTTAGATGGATTACAGCCTTCTGCGTTGATGGTCCAGAAGGCATAGATGCCTTTAGAAGGTTCCATAAAGGTAGCGCCGTCAGCACCGGTTTCGATCATACAATAAGCCGGGATAGTTGCACCGTTTTTATCGACGTAGTTGCCATAATCGTAACGCATATACTGCATACTCTTTTTGAAAGAATCTAGTACGTTGTAATCGATAAACGGTTCCCTGCCCGCATTGGCTTGGGCATCAAAACTAAACGTGGGCTGGTCACCAGAAAGATTAACATTTAGCTCTGAGACCGTAATAGTATCGGCACCGGTTGGAATAAGGGCAGAAAGAATATTAAAAGTACGAGAAAGAACCTTTTTATTGTTGGTGAGGGTGGAAATATTACCAACCTGATCTTTGATGGTCAGGAATTCATCTAAGTCGCTATAAGAGTTAAGCTTCTGAGACAGACTATCCAAAGTAGACTTTTTGCCATCTAGCGCTGCCTGTTGTCCACCCATAATAAGCGCTACAATTGCAGTAGCACCAAGGCTAACCGCACCCACTACAATACAAATGAAGTAAATAAGATTGCGCAATTTGAGCGTTTTGATCATTTCGCCTTTGATATCTGGGACTAGATTAATTTCGCGTGCCATTAATCATTGCTCCTTTCTGATAGACCTATGGCCACTGCAAACTCACTAGAGACATTAGCGAGTGCACGTTGTTGGCTAGACGAAGTACGGACAAACTGCCAAGGGTTGCCGCGCATAGTGGCAACGCCGGTTTTGGCTTCGATGTATTCTGGGAAAAGTGGAATAATTTCACCGTAGCTAGAAAGCACAATACCACCAACTTTACCATTAATATATTTAGTCTGGAAGAAGCGAACAGATTTGGCAAGCTCTGCAGCGTAAGCATCCAAGTGGGTGTTAAGAATTCTGAAAACCTGCCCCTCAACCTGATTCTCGTCAAGACCGAATTTTAATAAGAATTGGCGTGCTTGATCTGGACGAACGTTTAAGCCGTTAGCGATGGCACGAATCAGTACTTCTACCCCACCAGGAATAGAGCGCACTAAGCGTGGTTGATCTTTGTACATAATGACAATATCCGTAGATCCTTCTCCAAGGTCTACTATCATTGTGGCATCTATAGAACCTGGATTGTTGAGCGCACGGGCGAGAGCAAGTGGCTCCGGCTCCATAGCAATAATATTAAGGCCAGTTTTTTCAATCATCTCCATGGTGGATTCAGCATAATCTTTGGCCACAGAGCTGACTAGAACTTCAGTTTTGGCTGGATCGTTAAAGCTAGGGCCGAGGATTACGTAGTCGGCCTTGGCGTCACTCATAGCCATTGGGACATATTTATCGATTTCATATTTGAAAGATTTTTTAAGTTCTTTTTCTGGTAGAGTTTCAGTCTCCACGATAGAAGTAAAAGTTTTGCTAGCGGGGAGACCGATGGCGATATTCTTGGTTTTGATGCCGGCCTGATTAACAGCGCCCAAAATAGCTTCGCCGAGACGTTTCTTACCTAAGTCTGAAGAATCTTGAGTAAGCTGTGGAGTAATTGGCACATAAGCATATTTCTGGAGAGTCCAGCCATGTTGACTGTTACCAGAAAGTTGCACGATTCGCATCGAATTTGTCCCAATATCTAGGGAGAAAAAGTCGCCCACGCCATGCAATAAGTTCATATCTATTATTATATGCTTATGGCTTTTATTTTGCAAGCTTTAAATAATAGAATCTTTCTAGGTTGCCGTTCTTGCCGGCCAATTCGTTGTCACGTTTATTAATGATGACGAAATTATTTCGCCCCAGCCATTGTTCAAAATTTTTAATGATTTCGCGACGAATCTTTTCGTTTTTTACGACACCTTTATTGAGTTGGTATGGCCTGGCTTCAAATTGAGGTTTAAGCATTACTAAGTAATCCGTATCGCTACGTGATAAGTGTATTTTAGCATACTTTAAGATTTTTGTCAAGCTTAAGAAGGATACATCGGCTACAATAACATCGGGAATTTTAGTTTTAAAGTCAAATATATCGTTTTTTTCGTGCAGTTCTATTCTGGGATCGTAGCGGAGAGGGGCCTTCATTTGATGAGTTCCCTTCTCTACCGCGATCACTTTAGCGGCACCAAGATCTAGTGCTAGCTCAGTAAAGCCACCAGTGGAAGAACCGATGTCTAAAACTACTTTGCCACGAAAATCATAATTAAAAAACCTCACGGCATCAGATAATTTGATATAACCTCGGATGGGGCCTGCCGCCGCAGCTTTCCCCACCGTACTCGGCCTGCGCCTGTGTGCGGTGGGGGTCCCCCCAGCGGTGCCACCCATCCGGATTGAATTACTTTTTTCTTTCCCGATAGGCATAAGTATCCGTATCCACCGAAACGACGTCGCCCTCTTTGATGAAGGCTGGAACTTTGATAACAACGCCGGTTTCCAAGGTGGCATCTTTCATAACCGAGCTAGTAGTATCACCCTTTACGGCGTTTTCCGTGTAGGTGACAACAAGCCAAATGTTCTTTGGTAATACTAGGTTGATTGGGGTGCCATTATAGAACTGAATTTCCATTTCGTCGCCATCTTTCATGAAATCTTTGGAGTCGCTAACCATATCGGCAGGAAGCTCGTACTGTTCAAAAGATTCTGGATCCATGAAGTAGAACTTTTCGTCGTCTTTGTAGAGATATTGAACCTTGCGAGTGGTAACCTCGGCTGGCTCAATTTTTTCTTGACCTTTAAAAGTTTTAGGCAAAAGTGCACCAGTGATAAGGTTTTTAACCTTAACATTAACGATGGAACCACCACGGCCCATAACTTTTTGGGAATATTCGACTACTTTATACGGTTGGCCGTCTAAAGTAATGAGGGTGTTTTTCTTTAGATCTGTTGGTCCGTACATAATATCTCCTTAACTATTTGATACGAATGGCAAGAGAGCCAAGTGGCGAGCGCGCTTTATGGCGACTGCTAGTTGGCGTTGTTGCTTGGCGGAAAGACCAGTTTTAGAAATTGGCTCAATCCGACCGTAAACATCGATATAGCGTTGTAAAGTTTTAACATCGCGATAATCGAAGTATAAATTTGGATCGTTTTTAATCCTTCTCATAAAATCTCCTTCGCTTATAGATTATTAGAATGGGACATCGCTGAGGTCGATTTCGCCATCAGGAATGTCATCTGGGATGTCGCTGGCCGCAGAATTGTCTGCAGTGCCGGCACCACCATAATTGTTAGAGTAAGAACTGCCACCGCTGCTGTCACGAGCGCCGGTGAAGTTGAAATCTTCTACTACGATTTCAACACGAGAGCGTTTGCTGCCAGTGGTTTTGTCTTCCCAACTGCGCTGATCGAGGCGACCAGAAACGAGTACGCCGGTGCCTTTTTTGGCATATTGGCTGATCATCTCGCCGAGTTTACCCCAAGCAGAACAATCGATAAAGGAAACATCCTCCTTTTGTTCCCCGCTAGCATCACGGTAAGTGCGGTTAACTGCCACCGAGAAGCTACAAACGCTAGCGCCATTTGGCGTGCTGCGAAGCTCTGGGTCGCGAGTGAGGTTACCGGTGATGATTGCTTTACTAAAACCGCGCATAATAAATTATTCTCCTTTTTCTTCGGTATCTTCTTCGTTGGATTTTTTAGCCTCTTTACGGCGAGCCTCCAACTTGGCTTTGCGTTCGTCTACGCGGACGAGCAAGTAGCGCAAAACTTCGTCGGTGATGTTAAACACAGACGAGAGTTTGGCTGGAGCGTCGGCCGGAAGCTCCAAATTGAAGTAATAATAGATGGCAAAATCTTGGCCGTTGATAGAATAAGCGAGGCGCTTTTTACCTTCGGCTTCTTCTTTGGTGATTTTGCCGCCGTTTTGCTCGATAATTTTCTTTACCTTATCGAGGGCGGGGTCTATGTTCATCTCCAAATCAGGATGGAACAAGACTGAGAGTTCGTAGTCTTTCATAAAACTCCTTTGGTTAAAGCAAACGCTGCTCTTGCCCGCCGATCGTAGTGGACGGTTGGCTCGTTTGCTGAGCTGATATTATGGGGTGATTATAGCATAAAATTGCCCGATTAACAAGGGGCGAGAAGAATCATGTTCTAGATATAATTATTACTAAAAATGAAAGGATACGATTACAACTCAGTATTCTGCACATATACATACTGATAATCATCAAAATTAAATCCGCCCGCCGTAAACTTTTCGCGTATCTCACTCAAAGCTTCAGTCGGTAATTCCCTGGATCTTCCGCTTATCACCAAACATAATTCATCATTACATTTCTTAGAATACTTATATTCCACTTTAATTGCATTACATGTCATCCTGGTAGCCACATCACCACAAAGCGATACGTTCACTGGCAATATAGATTTTACTTTATATCTCTCTGCTAATTTCTTGGCTGCATCTT
>CAMVDR010000015.1 GCA_947166295.1 uncultured Candidatus Saccharibacteria bacterium | reverse complement strand
ATAACTCTTCTTCATTAACACAAGATACATTAAGTGATATATCTAAGAATCCTAAAAACTCTATATGTCCAAAAGGATGGAGACTTCCTACTATATCTAATGAGCCTGAATCACTATCTGGTTCTACTAATGAATATTCTAGGTTAAATTATTTATATAATGACAACCAAACGTCTGATGACGCTGGATTAATTAACCAACCACTGTTTTTTGTCAAAGGTGGATTGACTCAAGGTGGAAGTCTTTTCGTTTCTGGAACTCCCGCATATTATTGGTCTAGCACAATAAATACAGATTACGTCTATTATTTCCGTTTATCGGATTATGCTCCGGTAGTTGATACTGCTCGTGCGGGAGGTCTTAAATATAACGGTTTTAATATTCGTTGCGTAGCTAAATAAACTGCCACCTATCTTTGATTTTTGCTACTTATTAGCTTTAATATAATTATTACTTCGCAATTTTTTCCGACCACTTTCACCCCAAAATTGCAGGTTTTTCCGACGAGTTTTGGTATAAAATTGCAGGTTTTTCCAGTCGTTTTCTGTTTTTTTGCGGTCTAGTTTACCTTTACCGCCTCATCCCCCACCAGCTCCTTCAATTTCCCTAACAGATCATCAGACACTTCCACCTTAAACGGCATCCGGAGTGGCCGTTTTCGTTCCCCGTCGCGTAGTACTAGTACCACTTCTTGGAATCCAGGATTCAGATCCGCCAAGCGCCGTATCGCGCTCAAAGTATCCGTATTATTAGGATCTTCAACTAATATGTATAATCTCTCTTTGCGTGGGTCTTTGGGTGGCTCTTTCAGCACGCGCGGTGTATCTATTGTCGGAGAAACATTACGCGCTCCGTTCCCGCCGCTACCACTGTTATATACGCGTTCGGCGGAAGTCTTCCCTCGGCGTCGTCGGCCCGCGTCTGGCGCCAAAGTCGGTGCTGCAAGTTTAGTGCCAGTAGGCTGATAATTTTCTAGTACATCATCGGAAACTAATTCTACCGTCTCGGCTAGTAGCTTTACGTCAGAAGTAATATTGCCGTCTTTATCAGTAGCATTTACCTTGCCCCGCACCCGTACTACATTATCTACTTCCAGCTTACCGCCATATTCCGCAAAAGTACTCGGAAATACGATAAACTCTGTTTCGGCGGATTTATTTTCCATTTTTACAAAGGCCATCTTATCGCCTTTTTTGGTGAGGATTGTACGCACCGCGGTGATAATTCCCCCAATTGTTACCATTTTGTTGTTGTTCTCGGCAGTAATTAGGTCCATCGGGTGGGTTTGCTCTTCAAAATAAGTATCGTATTTATCTAGTGGGTGCGCAGACAGATACAATCCCATCAAATCCCGCTCCCACAGTAGTTGTTCTTTCTCTGGGTGCTGTACTGGTGCCTTTTTAATTTCCACTTCTGGCACTGCGCCAGCCTCGCCCATCATGCCAAAGAGATCCGTCTGTCCAGAGCCTACATCTTTCTGGATTTTTGCTCCGTAGGCCTGAATTGCCTCTAAATTAAAGAGCAAATCAGAACGCGAATGTCCAAAGCTATCAAACGCCCCGGTCTTAATCGCCGCTTCCCAGGATTTTTTATTAAACTTAGAGCTATCTACGCGTTTAGCAAAATCGCAAATGGATTTAAACGGCCCGTTTTTATCGCGCTCCGGGATCACATATTCTTCTACTAGGGCTTTCCCCATACTTTTAATACCGGACAAGCCAAAGCGGATTGTCTTTTCTCCGCCTACGATACCAAAATCGCCATAACTTTGGTTAATGTCTGGCCCAAGTACTTTTATCCCCATGCGCTTGCATTCGGCGATTTCAATCGCCAAGCGGTCTGTCCAGCGCATATCTGCTGTCATTAGCGCCGCCATGAATGCATCTGGGTAGTGCGCCTTAAGATATGCCGTCCAATAAGCAATTAAGGCATAACACGCCGCGTGTGATTTGTTAAAACAGTAGTTCGCGAAATCTAGTAGCTGACTCCAAAAAGTTTCGGCGATTTCTTCGGTTGCCCCACCAATCTTCACAGCACCTTCAATAAACTGGGGCTTCACCTTTTTCATCATGTCTATTTTCTTTTTACCTACCGCTTTACGCAAGGTATCCGCTTGCCCACCAGTAAACCCACACCACTCCTTGGAGATCTGCATAAACTGCTCCTGGTAGATCATAATTCCGTAGGTATTTTTGAGAGAATTTTCTAGCCCAGGATGCAAATATGTAATTGGTTCTTCACCATGCTTACGCCGAATAAACGAATCAATAAACTGCATTGGACCAGGGCGATATAGCGCCACCATAGCGATAATATCTTCAAAAGATGATGCCTTGAGGTCGCGCAGATATCGTTTCATGCCAGCCGATTCTAGCTGGAATACGCCAGTTGTTTCGGCTCGCTGCAATAGCTCGTAGGTTTCCGGATCATCCAGTGGCAGTGAATACATATCTATATCATCATGATAAACCTTGCGAATCATCCGGAGTGCATTATTAATCACTGATAGGTTAGATAACCCCAAGAAGTCCATTTTAAGAAGCCCAATTTCCTCTACTTGGCCCATTGGGAATTGCGCAGCGATCGGTCCCTTGGCAGAAACTTCCAAAGGCAAAAACTTCACCAAATCATCTGGCGCGATAATCACACCACAAGCGTGGACGCCGTGGTTGCGAATTGTGCCCTCTAGCCGTGAAGCAAAATCTATCACTTCCTTAGAAGTAGGGTTGGTCTCGTATTCCTGTTTTAGATCAGGCACGTCTTTAATTGCATCTGCTAATTTCACATGATGCCCCATTACTGGATCTGGTACCATTTTAGCAAGTCTATCTGCCTCGGCATAAGGCACTTCTAGCACGCGTGCTACGTCTCGTACGGCGTTTTTTGCCATCATCTTACCAAATGTTGCGATATTGGATACTCTGTCAAAACCATATTTATTAGAACAGTATTCAATCACTTCGTCGCGCCGCGTATCCTGGATATCTGTATCGATATCTGGCATACTGATACGGTCTGGGTTTAGGAACCGCTCAAAGAGTAGGTCGTATCTTAAAGGGTCTAATTCCGTAATACGCAGAGCATACGCCAAGATCGATCCAGCCGCGCTGCCACGCCCCGGTCCATACACAATACGTTGTGATTTACCCCAGTTAATGAAATCCTGCACGATTAAGAAATATCCATTGTAGCCCATTTTGTCTACCACAGATAGCTCGTAATCTATACGCGGCAACACCTTATGCACTTCGTCGCGCTCTTTGTCTACCTCTTCCAAGATTTTCCGACACTCTGCTACCGTCATATCTACGGTTTCTTCTAATTTTTTACCACCATATCTATATACTAGGCCCTGGAACACTAGTTTATCTAGATAAGTTTTTTCATCTTCGCCATCTGGTACTGGGAATTTCGGAATCAAAATCCGCCCCAGCTGCAAGTCTACATTACACCTGTCGGCTATTCGTTTGGTATTTAGCACCGCCTCAGGGCAGGTATCTTGCCAGTGGTCTATAATTTCCTGTGCTGGAATTACATGTAGATCATAATCTTTCAATGTCATCCGGTTAGTGTCGGACAAATTTGCAGCTGTACCAATACAGAGCAGTACCTCGTGCGCATCTTGATCTTCCTTAGTAAGATAATGCGCATCGCAAGTAACCACTAGTGGCAAACCTAATTCTTCGGCATGCGCCATGTGCCAATCGTTTACCTTTTTCTGCTCGGCAGAATGCGTAGTAGATTTTGGATGCCCATGATCTTGCATTTCTAGGTAGAACCGATCTTTGAATACATTGCGGTACCAATCTATTAGCTCGTATGCGCGCTGGTCGTCGCCTGCCCGTATTGCTTCGGATATTTCTGAACCCATACATCCAGAAAGGCAAATAATCCCCTCGTTGTATTTCTCTAGTTCGCTATGATCTGTGCGCGGCTTGTAATATTTACCGTGTTCTTCGGCATTACTCATTATCCGACATAGGTTTTCATATCCTTTATTATTCATCGCAATTAGGGTGATATGAAATCGTTGTTTATCATGTGCTGGATCTTTGTCAGTCATTTTGCGCGCAGCCACATAAGCCTCTAATCCAAGTAGAGGCTTTATGCCGGCCGCATTACATTCTTTATATAGCTCAACCAGGCCAGACATGGTGCCGTGATCCGTAACGGCCACGGCCTCCATCCCCTGTCCTTTGACATATTCAACTAATTCGGGCACCTTAGTTAGCCCATCTAGCAAAGAATAATGCGTATGGTTGTGTAAGTGAACAAAGTCACTAGGTTTCAGCTTCATTACTAATCTGCTGTTTTCTTATCTTCGGTCTTTTTCTCAGCAGGTTTTTCAGTTTTCTTTTCAGTAACCTTTTTCTCGGCTGTTTTCTTTTCAGCTGGTTCCTTTATTTCTTTTACTGCTTTTTCTTTGTGGCAATCGCAATCCTCATCGCAATCACATTTATCGTCACCGTCGCACTTTGCTTTTACGGAAACAAATTTGCCCGCAATAGCTCCGGCAATTGCGCCAAGTGCTGCGCCCAAAAAGAACTTTCCTGCTCCGCTTTTATTTTTCTCGCTTTTCTCCGCCATCTTTTTTCCTTTCTTTAATTTTTTCCTTCAATTTAGGGTTGATATACCTATCTACAAACATTTCTACCGTGCCGCCAATAGAAGTCATACCTTTAACATTTGTCACAATGCCATTGGTATTTTTGGCGATATCTTGCCCTTCGATCACTACTTTTTTCACTTCTTTGCTAAGATCCAGTAATCTAATAATCAGTACGATTCCTAGAATCAAGAATAGTAGTAGTGTCATACTTAAAATTGCTACAATTATCCATTCTGCTACATTCATAGTATTATCTCCTTAAGATTATTATAGCACTAATTACTTGGATGCTTCTACAATTTTACGTACATCGTCACCATAGTCTGTGTGGCTTAGTACATATTCGAGATGCGCTAAGAAATAATTTTTTGGATCACCAGTAGTGATCCACTTGCCTTTACTGTGCGCTACTACCACATCGCCATGCTCGGCTAATTTGGTGATTGCGTCCACTGTCCAAAGCTCACCGTCTAATCCAGTATTAGATGGCACAAGGTAATCAAATACTTCTGGAGTTAACAAATATCGGCCATAGCTAGTTAAGTTACTCGGTGCAAGGTCTGGTGTTTTTGGCTTTTCTACAATGTGGCTCAAAGTGCCATTTTCTTTTAGCGCAATCATGCCGTATTTATGCCAAACTTCTTCTGGCATTTCTTGCGCAGCAATTACCGCTTTAGCATTTGGGGCTTTTTCGTAATCTTCAATCAATGTTTTTACATCCCCTTCACCCAAGATCAGATCATCGCTGTACAGCACCACAAAAGCTTCTTCGTCTTTAACGTAATCTTTTGCGGATACTATTGGTGAACCATTGCCATATGGCAAATTAGCATCTTGTTCTATTACGGTAATTTTTGGAAAATTCAGCACCTTTTCTACCGCCTCAAACCTATCAGATTTTCCCTGCTTGTCCAGCAAAGCTTTCACATTTTCCGCCTTGTTGTGGAAATAATCGTCGTATATCTCTTTAGACTTAGTATTCGGTGTTGCTACGATGATAATTTCTTCTATTCCAGCTTCTACACATTCTTCTACGCATAGTTGCATCACCGGCTTGGCACCAATCGGGATCATCGCCTTAGGAATAGTTTTAGTAATCGGTAAGTAACGGCTGGCAAACCCAGCATCAGTTATAATTGCCTTTTTTACAGCTGACATTTTAATCTCCTTGTGGGTTCATTATAGCACAAGAAATCTATTTTTTCTTTTTTCGAGCCTGTTTGCGTGCTATTTTATCTTCTATACTTTGCGAGCGATTATGTACGCCGTAAATCGCGCTAGTTGCGCCCACTATTAGCATATACGCCCCAAAGAATCTCACAAAGGTAGAGATTTCAAAATTCCCTGCGTTTAATATGACTATACCAATTATACAGCCACATACGCCAGCCAATATTCTGATGAATCGGTCCGTTGGATCCACAGTGGATAAAAATCCATGAAAAATATCGATGACGCCAGAAATCACAGTATAAATAGATAATACTATAACACTATTGGTTAAATCGCTCTTGGCAAAGAACAGTAGCGCCATTGCTGCTATTACGTCTATGCCCGCATCTATTATAGAATTAACCCAGCCACGTTTTTTAGTGGAATTATATAGGGCACTCACAGAATCTACCACACCTATCAATAGCAAGAATATGCTAATCTCCGCAATTACGTTTTCTACTTCTGCCACGTTGCTAAATAGTAACAAAAACCCAAACACCCCCGCCAAAATCCCCCGTATTACAAATACTATCCAATGTTTGTCTATATATTTGCGATTCAATTTCGCCATAAAAATCCTTTATTACTTATGCTCATTATATCATAAAATTTAGTTTATGCTCTCGTCTTATGCTAGATTAATTTTATTCCGCCTAAATCATTCTGCTATCTAGCGAGGCAACGGATAGGCCATCCGTGAGCTTTGTCGTAAGGGTTTGATGAAAAAACGCTAGAAGTATTGAAACGTAGATAGTAGGCAGAGATATCAGTATTCGCAACCGTACTAGACCAATAACCCCCAACCGTTGTCACATAGGTTAGTGTGCCACTGTAAATAACGCCAACCCTCGCAAGCCACAAAGGGGCCTTACGGATATTATCAAAGCTGTCAGCAGCATAGGAAGTACTGGTTTTGGCCCCTATAATGCCTTGTTGATATAATAGTTCTCCAAACTCATAAATAGATTGATCAGCATTAGTGGCTATTGGCAATCTCCATCCTTTAGGGCAAATAGAGTTAGGGGCGTTAGTATATTGTTGGGTGAGGGCGCTGGAGTTGTTGGAGGCTATAGCTGCAGTCCAGTTGTAGTAGTTGCCTGCGTGGTAATGTTTGCATTCATCTGCTGTATGGCCTGCAGATGTACAGTTAGATAGTGAAGTATATTTTATATCATCTGATGTAGAGTTTGATGTATAGTAATATACATCACCTGGGTCTGCAGAATATGGATAGTTATTCTGATTAGACCAATTGGAAACAGAAGTACCATTTACTGGTAGGTTGTATTTACCTTTAGTAGTATCTGGTGTCCAAGTAGCATTAGCATCAAAGCTATTTGGGGCCCAACCTAGGTCTGTATCATCGTGAGTGTAGGTCCTAGCGGTGTCTATGTCAAAATCCAAGTTTTGCGTCATCCAGATATTTCCATCCGCTAATCTGGTTACCCAGTATTGTTTACCATCTCTAATATCTATAGCTTGTACGCTGTCTCCAGGACTAGATAAATCATCTTCCCACTCTGCTACTTCCTGCATAATATAAGCACTGGTAGGTGTTGCTGCTGAAGGATGAGTAAGTAGATACTTGACTTGCCCTAAGTATGTGCCTGCAGCTTGAGTAGGAGAAATGTATGTAGCATAGGTAGTAGTAAAGTTAGAACCCTTCTCCATGTCAGTAGTAGAAGAAGGTATAGTAGCTACTTTAGTCCAAGTAATAGGTACTGTAGAATAGGAGTCAAATGGAGAAATAATAGTAGGTGGAGTAGTAGAAGTATCACCTGCTTTTAGAGCTAGTTTCATAGCCCAGTTGGATGTATCACCTGAAGTAGCTGTGCCACTACTTATATTACTACCGTTACTACCAACCAATGTATTATTACCTTCACTATTTAAACTATCACCAATAGCATAGACACTATAACCATTCTTATCATTGCAGAAGGTAGATAATGTGGTGGTCCCTATACCTTCTTCGTATCTACCATTTACAATACTAGCACTATGCACTTCATCTACAGAACTAGATAAAGTGCAAGATGAAGGAACAGAAATAGCTAAATTATCTGAAGATGAAATACGGGCAGAGCCATGAGGTATATTAAAGCCAAGGATAAAGGCAGAAATAATAACTAGAGGGATACCGACGAAGAGGATATTACGGAAAGCATAGTAGAAGAAATCTACTCTATATGACATAGTTTTATGCACCTTTACTTTATGATTAGTTTTAGTGGTTCTATGGCCCATCTTTACCTCACTTATATATAATTACTAACTTCCCCATGTGGTGCCACTTGTAAACGGGGTAGTCATACAAAAAATGGCACCGCAAGGGTGCAATCCATTAACCATATGATCGGAATCCGACACGCGATTAAGGTCCTTACGGCGCCATCACAAACCACGTGTTAGAACCTATAAAAAGGCCCGATCAATTTTGATTAACAGATTGCACCTTAATTATATCACAACCAACTTATACGTGTCGAACTTTCTTGCGGGCAGTTTCTACCAGCTTAGTTAGCTGATATTTTACTGGATTTAAAATCATATCATGCGCCGGTGTGTACTTTAGCTCTTCGCAGCCAAACGAACGTTTAAATTCACTTACGCCATAAAACCGGTGCGTTTTTTCGTCTAAGCCTACAATTCCCCATAGATTATACCGTATGCAGCCGCGCTTTCTGGCCTCATCCATCGCCGCCATATGGAGTAGTGGTGCTGCCGAATACTTTGTGCCAAGTTGCGAAGATACGCCATAATGATAGCTCGCCTCTGCGCCGTAGAATATCATAAAGTTCTGCGCTAAAATTTCACCATCCTTGCGCGCAGTATAAATCAGTACTTCATTGTTTTTGGCAAACGCCTCAAATTGTTTGGTAAGGAAGCTACTGGAAAACGCTACATATTTTTGCCGTTCGGCATGCTTTTTCTCTAGCTTGCAAAATTCTTCAATAGACTTTTTCTCGGCATCGGCGGTAATTTCTATTTCATTTTTCTCGGCCTTGCGGAGTTTCCGGCGGAACCCTTGCGACGCCCCCGCCAAAATCTCTTCCCTAGATTTATTTAAATCTAGTACCCCGGCATATTCTACAGATAAATACATCGGCGCTTTCTTCAATCCTAATTCTTGCATCAGTTTCAAAGAATTGTCAGAAAGCGGTAATTGTGGTCGCACTCGCACAAACGCACACCCAGTGTCTTTCCCTACTTTACGAATATCTGCAAAAATTTCACGCACCAGCTTCTTATTTTGCCAGTCCATAATCGGCCCACCAGCAATCGCCATATAAGTGCCGCGTTTGGCGGTTTCTACCACTCCGGCATAGGCCGCCACGATTTTGTCTTTATCATCTACCGCTGCGCGCCGCACTATTTTCTTGCCACGATTTTTATGGAATTCGTAAAAATCCCACGATTGCAAAAAATTCGCTTCCGAGTGCGAGGTGATAAAATCATCCCATTTTTGCTGTTCTGTGATATCAACTATTTTCACAAATGCCTCCGTTTTTTACGTAAAGTTTCAAATGCAAAATCCGCCATGTAACGCATTTTAGAAATTACCATATCGTGCGCTGGCACATATTCTACCACTTCCCCGCCAAACCCAGTTTTAAAGGTAGTGACTCCGGCGTAGCGGTGATTGGGCTGTCCTGCGGGTGCAATCCCCCACAAGTTAAACCTTTCGTAGTCTTCGGCTTTCAAATCTTTCATTACTTGCCACAATAGAGCGTATGCTCCTGGCATTTTACGATTTAGGTCCGTAGAGGCTGCTTCATAATAATCCCCCTCTTTGCCATCTTTGATAATCATACCATAGGCAACTGGCTGATTATCGCTGGTTTTCGCTACATAAATTGCAATATTTTCACCAAAAGCTTCTTTTTCTGCTAATAAAGTTTTAAGATTTGGCGGCACAAAACCTTGGCGCTTGGCCGTAGCGGCTTGTACCTTACGAAACTCTTTAAAAATGGCTTCATTATTGCTTTTTTCTACTGTGATTCCTTGCTTGGCCGCACGGCGCACCTCATAGCGCGTCTGCCGGCGCATGTTGGCCAGTAGCTCGTCTTCGGGTTTATTGAGATCTATTATTACTGTATGCTCTGCTGCAAGGTGCATTGGGGATTTTTTAAGCCCTAAGGTCGCCAAAATTCGTAAATTCTCTGGACTATTTTTTAATTGCGGGCGCACTCGTACAAACACACACTTTTCTTTTTTGGCGATCTCGGCAATTTTCTTAAATGCTGAGGCCACCAATTCTTCATTACTATAGTCTAGCAGTGGACCACACGGAATTTCCAAATATCTTCCACGCTTGGCATTTCGCACTATAATCAGGGCGCGTCCTTTTCCTCCGAAATCTTCCTCTATAACTTTATCGCCGAGTAGTTCATTCATCTTGCCATATGCTGGCGATTGTAAAAAGTTTGCTTCTGGAAAAATTTTAATTATTTCTTGCCAATTCATTTTTCACCCTCCATATATTCTGCTATGATTCTGCGCGCTGGCTCCAAATCTTTTTCACTATAGTAAGTTGGTAGATTGATGATTTTTTTAGCAACTTCTGTAGCTACCGGGCATTTGTCTTCTGGAAAATGCACTTTTTTATAATATCGTTCTGGAGACACCGGTCTCTCATACCAAAATCCACCAAAATAGTAGCCTCTAGCTTGCAACTTTTTTAGTACTTCTGCTCTGTCTCGCACTAGGCAGAATTCCCGTATTGGTGCTTCGCCGGATTTCTTTAGTTCTTTTAGTTGCTTCAGAGCCAGTTTGGCTTCAAACTTTGCAATTTTGCGCTCCAAATCCAGCCTATTATCTGCGGATTTTTCTACCCAGTGAATTTTTACTAGGCAACGCATCCATATACCACCTAAATGTATATAGGATAGCCCACGCGAAATAGTACCTAGCAGCGGATAAAATCTAGCTCTTAAAATATCTGAGACTTTCGGGAGTTTGCTGGGCGCTTTAATTGTGCTTTTGCAGGGGTGGCGTAAAATTACTGCTCCGCCAGAAATGGTGTCTATGGACTTATCTTTACCAAACGATAGAGCTGCCGCTGCGCCCACTGTTCCGGCCTCTCGTCCGTCTGTGTATTTTACTCCCACGCAATGTGCCAAATCCTCAATAATTGCTAAATTGTGTTTTTTAGCAAACTTCTCAATAGTGGTAATATCCACCGGATTACCTAGTGAGTTTTGGATAATAATGCCTTTAATCTTATCCTCTACTATGTGCTTCAGGCTTTCGATGTCAAAATTTAAATTTTCTTTATTAATGTCCGCCCAAATCGGCACTAGCTCAGCCGCTTTCACCGCTTCATAAACCGCATAACAAGTAAATCCGTTCACGATTACCGCATCACCTGGCTCAAAATAAGCTTTCAACGCTAAAGCTAGTGCAGATCTTCCATTTTTTGTTAAAATTGCTTCGCCACTGTACTTCTGCGACAAAAACCTTTGCAACGCTCCGCGATCTTTTTCTAGCCCTACAACAAAAGTATGCGCCCATAATCTCCCCTTATAATTTGCTGCCGAACCTAAGAAATAATGTTTTTTCACTTCTTAATCCTTTTGATTAAGGCGGTTAGAGCACGCGCTAATTCATCTGGGCTAGAAATATATGGTGCGTGAGTCCAATTAGCGTAGAATTTTAGTTCGGCATTTGGTAATTTTTCATACATCGCGGTGGCCTGACGTGGTGGCGTTGTGGTATCCTTTTTTCCCCACAAGATAAATGTTTTAGTTTGAACTTTACTAAAATCCAAGTCTTTGTCAGACGCCAACATATTCGCCAGAGTCTGTTTCATGTTTTCTGGAGCACGCGAATAATCCGATGAACCAGTAATTTTATGAAAAGCCTTATCTATAATCGGCACTTTTTTAAGTGGCTTGCCGATTTTTGCTACCTTTTCTACGAACTTTTTCCTGGCAGACGGCTCGTATACTCCAGCCGCATCAAGTAATACCAAATATTTTAATTTCTCTGGATTTTTGGCACATAAGTTTAAGAGTATCCTGCCGCCATTAGAGTGTCCTAGAGCTATCGCCCCATCCGGGATATTTTTGTCTGCCCATTCTACATAATCTTCAATAGTGAAAACTTCATCGGATTTTTCCGTTAATCCGGGCACGTGCAACATTTTTACACTAATACCATTATCACGTAACATCGCCAGGGCGTTTTTCCACGGTTCCACCGTGTAAGTCCACCCATGAATAATATATAAATCAGCCATTTTGCCTTCCTCCAGTTATTTTTGCGCACCTAAATTTTAAAATCACGAATCCAGCCCCCAACTTTTCCGCCGTTGCACAGCTGCTTTTTCTCTTCGGCATAGTTTCTTTGCGCCTTTTGGGTCGGCCAATAATTTTTCAATAATCCATTCTAGGTATTGGCTACCCTTAAAAATCAATGTCTCGCGCCCTTTGGTATGTTTTTCTATATACTCCAAGGCTTTGCGTGGGTCTAATGTGGCCACTGCAGACACCCCTAGTTTTTTAAGCTCTGGCGCGGTGTATTTTTTGGTCCTACGGCCTACTAAAATTACCTTCTCTGGTTCTACATCGGCAATCAAGTTGGCCAATTTCTTGTGCTCCTCTGCTTCGGTGGACCCCTGATCCACGATATCGCCGATTACTAGCCATTTGTGGTCTGCATGCATCCGTTTCGCCATGTCTAGGATGGATGCCATAGATATCATGTGTGCATTATAGCTACTATCTACAATTTCTAGCCCATTTTTTCCCTTGAAATACGAACTTCGCCCTGGTGCTACGGTAATGTCGGAAAAGTCTGATTTAAACGGCATCTTGAGATATTTCATCAAATCTTGCAATACCAACAGATTAAATGCGATATCTTTCGGTTCCGGATGGTTAAAATGAAAAGTGGTGTCTCCGTAAGTGAAATCTGTAGAATCAGGGTAAACTACATACTTCTTAATTTCGGTTTTCTTAATCGGTATCACCTTGGCCTTGATGTCTTGCGTAGCGGTTTTCATTAATTTAGAATTTGCATCTATGTATACCAATTTGGTAGTATTTTGCGGCAAAGTAGCAAACTCTGCTGTGATTGCCTCATCTAGACTAGCGAATTTGCCTTCCTCTACTTCTTTTTCAAACTGTACTGCGTGTGATCGTCCAATTGATACCCAGATTGTCACCTCTGGTTTAAGCCATTTAGCTAAAAATTCAGCTTCGTGTGGACGTTCACCGTCTATCTCTACCACGTAGAATTTTTCTTTATGGCGTGAGAAGAAAGCCTTGAACGGTGCCGCCGCAAACAGATGAATCCAGCGCAGCTTTGAGCCACGAACTCCTTTTAGCCCCAGGATATCAAAACTCACCCCAAAGGCGGAATTTGCGTCATGTGAGTAGTGGGCTTTTTTGCCCATTTCGTGTTCTACCAGGTGAAGCATCGTGGTTTTACCAGCCGAACCGGTAATTGCGATCACGCGTGGCTGCCAACGTTTTAGTGCCCTATCTGCAAAATGCCTAAAATACTTCGCTGCCACGAAATAAAAACGCTTCTTCAACTTAGCGATTTTGCTCATAGGACTATTATAGCACTTCTACTCTAAAACCGCCACCATCAGAGAGTGGACAGGTGGGCAACATCAAAAATCCCCCTTTCGGGGGGATTTTATGGTTTTACATCTTGATTTCTGCATCTACGCCTGCCGGGAGTGAAAGATTTTGCAAACTTTCAATCGTTTTAGGGGTAGCGTTAGCAATATCGATCAAGCGCTTGTGGACTTTCATCTCGAAAGCTTCGCCACCAGTTTTATATACATGTGGAGATTTTACTACCGTAAAAGTGCTGCGTTTAGTAGGTAGTGGGATTGGGCCACTCACACTAGCGCCAGTACGGATAGCGGTATCCACAATTTGGCGTGCGCTCTGATCAATTACACGGTGATCATAAGCCTTTAAACGGATACGGATCTTGAGGCCTTCGTCTTTTTTGCTATCTGCCATTTTTGTCCTTTCTTCCCTATAACCTTAGGTTTGTTCTTAGATGACAGCCGTTAAGTTTTTAGGGGTAGATGATTAATTAATATATAACTCCATTATACCACACTTCGTCATAAAAATCAAGATAAACAGTTTTTGTGGCCGGTTAAAGGGCCCGCACGGGGCGGACCCCTGTCTTAAAGTCTAGTTTGCAGTCTTTTTTTATCCAAAAATTTTGTGGCAAGTTGCCGTATGCGAATGTCGGTATCATCGCAAGCATCTTCCAAAAAATGCTCCGGAATCTCAGAATTACCGACACAGGCAGTTAGGGCTGCACGCCGCATGGGGGTACTTAGGGAGAAACCATACCAATACAATATTACCCCAAATGGCACCTCACGCCCACGACATGCTTCGATAGCGGCGTTGAAAGTATCAGGATCGACTTTTCTTAAACCTTGATCAATGAGACCTAAAGATATGTCATCCCTACCGATACAGGCATTCATTGCGGCTAGCCACAAGTATTTATGGCCTAAGATATACCATTTTGTATCTATCCAATCTTGGATCCACCCCACAGGTACATCTTTTCTGCCTCTAAAACTTTCCGCTAAATTATGCCGATATTTCCCAATACCGGGCTTTTCTAGCTCGGCCTTCAAAGTTAATAGATCTTGCAGTGGTTTCATGTTTTCACCTCTTATATGCAAACTAGACTATTAAAGAACTTCTTCCTACTCAATGTCATTACCCCATAGCTGTTAGTATAAGTAAAATTCTTAAGTTTATTTTGGTAGTAAAAACCACCGGCTAAGCCGGTGGGCACAAAATATCTAAAAAGTCAATATTAACAGAGATGAACTACCTTTTCTCTGCAAAAACACGGAGTTCATGATAATAATAAATATTCCCCAGAATAAAAACCCCGATGAATAAGAAAAATGTGCCTACGATTGGAAAGAATAAGTCATATTCTGGCCTAATCATCTCGGCTACCACCAATCCAACCATTACCAAAAATGCCATCATCGGTACAAAGTAAGCCAAGAAAAACACCGTTCGTCCGTATAAAGTATGAGAGAAATCCCGTAATAACTCCCGTATTTCCTTTATACTTAAGCTATAAATGCTCTTTTTCTCACTCATTATGCTCCTTATGTTTATAATGAGATTATAGCACAAAAAATCCCCCGTTTGAACGGGGGATTTTGGTTGGAAAGGGAGAGTTCAGTCGCAGTGCTATTCTTTGGGCCATTCTTTGCCGAAGAGCTTCTCGTAAAGTTCGATATATCTCTGACGAGTCTTCTCGATAACCTCGGCGGGTAAAATGGGGTTCGCTTCGCCGTGGGCTTTGGCGGCTGCCAGATAATCTCGGATAATCTGCTTGTCGTAAGATTTTGGCTCTTTGCCGGGTACCCAGGTTGCAGCATCCCAGAAACGTGAAGAATCCGGAGTCAAAATTTCATCGCCGAAGTAGATACCCATATTACCATTACATCCTTGGCTTAGTCCTAGTTCGAACTTTGTATCGGCGATGATAAGGCCACGATTGCGTGCATACTCGCTGGCTACTTTATAAAGACCAACGCATAGGTCGCATATAGCCGTGGAGGCGGAAATGCCAGTATCGTAAGGCCCTATCAGATTGGCATTTTCGAGAATCTCCGCCATTTCCTCGGGTGTGATATTTTCATCATGTTCGCCCTCCGGGGCTTTAGTGGTGGGTGTGGAAATCGGTTGGGGTAGTTTACTTCCCTTGACGAGGCCATCCGGCAACTCTACTCCGCAGATGATGCGTTCGCCCTGCTCGTAAAGTTTCCAGATACTGCCGAATAGATATCCGCGCACAATGCACTCTACCGGAATCATCTGGAGATTATCCATAAAAGTAAAACGTTCGGACAATTCCTGTGCGGCGCCGATAATATCGTAGTCTGTGAATTGATCAAAATCGAAGAAGCTAACAACTTCGGGACGCGGCGTATCTGCATAATAATATGCAGTTTTATAGCCCCAATTGTCTGCGAGATTGGCAAACTCGGCCGAAATCGCGGTTAAAATCTTTCCTTTGCCCGGTATCTCGATGCCGAGCTTTTGGTCAAAGGCTGAAACTCTGTCGGTAGCGACCACCATTAGTTCGTCATCTTCTTCGTTTAGATAGATTTCTCGCACCTTACCAGATGCGATGTGCTTAAAAACTCCATAGTTTTCTCGGAATTTCAAATTGCATCACTCCTTAAAATATTTTCCAACCAAAAAATAAAAGAACTCCCCCATCCCCATATTTTAACATATTTTCCATGCAAAGTAAAATACGATTCGTGATTCACAACTGTTCCGACAAATCGTTAGTAGGAGTGCTAGGCGAGGCAGGAGGAGCAACAGAATGAGCCGTACTTAACGTACGGCGAATGAGTAGCGAATCTCCTAACGAAGCATAGCACCCTAATAACGGTTTCGGTAACTGGAACAAAGCAATTAAATAGCCACAAAAATAGCCCCCTAAGAGGCTATTTTTAAAAGTGGCTATATTATTTTATAACCTTGGTGATAACACCAGAACCAACCGTCTTGCCACCTTCGCGGATAGCGAAACGATCTTGTTCGTTCATAGCTACTGGAGCGAGCAATTTAACCTTGAAGGTTACCTGATCGCCAGGCATGACGATTTCCTTATCGGCTGGAAGTTCTACTTCGCCAGTCACGTCAGTGGTGCGGAAGTAGAATTGTGGCTTGTAACCCTTAGAAAATGGAGTGTGACGACCACCTTCCTCTTTCTTAAGGATGTAAACCTGTGCCTCAAACTCAGTATGAGGAGTGATTGAACCGGGCTTTGCAATCACCTGACCACGCTCGATTTGATCGCGCTCGATACCACGAAGGAGCAAACCAGCGTTATCGCCAGCTTGACCTTGATCCAAAGTCTTATGGAAGGCTTCGATACCAGTTACAACCGACTTTTGAGTGTCTTTAAGACCAACGATTTCAACTTCATCGTTCAATTTTACGACGCCCTGCTCGATACGACCAGTAGCAACAGTGCCACGGCCTTTGATTGAGAAGACATCTTCGATTGGCATTAGGAATGGTTTGTCAAGATCGTGTTCTGGTACGTCGAAGTACTCATCCATAGCTTTAACGAGTTCCATAATAGCGTCTTCGTTTTCCTTGTCACCCTCTAAGGCCTTAGTAGCAGAACCCTTGATGATAGGAGCGTTGTCGCCATCAAAACCGTACTTATTCAAAAGATCACGTACGTCCATCTCTACGAGCTCTACGAGTTCTGGATCAGCAAGGTCCATCTTGTTGAGGAAGACGATGATCTTAGGTACGTTCACCTGGTGAGCCAAAAGTACGTGCTCACGAGTCTGTGGCAAAGGACCATCATTGGCAGCAACTACCAAGATAGCACCATCTACCTGAGCGGCACCGGTAATCATGTTCTTAATGTAGTCTGCGTGGCCTGGCATATCTACGTGTGCATAGTGGCGCTTCTCAGACTCATACTCCTGGTGGGAAGTAGCGATGGTAATACCACGAGCCTTTTCCTCAGGGGCGTTATCGATTTGGTCGTAAGCGACTGCCTTGTTAACATCACTTGGCAAGCGCTTTGCGAGTACGTTAGTAATCGCAGCAGTTAAAGTGGTTTTACCATGGTCGACGTGACCCATGGTGCCGACATTGATATGCGGCTTGGAACGGTCAAAATTTGCCATTCATTCTCCTTTTATATTATTAATGTTTGGAGCGCTAATAAAAACCAGCTCCAAAACTCTACTATATTATTTTAGACTATTTTATATAGTTTGTAAAGACGTTTTAGGGAAAAATCAATGAAAAAAGTCCTTGACAATTAAAAAACTTATGTATATAATGGGCATTACAAAAGGTCATAAATAAAAACATAAAACAAAAGGATAAGTATGGTTAGGTTGTCAAGAACTAGGATAATGAAGCGCTCCTTGCTCGCGCTCGTCTTTTCCATTACAATCATCGCAGGTGCTTTTATTGCATCAAAAAATATTCAGATTGGCATAGTCGAAGCTGCAGGAGGTCAGGCAGCAGTTAGTAGTAGCGATGCGCCAATATCATATGACGACACTGCTACCTATCGGTATTCGGTTACAGTAGACGGTGAAACTTACGCTGCGCTTTGCGCAGAACCGTCTAAAGCGCCGCCAGCTGGCTATAGCTATAGTTATTCTGTTCTTGATAATAATAAAATCAAGTTACTAGTATATCTAGCAACTAGTACTAGCGCCTCCGCCAATAATCTTGTTAATGCTCTGTATGGAAATCTAGCTAGTACTAGTGATCAGAGATTTGCATATATTCACGCCACTATCGGTGCAATTAATGGCGATTATAATGGACTAAACGAAAATTACGACAAAATTTACAATATAGCCAATGGCACTGGTAGTGGCAGTATTGCCTATGCTATTAATAATAATGCAGATGCTTGGTTAATCGCAAAGGGCTACACGCTCTACTCTACCAACCCAACAGATTATACCTATCAATCCGTCGTTTGGATTGAAAATGACCCAGATTCTGGCTCCATTAAGGTTCAAAAATGCGACGATG
>CAMVDR010000014.1 GCA_947166295.1 uncultured Candidatus Saccharibacteria bacterium | reverse complement strand
CTTGCTTAATCGCAAATCTATAGAATTAAAGTTAGCTAATTGTATTAATCAAAAATCACCCCGTAAAAGGGTGATTTTTGTTAATTGTGATATGCTATAATAACACTAATGTTCGAGGTATTACTAAATCAGAGGAAATTAGACGAAGATAGTATTCGTAAAATTTTTGCTGAAGTTTTCAAATTTGTTCGGCAAACCGAAACTGTTATTCTCTCTGCGGTTATAGACGAAGCCTTTATCAAATTTTATTTAGATTTGCCAGAAAAATATGTCAACAAAATTCCATCTATGCTGCCTAGTGTCGACCAAATTTCTTTACGCAGATCTAACCGCAACATATTACCTTTATTTTCCTTTAAAATAGTCCATTTAATCGATAAAGATCTTCTTTCTATCCTCCACCACTTTCGTGACAAGGAAATAGTCGAAATTTCCATTATTGGCCGTAAGATTGGTAATTTTGGTAGATTTTCTGGCTTCCTTATTATGAAAAATTCATCCGGTAATTTGTCTAAAATCAATCTACTAATAGCTAGTTTTAAAAATTTATCTATAGATTTTAGTAAAAATCCAAACTACCTTTGTTCTAAAACGCCAAAATATTTAAATCTTGAAAAATCCCTTCAATTCTTCTCTAGTGAAAGGCAAAATGCAATCTTTCAGCTTGAATCGTACCCGTATTTCAGCGGAAAATATTATTTACCACTCTCGTCCTACGATTTTAACAAACATACATTAGTGGTCGGTGCCTCGGGCAGCGGCAAGACCAAGTTTCTAAGCAAACTTATTAAAGAAGTTAGTTCACAGTATGGCCAGAATGTACATATCTTGGCAATTGATCCGCACGATTCTCTGCGTCAAGAAATCGGTGGTTTGCCTAAAACTGAGGTTTTTGATTTTTCTACTGCTGAGAATAGCATTAATTTATTCGACTCTTCTTCACGTGACATCATTGCTAATATCGATGCCGTACTTAGTCTCATCAAATCCATCATCGGTCCGCAGTATAATGCTAAGCTCGAACGCCTTGCTCGCGCATCTATTTATGCTCTAGTTGAAAAAGGCGAGTTTAGTTTTAATAATCTTAAAAAACTACTTACTGATTCACTCTACCGTAATCAATTAATCAAATCATTAAACGGATATTTACCAGAAAGTATCGAAAATTTCTTCGGCCAAAGTTTTAATGAACTAAAAACCGCAAGTTACAACGAGGCCTTCTCGCCGTTAATTGCTTTTATCGATGAGCTACAGCTTTTACCGGCTTTTTATCGTGAAACTGACAACCATCTTAAATATGAAATTTTAAAAAACAACATCACGCTAATTTCTTTGAATCAAAGTAAATTAGGTGAAAAAGCCGAAAAAACGATTGCCGGACTAATTTTGAATCAGATTTTTGCATTAATGAATCAACGTATCTTTTCCGAGCACCTTATTATTGTGATTGACGAAGTGGCTGTAGTGGAAACCCCAATTCTTACACGGTTTCTTTCCGAGGCTAGAAAATTCAATGTTTCCTTAATTCTGGCTGGTCAATATTATGCACAAATTTCGCCAGAACTTATCAAAAGTATTTCTGCTAATACATCTAATTACTTTTGTTTTCGTACATCATACGAGGATGCTGAGCTTCTAGCTAATAATCTGAACATCAAATTAAGTAGCGATTTTGTAGAAGATAAGTATCGTCTGCTTTCGACTTTGCCGGCGCGCCACTCGGTAATGCGCCTGTCGCAAAATGGTAAACCCGGCACTGCTATTTTGGGAAAAACGCTAGACTATGTACCGGTCCCGGAGGCCAATACTGAAAATATGGCTGTGGTCGAAAATGCTACGAAGAACGTTCTTGTATCACCCATAAAATTACAACCTTCTACCGCTAATATTTTGGATATCATGCGTGAGCAATCCTCTAGCCGCAAGAAAGTGAACGAAAAATTATGAAAACTAAGATTACTAACGATATTATCGATAAAACATTTTTAAATATTTTTAATTCAAACCCCAATATCACCAAAAGTAAAGTTTTAAAACATTTTGCTTTTGATATTAAGCTACCGGTGATGGTAAACGATTCTACTACTGGTGAAGAAACCTGGGCTGGATCTATGAACCCTACCAAATACATTACTCAACATAATTCTGAACAGCGCGAAACCTGGATGCTGAATAAACGTCAAATCTCTTCTATAGATGATATTATCGCAACATGGCGTGAAGTAAACTATACTACTACAGAGCGAAATTATAATTCGGAAAATGTTTTCGAAAGTGACACAGTTTATTCTAGCAACAACGTGATTCGTTCGGCAGATTGTAGTGATTGCCATAACATAATGTTCTGCGACAGTTGCCAGCATTGTAATTATTGTATTGCTTCACAACGTTCTGGCAATTGTGAATTCTGCCTACGCGTGGATGATTCGTCTAATTGTGTAAATAGCTACAATATAATTTGTTCAGGCAAAATTTCAAACTCGTTCTTTATCCAGGATTGTTCAGATTTACATGAGTGTATTTTTTGCTCGCACATCAATAACAAGCGGTACTGTATTGCTAATATGCAATTTGAAAGAGACGAATATTTTAAAATTAAAGACGAAATTATCAAGTGGATTTTTGCAGAACTTGATAACTAATCTATTCTCTTTGTAGTGAGAAATTGGAAAACTGAACCTATTAGTGCGAGGCCACCTAAAATCACAAAATAAAATGTTTCCTTATTGATGTCTGGGAAAAGTGCTAGAATCGCTATCGTTAGCGCGTAAGCTCCTGCTGCAGAAGTTGCGATTATAGTGGCGGGCTTCATTAGTGTTACGGCTGCTCCGGCCGCAATGATGCCAATAATGCCGCCAATCGCTAAAGTCTGCATTTCTGTGCCGAAATATTGTATGGTTATTACCATAGTTAGCGCAAAGCAAATTCCGCCTACGCATAATTTTTCAATAGAAAAGCCAAGTAGTGCTAATAGTAACCCGCCACCAATTGGTAACAGTATTTGATAGAGATTATTCTCTGCAATTTGCGGCACAAGATTATTAATAGTGGGCATCAAAAACCCCATTAAATTATATCCCAGAATAAACCAGATCAGAAAAAACGCAACTTTTTTGATGCGATAGCCAAAAAACATTAGCGCCAGACCTACCGCCGCCATGATAATCATCTCTGGTGTTCCCAAATTGCTAAAGTCTAAATGCATATTTTCAGTATACCACAAAAAAATAGCCCCGCAGGGCTATTTTTAATAAACGCTAATTATAGATATTCTCAATTGCGATCGATGGCCCCATCGTGGTAGTAATAAATACTGACTTTACATAAGAGCCCTTAAGCGATGCTGGCTTCTGCGCTTTCAAAGAATCAAAGAATGCATTGGCATTTTCCATTAACTTATCAGCACCAAACGAAACTTTACCTACGCCAATATGTACAATAGCTTGCTTATCCACGCGGTATTCCACCTTACCAGCTTTTGCATCTTTCACGGCTTTTTCTACATCCATAGTTACGGTACCAGCCTTTGGATTTGGCATTAAACCTTTAGGTCCAAGTAGCCTTGCAAATTTACCAAGCTTTGGCATGTATTGTGGGGTAGAAATTAGTACATCAAAATCAATCGTACCTTTTTCTAGTTGCTTCAAGAATTCTTCATCTTCGGCGATATCGGCACCGGCAGCTTTAGCAGCCTTGCAAATATCGGCAGGCGCAAACACGGCTACGCGTACGGTTTTACCGTTACCATTTGGCAGTACCATAGTAGTGCGGATATTCTGATCAGCCTGTCTGGGGTCTACTCCGAGTCTTGCATGGATTTCTACGCTCGCATCAAACTTGACTGGACTAGATTTTATAGCTAGCTCAATAGCATCTTTCAGGATGTAAGCCTTGCCCTTCTCAATAAGTTTAGCAGCCTCTTGATACTTTTTGCCACGGCGCTCCAATTTAGGACGAGTCACCGGTGTGGCGCCTTTTGGCTTTTCGGCAGCATCAGCCGCAGCACGTTCAGCCTTGCGGGCTTGGCGCTCTTCTTCGGCCTTAACTTCTTCGATATGTTTTTTAGATTTTTTACCAGATTTTGCAAAAGTCTCTGGTTCAGCTACTTCTTCTATAACTTCTTCGGTAGCTTCAATAGTTTTGACCTCTTCTTCGGCCATAGTTTCCTTTCTGTGGTACTAGCGGATTCTCTCCTCCCACGGTTAAATTAACTACGTATATTATATCAATTTTTCACGCTTTTGGCAAGAAAAAGGGAGGCCTGCGGCCTCCCTGGAGATCATTTCGTCTCGTCGATTCTGACATTCCTGCCACTGGCTCGACTCTTGGCCCCCTCCTAGCCCCAATACAATCGGGGTTAAGACCGGAGTTAGTCCTTTCCCCCGTGATGCCTAATCTGGTATTCATATTCCTTTACGCAGTTAGTTGCTGTTCTGTACGCGTAATCGTACTCAACCATATAGCTAATCTGATGAATTATCCCATCTATACTTAGGGCATCAAGGCTCATTAAATAGATTTCCGCCTCTTCCGACCTACATATCTTCAGGAATTTTATATCGGGGATACAAATCAAACCCTATACCTTAATTATGGCACAAACGCAATAAAATGTCAATAGCATACAAAAGTACGCCCCTATAAGAGCGTACTTTTGTAAGACTAATTTTAATTTATTCTGTTACTTCTACACCCATCGAACGAGCTGTACCGGCGACAATCTTAATTGCGCCTTCGATGTCTACGGCGTTAAGCTGACCCATCTTTTTCTCAGCAATCTCTTGAAGTTGAGCTTTGGTAATCTTGCCAACCTTATCTACGTTTGGCTTACCGCTACCCTTCTCAATCTTGATCGCTTCGCGAATCAAATCATCAACTGGCTGGCCCAGACTCTTCCAGTCGAAAGTGCGGTCTTCAAATACACGGATATGAACAATTACGTTCTTCCCCATCAAATCTTTGGTTTTTTCGTTAAATGGGTTGATGAAGTCCATCATATTTAGACCCCACTGACCAAGTGTAGAACCTACCGGAGGTCCTGCCGTCGCGCGCCCCGCTGGGATGCGCAATTTCAAATTACCGATAACTTTTTTCTCTGCCATCGCTATAATCCTCTTTAAGTTTATAATTTAGAAGCAATATGTAACGAAACTAATTATATCACAAAATATCGCTTAATTCAACTGTTTTACTTGCAATGCATCTAACTCTACAGGTGTTTCGCGGCCAAACATTGACACCATCACCTTCAGCTTACCCTTGGCGGCATCAATTTCAGAAATAGAGCCGTCAAAGCCCTTAAATGGCCCATCGGTGATAGATACTACTTCGCCAACTTCATATTTCACTGAGAACTTCGGATCTTCTACGCCCATGCGCTTCTTGATCTTGGTGATTTCCTTTTCAGACACTGGTGTTGGCTGTGTGCCAGTACCAATGAAACCAGTTACACCGGGGGTGTTGCGGATGATATACCAAGTCTCATCGGAAAGCTTCATATCTACCAATACATAGCCCTGCAAAATCTTGCGGTCTACGATCTTTCGCTTACCGTTTTTAATCTCAATTTGCTTTTCTTTTGGCACAATCGCCTCAAAAATTTTGTTTGCCATTTCTACGGTGTTGGTACGTTGATTGATAGAATCAGCCACCTTGTCCTCATACCCAGAGTAGGTAGATATCGCATACCACGCCCGAGTGTCATCATATCTGTTTACTGCCACAATAATTCCTTTCTATTTAGTTAATATTAAGTTAAATAGCCAAGTAAAGAACAAATCCAAAAGTGAAATAAAGATCACGAAAATAGCTGTGTAAATTAATACTGCAAGCACCATTTTCCAGGTTGCTTTGCGATTAGGCCAGCGTACCTGACGCAACTCTCGCCAAGAATCACGCAAGTACCGTCCTAAATACACAAAAGGTCGGAACAAGATAAACGGCTTTTTGTTGGACTTCTTATCTGCTGCTACCTTTTTCTCAGCGGCTTTAATTTCTTTTCTTTTGTTTTTTTCTGACTTTTTGTCTTTTACGACAACTTTTTTGCGAGTAATTGCCGGCGCGTCTGCTTCTTCCTTTTTGGAAGGGCCGTCGCTTGCCTTAATTCTTGTAATTTTAGCCATCTTACTCCTTCTTAATACTTATCTTGGTATCAAAAAAGTCTGATACCAGACTTGTCAACATTTTACCTTATCGGCAATGAATTGTCAACGGGTAAAATGTTGTCTGTCAAGCGTTACCTCGGAAAAGAAAATGAATTTCCTTTTCACTCGCTCCTTACGGCAGGCAATAAGGTTAATAATATTATCTCAATCAAACAAAAAGCCCCGACTGGCTGCCGGGAACTTTCAAGGGAGGGCTAGAGTGATCTGAGCATTCTTATGGATTCACGGAACATAGGTTCCATTTGCGGGTTTAATCCCTTTTCAACAAGAGTCTCGAACATCTCGATTCGTTTTGCTATATAAGCTTTTCTTTCCGACTTCGGCATATTCTGGACAATCATTGTATCAATTGACCCACAGCGTTTATTTCGATCAGCTACTTCCGGAGCCAAGTGTTTATATGTGCCGCAACAGATGCATTCATGAATGGCTGCATACATGACATATGCTTCGTCCGCATGTTCGTCGACGGTAATTGTGTTTGTGGCTGGATTATACATAACGAGACTGTTTGGTATTTGCTCTTCTGATGTGTCGGAAAAATAGCTAGCTACCATTTTTCGGAGATTTTCTCTCCTAAGATTAAAAGTAAAACAATGTCCATTAAAAACTACCTTCATGACTTCCTCCAAATATAATGCATGTGATGGCGTGTTGATGATTTAATCTATATAAACCCCAGATATCCTAAGGGAAAACAAAAATAAAACTTATCCTCATCCTTTCTTAATTTTTTAATCTACTTGTCATAAAAACACCAATAGGTCCAATACCTACATACCCCAATTATAGCACAAACAGAATAAAAAATCAATGCCAAGACCATATTTTTGCGTAAAAATACATTAAAACGATAGATCTATAGGGTATCACTTTCTGTTCAGCACATCCGGATATTTATCAAAAAATTGTAGGGCAACAAATGAGGTCTACTATATTTACGCCCTTCCATTCGCACAGCTGACGCAATATTTTGCCAATGAACTGTTCTTTATTATGATAGAAGAACATTCTACGATACTTAGGGGCAAATACTATATGATACTTGCAATTCCATTTGGTATGGCTTAAACTATTTATATCATTTACGCTTATGATATCTTAAAACTCCTTTTGTTATTTATCTTTAATTGCAGTTGACAGACTACAATACATAGTATAACAAAAGGAGTTTTGAGCACTCAACGGCAGAAGCCTTAAAAGAACCCCCAGCCTAGCTGGGGGATTTAGAGGACATGAAAAGAGCCCGCCAAAGCGGACTCCAGGTGTGTAGACTTCAGCCAAGGCCAAAAGCTAAAGTCAAATGAGCAGGGGAGTCGGGGGAGTCGAGACTATCCTCGATAAATCATTCTTTCCAAGCGCTCGATTTCTTCGAGGGCCATGCTTTTAAGAAGGCTCTTAAGTGTCTCTAGCGTCCTTTCCTCTAAGTGATCCTTGGATTCGTAGCCATAAATTACCTCCTCGAGCTCAGTCACAGAGCAAGATACCCGAGGGTAATCATAACGAAGCCTCCATTCGAATACAATGCGTTCTGTGGTCTCCAAATAGTCAGCCCATTGGCCGACAACGGAAAGAACTTCACGGATATCAAGGTATTCAATTTGGTGAGATTCCGTTATGATCCACTCCGTATCGTAATCATGACGATGTTTGGCAATTTCGGCTACGCGTCCTTTGCGGAGTTCCTCGACAAATAACTTGTAATATTCTTCCATATAAGGATGTGCTCCAATGGTAAGCCATTCTTCGTCGACATCTGACACCAGACCATCGTGCCCGTCCATAGAGATATGGCTGTATGATGAATAGATCTCGCTATCTAAATCAGCTTCATCATACTCTCTGCCACAAGCATCCCACTCCTTACGAAGTGCCGCCTTAATGTCTTCTTCATCGTCATAAAAACTAAGCGGTAAGAACCTGGCATTGGTAATTTCCAAATGGACATTTGCCCGCTGAAAAATAGCGAGCCACTCTTCTACAATTTGTGCTACTTCTTCTGCGGTTTTCGTGCATATTTCCTTCATCTATATACCCCTTCCAAAAAACAAAGATATATCTACCTGCCTGTTAATGTACGATCCTTGCAAGCTATTTGGCCTTATCCCGCAAAAATCTAAGCCCCCTACACCTCACATTATAGCACAAACGGGATAAAAAGTCAATGCTAAGACCATATTTTTGCGTAAAGAGGCATCAAAGTGGCGGATCTATCTGGTATTACTTCTATCCAGCACATCCGGATATTTATCAAAAATTCTCCTCATTTCGGCTTTAGATAATTTTATGATAGATCTTTTGGCATCGTAGCGCCTAGACATATCTACTTCTTTTAAGAAATCTCTGTAATCTATCGCTTTTCGCTCTGCTCCGCTATAAAACACCGAATACTTATTTATCCGCATTTTCTTATTTCGTGGCCTCGCGTATCTTGGCACTATAATATATCTACCAGCTTCCAAAAACAAACACCATATCGCCCCGCCATCAGTTTCCGCAACTAGAGGCATTAACAATTCATTGGTTCCCTGCAGCCTTTGCATGCTATCCAGATACTTATCAAACTCTTTTTGACCATCAGCAAACTGCTTTCGTCCTTCACCGTCAATCGCGATTGGCCCTTGCACAGCGATAATCTCTACATTCTCTTTGGACATAGATAAAATCTAGCCCAGACTGCATATTCGCTTCCGCAACCTTTCTAATCTTTTCCAAAGCGTCAACCGAATATACTTCCTCCTCACAAATTAGTTTTTTACTTTAGCAATCTTTACCATTTTCTTAATTAAATACATAAAAAGTTCTAAATCACTGGTGCTAGCGGGAGTATTTAATCGTATTTCCAATTTACATTTACTCATAAAAGTAACTTCCACGCCTCTTCCAAATTTCATAAAGTCAAAAAACACCATATAGTTCCCCACTTCTCCCCTCCGGACTATATCGTAGACATCCCTTACGCCATAATAATATTTTCGCCCTGAAATATCATCCAAATCAATTTTTATAGGCTTAGCGGCACTAATTATCACACTGGTAGACATATTTTATTCCTGTTGACAAATTTTTTCAAAAAGGTGGGGTTGACTTTTAAATTAGCGTGTGGCAGGATCAATTTAAGGTTTGTTTAGATTGCTTCTTTTTAGGAGTAATCTTTAGTTTTATCGTGACCTTTACGTCTTCAATAGAAACTTCCATAACAAGCCTCCTTTCTCCTTACCATAGTTAATTATTAATTTTGCAACCCCACATTTTCAATATGGCATACTTACCCCTGTTATTCAATAGCGAAACAGGGTATTTTCGCGGGGATTTCTGGTCGACAAAAAGCCCCGACAGGCTGCCGGGGTGAGCCCCGGCGAGTCGCCAGGACTTTTTGCTCTCCATTAGATCTTACAAGAGAGAGTTGGAGAAATTAGGCTGAATGATTACGAGCTACGGCTATGCTGTTTCTTACGAAGATAGTAAAGATATACAAACACCGCAGCCATGAACGTTGTTACTGTTACCGTAAAAATCAGGTAATTATCACTCATGCCGAGCCAATGAATCACCGGATCCAGGTAAAGATTTACCCACGCAGCGAGACACAAGACTATGGATGTCCAAAAACAAATCCAGAAAACAACATCATGTGCTTTATCTATCTTTTTCGTACTAACACCCCCCTTCTTTATTTGAAATATGTACGATTCTTGGGCTTTCGCCCAAACGATAGTATCTCTCCTCTCCTGTTTTTAACTTGTAGGCGTTAAGATTCCCACAAGGCTACCACTCTAGGAGCAGTATAACCAGATTATACCACACACGCTTATTTCTGTCAATACCTAAATCATATTTTTCTTATATTCCAAAATCTGCTATACTTAACTTATGAAAACTGACAATATCACTATCCGTCGTGCTACGCTAAAGGATCTTAAAACCATCCAGCGGTTCGGCTACGAACTATTGGATTATGAGCGTCGGAATTGGGACTCAGCTCTAAATGTCAATTGGCCTTTTTCTAAAGAGGGTGAGCAGAAATATCACACTGCTATCACCGACAAATACACTATTATCGCTGAGAAAGGTGGTAAACCAGTTGGGTACTTAATTGGTAAAGTTGTGGATGCAGCACCAGGTTCTGCCCGCCATATTAAGCAAGCTTACCTAGAGAATATCTTTGTTTCAGATTCTGATCGCAAATCTGGGGTTGGTGCTAAATTAATCGCAGACTTCAAAGATTATTGCGAAAAAGAAGGTGTGAACCGCATAAATGTTAGTGTTCTCGCCGCTAATACTACCGCTGTTGATTTTTATCAAAAAATTGGCTTCTTGCCCCGCAGCCTTAGCCTCTCCCAGGAAATTTAGCCAACAAAAAGCCCCGACTGGCTGCCGGGGATAATTTTGCGAAGATATCAATCTTCTTCCGAAAGGACGACCAAGGGCATAATATTTAGACGTGGGTCCGTAATCTTGTCCACAAACAAGTCGAGAGGAAGCACAAACTCATCCACGATTTTGTCAAATGCTTCACTACTGTCTTCGCTGCGAAAATAGTAGTTATGGCCACCCTCTGTAGTGGCACAATACAGCGTTCCTTTTTTATCTCGTTCAAGAACTTGAATACTTCGTATAAATGAAGTATTAATATCAACCCCATTCCTAAACTCATTATGCTTAAAGACATTTCCGGAAAGACAAACACCATCTGGAACATGAACAATGCCACTTCCATACTGGAGGCTCAAGACGTATTTTGCGATAAATTGACCAATCTCGCAAGATTTCTTCTCTTTGCAGCAAATCATGGCATCATCACGGTGCATGGTAAACTCCCAATTCTTCACAAAAGGCCTAAGGTCTAAATTTTTGTCGTTCCTCTTAAAATAATTTGTTTTCTTGAAATAATTTGACATTACAACTCCCCCCTAAACATAATAATTTTTTATAGCTTCTGATCTAGATAAGCTTCAGATATCCTGAAGAGAAATAGAAATAAAATTCGTCTCCTTTCGGATTTGTTAATATGCATGCCACAACGACACCGGCAGACTTGATATCTACACACCATAATTGTATCACAAACACAATAAAAAGTCAATATTAAAGCCATTTTTTAAACCATTACGCAACTACGACGTCTCTATAGAATTATTATTTTGGAAATAGATAGTCAAGATAATCTTTTAGCATCCTTGCGCCAGAAATCACCGGTAAATAGGCTTTTAGTTGTTGCTGTAAGATGTATTCTAAATCGAAATCATTTTCACTAGCCATTAGGGCTTCTTCCATCCGCTGGTATAACATATCTAACTCTTCTTCCTCGCTAGCGCCAGAAACGTTAAGATATGAATTAGCCGAGACATCCGCCACGCCGCCATCGTGTGTGGAAATCAGGAAATTTAAATTCGCCACGTCCTTCATCCAAGATGTTCCACAAGCCTCTAGCCCCACTATAGGCACATTGATAGCCGCATTGGACCCTACGGACAAACCATAGGCCAATTTTTCATCGTAATCAGCTATATAATGTACATGCTCACGCAAATATTCGTCTGCCGCTACAGTCTCTAATAATTTTTGCAATTTCCCGCTCATTACTCTATCGCCAGCATGCACCCGTCCAGCAATAATATAATGCGCTCCGTGACTTTCCAGAATATTACGTAGCCGCACCGGATCGCGAAACGGCAATTCTGGCCTCTTATAATCTACGAATCTCCGTTTAAAATCAAAGACAAAGTCATCATCCGTAAAGTGCAGAATTTTCCCATTGTGGTCTGGCCGGTCTTTCAAAATCCCATTTAGTACTTTGCGCCCAGCTTTCTTTAAATCCCTAATCTCACCGCTGCCTAAATTACCAAGTTTTTCCGCGTAATTCTCACCCGGCGCATTTACTTCGTCCAAAATCCCAAAACTATGGTAAAATTCCATAATCTCTGGTAACACCCAGGTATCCATATCTATGCCATTGGTTACAGCCTTGAATTTTACCCTGTTCCCGGCGATATCGCGGTAATTTGCTACGCGCGCATGCAACTTGGATACTCCACTCCGAAGCTCAGCAATCTCTATCGTCACCGAAGACAGCTTAATCCGTCCATTGCTAAATTTATCTGATAACCATTTTTTCACCGCCGCAGATTTAATATTCGGAAAAACATAACGTTCAAATTGCTCATACGAAAATTCCGCTTCAGCCGCCTGTACTAAAGTATGGTTAGTATACAAAGTATGTTTACGCGTATAGACCACCGCTTCGTAAAAATCCATCCCATTGCGCACCAACTCGTCCAGGCGCGCCAGCGCCGCAAAAAACGTTGCTACTTCGTTCAACTGCATTATGGCGGGTTTTAATCCTAGTAATTTTAATGCCGCATAGCCGCCAAACCCTAGCGCTACTTCCTGATATAACCGATGATCCGATCCGCTCATCCCCGAATATAATTCACCAAAATTTGGTTCAGTTATCGCAATAATTCGTGTGTTTTTGAAGTTCTTCTCAATTACATCTAATTTACACAAATTATCGCAACACTTAATATTTACCGTGTCAATATATTTAAAGCCAAATTCTTTATAATTTACCGGTACATGTTCGTCGTGCACGGCACCATTTTCTATTACTTGATGCGTTTCGTACGGATAAAACGGCGTGATTAGCGCAAATGGTACACCCATTTTTTCGGCCACACGGCGCGTATCTGCTGCAAGCACACCTAGTCCACCACCGCCACGGATGCCGTTTTTCTGATCATATAGTTCTATTGTCCAGTATGTATATGGCCGCTCTGGCGAAATCGCCTTAGTTAGATGCGTGCGTTCGGTTGCTTCATAAAAAAGCTCTACATCTTCGATATTTTCTAATGGATGATAATAAAACTTCTCTTCGTCCATAATTCTTATACTTATTTTATCATAAAACCAGAAATGAAACGGAATTCATTTCTGGTTCATTTCTAACGTTGATTTCTTTTGTTGGGCTTTTAATACCAAAATTCTTTCGGTAGTTTATCGGCAATGCGTTTGTGGAAATCCCAATCAAAACCGTCTAGTCGCTTCGGATTTTTGGTTTTAAAGTATTTCTTGCGAATTTCTTCAGCAGTCATAATATCGCCTGGTGTCAAACGATATTTTTTACGAAAATTTAACCCACGCTTATAACCTTTTGGTGGCAATACGGCCATCGGCAAGAAATCACATTTAATTTCTAGATCAGAGTATAGTTTCAGTGCCAGCATCGACATCGTTGGAATAATTGACTCCTCTTTTTTGTAGACCTCTTCATTTTTAAATACAGTAGCTTGGCGCGTAGCGCTAGGTGCCACGAAAATTACACCGCCATTTTTCATCGCATCATGCGAAAGATTCGTATAGATATTGCGAAAATCATGTTTTAATCTATTTCCGGCTTCGTATAGCTTAGTACCTTCCTTTAGCCCCATTTTTTTCCAAGTAGCCGGCGTGATTGTGGGTGTAATGATGATACCTAGCCGTTTAATCCTGTCAAAATTTGGCGCGAGAGCTTCATACCACGGCAAATTAACTGGAAAATACATTGGCTTATCGCCCATAATATCAATCTTCATCGTCAAAATTCGCGCAATTTCACCCAGTGAGGGATGGTTGAATCCGATTACTAGTCCTTTTTTGCTATCTTTTGGCATTCCAGTATAGGACCCTGGCGTAAGTTTGGATAGGATTTTCACTAATTTTTTGCGTGCTGCTTTACTATGTTTGGCCATATCGTGCTTGGGGCCAGTAGTGCCAAAAACATAATTTATCGCCGCATTACATGCTTTGCCCACTGGCACCATCTCCTTGCGTAAATTTTCTGCTCCAAGTGAGGTAAGCAGTGAATAATTCTCATGCTGAATTTTATCAATAATCTCTTTCGCCGATAGTTCTGCTAGCTCGTTTTTAGTAAATGTTTTTTTCTGCTTTGCCATAATAAATTTATTATAGCATTTTCCCACGAGTTATGGTAAAATATAGAAAGCTTGGGGATTCGCCAAGTGGTAAGGCAGCGGGTTCTGGTCCCGCCATTCGGGGGTTCGAATCCCTCATCCCCAGCCAAGCATAAGTATAATAAAAGCCCTCAAGTGGCTCTTATTTTTTTGTTTAATAATCCTTTTGCCGTGTTCTTCACTATCTCTGCTAGTTTTTCTCTATCATCTAAATCTTCAACCAAATACATAGGTTTAGTGCCATCGTAAGGGATAGATTCTGACATTTTATATTGTTCGTTTTCTGGAACAATTTTAATAAGTAGACGGTCGTCGTAAATACCACCAAATAGGACACCAGCCGAATAAAGCAAAAACCCTCCCATCATCGGACGACAAGCAATATTAGGCACTTCTGATAGTTGTTCTATGATATAATCACGATATTCTTTTGTACTTGCCATTTATTTCTCGCAATTCTTCTTATGCGCTTTAAGCTTCTTCATCGCCCAGTCGTAGTGGGAAGATAGACAACTCACGAAATATGAGCCAAGTACAGAGCCGCCAACCCAAGGATACATGCCTTTTGTAAATAATTGCTCTTCGCTAAGACTTTCGACTAGTTTCATGACGTCTTTATGTGACTTCTCGAACATCTTCCTGGCATCTTCGAGCGAAGTTTTTTGATGTTTCTTCCAGTATTCGACGTTCATATCGCCGTAAGTCTTCCAAGTGTATGGTTCCGGCAAAAATGGTGCATTACCGCCTTTATTCAGATTGGTATCGACAAATTCTAGTAACATACGGTGCCATTCATATAAGTGAACCCAAATATCGCGTAGATTCTTGTCGCGCCCCCAGTGACGTTCTTTCTTTGATGGATCATTAGAGAAATCAAACTCAGTACTCATTTCTTTCTCGCTCATTCCATCAGCCATTTCAATCAGCTTAGCGTAGTACTCTTCGCCAGCTTTTAATAAATCCTGTTTGTTGCGTGGTCTTGGCATAAATAAGTCCTTGTTTACTACTTTGATTATATCATTTTAAGTTAATTGTTCTTCAGGGTTGAACTCATGTAGCAGTTGTCGGATATCTTCCTTATAGATGGTTAAAGCCTGCTTAATTCCCCTCATCCCTAGCCACATCATTGACAAAAAAACAAAGTATAATATAATAGAAAGACATACCTGCCGAGGGTGTTTTTTTTATTCGCTTCGCAATGCCTCTACTGGGTCTTTTTTGCTGGCTGAACGCGCCGGGATTAATCCACCAATCAAAGTCAAAATCACGCTTAGAATTATCAAAAACAACGCTGTTTTTGGATCTAATGCCGCATTTAATGGTATGTCGCCAGTAAAATGGTGCAATACAAGATTAATAATTGGTATTAATAAGTAAGAAATCACAATTCCAAAAATACCCGACAAAAACCCAATAATAAATGTTTCTGCATTAAAGATAGACGAAATATTATGTTTACTCGCCCCAATTGCTCTAAGAATCCCGATCTCTTTTTTGCGTTCGTATACTGAAATATATGTAATCACGCCAATCATAATAGATGATACAACTAACGAAATAGACACAAATGCAATCAGCACATACGAAACCGCATCTACAATCGTTTTTACAGATGACATCAGTACGCCGGTAGTATCGGTATAATCTATCACTTTATCATCCATCCCCAGCGAGCGCATCTTTTCATTATAATTATTCAAAAACTCCATAAAATGCGACTTACCATCAAAACTCCAGAAATAGAACGACATTTTTGTAGGATCGTTAAGATCTTGATATCCTAATGCTGATAAATTCGTAGCTAAAGTAGATTTCTTTTTAGTAAACATTGCTGTGACTACGCGTGATAATTCCTCTTCCGAGAAATTCAATTTAAACGCTCCAATTATTGCGTTTTGATCTACATTAAACGCATCCGCGAAACTACTAGAAAGATAAGTGGTTAGTCCGCCGATTTTTGCCATCACGGATTTCTGCATTGATAGATTTGCCGCCGCCCCAGCCAAGCTATCAAACACCGCCTCCACTTCGGCTTGTTTTAAATATTCCGCAGGTGAATAAATTGCGCTACTAGCAGACGCTTCTAAGTATTTCCCCAGATATCCCTTCAGTAATCCATTATAGGCACTTTTCAGATTCTCCGCTGGTAGCGTATAATCACTTTCCAAATCGCCAAAATCCTTTTGCTCGGTAAATTTATCCACAAACTCTATAATTATCGCCGGAGCCTTTTCTGGATTCATTAAATCCGTAATATTTATTTCTCCACTAACAATCTTTTCTTGGAGCTTTGCAATCATTTCATTCGCCAAATCCGTAAAACGACTTTCTAGTGCACCCTTTACAGTAGGAATTTCATTTATACCGGTAGTGATATCAGTGGAAATGTCCCCCATATATTCGCGCGTTTTGGTGCTCACGGCATTTTGGTCAATTTTTACGCCAAACGCTCGCGAAAGTGCCGCCTCATCTATAGATACCAAGTCGCTAAATTCAAAATTAAAATCGTTCCCTTCCTCACCAAATTTAGTATTAGAAAATATATCTAATTCTGGGTTCGCTAGCTGCTTTTTCACAATCTCTGTTTCGCTAGATTTTTCAATAATATGCGTCACCAAGCTTGGCAAATATGCTACCCCACTACCGCTAGACAACATCTCCGAATTTACTACTGCCACGCCAGTAATTTTTAATTTTTCCGACCCTTCATATACTCCGCGCATATATTCTTTATCACTTGCCATATCTTCGTATACGTTATACTTACCATTAAATTTATAAGTTTCCGTAGCTGGCACCAAGCGAAGATCCACATCCATCAAATCATCATAAGAAATTTCTAGCGGCTCATTATGTATATCTGTACTTTCGCCACTCATAATTTTGGATACAATTTTGTTCAACTCATCCGTGTCATGGAAACCTAGCGAATATGTCAAAAGCTCGGATATCTCGCCCTTGTTACTAAGTATTGCCATTAGTTCATTGTAATTTTCTGGATATCGCCCAGCCAGTAACTCTGTGTCATTTTCTAAGTTTTCCTTTTCAAACTGCTGAAACACCGAGGTCATCGAAGAATAATTGCGAAGCAGCGACGATTCGCCCACCAGTGAAGTAAACAAAGTGCTTGGGTTCACTTTTGCTACTGCGCCGGTTGCATCTTCGGTATAAATCAACGGATCTACATTGTATTCGTACTCTAATAACCGGATATCACCTTTTACTTCTGCCCTATTTTTTTCCAAATATTCCGCAAAACTTGGCAAATCATTGTTGGATACTGTACCCAGCGTAGAAGTCAAAATCTGATTTTCTTTCAGTTTGCCGTCACTTTCTCCACTAGCCGCCCCGCCAGTTAGATTTAATAATATTCCCGTCAAATCTGCCGATTCTTTTTGTAATGCCAACGGATACGAGGTTAATGTATCCTCTTCAATCTTATCAATGTAATTCTGGAATCCAGTAGACACCGCAGAAATCAACGCAATACCAATAATTCCAATGGAGCCAGCCGCCGCCACTAGTATTGTGCGCGCTTTTTTGGTGAGCAAATTCTGCAAAGATAGTGACAGTGCCGTCACGAAAGACATCTTCGTCTTCTTTTGTTTCTTGGCGGCCTTTTCTAAATCTAGATCGGTTTTTTCTTTGCCGTCATATGGGTTAGAGTCAGAAGTAATTTCGCCATCTTTCAAAGTAATAATCCGTGTAGCGTATTCTTCAGCCAGCTCCGGATTATGTGTCACCATCACTACCAGCTTGGTCTTAGAAATTTCTTTCAAAAGATCCATAATTTGTACACTAGTCTCAGAATCAAGTGCACCAGTTGGTTCATCAGCTAGTAAAATATCCGGATTGTTTACTAAGGCGCGCGCTATGGCTACCCTTTGCATTTGTCCGCCAGATAGCTGAGCTGGGCGTTTATCTATATGCTCTTCAAGCCCCACATCTTTTAAGGCTTTTCTTGCTCGCCGCACTGCTTCGCGTTTAGAAATACCAGATAACGTCAGTGCTAACTTCACATTATTGAGTACTGTTTGATGCGGAATCAAATTATAACTCTGAAATACAAACCCAATCCTATGATTGCGGTATGCGTCCCAATCCTTATCGCGGAATTTCTTAGTGGATTTTTCATTAATAATCAAATCTCCACCCGTGTAATCATCTAGCCCGCCTACAATATTAAGAAGTGTAGTTTTGCCAGAACCACTTGGCCCAAGTATCGCTGCGAATTCACTGGTGCGAAAATTAATCTTAATATTTTTTAAGACAGTACGTTTTATCCCACCAGTCTTGTAGACTTTCTTCACACCTCGAATTTCGAGCATATATAATACATATTATAGCACAATTTATCTTTTCACTAACGTTATATTAGAATATTTTTTCATAAAAATACAAGTCTATTGTTTATGCTTTTGTCATGGTATAATAAAAGTGCTAAACATTAATTATAAAAACCGAAGCTATTTTATTTTCGGAATTGGTCGTGCAAGACAACGGCACCGAAAGGGACTTTGATTGCGTGGCCAACTTCGGTAAATCGTAATTAATGTTTAGCACCCCTTGCGGTGCCATTTTTGTTAATCCCCATTAATATAGTGGCACCA
>CAMVDR010000013.1 GCA_947166295.1 uncultured Candidatus Saccharibacteria bacterium | reverse complement strand
TTTTTACAATCTATGATATAATGGAAATATGTAGGGGTTTTGTGCCCTCTTTTTTTATGCCGCAAAGCTACGATTGCGCACATCCGCATAGCTTATCGGGTTAAACAATACCACCAACAAATTATCCGCCACGGTATTTTCATTATCAAATTTAAGCTCTTTCTCTACCTCTACCGCTGGCTCCCCAAACGCATACCGCTCATCAGGATTATACTCATCCAAAAATTCAAAGTATTCAATCAAAGCAAAAGTATCTTCAACTTTTTCTTTAGACATACCAGTAAACCTCGCCAAAGTACCTTCGAGCGATTGATCTAGAGGATTTTCAGTATAATAATCGTCCAAGTATGCTGTCACTTCGGATACATACCCTGGGTTCATATTTTCAAGTAAACGCTGGTCTTCTGCATAGCGTTGATACCATTTATATTCATCCCAATGTCCATTTTCACTCGATGCCACGCAGGCAGACCCATTAGCCCAACCCATATTTACCTCATCACTAATACCTTGAACTATATCCTGTATGTTATTTAATACTGGCACAAAACCTATTATCTTTGAAGCAGTTGAATTTTCTCCTGTAAGTTGGGAGGCAATCGTCGCATCCTTAATCCCATATTGAGAAGTTCTTTGTCCACAATAAGTAATATATTTTGCTAGATTCGAATCTTTCTTTATGGAACCATTTTCCTCAAAATTATCACTCCCAACATTCTCATAAACGCTCGTCGCAGCCAACACATCCTCTCCATGAATATTATGAACAATATCATTTACAGCTATCGGCGAAGTATTCATGGTGCTGACATCGGTAATAATATATGGATTACAGAATGCGTCACCGACTGCACCAGTACTGCCCAAAAGGTCGCAGCTACCTTTTGAATTTAAAGCACTATTCGTATCTATCGCACTTGCCGTAGGCAGCATCGCTATTGCCGATGAAGATACCAAACTAGATATATCAGCTAAATTCGTCATTATACCACCAGAATATGCCAAAGGTATAATAGAGTAAGCCAAACTCCCCAAAAACGTATGTCTCGAAGCAATGTCAAATGGGCTCCGAATCGATCGTTGATATTCCCCCTCTTCAGCTATCACCACATCACGCGCCCCCAAATAAGACATTACTTCCTGCTCACCACCAGGACTTTGTCCACCGCTAGTTCCATTTCCACCAGTATATTTGTTTGCACCAGATATAATCGCATTTCCCAAATCTTCACCAAACCATTCAGTCGCCGCATCCTTTATCATCATTTTTGCCAAATTTTTAGCCGCTATGGGAATAATGGTATATAGTGCCACCTGTACTGCGACCTTAATCGCCACTTTTGCAACCGCCTTAAACGTAATTTGTCCCAATTTAACAGCTCCACCGACTATAGGAATAAAACTCACCACCGTTGCAGCCAAATCAGCCACCGCAGCACCAGCTTTTACATATCCGCACTGCTCATAAATTTTCACTTTATTACCTATGTCTTTGAACAAATCGCTAGTCGTAGACATAATATTCTCAAAATTCACATTCTTTACGCTCGGATCATCAGGATTCACCACGCTATTATTGCCAAACAACCAAGACATTCCAGCCGATTCCATAGCGGTTTTCTGTTCACGCCCCTGGACTTTTTCTCCATTATACATAGTATCAGCTTTTGTAGTTAAATTTGTACTATATTCGTGAATAGGGCTACTATCATCATCCCCAGCCTTTACTTTATCTACTGACTCCAAAAATCCAGATATTAAATTTAAAAACTGCAAACTCTGGTACGCCGAAACTAAACTATATATTGACATTACGCCCTCCAGTAAGGCGCAGCCATAGTTAGCAACATCACCCACAGCGGCAGCGGCCTTTAAAGCTTTTCCGCTCAAACTTGCTTCAATCTGTGCCGTATCTTCACTTTTAGAAACTTTATTGTTGGTCACACTTTCATTCTTGCCATCAATATCAACCTCATCAATCTCCCCATCATTCACTAATTTATTTTTATCCTTTCCAACATCAATTGTCCCTTCCTCATCTTCACCCGCTTCACTGGAATAATCAGCATCAACACCACCATCACTAGTCTTTTCCAAATTTGCGCTTTTAGCTATTTTTTTAAACTCGTCAGCCAACCCTTTAGCCGTTTTCTTTACATATTTAGCCCACCTATTCCTAGTTACGCTTAGCTTTGCCTCCGTAATACTACTCATAATATTGTCAAACCATCCACTTGCTCCGCCACGCCAAGCCTTACTAGCCGTAGTGTATGGAGTTTTAAAAGCCTGATCCGCCAATGCTTCTTTTGGCGACACTGGTGAGCCAATATTATCCAAACCACTGGCAGATTTTATTGCGTTAACTAGATCTGCCTCACTATAAGTTTCGTACTTCAGCATATCACTACCCACCACCGGAATCCATTGACCGTCTTTTTGATATAACAAAGCAGTAATCGAAGTCGAATCGCTACCAATACTATCCACCACCTTTATTCCTTGACTCTCAAATTGTTTAACCTGGTATTCCGAAAAAGCAAAAAGATTTTCTTGATCACCTTTCTTTATATTTTCCATTCTTACGCCTTGGTTTAGTTGCACATCAAGCCAAGCGTCACTCGCCATCGTAGAAGAAACCCCTACCGAATTAAATTTCTCGATAATCATTTCTTCAATCGCTATTGGCATCATACTTTGAGCACCACTCATCAACATAGCCACCACCGCAAAAACACCACCAATTGCCGCCATTGGCCCTGCCTTCTTAAATATACCTTTAGCTTTATTCTTACCAGTCACGCCTTTACCTACTGGTGCCTTCCCTTTCACGGAATTGACAATACCGCCAGGTGCAGTAGATTCACGCTCGCGTACTCCGCCTAGACCCTTACCAAAGCTATTCAATCCACCAGCTGCAGATTTTTCCGCCGAGGCCAAATCTCCACCAGCTTTATTTTTTTTATTTTTTAGCTTTTTCCCGTTTTTATCATAATTCTCACCATTCAAGCGATACGCTGCACCATCAGCCCAATCACGCACCCCCTTCAAAAAGCCAGGTCTAATTTCATCTTCACCAGAGTCCATCCCACGATAGGGATCATTTTCACCTAGCCCACTACCATCCATACTACGTATTATATAACAAACTTAAGCTTTTTGGTAAAAATTTTAAATTAATACGATCGAAATAATTGAAATAATCGCCAATACAATCAATACTACCCACACCCAACCAAATCTACCAGTCTTTTTAAAATCCTTCACGTATTCTGAATCTTCCGCAAAGTCTGGAGTATCCTCATCTACCACGCCAGAAGCCCTCAAAGCTCGTTCACGCAAATCCGCATCAATCCTACGCGAGAGCTCGTTATCTTGTTGATTATTTTTATTTACTATTACGCCCATACTATTCCTAAATAAATTATTAACTTTTTTCATTATAACATACAATTTTCGTGCTATAATAATGTAAATATCATTAAAGGAGGTCACAAATGGCGACTAAAAAGTCGAAATCGTCGGCTAAGTCTGCAAAGACTAAGACGACCAAACCTAAAACTGCCGAGAAGTCTGTCAAAAAGTCAGAAATCGAGGCTCCTAAAACCAACACGGTGGAAGAAACAAAAGTAACCACAACTACTAGTGAGAAAAAATCTTGCTTCAAAGGTTTCTTTGCTAAAAAATACGAAGAAAAAGAGAGTATTCTCACCATCTTCAAAAATCACAAATTCTATGGCGCATTACTCGGCGAAGTTATCGGCACTATGCTCATAGCACTTTTGCTATTTGCTTTATCCCTCATGGGTATTGCTAATGTAGCTATGTACGCTTTTGCTATTATTGCAATACTAGTCGCGGTATACGCATTCTCTGGCGCTTGCCTCAACCCTATCGTAACCGTAGGTATGATGGCTACTCGCCGTATATCCGTAATTCGCGGCATTATGTATATTATTGCAGAAATCCTTGGTGCCTGGCTCGGCTGGCTCATTTTCAATGGGTTCCATCTAGCCGGTGGCGAAACTGCATATGATGTGCCAGCAATGGCAGCTGTGGCAGAAGGCGGCTTCTGGACAGTAACTATGGTAGAGCTCATCGGCGCAGCCGTCATCGGGTTCTTCTTTGCACGTGCCATTGAATACAAGCGCAGTGTATTTACCTTTGCTGCCGTTGTAGCTGGCGGTATGGCGCTGGCAGTGCTTATCGGCTACGTAGTTTCTGCTGCCTTCCTGGGTCTAAATAGCAACTTCGTATTTAACCCAGCCGTAGCATTGATGATGCAAATCTTCCCAACTGCAGGTGAAAACTTTGGCGAAATCCTCGGCGGCATCTGCCAAGCATTATCCATCTACGCTTTAATCCCAATGATTGGTGGCGTAGTAGGATTCTATCTTTCAGACTTTGCCAAAAAGCTTTCTGAAGATTAGTCCATCACAAAAAAATAACCCCGCAAGGGGTTATTTTTTAATCCTTAGGAAACAACGGAGTTTCTGGTGGAGCAATCGGATTTTCAAATATTTCAAAAACCTTTTCTGTAGTTTGCGGAATAAACGGACTCAACATATAATTCACATTCAATAAATCAAAGATTAAACTTTGCATACACTCTTGCAATTTTCCCATCTCGCCATTTTTTGCCAAGCTCCAAGGTTTTTCCTCGTCGATGCGCTTATTAATATCCTGCACCTTGCCCCACACATATTCAAAAGTTCTAGAAAATTCAAACGCATTCATTAATTCTATATACTTAGCATCAAATTGAAATTCCGGAGTTTTAGTGAGTACTATACCATTCTTTTTAGCTAGCGTCGCAAGTCTTTGTACTAAATTGCCCAAATCATTTGCCAGCTCATTATTATACGCATTTTCAAATTTTTCCCACGTAAAATCCGAATCCGCAAAAGTATCAGCATGTTTTAAGAAATAATATCTAAATGCGTCTAGACCGTGTCTTTCCAATACTTCAATCGGATCCACCACATTACCAATAGACTTAGACATCTTCTGCCCATTCGCCAAAATAAACCCGTGCGAAAGCAGTACTTTTGGCAACGGTAATCCTAATCCAATCAGCATTGCCGGCCAAATAATTGCATGGAACCGCAAAATATCTTTACCCACGAACTGCGCCGCTGCCGGCCACCACTCATTAATATCTTCGTCCGGGTATCCTAATATTGTAATATAGTTAGAAAGCGCGTCAATCCATACATACATTACCTGTGTATCATCACCAGGCACTGGCACGCCCCAAGTTAGCTGCTCGGTAGAACGCGAAATAGATACATCCGGAGATTCTTCTAGTAATTTCAGGATTTCTTTTTTACGAAAATCCGGCAATATTAACATTTCATCAGTTTCAATCGCCGCACGAATTTTATCTTTAAAATCCGAAATTCTAAGATAATAATTTTCTTCTACAAGTTTTTCGTATGGTTTTTGATGATCAGGGCAAATTCCATTATTTTCATCAAATTCTTTTTGCGTGATAAATCTCTCACAGCCAGAACAATACCATCCCTCATACTTGGCTTTGTATATATGGTCAGACAATCTGCGCCAAATTTCTTGACACCTACGTTCATGATCTTTGTCGGTCGTCCTAATAAAATCCGTGTAAGACGCATCTAATTTTTCAATGAATTCCCTAAATTTCTTTGCGTTATCCGCCACGTATTCTTCTACCGGAATTCCTAAATCATTGGCTTTTTGAAAAATCTTATTGCCATGTTCATCTACACCAGCCTGAAATTTCACTTCATCACCAGAAAGCCTACGATATCTAGCATAGACATCCGCTAAACAATAATCCATAGCATGACCAATATGTGGCGCACCGTTCACATACGGTATCGCCGTAGTTATATACGTCTTATTCATAAAAATATTTTACAATATAAAATTATATACGTCAATGCCAGCGAACTAAATCTGTAACACACCTAGCTGTATCATCAATACTACAGCCAAAGCAATCACCACCATCACAGCCACTATCACTAAGGCAATCAAGGTATTTTTACTCGTCTTCTTTTTTGCTGGTTTGGCCGGCGCAGCTGTTTGGCCCATTCCTGGCTGCGCTGCCGGATCCGTAAACGACACGCTCTGTGGACTCCCAGCTGGCGCTGCAAAAGCACTATCATCCATAGGAGTCGGCTCCGCCGCTTCCGGCCCGGACACCGCCGAACCGATCGAACCAGGTACTGGCCCCGCTGCCTTCATCGGCGCTTTCAGTTCTTCTTCTATTGGATCTGGTGCTGGTGCCGGCTCTGGCATCATAATCGGATCCGTCGCCGCTACACCGTTCAAATTACCTGGCTGAAACACCGGATTTACTGGAGCTGATACAGCAGGATTAACCACCGGATTAACTGGAGGCTGCACTACCGGATTTGCCGCCGCAGGCGTTGGTACTACGGGTTGCTGAACCGGAGCTGGGCCAACTGGAGTTACTGGAGCTGCAGGCTGCACTGGAGTATTAAGCGGTTGTGGAGCCACTGGGGCAGGACTAGGATTAGCTCCAGATGCCGGATTAGGGGTTGGTATCGGATTATTTGTTGGATCCATTTTTATTATTCCTTTTTAAGTTAATTCTAGAATCTTTACTATATTTTACCGCTAATGTCTACTTTTCGCAAGGCCACCACTAGTCTATATTTTTACAGAATTAATTGCTTTCTTAAGAGCATTAATTGATTTTTGTAACCCAATTCCTTCTTTTTCGGAAATCTTCAAATCTAATCTCCGTATCACACCTTCACGCCCCACCACAGACGGCCAACCAAAACACGTCCCAGAAAACCCATCATACGAAGACACTGGCATTATGCGCATTTCATCATTTAAAATACAGTTTAATATAGATACCACACACGTAGCAATCCCGTAATACGTTGCGCCTTTTTTCTCGATAATCTCATAGGCTTCATCACGTACAAAATCAGAAATCCCATTTCGCACATCCGCAGGCAACATTTCCGCCACCTTCTGACCGCCCGCGTCCGCAAGCGACCACAAAGTTAACTCCGTATCGCCATGTTCACCAATCTGATATGCATGCACAGATTTTGCATTGATATTCATATAGCTTGCAATCCTCTGCCTAAGTCTTGCCGAATCCAGCACTGTACCAGAGCCTATCACTCGCTCTGCCGACAAGCCAGAAAACTTCAGAGTATAATATGTCAACACATCCATTGGGTTTGTTACTACCAAGAATATTCCATCAAACCCACTCGCCATTATCTGCTCTATCATTCCCTTTAAAATATTCACATTTTTCTTGAGCAGTTCCATCCGTGTCTCACCCGGCTTTTGTGCTGCGCCCGCCGTAATCACCACTACATCACAATCTTTCGCATCTTTATAAGTGCCATTAGAAACTTTCACATAACTCGGCGCTACAGCCAAAGCATCACGTAGATCCATCGCCTCGCCTTCTGCATCCTTCGCAATAATATCCGTTAGAACAATCTCGTTAATCACTGTCCGCTGGTTCATAATCGCAAACGCAATACTCGCGCCTACGTTCCCTGTCCCTACAATCATAACTTTATTGTTATCCATAATGATATTATAGCATAAGCATTTTAATTATAGCTAAAAATTAAAGTATCTTTGCATAATTCATTAATGTCGAGTGGCATAAAGGCGAAATCTACCTTTGGGCAGATTTTGCCGCCGAAGGGGCGAAACAATGTGATAAAATTTATTATCACATTGCGAAGCTCACAAGACATTAATGAATCATGCGAATTACATCAAAGATTCAAAATATAGTTTTAATTCTTCACCAATATATTCATCTTTTTTGTATACTTCTGCTAACTCTTTTAGAAACTTTGGCGTTAATCTTTCGAGTCTCGCTTTGCGGTATTCTTCCCACTTAGCACTTTCACTTTCGCTCAAACTTTGCGGAAAGTTTCGCCCTTTATAATGCAACAACAATTCTGGCAACCGCGGATCATGAAAATCCGGATGAAAATCTGCTAGTTTATTTGCATCCGCATTTCGCACTGCCGCCACTTTTATTCTGTCTGTGTCACTTAAAAAACCATCATATAGTGCCGCTTCTGGCTCCACCGCCGGCGGAAACTCCGGCCGATTTTCTATATCACTTCGCATTTTTTCCGCAAATTCTGGATGCGCCAATAGATCTTGCAAATTTTTCTCCACAATTTCCCGCGTTAAGCCAATTTTATTCCAGCCGTCTTCTTTTTCTAACACCCCCATCGGCGCCACTGCTGGACATTTATTAAAACACAGCTCTTTTACAATCGGAAAAGTTTTCTCCATATCTACATCATTAATATTGTAGCGCAAATCATACACCAACACATTTCCATTTCGTCCGCTAGTTAGCGGAAACGCCACCGTAGTCTTATTAAATTCATTACTGTACCTGCCAGATGCATATATAAAAGGTTTTTTATTTTCTAGGTTTACCAATTTTTTAATTTCTTTTTTATCACGCATCTTTAGAAGAAAATCAAAAAGTTCTGGTTGTTTTTCACGGATTAATCGCGCTACCGCAATAGTAGCATATACATCACTTAGCGCATCATGCGCATGCTCGTGCGCGACACCGTTTAATTTGGTTATTAATTCCAGTCGATTTGTCGGCGCACCATCTTCGCGAAACGGCCAATTTATCCCTTCCGGCCGAAGCGCTCGCGTTAATCGCACCACATCTAGTATATCCCAGCGACTCCGCCCATCTTTCCATTCCCACTCATATGGATCATAAAAATTCCGCCAAAGAAGCGCCCGGATAAATTCATCATCAAACCGCACTGTATTATAGCCCACCGCTATAGTATTTGGTACAAACACTTCTTCAGTTATAAACTTTACAAATTCTGCTTCCGATATACCATCACGTAAAGTATCCTGCGGCGTAATCTTGGTTACCATTATTGCGCTAGGGCTAGGGAGAGCATCTTCCGTCATTTTTACCAAAATATTCACCGGCTCACCAATCGGATTTAATTCCATATCCGTTCTCTGCCCAGCAAACTGCATCACCCGGTCTTCCCGCGCATTCAGCCCCGAAGTTTCCAAATCATAAAAGAAAAAAGTTTTGTCCTTATTCATACCAAAATTATATCACATCAATTTTCCCCCCGCATATTGCTCCATTTTGCGTATCGGCAGAGTGCTCATAAAGTACCCTCGATACGACTCATAAGATCTATCATATTTTACAACATCGTGGTTTCGTAGGATCAATAATCTTCGCCTTACTCTCTTTACTGTTTTTGAGAGGCATGCTACTCTTAACATCCCTCCAGTATTATTGTGCGACTTTACTACATAGTAACGATACCCCAAAAAGCTAAATCCACCCTTTGACATACAATTATAAATTGCGCTTTTTGGATTTACTACCAACTTTAATTCTACTATTTTTTGCTCCACTATTCCCTTTATTCGTTTCAACTCTGTTTTATCATGTGACAAGAATAAGAAATCATCCATGTATCGAATGTAATATTTGCAATGTAACTTTTCTTTAATATAATGATCCAAATCATCCAAATAATAAATCGCCAAAAACTGCGACGTCATCACTCCAATCGATAACCCCTTACCGTTCATATAATGCGGTATCGTAGTACCATAATATTTGTTAAAACCATCTATTACATTATTAATATATGGCTGATTTGTTTCGTCGACAATCCGATGCGAAATTTCTAACGCATCACCATCCTTCACCCGCTTTCTTAATTTTTCAAACAAAATCTCATAGTCTATACTATAAAAATACTTTGATATGTCTATTTTCAACGCATATATTGTTGTGTCCGGTTTGGCCACCATCATCTGCGCAAAATATCGCCGAAGCATTTTGGCCACATATGAAGACCCTTTACCATAACGCGTTGCCACGTTCGTATCAATCAGTGCCACATCGAGAAGCAGCAATAAATATTCTTGTGCCACAAAAATGATTAACTACTTTATCTCGAATCGATTGGCTCATCACTAGCCGCGGTTTAGGCTCAAAAATCATAAAGCATCGATACTTATTCGGATAATAATCCCGCGCTTTCAAATCTTCCAATAATTTAGAAATTCGCGCTTACTGAAACATCGAAAATTCATACAAATCTCGTTTATTTTTACAAGTGTGCGATACTATATTCCATGCTGCATATAATTTTTCATAAGTCAAAGAACTATCATATATTCGCCGCGTTTTACAATGTGTCATTTTAAATCGCTTCTTGCTCCATTAGTCCGGCAGTTTTTTGAGTCTTGGAAGAATCTAGTAATTTATCTTCATTTTTGGCCCAAGCCCAAACTATATTCATTACGGCTTTTTACTTGCTAGCACAAATCTCAAACCTTCGCGCCAAATTATTATCCAACCGTCGTTTTTCTTTGCTACGATAGCAAACTTCACGAATTTCTTTTAAATAAGTTTCAGTCATTGCTAGTTCTATTTTTAACAATACTAGCCGGTGTTGCCTTTCTCGTCGCGATGTAATTGCTGCGCGATACATCGCATGCCGCGCCGCATCCATAGTGTTGCGCATTACTTCGCGATAATCACTAAACCCCGCCGGAATTTGCGGAATAATGAATATTCGCAAATACTCATCCAAATCTAACATCGCCGCCCGAATTTTAAACGGCTCGTATTCTGGTTTTCTATAATCACGTTGTTGAATCATAATTAATTTACTTGTATTATTTTAAGACAGAGTTATCCTCTACTCTAAAGTAGCTTGTCTATTTCACTTATCTTAGGCTACTAAATAGCATCCCCTGTTTACAAAACTAATCATAAACGATAAAGCAATGGGGCGCCTTACCAGACAATATATTATATAATATAAACCAATCTCTTGACCCTTGCCAAACCCAAAGAATTTATGAAAGTGCCGGACGCACCCCATTATCGTTGTTGACGTTGTTGTTGCTGAGGTTACCATTCGAGTTCAAGTTGAACTCGTTCGCGTTGCCGTCCGAATTCCGGTTGTTCGGCGAGAGCAAGCAGAAGTTATTGCCGGACCGTAGCAACAACAGAGTGAACTCGTTTTTATGGCAAGATACTTTGAGGCCTAGCAGCCCCATCACCATTGGAAGCCATTTTTCGACAGTGATGGAACTACTATTTCCTGCGGCTCAGACCAAGCCTTCGCCGCACCAGGTTTCGCGAGTTCCTCGCGAAGTACCGGAACGTTAACATACATTATATTATCAATCTTCTATTGTCCACGGGTCAGTTGCGATACCGGTACCAGCTACCACCTGCGTTCCGGAGATTAGAGAAATGGCCGGGCGCACCCCGTAACTACCGCCGACGTAGTTGCTGACGAGGTAACCATTCGAGTTCAAGAAGAACCCGCCCGTAACGCCGTCCGAATCCCGGGTGAGCGGCGAGAGCAACCAGAAGGCATCGCCGGACCGTAGGTAAGAGTTAGCACTATAAGTCGTACCGCCCTCAGAACGTCCAGATCCAGCAAATGCCGCTTCGTCCGCCGTAAGTAACGTTATTGGGTAAGTTAACTGGCCATTACCAGTATCGGTCGTTGTCGAATATAAATCTACCTTGCCACGCGGACACCCCAAAGTAATATTTTGCGAAGTAGACAAGTTTCTAGCATACGCTCCAAATCTATAAAAAGCCATGCCCCTAGTACCATACGGAATCACCGTAGTACTTTCCGCTAACTTATTGTTCACACCATATAGGCCGTCATAATAAACAGTACGATCATTACAATACCCCGCACTCTTCTCTAGCCTACTAGTATAATTATTAGTGCCCGTCATATTAGCCGCATACCAAGTCTCAATATACTGTTTAATAATAGAAGAGTTCTCATTGGTAGTAGTGTCATCCCCAGTCGCTCCCAACAAAGTACTGAGCGAAGTCGCAGTAGTAGTACTGGCCGGCACATTACTGTAAGTATATCCTACAGCATGCATATTTTGATATTGTAAACCAGTATAATTAGACCAGGAGCCAGTATTAAATGGGGCTGTTGATATCTGTGCATTGCCAGTATTATTCGCACAAGTGTTATTCTTATAGGTACCGTTGTAAATCATCTTCACTCCACCAGAGCCGGTAGTTCTTACAATGCGCCAACAAGTATTATTTTTTAATTTCACATAATTCGGATACGCATCCGAAAGACCATCTGAACCATAAGATGTAGTCGTTTTGTCTAAAATACCACGATAAAAATATATCGTGTAGGCATCACTAGTATCACTAGAAGCCCCATAAGTACCCGCACTATATTCATACACGCCGGAGTTAGCCTGAGTAATAGCGTCAGACAAATTCACATTATTCGCCGTAAGGGTACCCTTGCTTAACTTTTGTACTTCGTCGTACAAATAGTGCGGTTCCAATTTTGTCACTGCATAAAAATTCACCACGTTGGTATAGGCGCCTGAAGCTTGCGTTTCACCAGCTTTTGCCGCAATCTTAAACTTTATCGAACCACTATCTGCCGCATCATCTGTATCTATTAAGGTAGTTACATGGGTTGAGTCGCCATACAAAGGCAAACCACTATAATTGGCCCAAGTAGTACCATTATCACTAGAATAACTATATCCCCAAGTATTATCGGTAGTTAAACTAGCCAAACCAGAACCGAAATCGATACTAGCGAACGTTTTAGTATTGTCAACGCTATTTACCAAATTCCTAGTTGTGTTACTGGCCCCAACCGTAGAAGTTAAAGTATATCCATATGCTGTATTAGTGGATACATCAACCGTAATTACATTACTATCTGCCGCACCACCTCCTGGTATTAAACCATCTATCGTCAAATCGCTATCAGACAAAGATACGCTGATAGTAGGATTAAACGTAAACCCCACCCCTACATTACTTTGATAATCCAAAGCCCCCGCATCATTAACACCCCTAAGCAACGCTCCCCCCAGAATTCCCCCTAAACTTATTAAACAGAACAATCTAACAAACTTGGCACGCCTTTTCATACCTCCATTATAGCATAAGTTTTTTGAAAATGCCGTTTTTTGCAGACTATTCTGTGTTTTTCACGACATCATCATAGTTCATGCCATAATACGCGTACTGTAACCGCATATAAGCCGTGTCCAAATCCGCCGCTAGTGTTTTTAGCGGATCCTCACTCGCCTTCGCCATCACGATAAATTTCAGCGGCTTGTTTTTACCGCCGCATATTTCTCTACTTTCGCCATAGGCCAGTTCGCCCGGTATAGTAATTTCGCGAATACCGTTCAGTTTCATGCCCTCCACCCCCAAATTCCAACCCTCTATCATGCCAAGCGAAGCATCCAAGATTTTCGCAAAAGCCGTAGGATTATCATTATTGTCAAAAGAAGAATCAAACACACTTTCATCCGCACACCAGCCCACATAATAAGCCAAATATTTGGCACCATCTTTAATCTCCTCTCCGGTACCATCTTTTAAATCGCGCACCTGCACGCCATTTTCATTGGCCGCAGTTTCGTTATATGCAGTAATTTCTGATTTATAATTAATAAAGTTGTCGTAATCTTCTTTAGTTTTTTCAGAAAACTCTGCCACCTTAGCATTATAGGCAGATTCATATTCCGCAATCTTTGCTTGATCCACCTGAGGATTCGTTTCGCTAGTGGTTTTAGATTTACTACCATTTATTACAATTGCAATATAACTCGCAATAATAGACCCGAGCATTATCACCGCAATCAAAATTATAAAAAACCGTTGTTTTGGGCTAGTCTTTAGCTCTTTTTCATCCATATAATATATACTCCACTATTAATTCCCTATTATTATACCACAGAGAACGACATCTATAGCCAATTTAGAGACAAATAAATAAATTCAACAGCATAATGAAATTTAGACCAGATTTGTTTGGCGTGATTTCTACAACTTAGCAACGAAAAAATCTCCCAATTTTAAGGAGATTTTTTCTTGCCCTATGTTGTAAAAATTACAAGACAAACAAGTCCGAGCTGTTGAATTTATCTATTTGTCTCCGACTTGGCAGGTTTCTGTAAGATAGTAACCTTCTTAAAGCTACCGCCAGCTTTCTTAATAGCTTCTACTGCAGTCTTAGAAGCAAATTGTGTCTCTAAGTCAATCTTTGCAGTGAGCTCGCCGCGAGTGATTACTTTCACCTTCACGAACGGGCTAGAAATCAAACTAGCTTCCGCCATTGCGTAGTTATCTACTTTACCTTTTAAATCGTTCAACCTATCAGTATAAACAACTTCGGCCTTCGGGTGGAAAGATTTAAAACCTTTGAGCTTTGGCACAGCTTGCATAATAGCACGCTGACCACCCATAAACCCAGCCGGCATCTTGCGATGGCCAGTACGAGCCTTCTGACCTTTGGTACCACGTCCAGCAGTCTTGCCTTGACCTGCCGAGATACCACGGCCCTTGCGGCTAGGACGAGTATTCTTTTCTACTACTAAATCATTGTATTTCATTACTTGTCCTCCTTCTTAGCGGACTTTTTTGCAGCTGGCTTCTTAGCTGCTGGCTTTTCGGCCTTAGCTTCTGCCTTTTCAACCTTTGCGCCAGTCCACTCTTTGCGTGGTACTTGCTGACGCAAACCTTCAATCACAGCATAAGCAATGTTTACCTTATTGGTGCTACCTAGTGATTTGGAAATCAAGTTCTTTACACCGGTAAGACCAATGATAGAACGTACCGTACCACCAGCAATAATACCAGTACCAGGAGCTGCAGGTTTAATCAAAACATCAGCACCAGTTACCTTAGTACGGGTTTCGTGGCATACAGTTTCACCATCCATATTAAAGGTAATCATAGCTTTCTTAGCCTTTGAAGTAGCTTTGGCTACCGCAGTGGTTACATCGTTACCTTTAGCTACGCCCACGCCAACCTTATTTTTGTGGTTACCAATCGCTACTAGTGCCTTGAACCGCATCCGGCGACCACCAGCCACCGTACGCGATACGCGATCTACCGCAATGGTAATTTCGTCAAATTCTTTTGGCCCAGCTTCGGCACGTACACGATCGCGACGATTGCGACGATCCATTCTCTTACCAGAGATATCACGAGTCTGCTTGGTTGCAGCCGTTTTATCATCCATCTTGAGCGTGCCAGATTTATTAATTACTCTTGGGGCTTTTTTCTCTGTTTCTGGCATAATTAAAACTCCAATCCTTCTTTGCGAGCCGCATCAGCAAGTGCACTCATTCGGCCTGCATATAATTTAGCACCACGATCAAAGACAACCTTAGAAACTTTTGCAGTTTTGGCCTTCTTGGCAATTTCTGCGCCAATCTTGGCAGCTTTTTCGGTCTTGCTACCAGTCATTTTGGCGCCAACCGTAGTAGCATAGGCCAAAGTCATTTTCTTATCGTCGTCAATAATTTGTGCGGTAATATGTTGATTTGAGAAATGGACACTTAGACGTGGCCTCTCCGCAGTACCATGAATTTTGGCACGCGTCCTCTTTGCTCTAAAAATCTTATTCATTATTTCTTACCCGCCTTTCCTGCCTTGCGAAGAATCACTTCGTCAGCATACTTAATACCTTTACCCTTGTAAGGTTCTGGTTTCTTGAGGCTGCGGATCTCTGCGGCAACCTGGCCAACTTTTTGCTTGTCGATGCCAGACACCGTAATTTCCATTTTGTTGGTAGTAAGCGTTACGCCTTCTGGAGCTTTGTATTTCACAGGATGTGAAAAGCCAAGGGCCATTTCAATCTCTTGTGGACCACCAGACAAACGGAAACCTACACCGTTAATTTCTAGTTTTTTCTCGAAGCCTTTAGTCACACCTTCAACTGCGTTATTGAGTAACGCGCGTTGCAAGCCATGCCAAGCCCGAGATTTTGGCTCGTCATCTTCGCGAGTGACGGTAGCCGTAGTACCATCAATAGCAACCTTTGTCTTCGGCTGCACCGGAACAATGAGTTGACCCTTCGGGCCTGCAACAGTAATTTCGCTGTCGCCGACCGTGATTGTCACTCCCGCCGGAATCTCGATGGGCTGTTTTCCGATACGACTCATATCTTTTCCTTATGTTAATAATATCCCGATAATTATATCACAAAATACCCTGAATTACAAGAGAAAATCCCCTATTTCTAGGAGATTTTCATGTCTATCTTTCTATTATAGCACACTTACGCTATTTTGTCAAGCCTACCACTGTTTTAGCACCTACCCCCATATTTCATTACCTCCATCTTATTAGAAGGGCATTACAAGCCTCGGCGTCTTTTCAGCAAGCAAAAGACTAGTATTGTCAGTATAACCGCCCCAAGCGACAAAACCACATATCCACCAACCGTCAATGGTTCAGAATTGGTAAATGCACCCGTATCTGGCTCTTCTGGTGTCACAACCGTCGGGTCATCTTCTGGTACATCTTCCCCTGCATACGCATCAAGATGTAAAGTAAACGTCGCGTTCTGATGCTCATTGCCAAGTTCTTCACTCAAATACACTTCATGAAACAACGGCTCAGTCAATTCGCCTGGCGCCAATTCAGTACTATGTTTATAACAGACTAAAATCGGCGAAGCCACTACACCGCCGCTATCTTCCCCACTAACCTTTGTCCAGTGACCATCGTTGATATCAATCTGAAAAGTCTTCGGGCCTAATACGATATCTTTTCCCTCTCCATCCTTACCAGATTCTGTCAAACACATCGTTACTGGCACCGTCATTGTTCCGTCATTTCTCACTTGCGGCACCGCATTATAAGTCGTCCCAGGCATCGCCCCCGTAATATCCTGCCACTCGCTTATTATTCCACCCGAACCATCATCACCTTTTTCTACAATAGTAATATCGACCGGATCTTCCGCAAAGACAGGAGAATAAACAAACGCCCCAGCCATTGTCAAAGATAACACCCCCGCCACCCTAAACAAATCTCGCTTCGTCATTTACTTATTTTCCTTTCCTTAGCATCTGCTCCCCCTCAAGGTCGGTCAGCATTAAGCCAACCGACCTATGTTTGTTTTAATTATTAAATGGGTCGAAGTTTGCACCAAACGCTGCAGTCACAGCTTGATCGGTACTACCAAAACCTTCAGACTGAACAGCGACAGTCGCTACTGGAATTGTCACTGGATCAGTCACTTTCCAGCCAGTATCTACACCCTTATTAAAGATATGTTCCTCGGTACCAGTTGCAGTTTGAACTTCTTGAACAGTTGCTGAAGCATCTAGATAGAAGCCATTCAAGACACGATCAGAAGTTTCACCACCAGCCAACGGATTAATTATATCCTGATAATAAACCGCATATTGTGTACCATCGATAGTTGTTATATAGTGATATTTACCAGTGACCACATCATTTTCTACTGGTCCAAGTAGCCAAGTTGCACCTTTTGCAGTTTCAGACGTAACAGTACCATCATGTGGGTACACACCAGACCAGAAGAAACCAGAACCATCACTATAAACAAATGTACCCTCATTGAAATGTATAGCATTATCATTTTCATTATCATCATCTAAATTACTGTCCAATAGAGCTCTAGGAATCCCATAATAAACACGAATATAAGCTGGGCTAGTACCAGTATTAGTTACCGACACCATCTTATCTACATAATTCTTAGCAAGTGACTTGTTGGTATCAAATACCTTGGTACTATCACAATCAGCTGGCATACCGCTCGCATCCTTTGCACCACCACTCGCTGAACCTACTATAGGATAAAAAGCCTTACCGTCAGTAAAATCAGTGAGAGTCGCTACCTTACAGCCATCACTATCTACCTCACGCTGTTGCTCGTTCAATGCAACTTTTACATTCCCAAACGTAAAAACATTGTCTTCTCTATCGTTGTCGGTGAAGTACGCAATCGTCCCACCAGCAATCAAAGCTGCTACACCCAGCACTGCTGCTGTCGATAATACAGTTTTTCGATTGATTTTCATTTATAACTCCTTTATTATTAATTAATATTAACCAAAATTAATATGTTTCCCCCACGCCTGCAAATGCTCCTGCTGCCGTCTGGAACCCAGCCGTCTGAATTGCGTCAGAATAAGCTTTTACGCCCACCACACAACTACTATCATTATTATCACACGTAAACAACGGTTCATCTAGACTGGAGATGTCACCAAACTTTATTCCGTTTATCGGCCATTCTTTGGTTTTACCATCCACTTCCAACTCATCATTACTTACAATATAATACTCTGCATAGGTGGGTGTATCCTCCACACTAACAGAAGATTTATAAGTTATTGTATAATCAGCGTTGCTACATGTGTTGTTTTCTACAGTTTTAACATTGCAACCGTTGTATGTATTCGGTAGATCTAACGACACTACGTTAGCCAAGGCAATCGGAACCACCACGCGGAATCTCTGATAAACTGGGATATTGCCACCATTAGTCGCCTGCAAATAGAACGGCAAGCTACTTAGTTGCTCACGCTCATTTGCCGTACACGAAGCACATTTAATCACGTGATTATCTACAACCGTATAATCGCTCTCGACTATTTCGTGCCTGTTGTTGGCATCGCTCACTTCATCATAAATCACTAGTGTCGTTTTAGCGTTACCAACCGCAAAATCATTCGTTTTGCTATCAGTATCAGTAAAATATGATAATGTTGCTACCGAACTAAGCATCATTATCGCTATTACCACTAGCGAAACCACTGTGATTCTAATTCTGTGATACATTCATCTCCTTTCTCTACCTTTAAATTTAATATTCTCCACATTTTTACGCTACACTTTTTCTCGCAGTTTTCCTCCTTTCTTCCAGCGTACCTGGCAA
>CAMVDR010000012.1 GCA_947166295.1 uncultured Candidatus Saccharibacteria bacterium | reverse complement strand
CATGTGGTGCCACTATATTAATGGGGATTAACAAAAATGGCACCGCAAGGGGTGCAATCTTTAGCTGTACCATCAAAGCAGATCATACAGTTTCAGTCCTTACGGTGCCGTTAATACTGTATGAAATGTTTAATACGATATAAAAACTGCCTTGAATAGACAACTAAAGATTGCATTTTCATTATAACATAGTGTCTATTTTTAGCGCAAGCAAAAATCACCCCTAATGAAGTAATTAATGGTGGCGGAGTTTGGCAAGAATAGAGTGAAGGTAGTAGAAAAAGTTGAGCGGAAGCTCAAAAGAGCCAATTAGCTCGACAACTTGGCCACCAAAACCTTTTTTGAACCTGTAAATACCGTAATCTTTGGCCTTGGGATCTGGCAAACCCTGGATACCATAAAAATTGTATTTTTTGTAACCATGTTCGGCGGCATATTTGATCATGTACCATTGGATGGCGTACTGAGCATTATACTCTTTCATATATTTTGCGTCGCTACCAGAGAAAAGATAGATAACTTCATCGCCATAAGTCATGAACATGGCAGCAGATAATGGCGTAGTTTTGCCGTCTATATCTACCTCGGCTACTATGAATTTCACTTCGCCTTTTTTATGGAATAAATCGTACATTTGCTGATAATATTCAAGTGAACGATCATTAAAATGACGACGTTCGGACGTAGCTTCGGTAATTTGTTTGAAAATATCTAGTTCTTTTCTGGTAAGCTCGCGGACTTTGATGCCGTTTCTGGCAGTACGACTAACAAGGTTACGGGTATTTTGTTTAAAACTGGCGAAGAGTTCATCTGGAGTGCGGTCATTAATATTCATCACAAAGAGATACTTAGGCTGAGAAGTATGCAGCATAGGGCGAAAACCGAGGCTTTCTAGCGATTTTAGGGCTCGAGTGCGGTTGAACCCACCTTCTACAATATCCCCTTCCCTATCGCGTTCTATGAGCTCGTAATAAGGGTCTATCTGGAGAATGTAGCCATTATGAGATTTGGCGTACTTTTTGAGATTTTTGACGAAAAAATTAAGCAAGGCGATATTTCCATAATCTACTAGGGGGCCGCCAGGGGTGTAAAATGTAGATTTACCAAGAAAAGTAGGCTTAGCCACGGCCATAGTGGCAGCGAGGATTTGATCACCTTCTTTGACGGCGAAATAGTAAACCGTCCAGCCAGATTTTTCTCTCAATTTGGCGATTTCGGGAGTCTGCATGAAAGATTTATAGGGTGACTGATCGGCAAATTTGCGAAATTCTGGCTCGGTGATAGTAGTAAAAAACATAAGACTATTATAACACTAATGCCTGCGGATAAAGCGGTTGAGCCGACGAATTAGTTGGTAAAAATGATATTTGATTGGTTTTAAGATAATATCGTACGTGCCGGCGTATTCTACTGGGGCGCCGCCAAAGGATTGTTTGAACTTAGTGAACCCTTTCCAGGGGTGGCTATCCGGTGCGCCTTCTGGAGCGATACCCCAGAAATCGAAAAACTTAATTCCCTGCTCTTTGGCGTCGAAAAGTGCAGTAGTGAGGAGTGCTACTGTAGCGGGGAGTTTTTTGTAATCGATATCGGCGGCAGACTGCATATAATAGCGCGTGTCTTGATAATCGAAAAAGAGGCTAGCAGCGAGAATTTGGCCATTCTTGGGAGTGTTTTCTTCCCTTTCCTGCCCCGCCGGTAAATGATATTTTACTAAATATAGGGTAGCAAAAGGCTGGGAAAGCTCAGTTTTAAGATAATGTTCACTGAAAGAATTGAGGTTTTTGGTCTTGAAGAGCTTGTTTTGTAATTCTACTAAGTGTTTAATCTGAACTGGGTCTTTGGTGGACTCTACTGTAAGGCCTTTTTTTGCAAAGGTATTATAACGAGTACGGGTGCCCTGGGAAAAATTGGTAAGAATTGTGGCTTTATCTGGGGTAATATCTAGTACCCAGGTATCTTTAGGGTTTAGATCTTTGGTTTTCTTGGTATTTGCCGGCAGGCATTTAGTAAAATCAGGGTTTTGTGGCTCGATACGAATAAAGATAGCCTGATGTTTTCTGGCTAGGGTACTTAAGGATTTTAGTGCAGCCTGAAATGCTTTTTTATCTTTGGCTATTGGGCCATAAGGCAGATATAAGTAATTCCCTACTGGGGTTTTCTTGAGGATGGCTAAATATTGATAGTCAGTTCCCTGTTCTAGAAAGCTAGTTTCACCCAGATCTTCTTGAAATTTTTGCCAAGCTTTAGATTGCGTAATCGGATTTTGCATATTTTTCATTATATCATCAAAATTTATTTCACACCTCTTGGAACACGTGAATTTTTTTGACAGCTTAAGCTTATTATTTTATTGCATGAGCATAATTGCCGGCCAGATGCATGTGTTCTGTCGGTGGAAAATTAATCGAATTCTCCCAACTGTGTGTGAGGTTGCCAGTTGTTGGTTTAATTTTAGCGGAAGCGGAATGGTTTGTCAAGTTGGGTTGCTAGGCGCGGTGGTTGCTAGGCATAAGGGGAATAGCCCGCAAAAGTTCTTGTGGTTTGGTGGAAAAAGGTGGGGAATTGCTGTGCATATCTTAATTTAAGCCTCTCTCGGGGCGCGTCCGCCCGGCCCGTCGCCACGGGCGGGCAGCGCTACTTCTCGCCTTGCCAGGCTCCGAACCCCCTTCGAGAGGCTTAAATTAAAATATGATACAATCAACTTATGGCCTATATAAGGAAATTTAAAACGACTTCGGGGGCAACGGGGGTGCAAGTATGCTACAAGGAGCAGGGAAAAGTGGTACGAACTGTGCACGTGGGCTCGGCCTCATCCGATGTGGCCTTGGAGCGGCTAATGCGCGAGGCGCAGGGAATTATAGATGGCGATAAAAAACCGCTGTTTAATTTAAATAAGTTTAACAAAAAATAAAATTTTTATGGTTCTATAGTTGCATAAAGGCATAAATTCAATAGATGGCGGGTAAATTATTCGATTTTAAGAAAAGCAAAGTCGTATCTTTGGTGAGAAAAATAATAAAAGAGAGAGACACCAGGGAAAAAGCAATATTATACGCAAGCACGGCGGTGAATTATTTCTTCGTGGCTTTTCAATTATATGGTGGGATACGCTATGAGTCCGTGTGGTTCACAGCGCTAGGGGTGTACTATGCCGTGCTAACATCTGTAAATTTGTATATCAGACTATCACATAAAAAACATGGGCGAGAGGCCTGGAAAGTGTTTCGGATATCAGGATGGGCATTAACTCTGGCTAATTTGGCATTAATTGCGATAATATCTATCATGATAGCAACACCTGGGGTTGCCGTACGAAATTATAGCCCAATAATAGCAGTAGGCGTGACGTTTTGGACTTTTTACTTATTGATTTCAGCGGCAATAGGAATAGTAAAACAGCGGCGAAAGAAAAACATCATAGCGATGGCGGAAAATAATATACAGCTGATAGGGGCGACGGTATCTGTATTGATGCTACAGACAGCCATGATAGCAAGCTATGGAGCGCAAGCAATTGAGGAGGCCAGAAAAGCTTTAGAGGGGGTGAGCGGAATAGCGAGCGCATCGGCAGAGATAGAAAAAGCAATTGATGATTTAATCCAGATTTTTGTAACCTCCAATAGGATAACTGGGGTATTGGTGATAGTTGTGGTGTTAGCTATTACGATATACATGATCGTGAAAGGGAGTAGAGAATATAAAAATTCCGCAGGTAATTAATTGAGGAGTAATGTCGTGGTAGCTATTCGGAAAAATAGCCCTTGAGGGCTATTTTGGTAATTTTTTGTTCTTGTTTATATTAGCTCGAGCTGGGATTTGAGGCGAGAGATAAGGGATTCTTTCTCTTTGATTTGATCTTTTGTCTCTTTAACGAGGTGCTCTGGGGCCCTTTCTACGTAATTAGGGTTGGCCATGCGAGCATTTAATGCGTCCAACTCACGACCGACAGAGAGAATTTTTTCAGTAAGAGCATCTTTATACTCTGTAACAACCTTTTCAGGAACGTCTAAATAAAGCTCGTGATTTGCGAGTGCAAGCCTTAAGCCCCGTGGATGACCGTCTAAGGCGTTGATGGCTGGAACCTTGGTAAGAGTGCGGATGAGCAGTAAATTATCCTCTACGAGGCTATCATTGCCATATAATAGGCTGTATTTTTTAGCATTATTGGTGCCTGGAAGGGCCTGCAGGGTGCCTCTAACCTCGGATACGACTGAGATTAGGCTTTCGAACTCGGCAGCACTGATAGGATCAAATTTAAGCTTATTTGGCCATTTTGCGGTAGCGATAAAGCCGTCTGTCCAGGAAAGATTTTGCCAGATAGCTTCAGTAACAAAAGGAGCGAAAGGATGCAGGGCAATAAGGATTGTTTCTAGAGTCTGTTTTAAGAGGCCAGTATTTTTGAAGATTTTTTGACTCTCTAGGAACCAGTCGGCATATTTATCCCAGATAGTCTGATATAGGACCTCTACAGCTTCTGCAAAACGGTAGTTTTTCATTGAACTCTCTACTTGCTTGAGGCAGTCGTTGATTTCGCGGCAGATCCAGTCCTCGCCCATATTTAGTGTTTCGTATGACGCCAGAGATGCGTCTTTCTCGGAACGCTCCCTCGCTCCTGTCGTTACAGGGCTCGGTCGCTCCATATTTGGCCCGTCGCCAAATACGCTCCTCGAAAGAGCATCTTCTGGCGTCTCGTCAACTATGCTTTGGACTAATCTGGAGATATTCCAGAGTTTATTGCAGAGGTTGCGACCGGATATGACAGATTGTTCGGAGAAGGCTTGGTTCATGCCGGCAGAACGACCACGGAGAATGCCAAGGCGAAAGGCATCGGAACCATATTTTGCAACTAAATCCATTGGATTGATTACGTTGCCCTTTGATTTACTCATCTTTTGCCCGTGAGCATCTAACACTAAACCATGGAGGTAAACTTCTTTAAACGGTACTTCGCCAGTGACATAGAGCCCCATCATGATCATGCGGGCAACCCAGGCGAATAATATGTCGGCGCCAGTTTCCATGACGTTTAGTGGGTAATAGGGGTTGAAATTATCTTCCGTCCAGTTGGTGCAAACAATTGGCCAATGACTAGAAGAGAACCAGGTATCAAAAGTGTCTTCATCGCGGACATATTTTACGCCGGCAACTTCAATCTCTTTGAGGTGAGTACGACGATCAAAGATCCAATCTGGCTCATCGGTAGCAGCATCGGTAATGCGGCGGAACATCGGTATAGCAATGCCCCAAGGGATTTGGCGAGAAATGTTCCAATCTTTGAGGTTCTTGAGATAGTTGATAAGAACTTTTTGCTTGTTTGCTGGGTGGAATTTGATCTCGTTTTTCTCTAGATGCTTGATGGCGACACTGGCTAGTTTTTCAACGTCTACAAACCATTGCTCTTTGAGCATAGGCTCGAGTACGGTGCCACATTTGTAGCAGTGTGCCACGGAGTGAACGAGCTGTTTTTCACCCCTGAAGAGATCGGCAGCTTTGAGATCTTTTAAGACTTGCTTGCGACATTCGGCAGTGGTGAGGCCGTAGTATTTTTCTGGGACGTTAATCATGGTGCCATTCTCGGCAATTACCTTGATGCGTTCAAGATTATGGCGCTCGCCCACCTCAAAATCATCGAAGTCGTGAGCCGGGGTGATTTTTACGGCGCCGGTGCCGTATTCTGGATCGGCGTGTTCGTCGGCGATAATGGGGATTTCTTTATTAGTGAGTGGAAGATGGACGGTTTTGCCGATTAGATCTTTGTAACGCTTATCTTCGGGGTTAACAGCCACGGCAGCGTCACCAAAAAGGGTTTCAGGACGGGTGGTAGAAACAATAATTTCGCCACCATCGTAAGTGTAAGCGATATCCCAAAGAGTACCTTTTTCGTCTTTGTGTTCTACCTCAATATCGGCAAAGGCGGTCTGGTGCTTCGGGCAGAAATTAACGAGTTTTTCGCCCCGGTAAATCATACCGTCATTCCACATTTTTTCAAAGGTGGTATAGACGCGATCTATGACGTTTTCATCCAAGGTGAAAGTGAGGTCATTCCAGGAACAAGAGGCGCCAAGAGCACGGAGCTGCAACTCCATGTTGCCACGCTGCTCAGCAACAAAATCCCATACGCGAGCATAAAGCTCGTTGCGATCGTATTCGAAACGAGTGTGGCCCTGTTTTTCTAGATTGCGCTCATAGACGACCCAGGTTTCAAATCCGGCATGATCTGCGCCGGGGATATACCAAGTAGATTTGCCTTTTAGGCGGTAGTAGCGAGTAAGGGAATCTTCCAGGGCAATAGTGAGGCCGTGACCAATGTGGAGATTACCATTGGCATTGGGTGGGGGCATGACGATGCTGTAAGTATTTTTATTGTCGCGGTCGTCTTTGCCGTCACTGTCATTATCTACTGGCACGGTAGGGGTAGACGGGGCGAAAATATCGCTGGCTTCCCAAGCACCGTAAATATCACTTTCATATTCTCCTGGTTCGTAACTCGATGCAAATTTCATAGTTATATTTTACCATATTTTGCAGAGATATGATAAGATAATGATGGAGGTTTGATTTTGAGGCTCTAGAATTTTTTATTGGAGGTGCAACAAAGAGATGAGAGAATCTTACTCCACAGTTAAAGAAAACGGATATAACTATGCTCTGGAGGTGGCCGAGGAGCTAAGGCAAAAAGGATATGAAATAATATCTGGGCCGGAGGAGGCTATGGTACCGCGCGGCCAGAGAAGTGACGGGTCACCGATATTGGTGCCTGGATATAGGATTGTCGTGGATGACGGTAGACCGCCATATGCGCCAGTTATTACCGATTAATAATCCGTTGATTTGCCCCGCTTGAATAAGCGGGGTTTTACTATTCGTGATATTCTAACTGAGCACGAATTCGTTCGAATTCTTCAGGTGTAAGCTCGAGAGTGCGACCATATTGCCAAGACTCATCTAGTGGCATGAGGTGAACGTGAGCATGGGGGACGTCGGTACCAACGACCTTCCAAAGAGTACGAGCGCCGAGTTGTTTTTCCATATGTTGGCTAAGTTTTTTAACGGTAGCCATGAGGGCCTGATAATCTTCGTCTGAGAGCTCGTAGATTTTGTCGACTTCATTTTTAGGAATGACAAGAACGTGGCCTTTAGATTCTGGGCGAATGTCAAGAAAGGCGAAAGTTTTATCGTCTTCGTAGATTTTGTAGCAGGGAATTTCACCCTGGATGATTTTGGTAAAAATACTAGGCATGTTTGACTCTCCTTAAAATTAAATAATAAATGACTGCGAAGATTGCGGCAAAAATTAGGCCACCGACAACATCGGAAACCCAGTGCATATTGGCAAGAACGCGGCCGACGGAAACGAGAATGATGAAAAGTAGCATGACGATATCCATGATGACGCGGACAGTTTTGGATTTGATGTAATTGGGAAGAATGATAGCGGTGAGCAGGAAAATGGTGGCGACAACCATGGTGTGAGTGGAAGGGAAGGATGGCTCGCCAGAGCCGTTGGGGCGAGTGTTAAGGACGAGGAATTTTTCAAAAATGATAAAAGTGGTAGCCATAAGAGAGAGAGGAATTAGAGAAAGAAGCAAAGGCTTGTCGACTTTTTTGAGGGATTTCCGCTTAATCCACTGGTATAGACCGAGGATAGCAAAAACCGCGAAGACGGCAAATGCCGCGACGAGGATAATGTCAGTGATTTTAGACCATTGCATAGAATAATTATATCATAGGCTAGTAGTCTAAGTGGCCATCTGGCCAAGCAGAGAAGAATGAATTCATGAATTCGGCGTTATTATAGAGAAACACACTATGATATGGGACAGAAAACTGATAAGAAGGGTTGTTTTTTGAATGATTATAGAGCATTTGTAGAAGTTTTTCGTAAAAATCTTTAAAATTAGACGAGTATATATTAAATGATGCATCTTCATATTTATTCAGATTGGCATAATTAGTATCTTCATGATAATCATAATACATACAAATAAATTCCTGGGGACCTTGACCGTTCCCATATGAACTGTAATCCATATACCAAGCCGAGATAAGACCATCATTTTTTTCTTTAGAACAAGATTGGTGTGGAGTGATTAGATACGATCCGCCAACATTGTCACGCGAAATCTCAATTTCGTAAGCTTGGTTATTGATAATAACAACTGGCTCAACTGATTTTTCTGACGATAACTCTTTGAAATAGCTAGGGACATAACCAGAGTCAATCAGTTGTTCGCCGGTCAGCGGTTCCTGCCAATTATTGGAGTAAACGTATCTCAAGTATCCACAGATAGCATCACGAGCACCTCTATATTTTGCGCTCTCTTTATAGTTGAAGCATTCCGTATAACTTATTATTTGATTAATACTCGAGGGTTCTGTTTCGTAAGCTTTTTTTGCGGCCTCTTCAGTAATTTGTCTAGCAGCTTGCTCAGCTTCGTAAGCCTCTATTTTGCTATGGCTGATTGATAAAAACAATGGAATAGAAATAAGGAATGATAACGAAAATGCTAGACTGACAGCCGCTATAATTGTAGATTTTCTGCGGATTATTCCGTTTTGTTGCTTGCGGATTTTAATAAAATACGCCCCGTTAACTGCCATGCCGACAGGGAATGGAAGCAGGACCGGAAGAGCGAGAGCAATAACCACATCGGCTGCACCTCCTCCGCCCAGATAAGTAGTTGCGGCAAAAGTTACGATACCGATCGATAATAATAAACAAAGAACGCCAAGAAATAGTCCAGCTTTAACGATAGTTGGAATCTTTTGTCGTTGATCGTTTTCAGTCTCTATATTTGTCTCAATCGTATTGCTAGATTTGTTGATTACTTGTACCTCATTTTTATTATCCATGACCTTATTATAACATGAGCGTAAACAATCACCTATTTTCTATAATTAAAGAGGCCTAGTGGGAAAGTCTCCATCATGATAGAACTCGAATTTTTCCCAGAAGGCCGTTCGTTCTTCGTGGCTCGAAATAAAATAAGTTTTGTTGGGATAGGGAACCTCGCGCTTTGTGCTCAGTGCGAATCTTGGGTTTGTATTTCAAAATCAAAAATAAGACTCTTACGGGAGTCTTTCTTGAATTGTGGTATGCCCGACAGGATTCGAACCTACGACCTTTTGCTCCGCAAGCAAACGCTCTATCCAGCTGAGCTACGGGCACACACTTGATATATGGTGTATTGTGTATCCTTTAGGGACTAACAACACATATGTGGATGTTTTTACGCATCCACCTAGAAATTAAATGAGCATCACCATAGAGGTGACGTTTTTATTATAACATATTTTTGGGATCTGTGTGGCATTTTGCAGAAAATCGTGTTAAAATTGGAGAGGAAGCGTGGCCGAGTGGTTGAAGGCGCACGACTCGAAATCGTGTGGGCTCGCAAGAGTCTCGGAGGTTCGAATCCTCTCGCTTCCGCCAGAAGCGAAAGAAGAGAGCTTGCTCTCTTGTTTTGTTTCTGAAGGAAGCACTGAGGACAATATATCCTCTCGCTTCCGCCGGGATAAGGCTGATTAGGCCTTTTTTGATTAAAACTTGTTAGGCTTTATAGTTTAAAATCAGGCATTAGTTCTTATATAGGAATATTGAACGGATAATTATTTAATATTTCTTTTACCAAGTTCTTCTACTGCAGCTTGCCTGTTTGGATCGTTATCCGATATATTCGGGCTCGTAGCTATATCCAGAAGCGTATCGCTGTCTAGAGAGTGCACGTCAAAGGCCTGACCCTCTTGCGCTGCACCGGGTACGGTTATCGGTTTTGGCGTACCGGTGTTATTGGTCCCCTGTACATCTGGAGCATCGTATCCCGATGATTCCACAATCTTTTTAAGTTTAGCCATTCTGTCACTCTTTATATTGGCGTTCTGCGTACTCATGGCTTTGTATGCAATTTCTCCAATTGCGGCTGAATTAGCTCCAGCTGGGATCTCGCCGTTACCAAATATTTCATTGAAAGCGCTGTCATCCATAGTACCGATCGTTGAAGCGGTTACTTTTCCGGCTAAATCAGCTCTATGTCCCCCAGCATAATTTGATACGGTATCAATGGGTCCGCCTTCGCCGCTATTAATACTTTGAGCTACATTAAACATTGCCCTATTATTGTTTTTATAATCTGCGGCGTGGTTTGCCATAATATTATTAGCAAGAGTTTCGGCCGCGGTACCACTCATGCCTGCACCTACAGCCTTATCATAGGCTGATCTTACAGCATCCCTACCGTTTTCACCCTTCGCTGACAAAGCATCTGAATATGCATTAATTTTGGCGCGATCACCAGACATCAATGCTTTATATAGGCCATCCGTTAGGCCGCCGGCACCAATTTTTCCTATTGTGTTAATTTCACCACTAGACACAATACGTTTGGCCTCATTGGCCGTCTCGGTGGCCAGCATGTAATCAGGGCCATTAGTTGCCGCCAGAGACCCTTTTTCGGCTTGTAGTTTCTGATAGGCCTGCGCGTTTCTTTCAATGTTTCTGCTGCCACCACGGATAAATTTTTGAAAACCACTTGGGCCGTTTTCTCCCCATCTCCTATTACCATTTTTATCGTAGCCCGCCCTTCTTCTGATGCCGGTTTCTCTACCTCTTTCTTGCATATTTTTATATACGTCGGAATTACGTGCGCCACTAGTAACTCTGCTTCTGGCACGATCGCCAAACCCTGTAATTTTTGAGCCGATTGTCCCCATGGCCGCAAATGCCCCCTTCAGAGCAGCGGGTATGAAAAATATTGGAATTATACCTACCAACATAGCGGTCAGGGCACTCCAAAATCCTTGCGTTGCAATTCCAGCAGAAAGTAATAAATTAGATACAAAGTTACCGCCACCGATCAGTGCGCCACAGATTGGGTACAAGAGCAATAATCCTTCCCAAAATTTTAACCATTTATCATACATCTTCTTAGTGTTTGGCAACATATAGCACGCAAACGCTAAAGGCGAAATCACCGTTAGAACAACCACTGCGGCCTCTCGCATGGCCAGAAGAACAAATACGAAAAATATCGCTATTACTACGCCCAAAGCTCCGATCAATAACGAAATCAAAATAGCAGGGTTTTTCCAAGTCACCAATGCCCCACCACCCAAACCAGCCAACAAAATAACAGACGTGATAGCTGTTGCTCCCGCCCCAGAGCCCAAAGCTGCAGCTACGGAGCCGTCCGGAGAGCCAGTAGGCAAATTATCGAATAAGTTATGTAAGCCATTTCCAACTATATTAGACAAATCGACACATAATACACAAAGCAGATACGATAAGTTTATTAATATAGCCACTACGATTAATTTTGGCATAATTTTTTTGATTCCGTAATTATCTATTCCTACTCCCGTAAGCTGAGAAAATATCACTACTAGAAACAGTATCACAAACAATACGTTCGCCATCCCCTGGAAGAATGACCAGGCTCGTTCCGCACCTCCGTCAGCATCGGTAAATAGCTTAGGTTCAATCCTAAGATTTGGCTCTAATGCTTTTTCATAAACTTCGGTTGCAGCATTTTTTAGCCAATTCAGAATAGGACATACTATCCAGCCTAAGGATTCAGCCCCACCGGAATTTGCGCAGGTGGGTTCTACCTCCCCATTACTGGAATCATCATCCGCAACATCATTAAACTCTCCATCTGCCAAAGTAATAGAATCTAAAGCCGTAATCAAATCTCCAAACTTCATTTTTTTACCAAAATGACCGTTTTCCTTAATCCCAACCACTTCTTTATTTGCAGTCTTTTCGGATGCTTTTATATAGCAGGTTTTTGCCCCGCCACTATTAAAATTCCATTTTACTTTCGAATAGCCAGAATCTTCCAATAATGCTGCTTGTGAATCACTCAAGCTAGGACAAGAATTATCGGCGAATGATGCCTCAAAAACTTTGTTTATATAATCTTGGTACAAATGTGCTTTCTCTGCATCCGTATACTTTAAAGAAGCCCAGTCTTTTAATTCTTCCGAACCAGAAAAATATTTTATTGCCGTATTGGCAGCCGCAGTCTTGTCTTCAACAACATACTGCACCATACTCTCGTCCATAGTGGAAGGATTATAAATAGAATCCGATTTTGTAATATCTAATGTATAATCGATACAGGCAAGTTGATAATAACCCGCACACAGCGATGGTGGTTGACTATTGAACAGCCCAGCAATGCCGTCGGTGCCAGACATAAAAGAGCCAAATGTCGAATAATCTGCAACCTTAAATTCTTCTGAAACTCTCCTCTTAACATAGCCAGAACAAGTCTTACCAAGATTTGTTTGTGTGCAATTTTCACTATATGTATCGTAAGATACCGTCACACCGCCATTAATCGGATTAAACATTATCATATCCTGAAGAGTGAAATTACCACCGCCGCTATCGTCTGAGATTTCGACCTTAGTATTGCTTGTAATTTTTTCATCATTTGTTAAGTCCGTTAAACACAGTGAGCCTGATCGTGTTTCACGGTTACCCGAATTGGCCTTAAAATTAAAAGACGCACACTTACCAGTGCTAGATGTAGTTTTTTCAGTACTGTAACCAATATTCTTCATGAATGCGGTTTTTTCGCTTGGAGCAGAATCGTTCTTCGGCTGAGTAGCTCCACTCATTGAAACTACGCCACCAAAACTTCCGCCACTTCCAGCCATTAAATCTACACATCCCAAATCATTTTCATCTAAACCAGACAAGACCCTAGGGATAAGAACCGTACCATCGTTATTATCTTTAAATATTCTGTCCGGAAAGTTACCAGAAAAAACCGGAAAATCGTTCTGGGTAATAGGTGCGTTTTTTAAATGCCCGGTCCAACAAGTATAAACTCCTTCTAAATAAGCCTTGTTTATATATGTACTACCAGATAGAGCCGAAGCCTTATGTGCAAAAATAATACCAAAAATCAATGTAAGGAGACAGAGAAATATCCTGCTATTTTTTGTCATTTTTTTCTCCGTTTTGCAACAAATTAGCTATAAAAACAGTTTCATATATTAAATTATTTCTCGCATCATTTATCGAAATATGCATGTCGTTGCTAATACTATATTCAAAATCCATAATACGTTCTATAGTGTCATTGCTATACTTAAAATTTTTCATACACTCACCATCATTCTGCCCATTAACTATGCAGCCGGCTTGCTCCAATTCCTTAATATTATCGATTAATATTTTAGCTTTTTCAATTCCATAATTTCCAAAATTTACCAAAAAAGTATTACCGCTATCTATCAAATCGTTATAATAGTTTTTTACGTATTCGATTGCACCGTCGTAGCCATTTTCCATATATATCGCAAGAATAGTATCATCATCCATTTCGCCAAAAATAATATAATTATAATATTTATCAAATATTGAAAAATAATTTTCAACCTCCGAAGTGCTTTCCTCCGGTAATCCTGTTTGATAATTAGAGTTTTTAAAATTATCCAACAACTTCTTGGCTTCTTCAAAAAAATCTTTACACTCAGTCTGAGTTTTATCCTCACAATCTAATGCATATGTAATATCGCCCATATCATTTGGTTCTACATCGATTATGTTATCAACGGCATTGCCAAATAATAGATAATTTGCATACGTATTAAAGGTGTTTTTATTTTTTATCGCCTCCTTAACCGTATTCTCCTTAAGAAGCAACGTTGCTCCGATACTCATACATACTAAAACCAACACCGTAATTATGATCCCGATAATCAATCCTTTTTTATTTTTTCTCGGCTCAGGTATACCAAGTACTACATCCTCCATACTAGAAGATGCCATTTGTGCCTGAGGCTGTCGTGGAGTGAATTGTGATTGAGATGTTAAGCTGCGTCCAATTCCTAAATTATTGTTTTGTATGGGGGCCGAGGGAGTAGATTGTATATTTTGTGTATTTTGTAGGCTTTCGAAGCTTGCTGGTTGTGCAGCGGGAGGTGTTGGTTGGGGATTTTGTGGAACAGCAGAAGCTGCCGGCTGGGGGCCGGGAGTGGGTGTGGGTGGATTTACGTTGTTTCCGTGAGGAATTTGCAGCCCACCAAGCTCTGTATCACCTTCCTGCATATATATTTATATTATCATAAACGGTTTGGAAATAGCAAGAAAATTCCGGCAGAATTTGCGGGGATGTTGGAAAAGTGATAGTATAAAGATATGAAAGAGCGCGAGAGAAGTAAATCTGGGAAAAATAAAAATGGTGGTGTAAGGGCGGGAGCTCAAAAAATAAAAGCCAAACTTCTGAAATCTTATTACGGAAACCCGACAAAAGACATGAAACTAATTGCCATCACCGGTACAACAGGTAAGGTAACGGTGGCGCATTATGTGCATGAAATTTTACGCGCGAGCGGGGAACAAGTGGCAGTACTGGCAAGCGATCAGCCGTTTAAGATGAGTATGCTACACAAATTCTTGAGCGATGCATGGAAAGCGGGCGCAAATTACGTAATAGTAACGGTACCAGCGGAAGGTCTACGCGATAACATATTTTATGGTTTACCAGTGAATGTAGCCGCGATGACGAATTTTGTGACAGCGGGACTACACGATATGGAGCCGGAGGAATATTTGGAGAACGAAAAAACACTATTTGATATGAAACCAGAAATCGTGGTATTGAATGGCGATGATTTAAATTATGATACCTTTGCGGAATTTAAAGGCAGTAAAGAAACCGTAGTGTTTGGGCAAAGTGGAGCGGATGTAAAAATTCTTAACTCTAAGCTTTATCCGAAGGGAACTGAAGCCACTTTGTCGCTAAAATCCGAAGTAATATCAGTGGCGACTTTTATTACCGGAGAAACTACTGTTTCTTACATGGCCTGCGCAGCGGCAATTGCGAGCGGACTTGGAATCTCTACTGATAATATTATAGACGGGATTGCAGAATACGAACCATAGATACTAAAATCTCTTTCTCACCAGCTTTGGACTTTTGAACTTGTTGTTTTTGCAACATAAGGCAAGAAAAAATCTCCTTATTTGCTACGCTGGGGGAGATTTTTTCATTGTTAAGTTGTAAAAACAACGTTCAAAAATCTGGTCTAAATCTCATTTATGCTGGCAAGAAAGGGATTTTAGTATCCTGCGAGCAACTTCAATATCCTCAAAATCATGAGGGCCGTCGGCTCTTAAAATAGTTTTTTCGTGGCCTTTGCCAAGAATTAAAACTAGATCGCCTTTTTTTGCTTTCTTAATAGCGAGTTCAATAGCCTTGGCGCGATCTAGCTCTTTGAATAAATCTTTATTTAAAATTTTACCTTGTTTTTCGGCGCCCTTTATGAAGCCCGCGGCGATTTTTTCAGGGTCTTCATCACGCGAATCGTCTTCTGTAATAATGACGGTGTCGGAATTTTTGGCGAGAATTTCACCACGGATAGGGCGGGTGGAAGGATCGCGACGACCTGCGCCACCATGTACAGAAATAATTTTGCCTTTGTGGCCTCTAATGGAAGCAAAAACTTTTTCTAAAGCATCTGGCGCATGAGCGTAGTCCACAATCACAGTGAAAGGCTGGCCTTCATCTATGATATTCATGCGGCCTTCTACCGAGGTGAGCGATTTAATCCCATCTACAATTTGAGTATTAGTAAGACCAAGTTTTTCACCAACCAATGCGGCGGCCATGGAATTATAAACATTAAATTCGCCGGGAATTTGAGTAGAGATTTGAAGATTATCTAAGGAATAACTAACGCCAGAAACGTTTAGCTTGATATTAGTAGCGCGATGATCACCTTTCTTGATGCCATAGGTGGTAAATGATTTGGCTAGTTTTTTATAATAGGTAGTGGCGGAATCATCAGCATTAAGAATACTAAATTTGGCTTTTTTAAATAATTTGCCCTTGGCGGCGCGATAGTTGGCGATAGTTTTATGGTAATCCAGATGATCGTGCGTGAGATTGGTGAATACGGCAATTTCAATAGGTATACCTAAGGTACGGAATTGCGCAAGAGCATGAGAGGTAACTTCTAACACTAAAAAATCAGCGCCTTGATTTTTAATATCAGCGATACGGCTGTTTAGCGTAAAGGCGTCGACGGTGGTCATATGGTTAAGCTCGGGTTGTAATTTTTTGACACCCCAAGCAACGGTAGTCATGAGGCCAGTTTTATAGCCGGCATGGTTTAACATTTGCCAAATCATGAAAGAAGTAGTTGTCTTACCATTGGTACCCGTGACACCAATGACGCATAGTTTTTTGCCGGGGAAGCCGTATTTAATGCCAGCAACCAAGGACTGAGCATAATGGTATGGCAAAACAGCCTGATTATAAAATGGGAGTTTTTCTAACAATTCTTTCATAGTTACCTATAATGCTTGAGGGATTCGATTGGGTTTTTTGAGGCGGCTTTAAGGGCTGGGTAAATACCGAAGATAATGCCGATAGCAAGAGTAGTGAGTAATGTAAGTGCGAGAATTTCCCAACTAATATATGGTGCAAATGGGGTAACAATAGAAACTAAGAAGGCAAAGACATAGCCCAGAATTAGACCAAAGATACCGCCAAAGATAGAGAGAATGAGAGCTTCGAAGAGGAACTGCATCAAAATATTACGCGAAGAAGCACCGACAGCTTTGCGGATGCCGATTTCGTGCGTACGTTCGGCGACAGATACTAACATAATATTCATTACACCTATACCGCCAACAATAAGAGAGATGGTAGCCACTAGAGCCAGCATGCCGGAGACAATAGTGAAGAGAGAGCTAGCCGGATGAGAGATTCCATCACCGTAAGCGACAGAGAAGTTTTCATCGCCAGATTTACTATTTTTTAATTTATCATGAATACTACCTGAAATAGCGGCTAGACTATCCGTATTGGCAGCCTTGATATTAATTTGCTGAATTTGGGTGGAACCGAGTAGCTTATCTAGGGTATGAACATCCATAATAAGTGCATTATCAAAATCTACATTATCAAAATTGATAGATTTTTCTATTTCATCCAAAACGCCTACCACCATGAATTTTTCACCAAGGATGGAGACAGTTTTGCCTACGGTACTATTGATAGTATTAAATAACGCCAAGGAAAGCGTATGACCAAGAACTACGCCGTTTTCTTTATTATTATCAGTAAAGAATGTACCGTAACGAAGAGCGAGTGGCTCAATTTTAACAAAATCTGGTGTAGTGCCAAGAATCGGTACAGAAGTGAAAGTGTTTTTCTCGGACTCTAAGGTATTTACGGAAGTAGATATAGGAGCTACCGCCGCTACATTGTCTAAACTGGAGATAGCATCAATATCGGAAAGGGAAAGACTAGACTGTTGAAAAGTATTAGAAGAAGTCAATTCTTCAATAATGTTATTAATGGAATTTTTAGTAGAATTTGGGCGAACCACAATAAGATCTGAACCAATTTCATTAACTTCATTTTTAACAAGATTAGAAATGCTACCCATTAGGGAAAGAATAAGAATAATACTAGCTACACCAATGGCGATACCAAGGCAGGTAAGGAAAGAACGTGTACGGTTTTCTTTGATGGAGGTTCTGGCAAGCTTGAAATGAGTTTTAAAGAGTAGGGCCATTATTTTTTCCTCCGTGATTTTTTACGTCTACGTTTTTTGGTTGGTTCTATTTTGCCAAGAATTACTTCTGGTTTTTCTTTTCGCTTTTTAATTTTGACGTCTATCGGCTGCGGGAGATTGTGGTCTTCTACGGTTTTGACGTCGGTATCGATTTGACCATCTAGCATATTAATTACACGCGTGGCATAACTGGTAAGAGCTGGGTTGTGGGTAACCATAATAATAGTATTACCTTCTTCATGGATAGCTTTTAGCTCCTCCATCACTGAATGGGAGGCACGAGAATCCAAATTACCAGTAGGTTCATCAGCTAGTATGATTTCTGGATTACCAACAATGGCGCGAGCAATAGCTACGCGCTGCTGTTGGCCACCAGAAAGTTGGTAAGGGAAATAATATTCGCGCTCTTGCAAATGAAAGCGTTTAAGAGCCGAAGATGCATTTTTGAGACGTGCAGTTTTGGGATAGCCGGCGTAAATTAAGGGGAGAGCAACATTTTCTAGTATTGGTAAATCTTCGATAAGGTTAAAATTTTGAAAAATGAAACCGATTTTTTTAGCACGGAGACGCGCTTGACGACGAGCAGAAATACCGGCAACATTTTCGCCATTAAGGACATATTCACCCTTGGTGGCGCGATCTAGCAAACCAATGATATTAAGTAACGTGGTTTTACCGCAACCACTAGGGCCCATAATCATAATGAATTCGCCCCGTTTAATAGTAAGATCAAAATCTTTTAAAGCAAATGATTCAGTATCGCCGTAACCATAACGCTTGGTTAGGCCTTTTAATTCAATAACAATATTATTTTCGCTCACCTTTGTCTCCATGTTTTGGTTTTGGCGGAAAGGACAAGATTCGAACTTGCGGAACCCTTGCGAGTTCACACGCTTTCCAAGCGTGCGCCTTAAACCACTCGGCCACCTTTCCGTCTAAAACTAGTTTAGCATATTCTGGGGCTATTTTGAAGAGAGAATTACGAGATTTTCGATATGCGGGGTGCGGGGGAAGAAATTGAAAGTTTTAATTTCTTCTATCTTGTATTTATCTAGTAACATCTTGACGTCACGGGCTTGAGTGGCAGGATTACAAGAAAGATAAATAATTTTTTGCGGTGTGATTTCTAGTAATTTATCTATTAGTTTGGCGTCGCAGCCGGCACGTGGAGGATCAAGGATAACAGTCTGGTTAAAGTTGACAAAATTTAATGCGTCTTCAGATTTGGCTAGGATTGGTTTAGGTAAGGCGACATCACTTCTTCGGAACGCTCCCTCTCGCCCGCCGTTGCGGGGTTCGGTCGCTCCGTAATCACCCCGTTGGTGATTATGCTCCTCAGAAGTGGTATCGCCTTGCCCTGTGAAGCAATTCCTTTCCAATTCCTTATAAGCACTTTTGTCAACTTCAACTAGAGTGAGTTGCCGGTCCCGGGCGACGGAGAGACCGATGGTGCCGACGCCGGCGTAGAGGTCCAAAACATTATCAGTGCTAATGTGCTTTTTTATTTCTTTGAGAGCTAGTTCGTAAACAGGTAAATTAATCTGAAAGAAACCGTTAGGTGAATAAGAATAAGTTTGCCCCAAAATATCATCGGTAAGATTTTTAAAAACTGGGTGTGGTTTGTGGTTTTCGTAAAGACCGCCGGAAACTTCACCGTTTTGATTACAACGAAGCAAAATTGACTGATACCTACGAGCCTCTTCATGTCTACTATTTAATTCATTAATAATTCGTTGGGCGGCGACGAGTATTTCGGGACGCTCGATAGAAGAAGTATTAATAGGTATTTTGCGATGTGAGCCACGAAGATGAAAAGCAAGCTCAATAAGCTTTTTTTCATTATTCCAATATAGAGCATACTCCATTTTGTTGCGGTAATAATATGGGTTGTTGTCAGTAAAAATATGCGGCCTAGTTATATCTATTTGATGCTCGCGGAAAATTTCTACTACGAGTTCGGTTTTAAGCTGATTTTCATAGTCCCAGTCAATAATTTGCCAAGGTGAAGTAGATAAGAAACAGGAATCTTTGGGATTTATGTGAAACTCTGACGGATTTTCTATTTTAGTAGCAATAGCTTCGTAGTAATGAGATTTTTTCTTGACAATCTCGTATTCAGAAACATCTTCGCCAGGAAGAGCATTCCAGAAAAAGATTTTACAACCATCTTCTAGAGTGCCTAAAGCTTGACCGCCAGGGATAACTTTATCTACATGAACCATTTTATCATTATAACACAAAACTTTACTTTTTCCATAAGTATGTTATAATTATATTAGTTATGTCGGCTGGTGAATTATTAAAGTCGAGCGAAAGGTCTGCACTGAATAATAATCAGTTTGTTTCGCGTGTAAGCGGAAAAAAATCTAATACTAAATCCGCAAAGAAACTTAAGTCTTTAGGCGCGGTGGGGTTTATTGTAACTATGGCTATAATAGCGTTGGTGCTTTTAGGCTCGGGGAATATTTTACCAGCAGCAGTACAAGAACGCATGATTGAAGCTACAGATGTACAGTGTGCAGATATGGTAATGAGTAAAAATATTGCCATACAACAAGCCCTGACGGAGGGGGAATTACCCGACGATACTACAAAGATACTCAACGAAAAGGGCATTAAGGTGGGATATATCAATGAGGGTGGAGAATTTATAGAAAACAACAAGGCTGGCGTAAGTCTAGTACTTAAGAAAGATAATAATGTTATTGAAGCGAAGGATTATGTAGATAAAGTTATCAATGATGCATCGCTATATAATAATGTAAATGATGCAACTTATGGCTGTGCAGCGTACTACTACGATGAATCCGCCAATGAGGTTTTTGAAAACCTAGGAACCAAGCGAAACAATTTTACTAGCGATTCAGATTTTGACGGGGTGGTAGACTCACTAATGGGCGAAGGTAGTAACATAGACGTAAACACGGTTTCTCTAGTAGAAAAAGAGCAAACAAACCAAGAGACTGGCGCAACGGAAACGTACTACGAGTATGAAGAAAACGGAGCAGCTGCAAAATCTGGGTCTGAGGCGGCAGATTTCATCAATGCAATTGGCGCTAAAAACTACGCAGCAAACACCAATGCTGCAACCCTAAATTCAGCGGACAGTTTAAAGGCAGCAGATACGGTATCTAAGGAACAGCGAAATGGACTACTGTTTTCACTTTTTATGGAAAATGTGAGTAAAATGAAAGCGGGCGACGGTAATGAAGCCAAAGTTAATGAAATGATGAATTTCCTATACGATAAATCTGAAGCCGAAGTAGTAGATGTAAAAACTGGCGAAGTAATAAAAGTAACAGGCTCAGCTTTAGAAGCACCCAGCTTATACGCTATGCTTTCCGGCGATAAAGTTAATTTAAATGAGGCGGGGAACTATTCTGCGGACAGAATTCTGAAAACTGTAGAAAATCGCCTAGGTGATAACAATGCCACGATTAATGAAACCGTAACATCATCTACTAATCAAGCTAAAGGCTCTATAGGCAGATTAATTAGTGATGGGGTAGAGGCGGCATCTAGTGCAATACTTTCGATAGTTGAACCTACGGTTTCTAGATCTTTGGTAGATAATTCGTTCGACAACACCAAGGGTGTTGCTGCAGGTGAAGCACTGGCAAACGGGGCGGTGGTAGTAGAGAGAGAACTAGCCAAAGGTAGTGGCGCAACAACTGGGGACGGCGAAGCTGTAAAACAATTTGGGCGACTATACTCTAAAATTGCGGCATTAAATGCAGAAGCGGATAGGCTTAGTCGTAGCCCATTTGACATCACGTCCAAGAATACGTTTTTAGGATCTATTGTATATAATTTTGCAATGGCAGGCGCGAAATTTTCTGGCGTGTTTTCTGGAATAAAAACTTTTTCTAGCGCGGCGAGTTCAGCGGTGATGGCGATTTTGCCAACCTCGTTTGC
>CAMVDR010000011.1 GCA_947166295.1 uncultured Candidatus Saccharibacteria bacterium | reverse complement strand
CCCGCTAAAGTACCAGTAGTAATGACGTTTTTATAGGCGTTTTTAGGGCCGTTTTTAGCCTTTTCACCGAAGGCACCGATTTCGGCCAAAGTGGTGTTTACGGCGTGAACGTAATAGAACCAAGCGCGAACTTGCCCAACATATTCCACGATAAAATCGGCTGGATAGTTGCGTTCGAACTTTTCTTTATTTTCGAACGGATAGTGGAGCTGCGCGAAGGGCATGGAACCAGATTCAAACCAACAGTCTAGCACCTTTTCGATACGAGTAAAGTGCTCACCATCGATATCAAACTCAATTTCATCTACCCAAGGGCGATGATAATCTTCTAGTTCTTTGCCAGAGAGCTCTTTAAGCTCCGCGTATGAACCGACCACTTTAATGCTGCCCTTATCGCCTTTCCAAACTGGCATAGCGGTAGCCCAGAAACGGTCACGGCTGAGGTTCCAATCTGGGGCGGCTTCGATATTTTTGGCGAAGCGACCGTGCTTTAGATAGCCCGGGAACCAATTGATGTTTTCGTTTTCGGCGAGCATCAATGGTTTTTGTCCTTCGATATCAAAGAACCATGACGGGAAGGCACGATACATAATGCGTTCTTTAGAACGAGGATTAAATGGGTATTCGTGCTGAATATATTCAATTTTGTAGATAATTCCCTTTTCTTCTAGACATTTAGCAATGAATTTATTGGCCGCCCAAATTTGGATACCGTGTTCATCGGTATCGCGTACGCCGAGAGCGTGGAGCTTGTCGGCATATTCTGGCGTATAATAGCCGTTTTCGTCTAGGGTGTCTACAAATTCGACTTCATCTTGGTGCGCCAGATACAAAGCGTAGTCATCTTCACCGTAAGCCGGAGCGATATGGACTATACCGGTACCTTCTTCTTCGCCAACAAAATCCGCAGTGTAAACTTGACATATTGTGTTATCCATGCTATAATACTGACAGCCAGCGAGGCTGGTGCCAGTGATTTTGTGGTCTATAACTTCGTAGTCTGTATCTGCGAAGATTTTTTCTATCTTGTTTTCTGCGAGAATATAAACTTCGCCACTTACTTTTACTTTGACATAATTCATCTTTGGGCCTACCGCCAACATGCGGTTAGCCATTAAGGTCCAAGGGGTGGTGGTCCAGGCTAGGAAATACTCATCAGAATCTTTTGCCTTAAATTTTACATAGGCAGATGGGTCGGTAACAGTTTGGTAAGCGTCGTTATCCATTGTAACCTCGGCTTTAGAAACTGGCGTAGCAAATTTCGTATCATACATCAAAACTTTGCGACCTTCATAGATCTTCCCTGCTTCGTAAAGCTGTTTAAAGGCCCACCAAACAGATTCCATGAAATCTTTGTTCATGGTGCGATAACAATTGTCAAAATCTACCCAGCGGCCAACCCGCTCGATAGTGCTGCGCCAAGCCTCAGAGTTGGCGACCATAGATTCGCGAGCTTTGACGATGTAATCTTCTAGGCTCCATTTGGTACCGATGTCGCGGCGATCAGTAATACCAAGCTGTTTCTCTACGAAATTTTCGGCGGGTAGGCCGTGACAATCCCACCCCCATTTGCGTTCCACGCGATAGCCGTTCATAGTATAATAGCGCGGAACTGCATCTTTGACTACGGAGCTAAGGAGCGTGCCATGGTGTGGTAAGCCCGTAATGAACGGAGGACCGTCGTAGAAGACGTATGACTTGTCGATTGGGCGATTCCCTACTGACTGTTCAAACGTTTTGTTCTTTTTCCACCACTCAGTGAGGGCTTTTTCGTATTCTATGGCTCTTCTTCTTTGGCCAGCTCGGTATTTCATTTTGCTCCTTTCATTAAAAAATCCAATGGTTTTACCATTGGAACTCTATAAGAGCGGTACCATCCAATTTCTGAGTAATTTTTGTACTCAGCACTTAATTTATCTCTTACGCGGACTCACGAGTGGGTCTAATTGGAATAATCCTTTCTTCCACCAGCTTGCAGGTGATAGCTGCTCGGGCGCTTTTCTTCAGTATATCATATTTAATAGACAAAATAAAATGTTTGGGCTTATTTTTCGGTGTGGATATCGAGCTGAGCGTAAGGGACGTGGATTTTATTTTCTTCCATGGTGGTATAAATGACACGGAGACAATCGCGGCGGGCCTGGAGGCGGTCTGCGGGGTTGCAGGTGATGACTACTTGATAGTTAAGTGCAGAGGTATCAAATTTAGAAACCCCCTGGTAAGCAGCCGTAGTAATCCTCTCTTGTTTTTGTAATTTTTTTATAATTTCTTGGATAATTTCTTCGGCTTTTTCTACTTTTAGCTCATACGGCATGGGGATAGGGATATAAACATAGCCCGGATCTACTTCAACTTTATCGATATTACGATTGGCGATAGACACAAAATTGTTGGTGTTGATGTCTTGGATTTTAGTGGTAAGCAGACTAACCGATACCACCGGACCTAAATTATCACCATATTTGATGACATCGCCGATTTCGTAATAATTGTCTGAAACAATTACGAAGCCACGAATGATATCCTTCAATGAATCCTGCAGGGCAAAGCCGATTACGATGCTGGCGATGCCGACACCGGCTAACATAGAAGTAACGTTGATGCCGTAGATTTCTAGTACCATCAAAACCGTGATAATACTAAGGGCGCTGGCGACGATACTCTTGAGCATACGAATGAGGGTTTTGTTCTTTTTATTGCTCATGATTTTGGAATTTTTCTTTTCCCTACCGTTTAATACTCTAGCAATAATATGGTAGAGTAGCAGACTAAATGCGACGACGATAGCGGACCAAAAAAGACGCTGGACCCAAACGTTTTTGACGATATTCTCAATAAAATCCATATGCTTATTATACCATATCAGATGCTTTATAATAGATTCATCAGTCTTTTAAAGCTTCTTTGTTCTCTCGTATCGCATCGATATACTGCATCGCTAGAGGGTAAATCTTATCGTAGTAGCTGCTGTTACTATCTGCCACATCTTGCTTATTATATTCATTAATGGTTCTGCGTTCGCCGTCTATAATACGAGTCTCCACAGAGTGCTTTTTTAGCTGAAATACAATCTTAACTTCGTCTGCAATAGCGGGGTCTATATAGCTAGTAGCTTTCTTGTCCCCGTCTTAACGTACGTCTTCTATTCAATTTATGTTCACAGACTTCAACCCTAAGTATTTGGGCGGACGATTTTTCTTGTTGATAGGGTCTCCTCTCGGATGTAGCTTTTTTGCACTCTATGATGGCGTCGGCTAGTATTCCGCCAATGAAATCTATCCTTTTCCCCACCTCTATCTTTTCAAAAGAAAGAAATTTTTCGCCTAATTTTCTTATTTCGGCATCCATTCTTTGGCATTTTCTTTTCGTTCGGCGACGATGAGCCTCAAGACTGCCGTCCCCGATCGGTCCCCAAAGAATGTCGAAATAAGTTTTAGAGTATTCGTCCATTTCAAATATATTAATGGCGTCCATTATCTCCTCGTAACTAGTTTTTTCATTTACAGATTCTAGCGCCGCCATAGTTCTCTTTCTCATTTTTGCTTCGTATGGGGCGGTCCGGATGTCTATTATAGGTACGCCAAAAAACTTTGCGTGTCGTAGCATATCTTCGGTGATTATACCATGTTCTGCTATGATATAATCTGGCCTATAAGGTTGACCATCCTCAGCGTAACGATGGACTACGACCTCGTTGTAGCCAGCGCTATTTTTTTAAGTTCATCTAGTATATTAATATCTACACCAGCCTTTGTGGAACCTTTACCGTAATGCTGAGGAGAACGCATATCTGTAGTAGAGGCTCCAATATACTGAAACGGAGCGATCGAAGAAAAACCATAGCAAATATCAGAGCCGTCATTGCGAGCAAACCTGGAAGTAAGGTTACTATTTGAATTGATATAGGATAGAGAAATTACATTCCCTCTATTCTGTTCTTTTGAAGCTTTTTCTTCTGATTGCATCCATATAGATGGATCATCGATTAATTTACGACTAGTGGTAGCACCTATAATACTCTCGTCACCGTTCTTCTTGTAGGCTATATTGTGGGATAACATAGAGAATGGTAATCCCTTGAGTATATACACTGGCACTTCTGTACCGTTATATTCTATCGAGTCTTTTTCGACTTCGGGATTTTCGGCCAAGACTTCTTCTTCTAATTTGTCTACAGTCAAAAGTTCTGAATTGAATTCTCGCTCAACCGATTCCTGCGTCCGCCTTGCACGAATCTCCATTTTCTTTCTAAGTCTGTAGTTGTCCATTGCATCGACAAAATCTTTTTCAAAAGCCGCTTTTTCTTCTGCAGCTTTTCGCCTTTTATTTTCCGCCTCCTGCTCTTCTAAACGACGTTGATCTTCTAGTTCTTTTTGTTTCTGTTCTGTGTCATACTCTCGTATGGCGACCGCCATAGCTTCGCGACGGCGACGAGTTTCTGAGCGGCTAAAGTGTATACCTAAACGATCTAAAGCCAGACGACCAATTTTACGCAAAGTGGAAGGAGGGGCGCTGATTTGCTCATATCTGTACCGAGAAGATTCGCTAGACGGATCTTGCAGATCTTGTCTTAAATTGTCTTTTAATTGATCCACTCTGCCACGTTCTGCGGCGTCATATTTACTGGCTAGACTCTCAAGAATTGACCATTTGGAACCCGAAGTCAGTTCGGTTTCACTATTTTCTGAATTTGAAGTTATTTTTTCTGGATTCATATTGTATTTACACCATATAGTACAAAACTTCGTTGATAAGCGGGAGGTCGCGGCCACGCCATGAGGCGCGGACATCGCCCATCTCACCGAGAGCGAGGATGGTGGGATATTCTACAATGTCGTAAGCTTCGCAAAAACCAACGTTTTCGTCTGGATTCATGGTTTCTATTTCCCTACCGGTTTGGCGATAAAAGCTTTCCAGCCATTCACTAACGGTACGTGAATAATCTTGGTTGTCTCTGTAAATACATACCACCCGCATATAATTATTGTTTCCTTTTTTGCTCTTTTAAGATGTTTTCAAAATCTTCTAGAGTTTTGAACTCGCGAAAGACTGAGGCAAAACGAACATAAGCGACTTCATTGACCTCAGCCAGGACATCTAATACGGCTTCGCCGATTTGCTGTGAGGTGATTTGATCAGTACCAAGACCGTATAATATATCAGAGGCACGGTTAACCACGTCTTCTACTTCTAATTCGGAATTAAAAAACTTACCGACGCTGCGCTTGACAGCTAAGAGTAATTTATCGCGATCGTAGATTTCTTTATTACCACTGCGTTTACTCACCGTAAGGGGCGGCATTTCAATACGCTCGTAAGTGGTAAAACGATGACCATCACTAGAAACGCGACGCCGACGAATCATAGTGCCGTCTACAGTCTCGCGGCTTTCTAGAACTTTGCTGTCTCCGATACGAAATTTATGTTCCATCCGCGTCTCCTTTATGAATTATTTTCTCTTTTTGCCTTTCAAACGTTCACGGAGAGAAGGCGGGACATCCATGTCGTCGTCATTCGCGACTGGTTCGGGCTCTGGTTCATTTTTGATGGAATCCCACATGTTGGACTTGTTCTCTAAGGCAAAATCTTTAGGCTCTGAAGCGGGCTTTTCATCTGAGAAACTACTAGTAGTGATAGGTTCTGGGGTCGGCTCGTTGTAATAATCGGAATCAAAACCAGTAGCTACTACGGTAACCACGATTTCATCTTCTAGTTCTGGGCGGATAGATGCACCAAAGATAATGTTGGCATCTGGGGAAACTGCGCCAGTAATAACCTCAGCGGCTTCTTGGATCTCGCTCATAGACATATCGTAGCCACCAGCGACTGAGAAGAGTACGCCACGAGCACCTTCAATTTTAACCTCAATAAGTGGAGATTCTACAGCCTGTTGAGCAGCAATCACGGCACGGTTTTCACCGCTAGCACGACCAATGCCCATAAGAGCCGAGCCGGCATTTTTCATGATGGCTTTAACATCCGCGAAATCTAGGTTGATTAGTGAGTGTTCTGTAATTAATTCAGAAATGCCCTGCACGCCCTGGCGAAGCACATCGTCGGCAATTTTGAAAGTCTCTAAAAGTGGCGTGCGAGGATCGATAGTTTGGAGTAATCTATCATTTGGGATAGTGATAAGCGCATCTACCTGACGGGCGAGCTTATCGATGGCGAGTTCGGCATTAGCACGGCGACGAGCACCTTCGAAAGTGAACGGCTTGGTGGCTACGCCTACGGTGAGGATATCTTTTTTGCGGGCTTCTTCGGCCACGACAGGACCAGCACCAGAACCGGTACCACCACCAGCACCAAGAGTAATAAAGACCATATCGGCACCGTCTAGAGCTTTTTCAATGGCTTCCCTACCCTCTTCGGCGGCTTCACGGCCCTTTTCTGGGTCGCCACCAGCACCAAGGCCTTTGCCAATGTGGACCTTGGTATCGGCAGGCGAGTGATGCAAGGCCTGTGCATCGGTGTTGATAGCAACAAATTCTACACCAGAAAGGCCGACTTCTTTCATGCGTTCCACAGCGGAACCACCGGCGCCGCCGACTCCTACTACTTTAATACTAGCTTTGCTTTCCACCTCTGTCGGTTTTACCTCTGGCATAATTTATCCTCGCTTTAATATAATATCAGTATATATCTATTCTATGAGAAAATCAAGGGTAAAGTTCTATGTCTTCCCTTAAACGGCAAAAGTCAAGTGGAGAAATTGAAATCTTTTGAGGTTTTTGCCGATTAGGTTTTCAGGTTAATCTTCGGTGCGGGCAATACAACGGATAGACCACCCGTTGAGCCTACTGTTGCTGTTGGCTGGGGTGATACCGCCACTATTGAAGCTGAAGAAGTAAGCGTCGGCACTACTGGCAACCGTACTAGACCAGTAGACGCCGATCGCTGCTGGATTGCTCAGCGTGCCACTATAGATGAAGCCGGACCGCACAAACCACAAAGGGGAGGTTCTTAAAGCGTTAAAACCACCAGATTTGTAACCCACGGAATTAGTACCATCGGCTAGATTATTCGTAATATTGTAGCCATAGAACAATCTACCAAATTCATTGTAAGAGTTGTCTGTAGTAGAAGTATAAGGTAATCGCCAACCTCTAGGGCAAATGGAGTTACCCGCTATGGCGGTGTTTGCGCTAATGCTACTAGATTCATTGGAGGCTATAGCAGCAGTATAGTTATAGTAGTTTCCGGCACGATAATGCATACAATCTGACTCGGTGTGTTCTTCCTTACAAAGCTCTAAAGAATCGTATCTCTTGTCATTGTTATTATTACCGGAAGTGTAGAAATATGTGTCGCCACCCTCAGCAGAGGCTGGGGTGGTATTGTTCTGATTCCAGTTAGAAACTGTATTGTTGCCATAATTGACAATGCGACTAGACGTGATTGCCGTACTGGCTGGTGTCCAAGTCCAGACTCCTCCACTTTCACTATAGCCTCCAGTGCTAGTACTAGCATAGATGCCTTTGCCGGTAATGTTAGGGTCGGTACTAATATCTGTGTTCTCGGAGGTTAGAGTTGCTACACCTTCACAACCAATGCATAAGTCTAAGTTTTGAGTCATCCAGATATTGCCATCTGCTAGCTTGGTGACCCAGTATTTCTTGCCATCTCTTTCGTCTATGGCTTGAATACTCTGGCCAGTGGTTAGGTCATCCTTCCAAAAGGCCACATCCTGCATAAAGTAAGTAGGAGTAGGGATAGAACTATTATCATGCATTAACATATATCTAACTAAACCAATGTAAGTACCAGCTGGTTGAGTAGTAGAAGTGTATACGGCATAAGTAGTAGTAAAGGATGAACCAGTTTGTGAATTTACGGTAGTGTTTGCTTTAGATGCTACTGGTGTCCAACTAGCTGGTACTGCTACATATTGATCTTCAAAGGTTGGATCTATAGTAGGAGCATCAGTACCTACATTGGTGGTAATATTATTGGTAACCACAGTATCACCATTTTCATCTATATTGGTATTAATGTTGCCCTTACTTAATTTCATAGCCCAAGCAGAAGTAGATCCTGATATAGCAGTACCAGTAATGATATCATAATCACTATTTACAGAGCTTTTTAGAACACTTTGGTTATTAGAGTTTAGGGAAGAAGCTGCTACATAGACAGTATAGCCATTGCTATCATTACAATAGGTAGTTAATATAGTCTTTCCGATATTATCTTTATAGGTGCCATTAAGCAAAGTAGCATTATGGGATGTTTCTACATTGCTAGACAAAGTACAAGATATTGCTACAGAGAACTCTAGATGATCTGCTGCAGTAGTAGTAGAAGAAGAATCACCAGTGGCAGAGGAATGAAGAGATAAATGAGACAAAACTAAACCAGAAATGATAAGAAGAGGGATACTAAACAGAAGAATATTGCGGAACATATAGTAGAAGAAGTCTGTTCTACTATTTACTACTTTATTTTGTTTTAATTTATGGCCCATCTTTACCTCACTTATATATGATTACTACTACTCCCCCATGTGGTGCCACTATATTAATGGGGATTAACAAAAATGGCACCGCAAGGGGTGCTACAACCTAATAACCTGTATCGACATAAGTTTCACAAGCATTCGGCTTCCCTACGGTGCCGTTATTATGTTTGTAAAACTTACGTATAAAATACGCGATACATTAACAGTTATTAAGTTGTAGCATCTTAATTGTAGCGTGATTTTGGTGTAAAAACAAGGGTGGATTTTGGACAAATTTAGCCAAAAAACAGCAAAAATTAGCCCAAATGGGCTAAAAATTACTATTTTAACAAGATATTAACAGGGGTGATAAAAATTACAAAAATAGTAAAACTAGAATTTAGAGAAGAGTTTTTTGAGGAAGCCTGGGGTTTTAGGCATTTTAAAGGCCTTTTTAGCCTTTTTACTGCTAACTGGGGCATATTGGCTCTCTTCAGCGGCAAGCATCGCTAAGCCGACAGCAGCGGCAAATTCTGGTTTCTCTATAGCATCCGCTACACCCCCTAGACCCTTTGGCGTACCAATTTTAACGGCAGCTTCTAAGGATTGTTTGGCAAATAAATCGATATCACGCATTTTAGCGCCACCACCTACCAGAATAATTCCCTCTGGGAGACGTTGGTCGTATTTGGCAGCTTTTAGCTTTTTGCGAATTTCACCAAAAATTTCATCTAAGCGGGCTTTGACTACTTCTTCTACCTCTTTTCTATCAAATACGCGCTCGTCCTTGCCTTCGCGACCAATCTTGATAACTGGGGATTTTTCGGTGTCAAAATTGCCAGTAACAAAACGTTGCTTGATTTCTTCGGCTAAAGTAGGATCTATAGCTAAGACAATAGCTAGATCGTTGGTGACATTATTGGAACCGGCAGGCACTACACCTACGTATTGTAAATCGCCTTCTTCGTATACGGCGATAGAGGTAGTGGCGGCACCCATATCTATAACGGCGACACCGTTTTCTTTTTGACGATCCGTAAGCACGGCCTTGGCTGCAGCGATTACGCTAGGAACCAATCTATCAGCGTGAACATCGGCGGCAGCAGTGGTTTTTTTGAGATTTTCACAATTAGGGGTAAGGGCGGATACCACGCAGGCGCGCATTTCTAGCCGAGCACCAGACATACCGAGAGGATCTTTAATCCCCCCTTGGCCATCTAGGGCATACTCTAAGGGCACTACATCTAAAACATCACGATTAGCCGGAATGCGACCAGAGACAGCGACATCTTCTACTCTATCTAGATCTTCCCCGCTGATTTCGTGCTCTACCGTACCGACGGCAATCATGCCTTCGGTGCGAGTGGACAAAATACTAGAACCATTGATGGAAACGTAGGCATTGCGGACATCGTAACCGCCCATGCGTTCGGCCTCGCCAAGCATTTTGTCTATGGCACCGGCTGGGCCAGCGAGATTAGCAGGGACACCCTTGCGCATGCCGGCGGATTTACCTTCATTGTAACCCACTACAGCAAGAGCACCATCTTTGCTAACCGAAGCAATAACAGCGCGGATATTTTCCGTACCCACGTCTAAGCCCGTAACGAAACGTTTATCGTTATCCATAAGCTTATTATAGCACCTTTTATGGCTCTCGTAAAATTTCTTTTTCTATTAGATTTCCTGCAGGCTTTGATAGATTTTATTATCTTTCAATAATTCTCTGTGCTTGCCTTTACCAATGACTTTACCCTTATCTATGACAATGATTTGGTCGGCAAGACGCATTAATTCTGGCTTGTGGGTAATCATGATGATGGTATGGTCTTTTTTAAGTTTTTCTAGGACAGCCATAACTTTGTCGGTAGTGGTGCTATCCAATGAGGATGTAACCTCATCGAATAATAATACTTCTGATTTAGATAGCAATACTCTAGCTAGCGAGAGCAGCTGCTTTTGGCCAGTAGAGAGATTGGCCCCATCATGCTCTAGAACAGTGTCATATCCTTTGGGTAGCTTCATAATGTCGTTGTGGATGCCAGCTTTTTTACAGGCTGTTACTTGGTGCTCACGATTGCTATCTATTAGACTGAGATTTTCGCGAATAGTCATATCGAAAACAAAAGGTTTTTGTGCCATAAGGCTAACATTTTTAGCATAAATATCTTCGGTGTAGTCGTAAATGTTTTTTTCGTCTAATACTATTTCGCCATTTTCTATTTTATAAAATCTTAGAAGCAAGCGAAAAATAGTAGATTTGCCAGAGCCAGATTTACCTACGATGGTCGTCAGCTGGCCAGGTGTAGCTTTAAACGAAATGTTTTTGAGGCCAGGATATTTACCGGTGATAGGCTTCAAAACGGTACCGTCTGGTGAAGTCTTTGGAGCTTCTTTATATTCGAAACTTACTTTTCTAAATTCTACTATCCCTTCAATTCGGTTGGTTTTATCTTTACCAAATTCGATTGTTTGCGGAGTTTTGTAATGCAATAAATGGTATAGTCGGTCTATTGCTACATAGCTACGTGAAATGTTATCGATATTGTCACAAACTTGGCTATACTTGTTTATGATTTCTTCATAATAGCCAATCACCAGTACTAGCGTTGCAATATCGTATTCGCCACTTAGAATTAGTCCAGCACAAATAAAGTAAATAAAAACTCGACCAACCCCTACACAAAATGGAGTTGCCGATGCAGCGAGATCGCGGTGTAACCTTTCTTTGTAAAAGTATTTGTTCCAAGCAAGTTTAGACTTATTTTGATATTCATAAAGATTGTCTTTTAGATTTAGTGTTTGCACCTCCTTGTAACCGTCTATTACCTGAGAATAAAGCCCTGAAAGCTCATCGGAGTAATTTAGCATTACGGACCTCGATCGATCACGTTTTCTGGTGTGGTGAGAAAAGTCAATGAGGGACAAAGTCAGCAGTCCAGTAACGACTAGCCCAATTCTTAAGTCTACTACGCACAAAATAATAGTAGCAGACAAGGCCCCAAAAATTGATACCAATGCATCACATAACTGATCTGGCGTTTGCCGAGCGTAGTCTACGTCTCTAAAAGCTGTACTCACTAGAGTTGCCTTTGAAATATCAGACGAGAAGTACACGTCAAATTCCATGATTTTTTTGAGGATTTTTTGTTGCAAGATATTATGGATACCTAAGGCATTAATATAGTATGCCCAGTAATTGTAACGGTGACAAAATATGTATATTACTGCACTGACTAAGAACAGGCCAATAGAAATGAAAGCATATTGATAATTCTGATCTTCTAGGCCTTTGATTATTTCTGAGGCTGCCAACGGAATAAGCAAAAGGGCGATTGTCCTAAGAATTGCCGACACTACAAGGTGTACCAAATGTTTTTTGTTTGTGATCTTGAGAGCAAAAAATCGTTGGGCAAATTTAAGATAATAGCCATGCTTAAGCATTGTGTGACCTCCTACTGGACGCGGTGAATTGAAGCATACGGTAAGTTTCACTTTTATGCATTAACGCTTTATGCGTGCCCGTGGCTTCTATCTTACCCTGATTCAATACAACAATACGATCTGCCTTGGCCATTAGCTCTGGTTTTTTGGTGACTAATACGACTGTATGATTTTTTCTTAGTCTATCAATCAACTTAGGGACAAACGTAGCCGTATCGGGATCTAACGATGTAGTGATATCGTCTAGTAGTAGAACTTCGGCATTGGTTAAGATTGTTCTAGCAATAGAAATCATTTGTTTTTGGCCGCCAGAGACATTAGAAGCGTTTTCTTTGAGAATAGTATTGTAACCCTGCGGTAAGGTTTCGATAAAATTGTGAATACCCACAGTTTTACAAGCTTTGATCTGCTCCTTAATGTTGGTGTCGGCGAAGCTTAAATTATCGCGAATAGATATATTAAAAACGAACGGTACCTGGTTAGCTACGGCTACTGACGAAGTATAAATTTCACGTGAGAATTCGTCAATATCAATATCATCCAATAAGATTTTGCCCTTTGTGGGATGTTGTAATCTAAGCAACATATCTAGAACCATGGTTTTACCGGCACCGGGAGGGCCAACAATTGCCATGACTTCATGGGGTTTAATTTTTAGCGACAGATCGTTTATAATCTTCTTCTGGCCGATCTTCAGAGTGACGTTTTTGAATTCAATTTCGCCACGTAGATTTTCAATACCAGTACGACCAAACTCATTTTTTGTTTTTGGCTGATACTCTAAGACATCTTCGATTCTTTTTAGGGAAATATAACGTGTACGGATTTCATCGATTCGACTAATTATTTCCCCGACGTACGATTGGATAATCTCTTGGTGATAAGCAACAATCATAATCAAAATATTTAATTCTAGCTTGCCATTAATAAGAAATACTACCAAAATTATATATAACAGAGTCTGAAAACCGTAATAAATAAATTTTGAGTCTAGACCCCATATCCGACGATATCGTCGTTCTTTTTTGTAATATGCACCGTATCGATTTTGAATAACATTTAGCTTCTTGCGCAATCTAGGCAGCATATTGAATGATTTCACTTCTTGCAGACCATCAGCGACTTGCCCAATCAGGCTACTATAGTTATCGTCTTCTTCTCTTTTCTTTTCCCAGAGGATATTAAAATTACGATCTGCACGATCGCAGACCAGAAAATATATTATCGCAGAAGTCGTGATTAATACAGCAAACAGAACATTATACGACCCAACAATAGCGATAATCACCGGGATCTGCAAAGTTGCCAGGAATAGTTCAATCATATAAGTACCGATTTCACTAACGTTAAATAAGTCGTCGTTTACCGTATTCATAAAACGGCCTTTTTTAATTTCACGCGTAAAACCACCGTCTATATTAATGACTTTATTGAAAATTTTATCGTGTAAGCGGAGGCAGTCTCTACCAGCCACAATAGAGTAAAGCCGCCAAGTAATAATTTCTGTAGCCCTAGAGCCTAACGCAACGGCACAATATACTAAAATATAAATATAGGTCGTGTCAGAATCCTGGTTCATCAAGGCACCAATAATAAGTGAAGCAACAAATGGCTTGGCGATTTCACAAGCATAACAAATCAAATCAAAGACAAAATAGACACAGAGCAACAGTTTGCTGGGCTCCACTATTTTCCAATATTTCCTACAATCGCGCCAATAGCTCTTAAGCATTAGCTTTATTATAACACTATGCTTAGCCTACTGTTATAATTTTTCAGTCTGGAAGAGTGAGGACTTCGTAGCCATCTTTGGTGACTAAAATCGTGTGTTCACAGTGGCAGCCGATGGAGCCGTCTTTCATGCGGACAGTCCAGTTGCTATCTTCGTCTACATAGTTGGCCGGGCGGCCAAGACAAGACATTGGCTCTATGCAAATAGTGTCGCCCTCTACTAACTTGTAGCCGTGGCCACGTTTGCCGTAGTTGGGAACTTCAGGTTCTTCGTGCATGGTTTTGCCGATACCATGACCAATGTAATTTTCTATCACGCCGAGATGACCTTTTTTTAGCACTTTTTCTACCGCATGGCCAATGTCGCCGATATGGGCACCGGGTTTGACCTGCTCAATTCCCTCCCACATGGAAGATTCGGTAACCTGAATCATTTTTTTAACGGCAGGGCTGGCCTTTTCGCCCACAATCATAGTGAAGGCGGAATCGGTGAAATAGCCTTTGTAATAAATATCTAGATCAAAAGAGACTTTGTCGCCTTCTTCTAGGGGCTCGTCCGTGGGGGCGCCGTGGACTAAGGCGTCGTTTACGGAAATACAGATGACGCCAGGAAATTCTTCTTCTAGCATATCGTAGGCCACGCCAGCGCCGCGTTTCACGATTTCTTTGCGTACCCAAGCATCAACTTCTTTGCCAGTCATACCAGGTTGGACATAATTTTTGAGATCCCTCAAGAGATTGCCGAGGATTTTGCCGCCCTCGCGCATGGCGGTGATTTTTTCTTGTAGGGTTTTAGCATCTGCAGTTTCTTTATTCACCATAGCTATGCTCGATTTCTCCACCATTAACATCTTTTTCTTGCTCGGTAGCGTTGGGATTCATTTCTTTTGCAACTTCTACCAAGCGAGCGGTAACTTCCTCTACCTGGCCTACACCATCTACGCGCCGAATCGGGATATTGGCTGATTCCAGAAGCGGCAAGATTTCGTTAATGTTTTGCTCGTAGATACTGAAGCGACGCTCAATACTGGCACGCTCCTTATCGTCATCACGGCCACGAAGGGCCAAGCGTTCCAATAGTTCTTCTTTGGGAACTTCTAGGATGATGGCACCGTCTAGCTTGCCGGGCATGTTATCTATAATCCATTTGGTCTGCACGGCGTCACGCGGGTAGCCATCTAAAATTAAATCAAAACCTTCATCTTCGGCCTTGGCAATTTGTTTCCCCATCATCTTGATAACATCTTCGTCTGGGATCATGTTGCCTTGATTGATGATATCGTCGTATTCGTTGGTTTGACGAATAGCTTCGCCCACGGATAGCCAGCGCCAACCGAAAATTTCTGCCAGAGCGCGGCCTTGAGTGCCTTTACCAGAACCTGCTAAACCAAATAGTGTAATCATTTTTCTCCTTTTTCGTTGTTTATTTTATCATAAAAAAGTACCCCGGTAAACGGGGTGCTTTTACTTAAGTCCTAATTTGATGCGCTCGGTCTTTTCGGTCTTGCGAGCTTCGCGGATAATAGCCTTTAAGCGGCGTTCGCGCTTAGAAATAGGTTTGCTAAAGCGCATTTGCGATTTCTTAAGAGGCATCATACCACTCTGAAGAACTTTGCGGTTAAAACGACGGATGATGTTTTCGTTCGCCTCACCTTGATCTTTTCTAGTAACTTTAATAGCCATATTGGTGGTATTATATCACAGGTTCGGAAATATGGCAAGGGCGTAAAGTGGCTCGTGCGGTTCTAGTTATTAGAATGAAAAAATAAAGCCCCTTAGGACTTATTTTTTATTCTAATGGCGGAACCGACGAGACTCGAACTCGCGACCTCTGCCGTGACAGGGCAGCGCTCTAACCAACTGAGCTACGATTCCAGCTGAAATTATTATAGCGTACTTTGGAGAAAAACGCAATACTGCAAAATTATTCCCCACTCAAATACTATCATACTTGTGCTAAAATGTCAAGATTACATCCCTGGGATTTTGAAAGCGCCTGGATCATTGACCTGCGGAGCATAGACTTGGTCTTGCATAGCGGGCTGAGGGCCAAGTGATGTAGGAGCAGATTCCATCGGGGGAGTGGCTGGCTGAATAGGCGCGACTGGCTCCGCTGGGGTTTCTGGCGCTGGTGCAGAAGACATATCAATTGGCGGAGTTGGAGGTGGAGGTAAAACTTCTTCGCCTGGCATAGGCATGTAGTTCATTTCTGGAACACCGTTGATTTCTGGCGCGCTGGCCACCTGCGGGGCCATCATGGAGGCCGGATTAGCAGCTGTATCTGCTGCCGGAGCAGTAGTGCCCCCTAGGCCAGAAATAGCATCTTCTAGCATTTTGCCGTATTTACCAGAACCTTCGTCTGGCGCGGAAAGATCCATATCTGGTGAAGGCTGGATAACTTTTTCCGGCTTTTCACTATCAGCAATAATTCCCTCTTCGCCTAGACTGGGTTCTGCTGCAGGTTCGGTAGTAGACTCAGCGGAGAAATTAGGAGTAGGCGTTACCGAAGGTAAGGTTGGCTCAGGAGCTGGAGTTTCTGAAATTGGTTCTGGTGTTGACAAAACGTCTGGCGTTGGAGCCGAAGAAACAGCCGGCTCTTCTGCTGCTGGCGTTGGCGCTGCGGCCGGAGTATTAAAAGAAACTGGCGGCAAAGACGGCTCGGTAGGCTCTGATGGAGTAGTATTCAACTCATTTTCTACGGTGGCGGTGTCTGCCGGAGCACTATCCAACTTTATTGGCTGGTTACTGGTATCTGGTACAGTTTCGTTGCCGGCAGTGGCAAGGCTAGCCTCAGCAGCCTTTAGATCGTCTAGCAAAGTAGAGGTTTCTTCGGTAATAGGTGCATCTACTTCTTTGTCTTCATCGACGTTTTCTTCACCATGTTCGATGTCTAATTTGGTAGGATCTGCGTCACGCTTTGTTTGAGAGGATTCGCCCATCAAAGAATAAAGTTCATTATCTACATCTGGAGTAATGTTTTTGGAAATAAGTTGCTGATTGGCGCCAGATTGCATCAGACGAGAAGAAATTTGCATGGTTTCTGGAGTGGTTTTGGCATTGGAGAAACGATTGGTGGCTGCCACAATACCAGTAAGAAACGCCGTAGCTTCTTCTTTTTCTATCTTGGCCTTACTATTTACACTGTATAATAATTTCGCGATCATTTCAGAGACAGAACTGGCGGATTTGTCGCTCCATTCGATTTCGCCAAAGCGGCCTGGATTACCAGTAGTGATATTGACAATTACGGCATCATGCATGATGCGGCCGTGTTCGCGAAGCGCAGAATCCAAATCTATACCATTTGCAACGTCCAAGGCTAGAACGAGATCTACATTGTAATCACCGTAGGAAAATTCGAGATCTTCTTCCCCGATGCGGGTTTTGTATGGAGTGATGTAAATTTTAACATAATCGCCATCTAGTTTATAGCGAAGATGGTCTGCCTTGTCTTTGTTGAGTGCGATGACAAAATCTTGCAGAGTATCAGCGGAGGTTTCAAAGGTTTCTTCAGGCTTGAGAAACTCTAGCGCATTTGGCGTAGAGCCAGAATAGATAGCCGTAGCGCGCTTGCCGAGTTTATCTAGAAAAAGAGATAGACCAATAGCGGCGGACATTTCGTCTACGGACGGATCGCTAGAGAGAGCAACCAAGACGTTTTGTGCTTCAGCGATTTTCTTGACAACTTCGGACTGAATATCTGAAGCCGGAGCTACAGGAGCTTCTGGAACAGGCATAGGGCCTGGAGTGACGACGGCATCTGAAACCGGTGGCGCAAAAGCAGCGGCCGGGTTTGGCATAGGTGCATCTAAAGTATCTGTTGCCGGGGCATCCGATACTGGAACACCCGAAGAAACAGGCGCTGCGGGCGCTTGCGTGACAGGATTTGAGCTCATGTCTTGATCCATATTTTTATGTTAACATAAGCTTTAAAAACCCGCAAGATGTTTATAGATACTTTTCTCTTTACTTTTTGAGAAAAAAGAGTTATAATAGGCAAAAGTCATTAATTTTTAATCTAAATAGGAAGAAAATGCCGATTATTAAATCTGCCAAAAAGGCTGCCCGGCAGGCGGAAAAACGCACCGAGCATAACGTAGAAATCAAAAAAGCAATTAAGGCCGCTTTGAAGGCTTTTAAGGCTAATCCTACTCTAGAAAATCTCGCAAAGGCACAATCTGAGTATGACAAGGCCGTGAAAAAAGATTTACTAAAGAAAAATACTGCTTCACGTCGCAAGGCTAAGCTTTACAAAATCGCAAAGAATGCTGGCCTCACTTTAGAGAAAAAGGCTGCCGAAGCTAAGAAAGCTGCCGCTAAGACTACAGCCAAAGCTGCCAAGACCGTAGAGAAAGCCGCCGAGAAGGTTGAAGCTAAAGCGAAGAAAGCCGCAGCAAAAACGACTGCACCAAAAGCCAAGGCTGCAAAGAAGTAGATTTTAGATCTAGATCAAGTTTGGAGAGTTCACGTAGAACTCTCTTTTCTTTGGTTCCCTGTTTTTGATTGAAATCTTTGAGAGCTTGCGAGATGAGCAGGCCGCAAAACATAATAGGATCTTCTTCGGATTGGATTTTTTCTAGCATTTTGACGGCTTTTACTCCATCGCGCTTGGCGGTACGATAAATATCAAAAACTAAGTTAAGATTTGGGTTTTTAGGTAGAGTGAATTCCTGGAATTCTATTTGGCCTTTAAGAGTTTTATAGATGGCAGAGCGTTTGTCTATCTTGGCGTCCAGGATAGCAATTTGATGCGGGGTGTTAAGATATTCTGGAAGCTTTTCGTAGGCGGGCTTATTGGTGGTGAAATCGCGGATAAGGATGGCGCGAGTACTAGCAAAAAGCGAGTTGCCCAAGAAAATACTCGGAAGATCGGCCGGAGCGAGATCGGCGCCCTCGATGATTTCATAATCTTTGGTGCCAAGAAACTTGATAATTTCAGCTTTGGCACGAACACGATCATCGCCATAGAAAACTTTAATCATTTTTTGGCTCCTTTTTTAATGGAGCTTTCGGAAGAAACGGACGCGCCTGATTCAGAATTTACAGGGGAGATTTGGCAATGCGGACAAAGATGAGTGCCACGACCGGCGACTCTAATCTTGATAATTTTAGCGCCACAACGTGGACAGGGTGTACCTTCTTTATGAAAAACTTGAGCAAATTTTTCTAAATAATCGCCCTTGGTGCCGTCAGCTTTGACATAGGTGGCCATAGTGGAGCCACCAGAAGCGATAGATTTATCCATAACATCACAGGCGGCTTTTAATAATTTTTCTGTTTCTTCCCTAGTAACGGCACCACAACGACGCTCTGGGTGGATTTTGGCGGCAAAGAGAGATTCGTCGGCATAGATGTTGCCAAGACCGCAGATAATGGATTGATCCAAAATAGTAGCCTTGACTAGTGAATTTTTGTGCCTTTGGAATTTTTCGTATAGTTCGTCCGCGGTCATGCCCCAAGGCTCTTTGGCAAGTTTTTTGATGAAAGAGTCATTTGCTACGTCTTTTGTTTTAATATTCTTTATAAAGCCGAATTTGCGTTGATCGTTAAAATAGAGAGTGCCGTCTGAAAATTTGATAACAACACGAGTCTGCTTATTGGGAAGAGCCGAGGTGAAATTGTCGCTAGGATGGCCGGCAGCATAGCGCTCTGTTTTTTTGCCGTCGTAGATAAGTTGCCCGGTCATCCGTAGGTGGATCATGAGTGATGTGCCGTTGTCTAGGTCTAGGACTAGAGCCTTGCCAAAACGACGGATGGCTTTGATAATTTGATTTTCCGCCTGATCCGGTTGGCCTTGAAAAGATTTATCACACAAAACTTCGATTTTGGTGATTTTTTTGCTCACTATAAAATCTTTTAATCCGCGACGGATAGTTTCTACTTCTGGTAACTCCGGCATAATTTTCCTTTCTCTATATTTTAGCATATTTTATAGTTGGCGGATTATGCCTGCACCTATTTTCTCGTTATCGGGACTTGAAATTTTTAGCACGTCATACGCTGGGCGTCCGGGAAAGTCTGCCCTTTGGGCAGCTTCCTCGGCGCCTTCAGGAATATACGTGTAAAAATTCCAAATCATTTTATGATAACGAGGAAAATAGGGTGCAGGCATTCGCCAAAAAATAAGCCCTCCTATAGGCCAAAGTTTTCCACAATTTTGCATAAAAACACCACATTTAGCGTAAAAAAGTGCTTGACGCACACTATATGTGGGGTTATAATGAAAAACATAACGGTAATACTAAAATAAATTTAACGGGCGGGAACGCCGAAAAAGGAAAACCATGAAGAAAATTATTTATCGCAATCCTAACGACGCCGAAAATTTTGACATCAAAAGGTTTGTAAAGTCACTCAGCAAATACGCTAAGGTATCTGAAAAAGAGGTAAAAGAGGCGCTAGCGGAGTTTGATCAATACGAGACAATGCACGTGTCCTGCTTGGTAGAGGTTGGAATGAAATTAATCGGCGAAAAAGCCGGCGATGAAGCGATGAAAGAGTACTTTGATGCGCACGCAGAGTATTTTGATGAAGGTAAATTTGAGCGCTTGCGTCGGATTACTGGCTACTTAGTGGGTACTTTGGATCGCTGGAACGATGCTAAAAAGGCTGAAGAGCACGCACGTGTAAAGCACTCCGTGAATTCTGCAATTAACGATGCCGAGAGACTAGTGGCGTTAGAAACTCAGGCCATGGAGCACAATATCGCTTACGCAACACGATAGAATTGGTCGCTATATAATAAAACAACCTCCTAAATGGGGGTTGTTTTATTATGCATTATGCACTTTATTTTGTACGTTTGCGATAAATATGCCAGAATATACATGCAAGAACGATTATCGCAGGTATCATAGTGGCCACTACGGTACCTACGCCGCCAGATCCCAGCCCAAACAAACCGGTATCTGGCGTGCGGACATCTGAGCTTTCGTCATCAGTACTAATTTGATCAACTTCGCCCACGGTAACGTCTACGGATTGGCTGTTGATGCTGGCCGCGGAAACATTAGCCACCACCATGAAGGTTGCTATCGCGAAAACTATAATGAATAAATATTTCTTCATAATAATTCCTATTTCACATAGACATTAATTGCAATTTCTGAGTTTACAATTTCCTCTTTGTCTTGTTCGTTGTAAAAATGTACGATAAATTTTCCTTTGTAATTCCCTTGCGGGATCTCCTTATCTAAAGTGTATTTTACGCTGTCGATTTTGTATCCTGGGCGAATTTTATCGGTCCTGGCTAGTACAATGTCTTCCCCGTCAATATTGGCAACAATTTCTAGATCCAAGCTCTTTTTAGATTTCGATGGATTAGTAAAATTAAGAGTGATAAGATTTTTGTCAGTTTCCAAAGTGGCGTAGCCGGCATATTTGAGCGAAACGTCTACGTCACTTTTTTCATCAGCGTCTTCTGAATCGACTTTGGTGATGGAGGAATCTGGAGTTTCTTCGCTACGATTTATCATCATCTGAAAAAGATATCCCCCAGCTACCGCCGCCGCGAAGACGACGATAGCGATAATGATAGATGGGGATTTCTTTTTCTTTTCGGTAGACATATTAGTTTAAGTCTGGTTCGATAGTAATAGTTACGGTACCGATTTTTTCACCTTGCGTGATTGGACCTTCTTCGGCATTAACTGGGTTGTTGGGGCCAACGTTTTTCACCAATTTTAGATGACCATAGTGAGCTGGTGCTCCTGCCCGGTCGCCGTTGACTGGTAATATGCCGTTATCATATTCTTCGAATGAATAATCTTCTCCATCTATTGTCTTGATATATTGGCCAACTGTGCCTACTATCCATGAATATTTTGGTTCGGATACAAAAGAAACTTGTGCCTTGATCCGACCGTTCTCGGACTCGTCAAACACGCCTACTCGATCATTGACATGTTCTTTACTATAATACATATTACCGACTACAGGATCACTCACCAAGGAACTACACGTATTGTCGCTAAACATGTTTGGCGCTGGGGTTTCTCCGCTGTAAATAAACCCTACGCACTGTTTCGGAGATTCAAAATTATATTCATTAGTTTCAGCATTGTACTTCCAGTCGAAAACCATGTCGTTCCATTCGATGTCTACAGAGTAGATAGGTTCGTCTACTTCGCCCACGGTGACGTCATGTGACCCGCCGTCTAGATCTCCTTCGGCAAAAGTGTTTGCTAGGGGCATAGCTAGGCCAGATATTGCAGAGCAAGCCAAAACGCCAGCGGCTAGATAATATTTTTGTTTTTTCATATATTTTCCTTTTTTATTAGTGTAATAACCTTTATGCTTCTAATGATACCCCCCCCCCCCCCCCCCCCCCCCCCCCCCCGCCCCCTCCCACCCCCCCCCCCCCCCCCCCCCCCCCCCCCCCCCCCCCCCCCCCCC
>CAMVDR010000010.1 GCA_947166295.1 uncultured Candidatus Saccharibacteria bacterium | reverse complement strand
ACGTTGCTACTTGGAAAGATAGCTTAAATACTCATGATACTGTACTAGCATTAGATAAAAGAGATTATAAAGCCTACTGGGTAACTAAGCTAAAAGATGGACACATTTGGATGACGCAGAATTTGGCCATAGATTTAAGCTATGTAGATGGTGCTGGAAATACTGTAATGCGCACATTTACATCCAATGATACTGATCTTACGGATTATTCTTCTGCAGCTTATACAGATGGTTATTCATATGATGAAAACACACAAGTTATTACTTGGACACCAAAAAATACCGCCACAACTAGTGCTATTCGTGGTACCAGTGCTCCAGACTGGGCCAACTCATCCACCTATCCATATTCTGCCAAAAAAGAAGACGGTCCATCTTCCGGGCACGAATCATTAGGTAATTACTACAACTGGACAGCAGCTATTGCCAGTAATGATTCTACCAGTAAAAATAGTAGCACAATAGGCAACATAGCCAATAATCCCAAAAACTCCATTTGCCCTAAAGGTTGGAGGCTTCCTACTATCTCTAACCAAGCTAGTACACTCCCGGGCTCCACTAATGAATTTGGTAGGCTAAATCAGCTTTATAACGATGGCTTAACTTCCGGTACCGGCTCGGGCACCAAACTCATGGAACCCCCTTTGTGGTTTGTGCGGTCCGGCGACGTCGTCAATACTTCACTCAGCATTTATGGGTCCTTCGGCTACTATTGGTCTAGTACGGTCTACAGCAGCTACACCGCCTACAACCTGCTCTTCACGGCTACTAGCGTTGGCCCGGCCAGCGACAACAGCTACAGGGACAGCGGCTGGTCTGTACGCTGCGTAGCTCAGTAGCCACCTGTCTCAGCCTTTTCCTGCAACTCTTTTGTTGAGAAAGATAAATAAGAAAATGATAATATAATGGTTTTGAAGTAAAAATGAAAGCGGATGAGAAGAGTAAAACCAAAAGTAAGAGAGGTTTTGAAGAGATAGGTAGAATAGAGAGAAAAGAGTACGACAAACTAAAACGCAGAGCGATAAAATTCGAGGTTACTAATCGACAGTACATTTTGGTAATACCGTGTGACGGTGAGATGGGTTGGTGCGAAATGAGTGAGCACTCAGCGCTGATATATAAATACATGGTATGTTTGCCGCTAGGCGTGCCAGTGACGATGACGGACGATTATGATAGTTTTTATATCCAATATGATATAGGTCGGATAAGGACACGTGGGTTTGATGTGGTGAGAGATAGATTAAAAAAAGTGGGACTGTACAAAGATGAAGTGGAAAAAGAGCGCTGTGTAATATTTGAGTTGAAGAATATTTTAACAGATAAAGAATTATTAAAACTTCGAAACGAGGAAGAGGCTCGACAATTAGCGGCAAATAATATTGTAAAGGTGACATTTGTAGATCCGATATTATATCAAAAACTGATAGAAGTGGCGACTAGGTTACACAGGATATGCTATAGACGAATGGATAAACTTTCTAGTGCGACAAACGGCGAAAGAATGGTGACATTAATGGATGAAGCAGTTCGAGTCTATTACAGAATAGCGGAATGTGGTAAGAATAGACCCGAGGAATTGTTGCCATATTGGAGAGAGATGCGAAAAAAAGTACACGAATTGTTAGTTGAACTACAAATAGTGGCAGGGCTAAAGTTATGGACGAGAGAAAATTGCACAAAAATAGGTGAGAGCGTACTTGACATACAAGAAAGGATAGATAAACAGATAAAACGTGGGACCAGTCATATTAAAAGATGAGATAGAGAAAGTTTACCAGGATGGAGTGCGCCATTGGTTGCTGGAAAAATTGACTAAGGCGTTTCGAGAAGCTAGAAAGGGTAAAATAAAAACTTGTGATGAGCATAGCTTTGAAGAGCATTGGATGGAGAACTTAATAAAATTAAGGGATTCAATTTTAGAATACCGATATAAACCAAGCGCAAGTGTAGCGTTTGTAATATTTGACCCGATGGTGAGGGAGATATTTGCGGCGCCGTTTCGGGATAGAGTGGTGCATCATTTTCTGTATAATATGCAGGCGGGGTGGTGGGATAGGAGATTTTTGTACGATTCGTATTCTTGCAGAATGGGAAAGGGCACGTTATTTGGCGTACGACGTGCGCAAAGATTTATGCAGAAAGTAACGGAAAATTATACAAAAAAGGCCTATATTGTGAAGTTGGATATAAGGGGATATTTTATGAGCTTGCCGCGAGAAAAATTGTATGAGCGGGTAAGTTGGGGACTAAAAGAACAATTTAAAGAGGTGATGGACGATAGGATGGGCTATCAGATGTATAAGATATGTGATTTTTTATGGAGACAAGTATTATTTGATGATCCAGCTAGTAAAGCTTGGAAAAGAGGACCATTAGTGAATTGGAATCCTATGGTGTTACCGCCAAAGAAGAGCTTGTTCTGTCAACCATCTGGACAGGGGATAGTAATCGGTAACCTTACTTCGCAATTGGTGTCGAATGTTTATTTAGACCGATTGGATAGATATATTTTTTACGAATTGGGATATAAGAATTACGGTAGATATGTGGACGACTTTTTTATCATGGTGCCAGAGGAAGAATATGTAAAATTAAAAAATGATATATTAAAAATAGAGGGCTTTTTGAAATCAGAATTAGGGCTAATCTTACATAAACAAAAGAGATATTACCAAGAAGTAAATAAGGGGATGAGCTTTTTGGGAGCCAGGATATATCCGCACTGTTTGTATCCGAGTGATAGGCTACAAAAAAAATTTAATAGAGCAGCTGCGGAGTTTGCATATGAATATAAAAGTATAGAGAGTATAGTTTCTTACCTTGGCATAATGTTACATTTGAACTCTGAAAATTTGGAAAAGAAGGTATTTGATAAGTATGGCTGGAGATTGAATTAAATGGGGGGAAAGAGTTGCAGGAAAAGGCTGAGACAGGTGGCTACTGAGCTACGCAGCGTACAGACCTTCCGTTGTTCCTGTTGTTGTTGTTGTTGGCCGGGTTAACGCTAGTAGCCGTGAAGTTCAGGTTGTAGGCGTTGTTGCTGCTGTTGACCGTACTAGACCAATAGTTGCCGTTGGACCCATAATTGTTGAGTGAAGTATTGTTGACGTTGCCGGACCGCACAAACCACAAAGGGGATTCCAGAGCTGCTTTGGCCGCTATTTCCCATAGAAAATAGCGGTTTAAATGGGACTTTTGCGTGATTTTTGAGAGTTATGCAGTAAATGTTGCATAACTTTTAGCATAAATGCAAGAGTGAGCTCATCCAACTCTTTTGTAAAGTTGCCGTCTTTAGAGAAAGCGCCGACAGGATTATAAGAAATACGGTCCGGTAGTATTATGGGATAGCGGTTTCCCGTTGCAACTTCCCCCATTATATTGTAATACAACTTATGCTAAATGGTAGATTTTTTACGGCGATGGTGGCGGACACTGGCCACAATAAAGCCAATGATACTGAAAATAACAAGTGCTACCAAGAAGAAAAACCAGATGGGACACAAGACAATATTTTTGCTGACTGTAGAAACTTCGTTGTTGTAGTAAATAGTTTGCTCTACCTTTACTATGCCAAGGGCAGGGAGATTGTCTATATTGCGGGTGATATATCGGGTAGTTTCTGGCATGACTATTTCAGAGAAATGATTGTTTTGATCTTCGTCGGTGGGGAAGATTTTTTCGCCAGTAAGAGCATTGGTGACATTTAAAGCAAAAATTGCGTTTTCGTGAACATTGCCATGGTTATCTAGTAGGGCGCTGACAGCTACTGGTGTAACGGTAGAAAATTCTGGGATGTTATTTTGCAAAATGGAGCCTTCGTGGGTAACTTCGCCTTCTACGTCGGCATAAATAATGCTACCAAGGGCAAAGACGTTATTAATAGAAACGCCTTCGGACTCTTGCTTGGAAGGATCGGAGGACACCATAATGGCGGCATATTGGCCTCCGGCTGCAGCATCGGCTGGGACGTTGATAGTAAAATTAATTTCTTGAGATTCGTTGGGTTTGATGGAACCAGTAGGATTATCGATAGTGATCCAATCCGTGATTTTAGAGTAGGCGGAAACATTTGAGATGTCGGCTTGGTAATCTTCGCCAATGACGTTATATGGAGAAACAGAGACAGAATAAGCGAAATCGCTCGTGGAATTTACGGGATTAACTACGGTGATGGAGCCAGTGTAAGTTTCGCCAGGGACGAGGGTAAAATTTTGGCTCATTGGTAAGATTGTAAAAGCATTTTCCATTTCTCTATTATAGCAGATTTATTGGAATAGTGATATAATGAGGGCATGTTAGATGTGAAATTTATCAGAGAAAATTTAGAACTTGTAGAAAAATCGGCTAAGGAAAAGGGCTATAAAGTAAATGTACGTGGAATATTGGATATAGATAACAAAAGGAAGACCGAATTAGCAAAAGTAGAGGAGCTTAGACAGAAACGTAATGAGATAGCTGCCAAAATGAAGGGCGGTAAGCCGGAGCCGGAGCTAATTGAGGCGGGGAAGAAGATAAAAATAGAGCTAGCTGAGAAAGAGGCAAAACTTGGCGAGACTGAGGGGGCTTTGAAAGCACTAATTAAGACCGTGCCGAATATTATTTTTGATGATGTGCCGCTGGGTGGAGAAGAAGATAGTGTAGAAATTAAGCGCTGGGGCGAAAATCATGAGACAGGCGTAGATCATTTAGATTATGCCGTGAGTCGTGATTGGGTGGATTTTGAACGTGGCGCGAAAGTGGCGGGGGCGAAGTTTTATTATTTGAAGGGTGAACTAGCCTTGCTAGAGAACGCGCTTTTGCAATATGGACTTTCTAAAGTACTAGAACACGGTTTTACCTATATGACGGTGCCAGATATGGTGTCGTCGCGGGTGCTTGAAGGCTGTGGTTTTAATCCGCGGACTTCGGAGCAGTCCGATGAATATTATATAGAGGGTGAAGATTTGGCAATGATTGCCACGGCGGAGATGCCACTTACCGGCTATCATATGGATGAAATTATTGACGAGGACAAATTGCCATTACTTTATGCAGGATATTCGGCGTGTTTTAGGAAAGAGGCTGGAACATATGGTAAATATACGCGGGGGCTATTCCGGGTGCATCAATTTAATAAATTAGAGATGTATGTATTTTGTTTGCCGGAACAAAGCAAAGAAATGCATGAAAAGATTTTGGCAATAGAAGAAGATATTTGGCAAGGGCTAGGTATACCATACCATGTAGTGAATATTGCGGCAGGGGATCTCGGTGCGCCAGCGGCTAAAAAATATGATATGGAGTATTGGTCTCCAGTAAATCAGAAATATCAAGAAATCACGAGTTGTTCTAACTGTACTAATTTCCAGGCACAAGCTTGCAACGTGCGGGTGCGACGTAAAGACGGCACCATAGAGTATGTACACACACTAAACGGTACGGCAATACCTTTGGCGCGTGCACTAGTGGTAATGTTGGAAAATTACGCAACACCGGATGGCAAGTTAAAGGTGCCAGAAGTGCTGAGGCCATATTTAAACAATAGAGAGGAGATCTAAAATGATTGAAAAAATTGAAATGAGTGGCAATGGCTACAGAATTGAAGAGCCGTTTAAGAAATATGCTGAAAAACGAATTGGCAAGCTGGATAGATATTTGCCACGCGGATTTAAAAAGGATGTAGTAGCCAAGATCGTGGTGGCTGAAATTGGCAAGAGTAAGGGTGAAAAATATGAGATTTCAGTAGCAATGGATATTCCTGGCGGTAAGGTAATTGCAGCAAGAGATGAATGCTCTAATGTTTTTGCTGGGGTGGATTTGGTAGAGGCTAAGTTGCTCGGGCAGATTCGGAGATATAAACTAGAAATGCAGCCGCATCGCCAGAAGAAAAGCTTGCGAAGCCTCTTTATTAAGAGGAAATAATATGATAAAATAGGGGGAAGTTAATTCTGTTTGGAGGCTTATGACGAAAGAACCTAAAGAGGCTGTGAGGGCTGATGTGAAAAAAGTTGACAAAAAACCGAAATTGCGGAAAGAGAAGAAGCCCACTGATAAGTTGGCAGATAAGTCCGCATTGACGAAGTTTTTGCAGGGGATTTTTGGTGATGCGCAAAAGAAAACTTTGAAGCGTATGTGGAAGAAAGCTCAAGAGATAAATAAGCTAGAGCCGAAATATGAGGCTATGAGCGATGAAGAGTTGGCTGAGCAAACAGAAGAATTTAAGCGAAAAATCGACAAAGCTTTGAAGGTGGCGCGTGCCGAGCAGGGTATTAATAAAAGTGGCAAGAAACGCCAGCCAATAGATGATACTAAGATTTTGAACGAACTTTTACCAGAGGTGTTTGCGGTAGCGCGAGAGGCTTCTAAGCGTATATCTGGCTTGAGGCCTTACGATGTGCAGTTGATTGGCGGTATCGCCTTGCATGAAGGTAATGTAGCTGAGATGAAAACCGGCGAAGGTAAAACCTTGGTAGCAATGCTCCCGGCATATCTAAACGGTTTGACTGGTCGTGGGGTGCATGTGGTGACGGTGAACGATTATTTGGCACAGCGCGATGCGGGTTGGAATGGTCCAATTTATGATTTTCTCGGTATGAGCGTAGGCGTGATTATTAATAACGCTTCTTATGTGTATGATAGTGAATATGAAAACGAAGAGCACGACGACGAGAGATTTCGTCATTTGAAGCCAGCTACTCGCAAAGAGGCCTATGCGGCAGATATTACTTATGGTACTAACAACGAATTTGGTTTTGATTATCTGCGCGACAACATGACTAGCGAGGTACAATATTTGCGCCAACGGGGTCTAAATTTTGCGATTGTGGATGAGGTGGACTCTATCTTAATTGACGAAGCGCGGACTCCTCTTATAATTTCGGCGCCAGCTGGTGATAATCCAGAGAGTTACTATCAGTTTGCAAAGGTGGCAAGCCGCCTAGTGCCAGAAGATTATATTCTAGACGAAAAACGACGTAGTGTAACTCTGACAGATAAAGGTATTGAAAAAGTCCAAGAGATTTTAGGTGTAGAGAATTTGTATTCTACTAAAAATACACGCTTGGTTTACCATTTGGAACAGGCAATTCGGGCGGAGATCCTGTTTAAGCGCGATAAAGATTACGTGGTGACTAATTCTGGTGAAGTAATCATTGTAGATGAACACACTGGTCGGTTGATGCAGGGGCGGCGCTATAATGAGGGCCTGCATCAGGCAATAGAGGCCAAAGAAGGCGTGGTGGTGAAACAAGAATCTATGACACTTGCGACGATTTCTTTCCAGAATTTCTTTAGATTGTATACGAAATTATCCGGTATGACTGGTACTGCATTTACTGAAGCAGAAGAATTCCAGCAGATTTACGCACTAGACGTAATCCAAATTCCGCCAAATAAACCAATTGCACGTATAGACAAAGACGATTTGATTTATAAAACTAAGGCAGCGAAGCTAAAGGCGATTGCGGAAGAGATTAAGAAATATCACGAAAAGGGTCAACCGGTATTGGTGGGGTCTGGTTCTATTGCGAACAACGAAGAAATCGCTAGATATCTAGAACAATTTGATTTGCCATACGAGATTTTGAACGCAAAGAACAATGAGCGTGAGGCGGCGATTATTGCAAAAGCTGGCGAAAAGGGCGCAATTACGCTAGCTACCAATATGGCGGGCCGTGGTACAGATATTAAATTAGGTGAAGGCGTGAAAGAACTGGGTGGTTTGGTAGTGATAGGCTCGGAGCGACATGATTCTAGGCGGGTAGATAATCAGTTAAGAGGCCGTGGTGGACGGCAGGGTGATCCTGGTACGACGCAGTTCTTTGTGAGTTGCGAAGATGATTTGATGCGGATTTTCCAGGGTGATAGGGTGAAAATGTTAATGACGCGTTTAGGCGTGGATGACGATATGCCTATTCAAACCAAGGCTATTTCGCGAACTCTAGAAGCAGCGCAGAAACGGATAGAAGGTTTCAACTTTGACTCTCGTAAAAATGTGGTACAATATGACAACGTGATTAATCGACACCGCAAGGTGGTATATATGATGCGGCGCAAGATTTTGGAAGGTGATGATATCTTCCCAGAGATAAAGCGATTAATGCGCGACGAAACTAAAATGCTAACAGAGTTTTCTTCACGGGTAAATAAAAAGTTTGATGAAGAATTTAAGGCGGTGTTTGATTTTGATGACGATTTAATTCATGGAATTGGATTAATCCGTAAAGAAAAAGAGCGTGAAAAATTAGCATTAGAAGCGGTGGAAGAGGCTTATCATAAAAAAGAACTAGAATTTGGTGCTGAAACGATGCGCAAAGTGGAACGTGAGGTATATCTGAAGGTGTTGGATACTTTATGGATGCAGCATCTTGAAAATATGCAACATTTGCGTGAGGGGATTCACTGGCGTAGTGTCGGGCAGCGCGATCCACTGGTGGAATATCGCTCAGAATCGCAAAAATTATTCGACGGCTTGCAACGAAATTTGCGTGAAGAAGTGTTAAAGATTCTACTATCTATCACGCCGGCGGAAGCAGCGGCAGATGACGCAATGGATGGCGAAGAGTATGAATCCGAATTAACTAAGATGGCTGAATCGCAGACCGAAAAGGGGGTCAATGAGATTTCGGCGGGTGATAAAAATCTAGATAGTGAGTTTAAGAAGAAGGGCGCTAGTGGCAAAACTTCCGTAAAAGTAGTAAAAAGAGGTGGTAGCAAGAAAAAATCTTCCAAGAAGAAGAAATCAAAAGCTAAGCGGAAGTGAATCCGTTAGTTTAATTATAGCATAAGCGGGTTAAATTGTCAACTTTTCGAAGAAAAGTTGTCCTCTTGGCGTTGACTCTGACTCGGGGAGAAAATAAGTTTTTTTTCGCTCGTTTCCTAGAGAGGTCAAGATATGATATAATAAGGTTTACATGAAACATTCAGTCGAAGAAATTACACTAAAAAATGGGGCTAAGGGGCTACTTATAGATATCCCTGGGGCTAGTGTAATGTCTACTCGGATACAGTTTCGGGCGGGGATGATGTATGCCAAGAACAAAGAGGTGTATGAAATTCCGCACTTGGTAGAGCATTTGGCTTTTGGTGCCAATGCGAAATATAAAGACGAACAGGCTTTTGAGGCAGAATTTACGAAAAATGGAGCATATCACAACGCTTGGACGTCAGACATATCGGTATGTTATGAGACAGAATGTGCGGATTTTGAGTGGGAAAGAATTATGGACTTACAGCGGGTGTCGATTTGTCAGCCGAAGTTTAACGAAGAAGAACTGAAGAGTGAGAAGGCGAACGTAAAAAGCGAACTTACTGGTTATATGAATGACTACTATCGCTTACTTTGGCCGAGAGTTCAGCAGGCGGTGGGTGAAGACATCTTGGATCTGCCGGAGCGGATTAAGACAATCGCCAATATTGAGCTGAAGGATATCCGTGAACATTACAGACGTACGCATACGGCGAAAAATATGTTGTTTATTATTGCTGGCAAAATAAAAGGGCGGAAGCATAAAATTATGAAAATGCTGAACGCCTGGGAGCTAAAAGAGGGGGAAAAGTTTGAAATACCGGTGGCAGATTTGCATACTGGTGAGGCGGTGTCGATTCGGCGAAAAGACGCCTCGAACATCACTTTTGGGTTTTCTTTGGTGACGCCGCGACATCTAGAGCCAAATGAAGTGTTTGCGATGAACTGCTTAAATCATATTTTGAATGGGACTACAAATTCAAAGATTTTTGGGGCGGCTAGGAAGCGTGGATTGGTATATGGGATGGGTTCGTCTGTGGCTTCAAATGCGACTAACTCGTATTGGGATTTTGATGGAGAAGTAAATGTCGAAAATGCCGAAGCTTTATTTGAATTAATCCAGACGGAGTTGATGAAGACTTTGAACGGTGAAATACTGGATATGGATTTCTTGGCGGCAAAATCGTATGCGATGGGGCGGTTCCAGATGGGGGCGCAGACGGTAGGGCAAATTGCAGATTATTATGCGGAAAATTATTTCACTAACGAGGCAGTGGTGAAATATGATTCGATGCCGAATTTGATTAAGTCTATTGATAAATTTAAGATGGTGGAGCTAGCGCGAGAGTTTGCTGGGAGCGGTATTAAGGGGTTTGCGGCAGTATCGTCTACCGAGAAGGCGTTTATAAGTAGTTTGGAAAATAGGTTAAACTTTTAATTATTTTCTATATTTTTAGTTTTTATAATTCATCATATCTCGGGAGCTACGTGATGTGATAATAAATTTTATCACATCACTTCGCCCCTTCGGCGGCAAAATTTACCTAAGAGTAAATTTTGCCTTTATGTCCCTCGACATTGATGAATTATAAAATAATACCTTAGAAATTAGTTATTAAGCGTGGATATTATTTTTTGGTATTGTTCACCTCTGTTATAAACGTTCTCAAACATATCAAAACTGGCGGCGGCGGGGGACATAATAACTACGGCATTTTTTAGCGTTTCGGCAGTAGATTTGGCAATGTTTACGGCTTGTTCCAGGGATTTAGCTAAGGTAAAGCGACTGTCTTGATACTGCTTGGCAAGCTCGTGGCCAGATTCGCCTATTAGAACGATTTTCTTAATCTGTGGAGCTTGAAGAATTTCGTAAATTTCTGGTAAATCTTTATAGTTGGTTTTGTCACGACCGCCAATAATTAAGACTAAGTTGTTGCCTGGGAACGAATTAACTGCAACGCGCGTAGAGGATGGATTGGTGGAGAAATTATCATCGTAGTATTTGACATTGTTTAACTCACGGAGGAATTCCAAGCGGTGAGGTAGGCCACGAAAACTGCTAAGGCCAGTGATGATTTCGGATTTTTTCTCTCTGATAAATTCATCTGGTGAGATATTTCTGTAACTTGCCACGGCGGCAATGGCGGCTAAGGCATTTTCTTGATTGTGTTTACCAGGAAGGTAGACTGCTTTCAAGATATCGTCTGGAACCTCATATGGATAAGGGATTTTGATAGCCTTAGAAGTATTGGTAATCTTGGTAGTTTCGGGATTTTTGGAGTAATAAATTAAGTAATCATTTGCGGTTTGCCAGCGAGTAATGTTGGCTTTGGCATTTAAATAATCGGCGTAATCTTTGTGCACATTGAGATGATCTGGTTCGAGGTGGCCGAGTACGGCAATATGAGGGGATTTTTCAAGATCCCAGAGCTGAAAACTAGACATTTCGTAGACTACGACTGAGGTAGGCTTGAGATTATCTAAAACTTCTATGGCTGGAGTGCCGATATTGCCGACTAGGTAAGCGTCGCTACATAATGCGTCTAGAATGGATTTAATAAGTGAACAAGTAGTGCCTTTGCCCTTGGTGGCGGTAACGCCGATAATGGGGCAAGGACAGTGATCGAAGAAGTATCGAGTGAGACTAGATTCGTTTGGTAGTCCTAACGGTGGGACGGACGGGGAACGCAGAATTATATCATAGAACGAATAATCTCTCTGTTTTATTTCTTCGGGGGTGAAATTTTCAAAAATATCACATTTGGCATTGAAATGTGTTTTAAAATATTTTTCAGCGGCTTGGCCCTCTTTGCCGTAGCCTAGTAGTGCGATTTTCATAGTAATTATCCTTTTGGGGTTGACTTTTGAATTAGTGTGCGGTAGAATTAATTTAGAGATTATTTAGGTTGCTTCTTTACTGGAGCAATCTTTAGTTTTATTGTGACTTTTATGTCTTCAATGGAAACGTTCATCATAAGCCCCTCCTCTCCCCTTACTGCCATTAATTGTTAAAGCGTCAACCCCATAGGGTTATTTTAGCATAGAATCAGAGAGAGGAAAGGATTTTGTGGGCTTCTTCTATGGAGTGGGTTTCCATGAGTTTGGCGCGAAGTTCCTTGGCACCAGGGAAATTGTTGACGTAGATTTTGAAGAAATGTTTAAGTGGTTCGTATGAAATATGTCGAGGTTCGCAATTCCCACAATATTTCTGAAGCTCCGCAATGTGATAATCGGTGGTTTTATCACATTGCTCCGCCCCTTCGGCGGCAAGAATCTGCCTTTGGCAGATTTTGCCTTTATGTTCCTCAATATTTGTGGGAATTGTATATTTTTCATACAAGTCTAAATGTAGTTTCAAAAGTTCCATCAATTCTTCGCGAGTAGGGGTGTGGTCGGTGAAGCAGTAGGGGTTGGCGAAAACGCCGCGGCCAATCATGAAGCCGTCTATCTCGGGGTATTTTTGATGTAGCTCTAGAGCGTGGATTTTATCTTTAATGTCGCCATTAATAATGAGTTTAGTTTCTGGGCTGATTTGATTACGTAACTCAATAATTTCTGGGATTAGCTCATAGTGGGCTGGGACTTTGCTCATTTCTTTTTTGGTGCGAAGATGTACGGTGAGAGCAGCAGGATGTTCGGCGAGCAAAATTGGTAGCCAGGTTTTATATTCTTCCGGTGCGCTCCAGCCGAGGCGGGTTTTAACGGAGACGGGCAAGGAGGTAGATTTTTTTGCATTTCTAAAACATTCTACGGCTAAGTCTGGAGTTTTGATCATAGCGGCACCACCGCCGGCTTTATTGACATGTTTATCGGGGCAGCCAAAATTAAGATCTACGCCTGAAAAACCAAGATTGCCAAGCGCCTGGCAAGTTTCCGAAAAATGCTCAGGATTTTTGCCCCAGATTTGGGCAATGATGGGGCTATCTGTGGGGGCGACTTCTAATCTTTCTAGAGCGTTGTGGCGGCCTTTTTCGGAAGCATAGGAAGAAACATTGGTAAATTCCGTAAAAAATAAATCCGGCCGGCCGGCACGCGCGATAACTTGACGAAACATAATGTCTGTAACGCCTTCCATAGGGGCCAAAATTAGAAATGGTTTTGGTAAATTGTCCCAGATATTCATCCGTTTATTATAACATTTTTTGTGGTATATGTAAAAGCCCCGATATGAAAATCGGGGCGGCATAGGATTATTCTTGTATATATGTTAGTGGGGTATCGTAGCCGTTGTATGAATCATAGAGGATGCGAGCTGTTGTTGGGTTCATGTCTTGAGGGGAAAACAAGAAAAAGCGTTCTCTTGCGTCTTTCATGAGATAAATTCCGCTCATTTTTTCGAAATGCCCAGTGCAAATCCTGTAAGTATCCAGTAGGCTTATTTTTGTTCTTTTGATGCGTATGATGTCTGCTGACGTAATAACGCGTTTGTCGCCAAATTTTTCATAACCCCTGATTTTTAGAGACTTATTCGTCTCGAAAAGCTTTTGGGGACTGTAAAGAAAGTCGATGAAAGATTTGGCTAGCTTTTGGTGCTCTATCTGGTCGTCGTTTTTATCAAAAACGAAGTCCCAATTATAAAGTCTTCTCAATGATATCACCTCGTTAAAATATTAGAATAATCCTGTTAAAGTGCTCTGGTATTGTAACATAAAATTATAAAGAAATCAATTATGGTGGTTGCATCGATTATGCTATAATTAAATTGCTCGTGCTATACTTCGGTCCCTGGCACAGAGAAAAGTTAAAAGCTGCAGGTATTGTCATTTATGCTTGTAGCCAGGAGCCAATAAAACAGGCTCACATAAATGACTCTAATAAATTTATTTTAAAGGAGTCTTTATGAAAAATTTTAACAAAAATATTAAAACACAAGAGCAGGTCGAGGTGATGGCCCTTTTCGGTTACGAAATGACCCCTTGTCAGCCGCTGACTTTTCGGCGGTGCGGGGAGAGCGAAACCGAAATTACAGAGCTGCTACGTACGCAAATTCGTTTTGCGGGCGGGGTGGCTTTACATATCTTTGACGTGCTCGTTGGTCGGGAAAGGCTGACGCTAGAGTTTAACTCACGTGACTTATCCTGGCACCTCACACAATAAAAAGTAGCCCGCAAGGGCTATTTTTTAAGGTGATTCCGCAAAGGGTTTTAGAAAAATTCGTTGGAGTTTTTAAGGAGGATTTATCACGTTCATGAAAAGCCCCGGCGAGTGTCGGGGCGAGGGTTCTATTTACTTGAATTAATGTATCGAATGCAATTTTTGATGCTGATAGAAGCAAAGCGTGGATGGAAGTAGTAGACACTGCCGTCGGTGGCTTTTGCACAGAGAATTCTTTTGGTTTTGGCTGCTTCCCGCCACCAGAAACCGGTTTTTCGTTCAAAATGGCGATAACTGGTCTTTTTGATAGATACGATTGGCGGAGATTTAGCGAGTTCTTTCTCTGTTTTCCCATCTGAATTCAGTATAAATCCAACTATGTGAATGATACATTCGGGTGGAATTTGCAGCTTCTTTCTTTTATTAATAAAAGTTGCGAGAAGCTCGTAAAGTTCTGCTTGGTAACAAGAATTTTCAAAGTAAATATCCCAGTTTGTTAAAACTGCCTGTTTTTTAGATCGTTGCATTATATCACCCCCTTAGTTTTTAGGACGATCTAAGGCTAACGAGTTTGAAAACTCTCTTTGATTATGACACAAGTATTTTAATAAGTCAATATTTGGGGAATGTTTTGAATAATAGCGCAAGTTTTTTGATGGTTTTGTTGTGATATAATGAGAGTTATGCAGGAGTTGGTGAAGAGATTGGAGATTTTGGAGGCGGATTTTTTGAAGGTATATGAGAAATTGGAAATTGCGAAAAAATTGCAAAAATTAGTTGAGTTAGAAAAAGAGGTGGCGGAGCCAGATATTTGGAAAAACGTAGAAGAAGCTACGACGAAAAACCAGGAACTTGCGAGATTACAGAGTGAAACTGAGCCATATGAATTATTGAAGGCTCAAATTAGCGACTTGAAAGAATTGATGGCACTATCTGATGAAGAGATGAAGGATGAGTTTGCCGAGCAAATTACGGCGATGGAAAACAAGTTTGTAGAATTGAAAAAAGCATTAAGATTTACTGGGCCGTACGATGCTAAAGATGCGATTGTGCGGATTACTTCTGGGGCGGGTGGTACAGAGGCGATGGACTGGGCTAGTATGCTAGAGCGGATGTATTTACGTTATTTTGAGCGTAGAGGTTTTAAGGTAGCCTGTCTGGAGCGGGTAGAAGGCGAAGAAGCAGGGATAAAGACTGCGGTGTATGAGGTGAGCGGTACTAATGCTTATGGATTTTTAAAATCCGAGCATGGTGTACATCGTTTGGTGCGCCTCTCGCCTTTTAACGCGAATAATCTACGGCAGACTTCGTTTGCGCTGGTGGAAATTTTGCCAGTGATTAAGGCGGATACAGAGGTACAGATTGATGATAAGGATCTCAGGATAGATGTATATCATTCTGGTGGGCATGGTGGGCAAAGCGTAAATACGACAAATTCGGCGGTACGGATCACGCATTTACCGACCAATACTGTGGTAGCGATTCAGAATGAGCGTTCGCAGCTACAAAATAAAGAGAAGGCGATGGAAATTTTGAGAGGCAAATTGGTACAGATGCAGCTAGAACAGCATGCGGAAACGATTGGAGAACTACGAGCTGGAGAATCGGCTGGATGGGGACAGCAAATACGAAATTATGTATTGCAACCCTATAAATTAGTAAAAGATACGCGAACAGGTTATGAGGAAACTGATCCAGAGGCAGTATTAGATGGTAAAATTGATGGGTTTATCGATAAATATCTAGAAATGCAGATGTAGATATTGACATTTTATCGTGTTTGTGCTATAATTGAGGGTGGAAGTAATTCCGTAGTGTTAGTGTCTCTCAAAAAAGAGGGGGCGATAGAATGGACATTGAGACAAGAACATTAAAAGTAAATTTCGAATCTAAAGGCTGGGGACTATTGCCCAGCCGTCATAGGTGGCAGTTTTTCCGTTTATGGACGCGCTTCATAAGGGATCCGCGAGTTGTAGCACTAAATAACCTGGGGCGATATGAAGTTCGTATGCATCATGAGTTTGTGGAGGCGAATCTCTTTCCGGACGGAGACGACATTACGACTTCACCTATTGTGAGAATAGAAAAGGTTTCTTATCCCAGGGAAGACGTAGTGCTGATGCGGGCTTTTGATTGGTTGTTTTGGCCGCGGAGACAGAAAGGTTCATTCCGCGTGTTTACAATAACCGGCTCCGTTATAACTGTACCGTTTGAGACGGTTATGGACGGTACGGTTTTTAACCTTCGCGCTGCTCGTTGGGGGGCTCCGGACGAGCTAGTTTGGAAACCGTAGATTTGAAATGAGGGCCTTGGCGTAAAGCCGGGGCCTTTTTCCTGGGTGAAATATGTAAAATAGGGTTGTAAAAGGGGCGAAAGTGTGCTATAATGTAAGAGTTATCTAGACATAAGGAGAGGTCCGTGACACTCACGAGCGGAAACCGGCCTAAAAGTCTAGTTATTTACATGTAAAAATATTAAAAAATTGCGAGAAAAATTCTGCCTGTTGTACAGAGGCGGAATTGGCAATATAAAGGAAAGGAACAGGATGCAAGTCATTCTCGGCACCAAAATTGGTATGACTCAGATCATCGGTGAAGATGGCGTAGTTACTCCAGTAACTATCCTTCAAGCTGGCCCTTGCGCAGTGACTCAGATAAAGACCGTCGATACTGATGGTTATAATGCTGTGCAGGTGGGATATGGTCAGGGTAAGAATCTGAGCAAGTCGGTTACTGGCCATGTTAAAAAGGCTGGTGAAAATATTAATCCTAAAGTCTTGAAGGAATTTCGTGTAGATGAACTTCCTGAAGGTATGAAACTTGGTGATACTCTCACTGTTGAAAGTTTCAAATTAGGTGATAAAGTTGCAGTGACTGGTACAAGCAAAGGCAAAGGCTATGCTGGTACAGTAAAACGCTGGAACTTTAACGAATCTCGTAATACTCACGGTTTTAAGGGTAACATCCGCCGTGTAGGTTCGATTGGTTCGATGTATCCACAAAAAGTTTGGAAAGGCAAGAAAATGCCAGGCCGCATGGGGCACGATCAAGTAACTGTAAAGAACTTGGTAGTGGCCTATATTGATGTGGAGAACAATTTGATTGGGTTAAAAGGCGCTGTGCCTGGCCCGAAAAAAGGTATCGTAAGCGTGGAGGGAAAGGAGTAATATGGCTACACTAAATAAAGATGTATTTGGCTTGACCGTAGAAAACCACGAACTCGTAAAGCTTGCTTACGATGCATATCTAGCTAATTCTCGTAGTTCACACGCTAAAACTTTGAAGCGTGGCGAAGTACGTGGTGGCGGTAAAAAACCATGGAAGCAAAAAGGTACTGGTAGAGCACGTTTTGGTTCTACTCGTAACCCAATCTGGCGCCATGGCGGTGTGGCTTTTGGCCGCACCGGTGAAGAAAATTTCACCAAGAAGATGACAAAATCTTCAAAGCGTTTAGCAGTACGCCAAGCTTTGTCTATGAAAAATGCTGAAAAAACAGTATTTGTACTAGATAAAGATGTTAAACTTACTGGTAAGACAAAAGATGCCGCAAAAGTTTTGAAAGATATGAAGCTTGAAGGCAAAAATGTACTTGCAGTAGCGGCGGAGAAAACTCCAGAAGTTTTGCGTTCTACTAATAACTTGCCAAATGTAAAATTGGTACGTGCTACTTATCTAAACGTATTTGATATTATGAACGCAGATGCGATTGTGTTTAGCGAAGCGGCGCTGAAAGCTACTGAAAATTGGTTAATGGGAGAGGAGAAGTAAGATGGCAGAGAAACAAACTGATATTAAGCTTCATCTCTTGGAACCTAGAGCAACTGAGAAAAGTTATCTAGAACAGACCAACCGGATTTATGTTTTCCCAGTTAAGCGAACAATGGGTAAGCAAGAAATCACCAAGATGGTAGAAAAAGAATTTAATGTAACTGTAACGGATGTTCGCACTTTGATCCGCAACGGTAAGAAAACTAAATATAGTAAAGGTAAGCACGCTTATCCTGGCATTACTCACCGCCAAGACAAGAAGTTTGCTTATGTGAGGTTAAAGCAGGGTGATTCAATTCGTGTATTTGATGAACCTGAAGAAACTAAAACCAGCGCAAAGGAAGCCAAGAAAGCTGAAAAGACAGCCAAAAAGGCCGACAAGAATGCAGGGAAGGAGAATAAATAATGGCTATTAAAGCGTATCGCCCGATTACGCCGGCTCAAAGGCAAAAGACTACTCAGGATTTTGACCAAATTACCACAAACAAGCCGATGAAATCACTTTTGAAGGCGAAAAAGCAACAGGCAGGTAAGAATAACCAAGGCCGGATCACCGTACGTCATCGTGGTGGTGGTGTAAAACGGCACTATCGGATTATGACTTACAATCTACCAAAAGATTTAACTCTTACAGTAGAGGAAATTGAATACGATCCAAACCGTTCAGCACGGATTGCTCGGGTGAAAGATCAAAACGGTACATATTATTATGTATTAGCCGATACTAAGATGACAAAGGGCACCACTTTCAAGACTGGTGATGAAATTGAAGTAGAAGATTCTTCACGGATGCCACTTGAAAACATCCCAGTAGGTACTTTTGTGTATGCAGTAGAGCTTACACCTGGCAAGGGCGCACAAATGGTGCGTGCAGCTGGTGCCAGCGCACAGCTAATGGCAAAAGAAAATGGCTATGCTACTTTGAAGATGCCATCTGGTGAAGTACGTAAGGTATTGGTAGCCTGTGAAGCTTCAATCGGTACAGTGTCTAATGTGCAGCATCAAAACATCAAAATTGGTGCAGCGGGTCGCAGGCGCCGTAAGGGTATTCGTCCAACTGTACGCGGTGTTGTGATGAACGCTACGGATCACCCACACGGTGGTGGTGATGGTGGTAGACACGGTTCAGGTAAAGCTCCTCGTACTCCATGGGGTCAGCTCACCTTGGGTTATCGTACTCGTCATAATAAGAAAACTAATAAAATGATCGTGCGCAGTCGCCACGAAGGAAAGAGGAAATAATGTCTCGGAGTCTTAAAAAAGGTCTATTTGTAGACTACAAACTCGCGAAGAAAGTTGCTGCTCTCTCCGCGGAAGATCGCACCGTGATCAAGACTTGGGCGCGCCAATCTACTATTTCTCCAGAAATGGTGGGCCGGACTATTGCTGTACACAACGGCAAAGTTCATGTTCCGGTATTTATTTCGGAAAATATGGTCGGGCACAAGCTTGGCGAATTTGCACCAACTCGCAAGTTCCGCCGTCATGGTGGTAAAAAAGCTGCAGAAGCTGCGGCTGCGAAAGGAAAGGGTTAGAATATGGCGGAAACTTATTTTGCGCACGCATACGAAAAAGGCATCGATTCTCAACCACGCAAAACTAATATCGTAGCTAGCTTGGTGAGAGATCGCTATGTAGCTGATGCGGTAGTAATTTTGGAGCACACTCCACGCCGTGCTGCTCGTGCAGTACTTAAAGCGGTGGAAAGTGCCAATGCTAACCTTCTAAATAATTCTAAGGTAAGCATTGATCCAAAAACTATTCGTATTGCCAGAATTTTTGTAACTAGTGGTACGAGAATGCGTCGGTATGTACCAGCTTCTCGTGGTCGCGCGTTACCATATGAAAAGATTAGTAGTAATATATTCGTCGAGGTCGCCGGCGAAGAGAAAGTAAAGAAAGCTGCCGAGAAGCCAGAGGCTAAGAAGGCAGAAGCGAAGAAGGAGAAAAAGTAATATGGGTCAGAAGGTTAATCCCATCTCTTACCGTCTCCAGATCAGCAAAGATTGGTCTTCGAAGTGGTTTACCCGCAAAGCAGACTTTCGTCGCTGGCTCGTGGAAGACGACAAAATTCGCAAGACGATTGAGGAACGCTTTAAAGCGCGCCCAACCATCGCGCGGGTTAACATTGAACGCTCCGCTAATCTCACGACGATTACGATTTTGACAGCTAAGGCTGGCGCGGTAATCGGCAAGCAGGGGGCGGGCATCAATGAGCTAAAGAAACAGCTCGAAAAAATCGTTGACGGACCTATCCGGATCAACGTAGAAGAAGTTAAAAAACCAGAGCTTAACGCTAAGCTTGTAGCTGAAAACATTGGTTTCCAGCTAGGTAAGCGTATGAATTTCCGCCGTGCAGTAAAGATGGCTTTGCAATCCACTATGAATGCAGGCGCGAAAGGTGTACGTATCGAGGTGGCTGGTCGGTTGAACGGCGCTGAAATGAGTCGTCGCGAAAAGTTTATCGAAGGCTCCGTGCCTCTACATACTCTCCGCGCAGACATTGATTTTCACTGTCACCACGCACCAACCATTGCTGGTATCGTAGGCGTAAAGGTTTGGATTTATAAGGGGGAAAAGTAAGATGGCGATTTTAATTCCAAAGAAAGTAGCGCACCGCAAGGTTCGCAAAGGTAAAAATGCTGGTGTAGCAACTCGCTGCAACACAGTAGCATTTGGCGATTTTGGTTTGATGTCTTTAGATAACGAGCGCATCAATAGTCGCCAAATCGAGGCTGCACGTCAGGCGATTACACGTTATATTAAGCGTGGTGGTAAAATCTGGATTCGGATTTTCCCACATACTCCAGTCACTAAGAAACCTTTGGACGTAAAAATGGGTTCCGGTAAAGGTGAACCACAATTTTACGTAGCTAAGGTAAAGGCTGGTACGGTAATGTTTGAAATTGCAGATGTTACTGAAGAACAGGCACGTGAAGCTCTAAGACTTGCTTCGCATAAGTTGCCAGTGAAATGTAAAATTATAAAGAAAGAGGAGTTCTAATATGGCGCACACATTAGTAGGGACAGTGACCTCCGACAAGCGTGATAAGACCATTACCGTCTCCATCGTAAGTCGCGAGACTCACCCACTTTATCGCAAGCAGTATACCAAAACTCGTAAATATACTGCGCACGATGAAAAGAACGAAGCCAAAAAAGGTGATCGTGTACAAATCGCAATGACTCGTCCACTTTCCAAAACCAAGGCTTATACTTTGGTAAAAGTGATTGAGCGTTCGCATGGCACAGTTGAACTAAAAGAAGACGTCAATAAAGCCTATGAAGCTGAGAAAATTGGCGCAGATGAAATCGCAAAGGCTAAAGCTGCTTCTGAAGCTAAAGAAGCTGAAGAAGTAGAAGGAGGGGAGGCTTAAGATGATTCAACAAGAAAGTAGATTAAAAGTAGCCGATAACAGTGGCGCTAAGGAACTCGGGGTAATTCGTGTGCTTGGCGGTACTCGTGCAAGGTATGCTCGGGTTGGTGATATCGTAACTTGTTCTGTGAAGGAAGCTTCACCAACTGGTAACGTAAAGAAGAAGGCTGTGGTACGTGCAGTAATTGTACGCACTCGCCAACCAATTCGTCGTCCAGATGGTTCTACGATTCGTTTCGATGAAAACGCAGCAGTATTGGTAAACGACGATAAGACGCCAAAAGGTACTCGTGTGTTTGGGCCAATCCCTAGGGAACTACGTGATCTTGGCTTTTCAAAGATTATTAGCTTAGCACCGGAGGTACTCTAAAATGGCACAGAATTTGAAAATCAACGACAAAGTTTTAGTAATTTCCGGCGATAACAAAGGTAAAGAAGCTAAAATTGTAAAAATTGATCGCAAAGCTGGCAAGGCTATGCTAGAAGGTATTGGCATGGTAGAGCGCCACATGAAGAAATCTTACTTAAACCCAGCTGGTGGCAAGAAGACTATCCATGTAGGTATCGATATGTCCAACCTTAAACTAGTAGAAGCTGCTAAGTTTGAGAAAACTGCAAAGAAAGCAGATAAAAAAGACGCTAAGGCAAAGAAAGGGGCTAAATAATGGCGGAAAAGAAAACGGCTGCTAAAGCTACGGCTAAAGCACAACCACGCCTCAAAGCTCTTTACAATAACGAGCTCAAGGCGAAGTTAGCGAAAGAACTTGGACTTAAGAATATCAACCAAGTTCCTGAGCTAAAGAAAGTAATTGTATCCTGTGGTGTAGGCAAGAAACGTGAAGATAAACGTTTTACCGAAACTGTAGCACTAACAATTGCAAAAATTACCGGTCAAGCACCAACTTCACGTTTGGCAAAGAAATCAATCGCGACCTTTAAAATTCGTAAAGGTATGGGTGCGCCAGTTGGCTATCTCACTACGCTTCGTAACGATAAAATGTACGAATTTGTAGATCGTTTGATTAATATTGCGTTGCCACATGTGCGTGATTTTCACGGTGTAAGCCGCACGGCTTTTGATAAGCAAGGTAACTATAACTTGGGTCTAAAGGAACAAACTGTATTTCCAGAAATTACTTTTGAAGATGCAGCGGCTCTCCACGGGCTAGAAGTTACATTTATCATTAAAAATGGTTCAAAGGAAGGAAGCTATAAATTGCTAGAACTCTTCGGGATGCCGTTTGAGAAAGGAGACAAGTAAGATGGCGAAAAAATCTGCAGTACTCCGTGACGAAAAACGACGCAAGATGTACGAAAAATATCAAGCTAAGCGCGCTGAGCTAAAGGCGGCAGGCGATTTGGAAGGTTTGCAAAAGCTTCCACGCAATGCTTCGCCAACTCGGCTAAAAAACCGCGATATGTTGGACGGACGTCCACGTGGTTATATGCGCCGCTTTGGTCTTTCACGTATTAATTTCCGGGAAAAAGCAAGCAAGGGCGAAATTCCTGGTGTAACTAAGAGTAGCTGGTAGGAGAAAGGAGAGAAAATGTCATTACAATCTACAGATCAAATCGCTGACCTTATCACTCGTATTCGTAATGCTGTGATGGTTGGTAAAAATGAAATTCTCGTTCCTACTTCGAAGCTTAAAACTCAAGTTGTAGAAGTTTTAGTGAAAAATGGCTATGTGAGCAGCTATGAAGTAACTGATGGCAAACCACGCGGCGTGCTAAAAGTTACGATCAACGAGCCAGGCACAGTAGCTAAAATCAACGAGATTTCTAAGGTATCTAAGCCAGGCCGCCGGGTGTATTCGGCAGCCGAAGATTTGCCAGTAATTAAATCTGGTCGGGGTATGATTATCGTATCTACCTCTAAAGGTTTGATGACTGGTCGCGAAGCGAAGAAAAATCGCTTGGGCGGTGAAATCTTAGTGAAGGTTTGGTAACCAATAATATAAAAATAACCCCGAGAGGGGTTATTTTTGTGTGGTATTGGGGGTGAAGTAAAATTTTTCGATTTTGATTAATTTTTGAAGATTTTGAGACGTGAGTAGATTCAGCTGTTCACTATATTTCAGCGAGCAACACAGCGTACAGAC
>CAMVDR010000009.1 GCA_947166295.1 uncultured Candidatus Saccharibacteria bacterium | reverse complement strand
CAGGTGGTCCTGCCGGATTCAAACAGGGTTTCTCGTGCCCCGTCCTACTTGAAAATAGATATATAATGCCTATGACCCTTTCGCGTACAGGACTTTCACCTCCTTTGGCGCGGCATTCCAGCCACTTCTGCTAGGATCAAAAGGATTTTCTCATTATCTGCTCAGTTAACGCTGTCAGTTTTTATGCCGAACTGTCGTAAATACTACAATTCAGCATAAAAATTATCTAATTTCGCAACCCCTTTAATAACTCTGGCCGTTAAACCGTATGGTTATCTTAAGGTTTAGACTGTTCCAATTTCGCTCGCCACTACTTTCGGAATCATTGGTTATTCTCTTTTCCTGGGCCTACTAAGATGATTCAGTTCGGTCCGTTCCCGTCTTCTACCCTATATGTTCAGGTAGCGACAATATGGCATGACCCATATTAGGTTTCCCCATTCGGCAATCCCCGGATCGTTTCTCGCTGTCAGATCCCCGAGGCTTATCGCAGACTTCTACGGCCTTCATCGGTATTGATTGTCAAGGCATCCACTATCAGTGCCCTTAATTACCTTTTTATGCATTGACTTAACTAGCAATCGAAGTTTGATTTCATCAAACTAGAAAATCGGGCGTCAGCTCGAAAATAAATTTTTATTTTACTCGCTTCCTACGATTTACGAAGTTCGAAACTCAATTGCTCGTTCCGTCTTTAAAATCTTTTCATCGTTAATTATCTAATTGTTAAAACCGGAGAGTCTTAAAGATATATTCTGAAGCCGTACAAGCGACCTCAAAAGATTTCCTCGCTTTCCTTTTTCTTTTTGTAGAGGTCGTAAATAACGACTTGCTTAACTTTCCCCATTATATCGCACATTTTTCTCCATGTCAACACTTTTTTCGCACAATTTTTACATTTTTACACAATTTTCACCATTTCCGCACATATATAATATATAGTACCTATAAAAACGCTATATCTAGCGTTTTTATACTCCTTAGACACTAGATATAGCGTATTTTCACCATTTTCATCCCCATCATATATTATATATGTGAATTTAGGCGGTTTTTTCAGCTCTTTTCGCTGCCTTTTTCTTAGCCTTCGCCCTTGCCACAAAGTAGAATATTAAGGCAAACACCGCAAACAATATTACAAATATCAACCAAATCGGACACACAATCACCATTTTTTCAGTTACACTCGACTCATTATCGGTAGAGTCATAATACACCACCTGCCGCACCTTAAAAATTCCTATCGCTGGCGCCTCATCCCATTCCTGCGTAATATATCTTGCCGTCTCTGGCAATACGAACTCGATAGAAGGATCTTCCTCTGTCGTATATATTTCTTCGCCCGAGAATAATGGGTATACTTGCATATAATAGGTTATCTTGGAATGGGTATTCCCATCATTTACAGCTAGAAAGGATGCTTTAATTGGCGGATTCAATAGAAAGCTAGAAATACTATTATCCTTAATAGAACCTCGTATACTAATATCACCCACTACTTCAGCATATACCACAGACGCTATTAATATAGTCACCAGGGACAATCGACGCTATTACTGCAAAATAATGTCCTCCCCTCTCGCACCTTCTGGTACATTAATCATATATATTAGGTCCACCTCCTCACCTAACGCTGCATATCCATCTATCTTGTCATCGTATTTTACAGTTTTTTCTCCATTAGCTAGAGTCGTCCAGTTTACTATATCCGTATAGCTAGTCTCCTCGTCAAAGATTCCATAATATTCATTATTTTCATCATTTACAGTCAGCGGCGCTATGCTTGCTTGATAATGAAATTTTTTATCCCCCTGCCCTTGCTGATAAATCGTCACTCTCCCAGTATAGGTATCCCCAGGCGTCAGAGTAATAGTTTGTTTCATCGGCGTCATTGATAGCGCCGAAGCCGCCCCCCACTCCCATCAAACCACAAATTACCGCCACCAACCCCACCTCACCTAATAGCATCTTATTTAAATAGCTCATTACTACCTCCTTTTTATTAATTAATTATTTATTCTCCACCACGCAATTAAACCCCTTTGCTTCGTATGCCGCTCTTAGTCCATTCCAAACCTTCGAAAATCTGCTCATCTGCTCTAACAGGAAATACGGCGCCGTTACCAACGTCATATTATCGGCCTTACCGGCAATGGTAAGCATCAGTTTTGTCCCCTCCGTCATGAAAGAGTGCGAAAAAATATCCATCGGGACATGATATTCGTTAGCCAAAATCAGATTATAATCTGCTTCCGCTAGCGCTCTAGCATAGTCCGCCTCCTATTCAGACTTATACGTACCTTCATACCTATACATAGTTGATGACAGATCATCATCGATAAAATTCACCGTAATCACATTTACACGCGCCATCGGCTGAACGTCTGCAAAGACTGAATGTCCCAGCTCAGTATCCACACACTTTAGTCCAGCCAATTCTCCGCCACCGCTCACTATTATATCGCCAATAGTACTGCCACCAACCATCATTATTATCACTATAATTGTCATCACCAAAATGGCTGTAACCAATAGCAACATTTCAATTACCATCCCCCTACTAGTCTTGCTCACTCTACTTCCTTTCTAATTAATCTTGATAATAGGAAATCTCCCACCCCAGGGAGATTTCCTGTCTAATTGCCAATTTTTTTAAAGAGTGGCCAAGGTATAAGTGACAGTACCGGCATATGTATCAGCAGCTGTCTGAGTACCAACGTAGGCACCATAAGTTACCGTAAAGCTAGAACCAGCGGTCGCAGGAGCTTGAGTCGCAATAATACCACCGCTAGTCTTGATGTGACCCGAAGCATCCGCAATACCATTACTCTCGGCGGTAGCAGGCACAACGGTGCCAGTCACAGTTGCAGACCATTGACCTTCCGGTTGACTATTAGCTTCCGGAAGCGCCGCAGCTTGGTAAGAAATCACATGAGCATTAGTAGTGTGCTCAGACGGAGGAGTCAAGTTACTTGGGGCACCAGCGGTGACCTTCCAACCAGCATTATTATTGCAAATAACCTCAAACGCATGTGTAGTGCCACTACCATTAGTGAGATTGGCAATTGCGCCGTTAAGAAGTGTTGCCGTATAGGTTTGATCATCCGTAGTGGCCCCCATCGTTGTCTCACCATTAATGGAACAAGCCGGACTTACCGTAATCTGAAGAGTATCAGCCACTGAAACAACATCAGTAACTGCAAACACTCCCACCATCGGCATCGCCGCTACCGCGAGAGAAGCTGCACCTGCCGTAATTAACTTCTTTTTCATATATTTTTCTCCTCTGGACTAACCAGAATTACTTTATATTTGTGTTAAAATACATTTTTTATGAAGCAGCCCATTAATGGTGTGGCTGCCATAGTATATATGGAATTATATCTGTAAAAATTGTGGAAAAGTTCTTATGAAAAACTTAAAAATTTATTAAAAATTGATTGACAATTAAAATATGCTTATGTAAAATAAAAAGTGTTAAAAGGTCATATTTTAACACAAATATAAAGTAATTCCGTTTACAACGGAGGAGAAAAATAATTATGAAAAAATTAGCAATTGCAGGTGCATCCGTAGCCCTCGCAACGATGCCAGTAGTAGGCGTATTCGCAGTAGATTCTACACCAGCCGACACCGTGACTGACACGCTCAACCTATCAGTATTGTCCGGCTGCACAATGACTAGAAACCTTACAGGCGAAAACCCTGCAGCCGATGCAGACCAAACTTACTCATTTGGGTCTGTAGCAGCCGGCCATACAGCCGAATTAACCGGTTCAACCACTACAGCAATTACTCCCATTAAAATCTCCTGCAATGGTGGTTCATACAATCTACAGGCCGTAGGTTCTACTGTCACTGGCGGACTTACCCCAGCAACTGGCGTGACGGCCGATGCCGCATCACTAATCCAGACCAGCGGTAACAGCATAGTTGGCGCTATCCCATCCAGCAACACTGGTGGTCTCGATGGTAGCGATTCCGAATGGGCATTCAAGATTATAACTAATGGCGAGGGAATCACCGCTAGTGGTAGCTACGGTACTGCCTATCAAGCGGCTCAAACCAACGCACAGACCATAGCTACAATCACTAACGTATCTACAAATGTTTCATTTACGCCAAACTATAAAGTAAGTGTTGGCGCAAATCAGCTAGCCGGTACCTATAACGGCAAAATCACTTACTCGATTGCCCCACAAAACTAATTGTTCTTTAGCAAAAATGCAGCTTTCGTGGGCTGCATTTTTGCTATAGATGTAATATAAACGAAATGGAAGTCCATGAAAAGAAAATTTTTATATACAATAGTATTAATGCTAACAAGTGTATCAAGTAATCTTGCAATTTTTTCCAGCGTAAATGCCGATGGCGAAGTTGCCACATCTATGTTTGTAAGCCCAATGAATGCAAAGTTAGGCGAACTAAAACCAGGCGAAGTCTATGAGGGAATAGTCGAAGTTTCTAATGCCGCTAATGCAATTTATAATCTAGGCTATAAAGCAACTGTAGGTTCTTATAGCTTACAAAGTGACGAAAACGGTAAGGACAGTTATGGATCCATAGATACAACTAAACAATCCAATCACAATATGATGATGGACTGGATTACGCTTGAAAATGCCAGCGGAGAAGTAGAGCCAAATGGAACCGCGAAAGTAAAATATAAAATCAATGTACCCGAAAATGCGCCTGCAGGAAGCCAATACTCTACTATTTTAATAACCGATGCTACCAAATTACCAGAGAATACAAACGAAGAATCAAAAAATAATATAACAATCGAGAACGAACTACAAATTATGGTGCCACTTCTGGCTAATATCTCCGGAGACACGAAGGAAAAAGGAATTATATCAGACAACTTTATTCCATCATTTTTAACCACTGGGCCACTAGAAGCAACCTCCATGGTACGAAATGAAGGTAATATTTATACCGATGCGGAATATATTCTCCAAGTTTGGCCACTGTTTTCCGATGAAGAAATTTGCACCAACGAAGAAAACCCAGAAACTAGCTTAGTCTTACCAGACACCGAACGGTATCATTCTCAATCTTGCGCCCTACCTCCAGTCGGAATTTTTCGCGCCAAACAAACCGTGAAAATCTTCGGCGAAGAATCTATCGTAGAAAAAACCATTATCGTGTGTCCCATTTGGCTCCTCCTCATCATCATCTTCGCCATCTTCGCGCTTATCTTCTACTTTGTCGCTAAAGCCAGGTCCCGCAAGAAGGCCACCAAAAGCCCACAAGCTAGATAAGTATCATCTATACTTATCAAACAATTCCTCCAGCCTCCCCTCGAATCCATGAAAATATCGCTCAGTCATAGCGATATTTTCATGACCTATCATTTCCTTAATCTCCGCCACACTAGCCCCCCCTACCTGCAAATCCGTCGCAAACGAATGCCTCAGTGCATACGGATAAAAATCATAAAAACCCGCCACGTAAAACGGCCGTCTTAGCCTTTTTCTTACTGTTTACACCGTTGGTGGTTCGCCATTCAACCCACCACCCCAAACACACCCCATCAAACCTCGCCCCGCAATATATTGCCACAGTTCCATTACAGTCTTCTTCCGCATATACACCTCACGCGGCTTCCTCCCCTTCCCCACAAATTTAATTCTCCTCCCCTCAATATCAACAACCTGCATTCTCGTTAACTCCGCTATTCGCATTCCCGTTTCGAACATTATTTTTATCATCAGTCCGGTCTCCATGTCTGCATACTTCAACGCCCGTTCTATCTCTGCTGCCGTATAAAATTTCCGCCGCCCCTCTCCCTCCTTCAACTTTTACACCAAAGCCACCCTTAGGGACACTGCCACGCCCAAACTCTTGCAATATTGCACCATAGCAATTATCGTCGCATTGTACGTATTCACCGACCTCGCACTTACTCCACGCTCCATTTCATTCCTTACCCATTCATTAAAAACATCGTTAGTAAAATCACTCAAACTTTTAATCCCCGTCCCCTCTATAAACCTTTTCAAAATGTTCCGTTTTGTCCACATTGTCGCCGACGACATCCCCCTCACCTTTTCACAACAATTTAAATAATCCTCCACCTGTTCTTTTATTTTTTTCATAAAATAACTCCTTTCTAGGAGTTATCATACCGCACAACTTTCGCCCATATTCACTATTGCAGATACCGGCTCATCCAATCTTTAAATTCATCATAATTATTGTATTCTCCTGCATCTTCATCTGAATCTGCCCTTAAATACGCCACCACCTTACCCTTAGATACCACAGCAATAGACGGATAATACTTCACCTTTTCATGCAAAGACGATTCCTTTACCTCCGCAAACATCATCCTATATACCGAAATCCCCGTCTCTATCATATATCGCGTCACATATTCGCGTAGTCTATCCGCCGTAGTACACCCACTTTGGTCCACCATTACGACAAAAGATTTTTTCACTTCTGTCAATCCTTCATATTCACCAGCTGTTAACTCCATAAACTCCGCTCCATCTGCATAATATTCTGCATCTAGTTTCACTTTATGATTATCAAACCAACCACTCGCCGCACCCACAAACAATATGCTACCTAGCACCACCACAATCAACGCCATCACCAGTGGTAAAATTTTACGATTTTTCTTTTTTGTCATCTATTTCTCCGTCAAAACATCAAAATCTATTGTATGATATGGTACTTTATAAAAATCATACACCGCCGAACCATCATCTAGCACACGCTTTACCTTTACATTATTTCTGCCTTCGTAAAACCAGTAGCCACCCACATCATATATTTTATCCGCATCCCAGCCTAGCGCCACCAACATATTCTTCATCATTCCGCTATATCCGCCACCCCCACACATAAAGAAAATAATCTTGTCTTTCGGGAATAAATCCTCCAATATTTGCATAGATTCTTTATAATTCGCCTTATAATTAGAGCCATCAAAAGTAAATAAAGTCTCACCTTTATACGTATCGCCCACTGCTTCCGGCAAGCCCTCTACATTTACAATATACGGATACGGCACCACTTCGAACCCATCCACAAATCCAGAAAGATACGCATCCCCGCCAATCGCTTCGTAATTCCCTGGATCTTTTAACATCCTCAGATCACGATACACCGCATCACTCCGCCCTAAATAATTATCTATCGTAGCTTCATTTATATTTTTATCTATTCCTAGCTCACCCCTTTGTCCTTCTGTCAGCTCTGGCACTGGCAAACTCACCATTTTATAACTAGGGAATACAAACCTCCCCAATAAAAACGCGCCAATTATCAATATCACCGCACCAATAATTCCGCTCCAAATATATCTTTTCATAACATCTCCACTTTACTTACGTTTATTATACACCAATCGCTGGCTCTTTGGGGCAATTCGTTAATACATTAGAGATGGCGGTTTTTTCTGCCTCCGTCACCCATAGTCCATACTTATATTTTACTGATACTTGCCGCGCCACATATTGGCACCGGAATTTTTTATTGCTCGGCAACCAAGTTGCCGCATCACCATCAGATTTTTGCTCGTTCGCTGGCCCATCCACTGCTAGTAAATTCAACGGATCCGTAGCTATCTTATATCTCACCTCTTTTTCCATATACTGCGCCCCCTTTTGCCACGCATCACTTAATGCCACCACGTGGTCTATCTGTATTTTAGAAATCTGTGATTTTTCCGTAAATACCCGATGCTCACCAGTATATGGTTCGTCAAATTCTCCAGCCACCACCGTACAACCATCTAGTACCGCCGTATCGCCAAATTCTCTTTTTATAATTCTCTGACGCAAATTACATCCATCCACTGTTGGCCAATTATTATAAAATTCCGTCCGCACATACCCAGTTTTTGGCGCTCGCCCCTTCACCTCTAATTTTTCCAAAATTTCTGTTGCTAGCGATGCGTTTTCGTTTACCTCAGTTACCGCTTCCGCTGCATAATCTGCTTCGTTATTTTCATTTTCACCGCCACCCGCTTGCGTCAGAATAGTCTCATAGCTCGCCGGATTCACCGCTAGCCACACAGCTACCCCCACCAGCACAGCTATTACCGCTACTATCCTCCGAGTCTTCAGCTTCATACCCTCATTATACCAAACCCACCCCTCAAAAGTTTTACATAAATCACGCTACTATTTACCCAAAATCTCAGGATTAAGCGTTGCGGTTTTACGTTCTTCTATACCGCTTTCAACACCACCGTCCTTAACATCCTCAATATTCACATTTTTTACAACATTATCATCACCATCCGCATCATCCTTCGCCACGTTACCTTCTGCCCCTTCATCTTTCTCCCTCTGCCGTCCGAGCACTGCAAAAAGTTCCGTAAGCCCCCTTACTCCATATTCGCTCACCGCAAATTCAAAATACCCCTTACCCGCACTCCTTGCGCCTTCTCTTAGCGCCGCATAACGCGGGTCCGCACCTTCCACTTCCGCTATTAATTCTTTCATATCATCAATCGCCGCAAAAGCCCCTTCTACGGATTTCTCGCGCGAAGGTGCATTGATTCCTTCCCTAAATTCCGTCTCGCTAGGCTTGGCTGCCATATTCTCTTCACGCAAATCTTTTTGTTCTTCCGAATTATTAATGCCCAAGTATTCATAAAATCCTCTTATCGGATCTTCCATCCCGCTCGCATCAAAACTTTTAATTTTTTGCACCAATAGTTCCACACCTATACTACGCGCCGCCGCATTTAATCCATAATTAATTAAAGCCGCCGCATCTGCAATACCCGCATTGCGCTCTTCGTTTTGCTCTTCCATATTATCCCCACCTTCGCCATAATATTCATTTTCTACATTCGCTGTCCCAAATTGTTCACCAGCGAATTCCGGCACCTCCGCCCCTGCACCATTCATCGCCGCACTAAAATCTTGCTCTCCTGGCACTGCCCTTTCTATATTACCTCCGCCAGGAAACTTTTCAAAATTATTTTCGTCCATCCTTCTCCTTTATTTTATTTCTTTAATATCCGCTTTTGAATTAATCATATTCTGCAATTTACGACTCTCCAACACGTCCGCATTATATTCATCTACCCTCAAATTATAATCATCTATCATATTATTAATTTCATCATTTAGTAAATTCAGTTCATCCTCTCTTACTACTAAAGCATTTCTCCGCACATTAAACTCCGTTTCCGTTACAAAACACCCCGCAGTCTCCGCACAACTATTAAACTCAGCAATATCCGTCTCTAATTGATTCGCTCTATTTTCATATTCCGCCATTTTCACATTAATACTATCGCGCAAAACTTCAATTTCACTAGCTAGCCCCTCCATCTTCATTTTAATTTCCCGGAACACTGCAATATAGCTTTCATAAAAATCCACCACCGCATCTTGATCACTAAAAATCTCTGCATAATATTTTTCTAATGTATCTGGTAATTTCTTAATTTCTGTACCCGCCCGCACAAATATTTCTTCTATCCGCTCATCGTCCGCGTATGTCTCAATGTCATCTTTTAATACGGATAAATTATTCTGATAAACTTGTTGTAATATTGGCTTTAAATCTTCTTTTTCTGCATTACTCATCCGCGCCCATACTGCATGCAATAGTTCATGCGCTGCAGTCAGTTCCCTAATTCCGTCTAATTTTGCATCCGCAATATCATATATATAAATATTTCCCGCCGTATAGCATCCTAGTACCGCCACCTCACCCTCATCTTGCCTACAGTTAGCATTGAAATCATCTGCCTTATTTAACTCCGGCTGCGTCGCATTAAACAAAAATTCTCCTCGCCCAGTTAAATTTAGCTTGTCACGTATACTTATCATCTCCGCCGTTGGCCTATATGCCACACCTCTAAACCAATCATAAATCCACGCGCGGTTTAACACAATAATCGCAGCAATTATTGCCAACACCAATAGCGCCGCCCACTTCCAATACTTTCTTTTTGTTTTCCGCTGCATAGTCACATTCATTACACCCATTATACCTTATCACTACTCAAAATCACAATTTCATCACCTTTTCACCCCTTGAAAAATACTTTAAATATACTATAATTACTTCATGCATTATTGGTGCATATTTTTATGCTCAAATGCTCGACAAAATTGTACCTTAAAAATAGAAGGAGCGTGATATTAGTGGTACAAATTTTAGTATTAGGCGCCATTCTTTGCGCCTTAGTGTTAATGGTTTTCAATTATATCGAGCTGAAAACCTACAAAGAAGGCACTGCTGAAATGGCAGACATCGCCAAAATCATCCGCGACGGCGCCAAAACTTTTATGGTCGCCGAATACAAAACCATTGTCGTCGTTGTGATAATCGTAGCCGCACTGTTTTCTTTATTCATTGAGAAAACTGCCGGTCTCACCTTTGTCCTTGGCTCATGCATGAGTAGCGCAACCTGCATTATTGGTATGCGAAGCGCAACTTATGCCAACGTTCGTACGGCCAACACCGCGCGCGTAACTCGCTCAATCGGTGAAACCGTCAGAGTCGCCCTCATGGGCGGCAGTGTTAGCGGCTTGTCCGTACAAGCCTTTGGCTTACTCGGTCTTCTGCTTATCATAATGGTAACCGGTGGAATCAATCTAGACAGTACTGGCTCCGGATTTATCGCAGTACTCAAATGTAATCCTACCATTATGTGGCTCACCACTTATTCGTTAGGATGCTCACTTGTTGCGATGTTTAATCGTGTCGCTGGAGGCAACTACACCAAGGCCGCCGACATCTCTGCTGATATTGTAGCCAAAGTACGCCACGATATGCCAGAAGATGACTCACGCATGCCTAACACTATTGCCGATTTTATTGGCGACAATGTTAACGACATTGCCGGCAACTGCTCAGACCTACTAGAAAGTTTTGTTGCTACTATAGTAGCCAGTCTCCTAATTGCCGCATCTATTGCGCAAGGCAATACCGCAATATTCCAAGCCACCATCGCCTACCCGTTAATCTTGGCTGGCGGCGGTCTACTTGGTTGTGTCATCGGTTTGTTTTTCGTCTTAATGCACAAAAATGGCAAAGACCCCAGTCACGAACTAAACATCGCCACCTACATCTCGGCAATCGCCGTAGTTATCATTGGCGGTATAGCATCATATCTTGTCTTCGGACAAACGGCGCTATACGATAATTTTATTCTGGGCTGGGCTTCACCATGGGTAGCATCCATACTTGGAATCGCCAGCGGTGTAGCAATCGGTAAAATCACCGAATATTACACGGGCACCAAGTTCAAATCGGTCAAGCAATTAGCCGAAATCGCTAAAGAAGGCTCCGCCTTCGTTATCACCAAAGGCGATGCTATAGGTTCCAGATCTTGCTTATTACCTATATTGGTTATTGGTTTATCATTACTTGGTTCCGGTATACTTTGCGGAGTTTACGGCATAGCCATTTCCGCTCTCGGCATGTTGTCTTTTGTGGCCACCACCGTATCCATTGATGCTTTTGGCCCCATTGCAGACAATGCCGGTGGCATCGCCGAATCTTGCCACTTGGATTCCGAAGTTCGCGAGATTACCGATCAGCTCGATGCTGTCGGTAATACCACTGCTGCCATCGGCAAAGGTTTCGCTATTGGCTCCGCAGCTTTTGCTACAGTATCGCTTATTTTTGCATACGTAGGCAGCTATTCACAAACCGTCGAACCAGTACTCAACATCGCCAACTTCGTAGTTATTGCTGGCGGTATTGTAGGTGGCGCGCTAATCGAATATTTTTCCGCCCTACTTACCGACAATACTATCGAATCCGCCCACCTCATGGCAGACGAAGGAGATCGTCAATTGTCTATCCCTGGCGTTTTAGACGGCACCGTCAAACCAGATTACCAAAAATGCATCCACATGGCTACTAAGCAAGCATTAAAAAAGATGCTCATCCCATCACTTTTGGCTCTGCTTATTCCGGTCGTTGGCGGCCTCTTCTTTGGCGTAGAGTTTGTCGGCGGCTTACTTATTGGCGCCACCATTGTGGCTATTCCTCGCGCTATCTTTATGGGCAATTCCGGCGGCGCTTTCGACAATGCCAAAAAGCACATTGAGTCTGGCGGGTTAGAGGGCTACGGTAAAGGCTCCAAGCCCCACAAAGCCTCCGTTGTCGGCGATACTGTCGGCGATACCCGCAAAGATGTTGTAGGCGTAGCGCTAGACATTTTTATCAAAACCATGTCTACCGTCGCCAACACCTTGGCGCCACTGTTCGCCTCATTCCATCTATTTTAATTTTAAACCCCGGTTCCGCGCCGGGGTTTATTTTTTAGTTTAATATCGCAATCATTACATTTAAATATGTCGCAAATGTGCACCATAATATATACGGCACCAAACACCACGCCGCCGCTTTGCAGTTCTTTCCGCACATGCATATTAATGCGAATATCATCAACCACATTGCAATTAGCCATCCCAGCGCAAACCACCTTGCTCCTAGCGCAAAGAATATCAACGTCCACATAAAGTTAAAGAATAATTGCACAAAATATATAATTAATTCTACTTTTTGCAATTTTTGCTCATCTTTAGTTTTTGGCTCCAACCGATAAATCAGATAGCAAGCCACGCCCATCAATATATACAATATCGTCCAAGCTACTGGAAATAGCCACGCTGGCGGCGCCAAAGGCGGCTGATTCAATCTACCAAACTCCATCATCGTATTGCCGGTTAATGCCGAAGCTATCAGCCCCACCGCTAACGGCAACAAAATTATGCCAGTAGCTATCAAAAAATGCTTAAACGTTTTCTTTTCTGGCTTACCTTTTACAGCTACTTTTATATTCGTAGTTTTCTTTCTTGTAACAGTCTTTTTGGTTTTTGTTTGAGTCTTGCGAGAATTCGCCATCACCCATTCTCCTTATGTTTACATTTTTATCATACCATAAAAACTATTTATCAAAAACTAATTTCACTTTTTTCGTATCCTTCTCATAAATTCTACAAGCTCCGGCAAAAAGCTACAGAAGACAAAGTCTCTAATCCAGCAAAATTACTCATAAAGCTCAAAGAAGCCGAAGCTAAACTTTGGACAACACAGCTTAAATACTTAGATGAACCTGACTTTATTTCAGTTTTAACACCCGTTATACAAAAAGTCTATTGGCTTGGCTATCGAAATGGTTACTTCGCCGTAGAAGAAAAACGCATCAATAATTCAAATGTAGAAAAAGCTCCCGATGGTTTCTGCAGCAAATCACTCGACGCCTATCATAAAGGCTTCAAAGACGGAAAACATTTCTGGTATTTTATGTGGACCGGTATGTAAGCACCTAATTAGCCCCGTATTCAACGGGGCTAATCTCGTTTAATGTCTATAATTATATATCCTGTTTCGCGCCACACTCACTACAATATTTCGCTGTCGCATCAATTTCTTTTCCGCATTCATGACAAAATTTCGTAGATTTACCATTCAATCCTTCTTTAATCCCGCTAGCTGCCGCCGCATAGCGTATTTTCGTGCCAGACGCCCCAATCTCAGCGCTCTTCTTATTCATACGCTCAATCTGTTCACCCCTCTCCCCGTAAACCTCTTCCTGCATATCCAGCATCTTTTCTTGCATTTTCTTCGCGCGTTTCATATTTTTATCCATCATCTTATCCAATAAAGACATATAAACCTTTCTAATTTATTTATATAACCATTATATAACACAAAAAACTTATTTTATTCCTACGAAACATCCATATCCCACCTCAAATTCTAGTGTTTATTTTATCCTACACTCTGATCGCACCCGTAAAACAACTTGTTTAAAACGCTCTAAAAAATTATAACTCAAAATCCAACATACAACTCTGCAATCATTCACACATAATCGAAAGATTATTTATATACCAGCTTACCAACTTCTACATTGGTTACCACTACTTCATCCGCTCCGGCGGCTTTTGCCAGTATTGCATTTTTCTTCAACCGAATTTCACAAGAAACCCGAATATGATCAACTGTGGATTTCGTTTTCTCAATGTTTTCCTTCATTGCTACTATCCCCAATATCGTCTTACGATCAGACTCTTCAGACCCCAACGCATCGTCCGCCAAAATTATTACATTTTCCTTTGGCATAAACCCAGCCAGCTTCGTATTCAAAACAAAACTCGGTTTATTACTCCCGCTCTCTTTTTCCAACACTCTTTCTGCCACCTCTTCCTTTACTACGATCTTAACTTCATCACCTCCCACTATTTTCATTTGTTCCACACTGCTATTTCTATCCAGCACTACCGTAATTGGAGTTTTATTTATTCCCAAATATTCCAACGCTTTTCTGCACGCCAAAACCGTTTCCGCCGCCTCTTCATCACTCGCCGCCGTAATGATAATTTGTTTTGCTTTTTCAATCGAACACATATCGTAATTATTTACATCAAAAATGCAGCCCTGCCGACATATCACCTTAGTCTTTCGATATTCACGAAATTTAAACTCAATTTCTTCTTTTATGTCTACGATATCTTTATATTGCTCCAAAATCACTACCGGTTGCTTACCAATCTGAAAACTTTTATCCTTTTCATTACGCTCAAAGATATTCCGCAAAACCTCAAAACTAATTTCATTATACCCAAGGAATAATATATGTTTTTTCCGCTCTACAATTTTACTTTTACCATGCGAAAGTTGATCCAGCGCTTTAGACATACTTGCAGTAATGATACTAATTAACGTCCCTACCGAAAAAAGTCCCAAAAGCGTCACCACCAGCAAAATAAACAAAAACCATGGCGAACCATTAGAATTAGACAATACCCCAGGATCTAAGCTATGCACCAGTACCGTCCAAATCGACGACCCCGCCGGTCCACCCTCCGACGTAGTGACAAACAATATCAGCCCAAAAACAATCGCCATAATTCCCGTCACTGCAATCAAAAGCAGAATCTGTGCCCCCGCTCCCCGCATCAAAAGATTATCAAAATTATACTTTATAACATCTTTAAAACTTTTCCGATTCTGTTTTTTCTTCACTGTCATCGTATTATATTATATATCAAAATCAGAATATTTAGTGATAATAGCCAGACAGCGATAGATATGTTCGTGTAGAAACTTTCTTTTTCTGATTCTACCTTAGGTTTGTGGTGTTTTAGTTCGACTTTTTCTAAAATGAAGATATAATTAACGAAAGGTTGCTATGGATTTAGAAAAGATTGGCAAGTTTATTACGAAGAAACGTCAGGAAAATAATTTTACGCAAGAAAGCTTAGCGGAGAAATTGGGCATTTCCAACCGCTCTATCTCAAAATGGGAACGAGGGATTTGCCTACCCGATGCAAATAATATGGCAAAACTATGCAAGTTATTCGACATTTCTTACAACGAATTACTTTCTGGCGAAGAAATTAATCAACAGGACTATAAAAAACATTCCGAAAAACTCCTCGAAGAGTTTTCCAAAATTGAAACGTTGACAAATAAAAAATTCTTTCTCTACGAAAATGTTATTGGATATATGTCAACAATTCCATTTTTAATTCTGTGTTTTATTGCCAGTTATGTCGAAATGCCAATTTGGACGCGAGTTGTTTTAATTGTGCTCGGGCTTGTTCTGGTTATTATAGGCGTTAGCTTTTGCCTTAAAATCGAAACTGAGGCCGGGAAGTATGAATGTAAATATTGCGGTCATCATTATGTTCCGAAATATTCCAACGTCTATTTTGCTATGCATCTTGGTCGCACTCGCTATATGACTTGTCCAAAATGCCATAAAAAATCCTGGCAAAAGAAAATCGCCTAAATAACAGACACATATGTTGATTATGAATTTAAAGATCGGAATCTTGAATTTCTAAACCAACCTATCTTATTTCAGTCTCTGATTCTTTTTTAAGCAAGCATAAATAATCAACTCAATACTAATTACAATCAAAACAAACACTATCATCAATCTCACGTCCTTCATGAATATTAGGGGGACAACTACAATCGCCCTAGCTAACGCCTCAAGTAGTTGATATATCAAATTATAATGTGTTAAGTCCATATTATTCCTATTTTCGAAATATATTTTATTAGCTGATTGCTCCTGCATTTTCTTGATAAAACCTTCCAAAAAGCATATTATCAATATGAAATAATCTAGGGGCAATAATTTAACAAAACATATTAAGACAAAAAGAATTGAACTGAGCACAAAATAATTCCGCTTTTTAATTATTTTTCCATAGACCAAAATAAACACAATTATAGCTAAACTACCAATTGCATTTACGGCCCCGGCCATTACATACGTATCTTTAATATAAATGGCAATAAAAATCGGAAAAATAAACGCCAATACATTATTAATTTCGTATAGTGAAAAAGCCAAATAATTTTTCTTGTCGTATTTCTTCAAATTCTTAATTAATTCAATTTTAGTTCTTTTTGCTTTACTTTCTATTCCCAATAAAGGAATTACGCTCACAAATAATAAACTGGAAGAAATTACAGTCAAAACCGTCACGTTGAATCCATCCAATAATGATGCACCCAAGAATCCTGCCAAAATTGATGCTATTTCTGATACAACCATCATAATACTAAATGGCCCCGATGAATCTCTCTTTGGCATTACTTCAGTTACATAGTATCTTCTCGCCACCCAATATCCTCGTCTATATAATGAATACAAAAGTGCTACAATTACTATAAATAAAGAATTATAAGCCATATTATTTAAAACAAATTGCAATACCGCAAATGAAACCACGCCAATGTACATTACAATAGAGTAGTTAAATTTCTCTCCAATTTTCACAAAAAAATATGAGATAAATAAAGCGGCTAGGTTCTCTAGCAAATAAAACAAAAGTATCGAATCGATTGAAAAACCATTCTTAAACAGAAACAGCGAAATAAAAACCTCAATCAATGCCCTCGCAAAGGTCGAGATAAATAAGAAGAAATTGAATCTCACCCGATTATTCATACATTATATTATATACCAAACTATGTTATAATTATATTCATAATAATAGATATCACAGGTTGGTTATGAATTTAAAGATCGGAACCTTAAACTTCTAAACCAACCCAACTATATTCTCTTAACTAAAACTAGTCTTTCTCCACCATGCAAAAAAGCAGAATGCAAAATTGAATAATTCATTTCAAGAAAGTTCCTTAAACTATATATATTTTTAGGATGAACCGTTGCGACTAACCCCTCTAAATCCAATTCTCGAGCACGTTTTTCCAATAAACTTAATGCCTGTTTCTGTAGGCCAAAACCCCTAAAGTCTTCTTTTATCATTATACTGTCTATTAACATCACATTATTACTTGGAATTCTATATTCCGATAATACCTCAGGTATATCACAAGTTGACACCACCAACCCAATTAATTCATTTTTGTACTTTAAAAAATAAACATTATCACGACCTTTTATTGGGGTAACAAATTCTTGTTTAGTCAACGGCGTAAAGAAATCTTTATTCTCCATTTTTTCTATAATCATAGCCTGAAAATCCATTGCCTCGCCTATACGCCCAATATCAATCGGTGTAAAAGTAATATCATCGCCTATTACATGTTTCTCCTTCATAATATATGATTATACATCAAAATATGTTATAATTATATCAACAATAACAGATACACAGTTATGAATTTAAAGATCGGCATCGTCGGTTTGCCAAATGTTGGTAAATCTACTTTATTTAACGCACTTACAAACGCTGGCGCGCTAGCTGCCAATTATCCTTTTGCTACCATTGAACCAAATGTTGGCATCGTCCCGGTTCCCGATGAACGTTTAGACGTATTGGCCAAAATGTACGAAACGGACAAAGTTGTCCCGGCCACCGTAGAATTTGTCGATATCGCCGGGCTCGTTGCTGGCGCATCTAAAGGCGAAGGTCTAGGCAATAAGTTCCTCGCCCACATTCGCGAGTGCCAAGCCATTTGCCACGTAGTACGTGCCTTCAAAAATGATGATATCGTCCGCGCCGACAATAAAATTGAAGAGGATATTATAAAACAGGCTAAAGATGATATAGATATTATCAACCTAGAGCTCCAACTCGCTGACGAAGAAACCAAGGCCAAAATCGCCGCCAAACGCAAAAAAGATCCCGCCGACGAAAAAATTCCATATCTCACCGACAAACCCGTCATTTACATGTTCAACGTAGATGAGTCTGGTCTTACAGACGTAGATCTTCAAACCAAGCTAAAAGATCTCGTCAAGCCAGCCGCTGCTATTTTTGTTAACGCCAAATTAGAGGAAGAAATGTCTGGCATGGATAGAAGCGAACGAAAGGAATTCTTGGAAAGTTACGGTGTGAAAGATGACGCCCTTGGCGAACTTATTAAAGCCGCCTACGACACACTGGGGCTACAATCTTTCCTCACCGCCGGCAAAAAAGAATGTCGTGCCTGGACTATCAGAAAAGGCGCCACCGCTCCCGAAGCCGCCGGCACTATTCACACAGACTTCCAACGCGGTTTCATTGCGGCCAGTATTTGCAATTTTAACGATCTCAAAGAGCTCGGTTCCGAACAAGCCGTCAGAGCCGCCGGCAAATTAAGAACCGAAGGTAAAACCTACATCATGCAAGACGGCGACGTCGTAGAATTTAAATTCAACGTTTAAATATTCTAAAGTCCAGAAACACTAGAGATTGAATCGGTTTCAATTTCTGTATTTGTTGCATTTACGTCAGACAAATCCACTGTGACTCTCCCGCCATTTGATCCACTTTTTCCCCACTCATTCGTGCCTAGTGCCGAAATAAACTTTTCGTCTGCATTAAACGAAGCGGTTGTACCAGTTAAATCTATCGTCGCATCCGTATTAGTAATAAAGAAAAACGGCGTGACATTGTATACACTAGAAGAAGCTAGCACTGTCAAAGTACAATCCGTCGCGGTAAACGACCCAGTCCCCACTGAAGCATCGCCACTCATACTTTGATAAATCATTATACCCGCGTTATCTACCCCATTTCTATTTCCGTTGCCATTTGCCGAAAATTCACATCCCTGCAAACTAATTGAATTTTTACCTTCCACCACCGCAATTTGCGCACCAGTAGCCGCACCGGTAGAATTCGTCACCGAAATATTACCAGTAGAATAAATCAACGGAGATCCCGCCCCGGCAGTAGAAAGTGCCATATTGTCCGCCACCACCGTGCCAGTGTCTCTATCAGTAGCTAGCGCTGCACAGGATCCACCTTGCGTAGTGATTTTTGTATTATCCGCATTTACCGTGCCACCATAAGTCGCATGCAGTCCGCGGGAATTATCTTTCGTGGTAGATATTTCTGCGCCCGATACCACCGCCGTTGCACCATTTGTCGCCACTACTGCATTTGCCCCAGATACTGTCGTATTGATTTTCGCACCATTTATCTCTACCGAGGAACCTTCCCCCACTACCGTAATCGCCGAATTTATCCCATAAAAACTGTAATTATCGCCTCGCCCAGCGAAATCGGCCGAGCCACTCTTATTTATTGTTACCTCACCATCAATTCTCAAACTTCCTCCATTTATCACTAAAAACACCACCTCATCATCCGTCGTTGATTCATAAGTACCCGATGAAATAGTTGCCTCCACACCATCCACCACATATGCACCCTTGTAAGTAACAGACTTCCCGCCAACTGTAGTGGTTACGCTACCGCTTGTAAGGTTAGTATTCTCATCAATAATAGAATAATTCCCAGTGCCGCTTTTATCATTACTGTTATTTTGTTGCATCCCCATTGTCACCACCACAGAAATCACCACCACTAATACTATCAATGCTAAGCTCACCCCAGCAAACATCCCAGCATTCGACTTCTTCTCTGTCTCAGGTTTTGGCGCAACCTCATTTACCTTTTTATTTTCTTGATTTTTCAGTAAATTATTTTTCTCTTCCATATCACCATTATATATTAAAAAACTAAAAATAACCTTAAACTAAAACAAACCAATCTTTCACCACAAAATCTTCCCCCACCACATCCGCCACCGCCAAGATCGGATCCAGTTTTTTAAATTCCGGTTTCATCTTCAAAAAAGACTCCGCCGCATAGTACATTTGTTTTTGTTTTTTGGTATTTATAGCCATTAGCCCACCGCCAAAATCCGCATTCTTGCGATATTTCACCTCTGTAAAGTAAATTTTATTTTCACATATAGACACAATATCTATTTCGTAAAAATACGTCTTATGATTTCGGGCGATAATCTCATGCCCTTGTTGCGCCAGATGTTTACAAACTGCTTCTTCTCCACGCTCCCCAATCTTGGACGTATTCTTCTTAGAAATTTCATCCCGCGTAAATCCCACCAAACTCTTGCACGGTTCAAAGCTCAATCTATGTTCCGGACACACGCCCAACCTTTCAATCGCTTTCCGATGAAATTCCGTACCATAACCCATATGTTTTTCAAATCCATATTCTGGATATTTTTCCGCCAATTTCATCATATATTTGTCTCTCACCACCTTTGCCACGATTGATGCCGCACTTACTTCTCGTATCAAATCATCCGCTTTTATCATCACCGAAACATATCCTTCAAGCGGCGTACCTTTCAAAAAGTTCACTTTTCCATCAATTACTATCTGAGAAAACGGCGCATGGAACTTCTGTACCGCTTTCACGGCTCGCCGTGTCGCAAGCTTCAAAGCCTCAGAAATCCCTACCTCATCCAGCTCTATATTAGTTACCCAGCCTAGCCCCACTGCCGCTTCCGCCATAATCACGTCGCTTAATTTTTCTCGCTTCTTTGCAGATAACTTTTTGGAATCTCTTAACTCTTTATACCACTCCCTTTCCTCTTCCGGCAAAATCACCGCACCCACAACAAGCGGCCCCGCTAAGGGGCCGCGTCCAACTTCGTCTATTCCGAGAATTGCCATCTAAATTAGGCTTCAGTTTTTTCTTCTGTTTTCTCAGTTTCGGTGGCTTCCGCAGAAGCTTCTACAGCTTCTTCTGGAGTCTCCACCACTTCAACTTCTGGCTCTTCAACCGTAGTATCATTTACTGCCACACGGTCAAAATCCTTACCCTTAAGCCGAGCAGATTTACCAGAACGATCACGTAGATAAGAAAGATTATTGCGACGTACCTTTGCACGCTTCGTGATCTCAATCTTTTCCACTAGAGGTGAGTGAATAAGATAAGACTTTTCCACACCCACGCCAGATGTAACTTTACGTACTACAATCCGTGCAGTGTGAGACTCCTTGCGATCCACACGAATCACTACGCCTTCAAAAGTCTGCAAACGGAATTTGCTACCTTCTTTAATTTTTTGGGTCACTTTTACGGTATCACCAGACCGGACGTCTACCACCGCTTTCTTCTTTTGCGCGTCACCAATTTGCTTTAGAATAGAAAAACTCATATTTTACCTTTTATATTAGACAATTACCTGTTATTTTACCATACTTGTTTTATTTTTTCAAGGGTTTTCGCTGTATATTCTAGCCTTTAAGCGCCAAACGTACTCTTTCCTCTACAGAAAGGCCCGGATCTACCTTTTCCAGTGCTGCCGTAGCTTCTTTCAATGGGAAACCAAGCGCAATCAACGCATCTAACGCTTCATCATTTACCGGTTGTGCCGTAGTAAATTTTGTTTCCGTCGCTCCATAATGACTCGGTATTCCTACTTTATCCCTCAAATCCACTATCACTCGCTCCGCACTCTTTTTCCCCACACCAGAAGCCTTAGAGATAAACGCCGCATCAGCATTAGCGATTGCATTACGTACTTCTTCCGCCTCCGCCAATGACAATATCGCTATCGCCGCCTTGGGCCCAATCCCCTGCACAGATATTAGCAATTCAAAAATTTTTTTTGCTGCCAAGCTAGAAAACCCATATAAATCTTCCGCATTTTCTCGTACCGCATGATAAGTATAAAATTTTTTCTCTTCACCTAAATTCACCGCCTCAAAATCCGGCGTCGGCACAGCTATTTCATAGCCTACACCATTTACATCAATGGTCAAAAAATTACCAAACTTTTCCTCAATTTTACCTCTTAAGTGTGCTATCATATTCCGATTATAGCATATTTAATAAGCACTCAAAATCAATCAGTTACCTCAATTCTATCACGCTTATGCTTATTTGTCAAGTTTTATACTCTTCGCACTATGGGCACCACGTGTATTAGAGAACTTATACTTATTATCCGGCCCCTGCCGATACAAAAATCCGCAAGTTATCGCTGCCGCCAAAGCGTCCGCCGCATCATCTGGCTTTGGTTTCTTTTCTAGCCCCAAGTGCATACGTACCATTTCCTCCATCTGCGACTTATCCGCCGAACCATAACCCGTCAAACTTTTCTTTATTTCGTTCGGAGAATAATCATATACCGTTAGTCCCCTTTGTTCTGCCACAAGTAGCACTATACCACGCGCTTCTGCCACCGCAATCCCTGTGGTAATATTTTTTGAAAAGAATAATTTTTCTACTGCCACAATTTCCGGCTTCGTCTCATCAAAAACTTCCGCCAAAGAATCGTATAATTCCTTCAGTCGCCGAGGCAACGGCGCATCCACCGTAGTAGTTATCACACCAAAATCCAATGCTCGTGCATTTACCCCAGTAGACGTTTCAATCAAGCCAAAGCCACACCTACCAAGCCCTGGGTCAATCCCTAAGATCCTCATTTTACATACCTTATCAAAGTTTCACGCAAATCTTTCGCCGGAATTACGAAAGGATTTTTTATCGTCCGCGGTGCTATGGCATGTTTAAAACCCAGTTTCTTCGCCTCTGTAATTCTTTGGTCCGCCCGAAATGCTGACCGTATCTCACCGCCTAGTCCCACTTCACCAAACACCACATATTCTTCACCAAGTTTTCTTCCCGCCACCGCCGACGCTATCGCCATGCACACCGCAAGATCTGCCGCCGAATCGTTTAGCTTCATCCCACCCACTACATTAATGAATACATCTTTATCACTCAACTTTAATTTTGTTCGCCGCTCAAGTACTGCAATTAATAAATTCAGCCGATTTATATCAAAGCCCGAAGCTGTGCGTTTTGGATAGCCGTAATTAGAATTTGTCGCCAACGCCTGAATTTCCACCAGTATTGGTCGATTACCTTCCATTGTAGCGAGTATTACCGAACCATCCGTATTCGTCCGTTCCGCCAAGAGTGCCGCCGAAGGATTTTGTACTTCTTTTAGCCCATCCTGCCCCATCTCAAAAATCGCTACCTCATTAGTAGAGCCGAAACGATTTTTTACTGCTCGCACCGTTTTAAATCCACCATATCTATCACCCTCAAAATTTAACACCACGTCTACCAGATGTTCCAACACTTTTGGCCCAGCCAACGTACCCTCTTTTGTTACATGGCCTACTATTATGACCGCCGTATCGGTCGCTTTTGCCGCCCGAATTATCAAATTTCCACAATTAGTTACCTGGCTCACTGTCCCCGGCGCACTAGATATCTCATCCATCGCAAGCGTTTGAATAGAATCCACTATCACCAAATCAAATTCACCAGTTTCTATAGTTTTAGCGATATCATTGCCAGAAGTAGACGCGGCAAAGTTTAATTTGTCAGATTTTGCACCCAACCGCTCTGCTCTTAATTTTACCTGTCCAGCACTTTCCTCACCCGATATATATAGTACATTGTGCTTTTTTGCCACTTCCGCACAGATTTGCATCAAAATCGTAGACTTACCAATCCCCGGCTGCCCTGCGAGCAGCGAAACCGAGCCCATCAATATTCCACCGCCTAACACTGTGTTTAAATCATTAAATTCAGTCAGCAGTCGTGCCTTTGCGTCAGATGGCACTACGGTATTTAGTTTTACAAATTCAAGTTTCTTACCAGACGCTCTGCCTTTTTCAATAGTAGATTTTTTGCCAAATTCTACTTCTGCAGTTTGTTCCACCAACGAATTCCAATTCCCACAATTTGTACACTGTCCCACCCATTTCGCATAACTTGCACCACATTGTTGGCACACAAACAAACTTCTATTCTTCATAGAATCATTATAGCATGCTACGCTTTAATATCTTGGCGCCAGTTCGTTGATATATGTTTCGGTTAATTTACCGGAAGTCGTAGCACTAGATTGATTATTTGCCCATAAATATAGCGACGTATCATAGTTTATTATTTCCGCTGGTATCACGGAGTTCTTCCCAGTAGCCGCACCATAAGTCCGCCCAAGCGTTAGTGTATCAGAAATCACTGAGCCTCTTATCATTAATGGAGTAGACCGCAATGATGAGTTATCTGTAATACTATCGCTACAGGTATTAATTTTTTCATCCGCAATAAGTACAGCGTCTATCCGCGTCACACTACAAGAAATGTTTATATTTTCGGCATAAATGATAATTTTAGGAATACTTTCTAGATTCGAATAGTTATCATTTTTATTTTCATATTCAATGTTATCTTTGATAGTAACCAATCCATTAGTTTCTACTACCTTCGTAACACCAGGGTCTACAGTAGAAGCAGATATCGACAAATCTTTATCTTTACCATCATAGTAATACACACCATTATCGGTCTTACGATTATCATCCACACCGGACAAAGAAAATTCTCCTTCAATATTGAATTGATCACCCTCTTGGACAAAATCGGATATTAAGCTAGATTTATCGCCACTTCCTCCGCTACTTCTACCAAGGTTCCCAACAAAACTTTTACAATTATCATTTTCAATACTTAACGTACTCACAAGACAATAATCGCTACTATCTCTACCGCCCAAGGTTTCTATCGTTTTCTGCTGAGAAGCGTTCCCAGCATCAGTAGTCGTTCCATATCCAAGTCCAGCACCACTAGAAAGACCTTTTATTTCCCCTTCCGCCACCAAGCTTAATTCCGCCCATGAGCCAAACACGCGCACTTTATCTCTACCAGTCATATTATATGGATAATCTACCTCTTGAGCCAGATTATTCTTTACACTCATAGACAATCCAACATCCTTTGCTGAATAGATATTTCCGCCCCACACCTGGAAACTCGGCCTCTTTGCCACAATAAAGCCTACTTCTTTGGAATAGACTTTTCCAGAGAATTTATCCACATCCATATTTATTGGGTCACCACTATCGCCAGGAGTCACCCAAGACCTAAAATATATCACAGTTCCTGCCGGTAAATCCGGAATATTAACAGTATTGCCTTCTATGCCACCCTTTGACTCTTTTCCCCCCTCAAACTTATATTCATTTCCACTATTAAGATCACCCCTACCAAGTTCAACATCATTCCACGTCGCGCCACCATCATAACTCATACTTAACCCCCATTCCGCACCAGGCACCGAAGTAGCATATTCGCCATTTGTTTCACTATTATTTTTTGTTCCGACCGTTATATTATAGTTTATACTAGCAGCCTCTCCCGCATAAACTACAGAATCCTGAGCATTAGTAATTTCGGTAGAATTACTAAAATTATATGGCACAGCTATCGATACCTCCCTACTTCTTTTGTCACCAACATCGACATCAGCAGTGAACGATTCCAAATCGGAATATGTTAGCGAAACTTGTTTTGGTGTATTTTTTACTGGCTCACAAATATTTGTAACAGCCTTAGCCTTTTTTGTTTTACCAACATCATTATGCATTACTTGATAATCAGTAACACCGTCATACTGATCGGCACTACCAACAGTGCCATTGTAATAATTCCCATCATCACAGTTCTTACCCAAATCTTTTTCGTCATTAAACAGATTTATCGAAAAAGCATTATTCCACGCCGGATTAGTATACAAACTAAACATATTGCCTATTTTCGTGCCATTATTATTGCTGATTTTACGACCATTCACTGTAGCATCTTTTGGCAACACCGTATTATATAACGACTGATATTTAGGAGAATAGATTCCTTTGATATTTACTGTATCAGTTGGCTTTGCATATACAATGTCACTCTTACCATATTCATTGTATCTATCGCTACTTTGCTGATCCCTGATTTGGATATCAATATCGGCACCCACCGTAGCTACCGCCGCCGCACAGATTCTCGTCTGAACCACATCGCCCTTAACGTTTGCGCCAGAATCACTTTTCGCATAAAAACTGAGTGTTTCGCATAATTTTTGACCAGGGTACATCTTTACCGGATTAGCCGCAACATTTTCCCCGCTATTAGTGGCCTTGAAATTATGTACAGTCCACCCCACATCATCACCAAGTTCCCTTTCAATGGAAAACTCCGTAGAACCAGTTCCAGACATTCTCTTGAGATAGTGACGGAAAGAAACCCAACAACCTTTTTCCGAGTCACAATTATTCACTACATAAGTGGGTGTATTAAGTTTGCTTTCATCTTGCCAATTAGTATACCCTTTTTTACTTTCTGGTATATCATTCCACCCGATTCCTTTGTTATCCTCCGAAACCTCAGCAACCGATGAGTCCCC
>CAMVDR010000008.1 GCA_947166295.1 uncultured Candidatus Saccharibacteria bacterium | reverse complement strand
CTTACTGCACAGACAGACAAAAACCCCGCGGGTCTATAATTTTTTTTTTTTTTTTCTTCTTTTTCCTTTTTTTTTTTGGGAAAACCCTTTTTCTCCCCACCCCCCCCCCCCCCCCCCCCCCGCGTTTTGTCAAGCACAAAAATGCAGATTTTTACGATAATTTTGTTGCCGCCTGAATATTAGTTTTCGAGAAGTTTACAGATAAGGGCCACGAGGAGGCCCTTTTCTGATGGGTTAGACTCGGCAATTAGAAGTGCTAAGGCAGTGAGAGCACGGTCGCTGATTTTGGTTTCGCCATTTTTAGTGAGGTGATAATCGTTAATGGTGAGAAAAACCACAAAAAGAAGGGCTCCGATACGCTTATTACCATCATAAAAGGGGTGATCTTTAATGACGAGATAGAGAAGATTGGCGGCCTTCTCAGCGATGGATGGATAGACGTCTTTGCCATCGAAGGTTTGAGAGATGGCGCTAAGGCTGGCTTCGAAAGCACTACTGCGGGGCTTACCAAAAAGTTCATCACCCTTGACATTGCGCTTAAGCTGTGATATAATATCTATACACTCGGAAGGAGTGAGGGTTTTGGTGGCCTTCTTTCCTTTTGCGAAGGAGATGTGGCCTTCGTCAAATTCTTGCAAAGCTTTAAAACTGGGGGCGTATTTAGTAATTACTTCTAGGATACCGCCCGCTTCGCCGGCAGATAATTCCGATGCGGCGACCAGACGTTTTACGATACCTAGAGCGCCTTCGATTTCGTGGAGCTTTTTAGCGTCCAATTCTTTGAGCCTTCTTTCGTTGATGGCGGCGCCATCAACCACATAATGATGGAGGACCTTGGTGGCCCAGATACGGAAATCGGTGGCCTTTCTAGAATTAACGCGATAACCAACAGAGATGATGGCATCGAGATTATAAAGCTTAATATTTCTTTTAACCTTGCGCCCGCCTTCAATTTGAACTTTTTCCATTTTGGAAAAAGTTGTATCCATTTGAAGCTCGCCGCTTTTGTAAATATTGCTGAGATGCTTGGCAATTGCGGGAACCTGAACATCAAAAAGTTGAGCGATTTGTTCTTGGGTGGCCCAGATAGTTTCCTGCTTTTTGTCGACATTGAAGACTATTTCGCCTTTTGTGAACTTATAGATTTCGATTCCCTGTTCCATTATCTATATAATACCATATTATATCTGTTATTTTTCAGTATATGCAAAAAAATGCACAAGTTCAGGGTTCAATTTACAATTCGCCCCAGTTGTGGCCAATGGTGACATCTACGGCGAGCTTGATTTTGAACTCGGGGGCGACGGACCCCATTTGTTGCTCGAGGATTTTAGCAACGTCTTTAGCGATAACCTCATCGCATTCTACAATAAGAGAGTCGTGCACTTGCATCACGAGTTCGGCGCCAGCTGGGAGAGCCTTGTCCACGTTAATCATGGCGCGCTTCATGAGATCGGCCTCTGTGCCCTGGATAGGCATGTTCTGAGCAGCGCGCTCGGCGGCCTGGCGGATGAGGAAGTTGGAAGATTTGACGTCTGGCGTAGGGCGGCGGCGGCCATAGAAAGTTTCTACATAACCCTGCTCGCGGGCTTGCTTTAAAATACTTTCTAGCTTACGCTTGATGGGGGCGCGAAGCTCAAAGTAATTATCGATGAATTGCTTAGCTTCAAGGATGGACATTTTAGCAGCCTCGGCCAGACCCTTCACGCTCATACCATAAAGAATACCAAAATTAATCACCTTGGCGGCGCGGCGCTGATCTTTGGTGACCTTGTCAAATGGTACGCCGAAAGCCTCGGCGGCGGTCTTGGTGTGGATGTCTATATCGGCATTAAAATCATTGATGAGCGCGGTATCGTTGGACAAGATAGCAGCCAAGCGCAACTCAAATTGAGAATAGTCCGCCGAAACCAACACTTTGCCCGCTGGCGCAACAAAACCAGTGCGAATGCGTTTGCCCTCATCGGTACGGACGGGAATGTTTTGAAGGTTAGGATCTTTGGAACTAAGACGGCCAGTAGCAGTAACGTTTTGAGTGAAGGTGGTGTGGATACGATTTTCTTGATCTGCTAGATCTGGCATAGGAATAATATAAGTAGAGAGCAACTTGGCGGCTTCGCGATATTCGATGATCTTGGTAATGATGGGGTGCAAATCTTTTAACTTGTCCAGCTCTTTGGCGCCGGTGGAATAGCCACGAGAAGTTTTCTTGATACCCTTAGTAGGAAGGCCGAGCGTAGTAAAGAGAATATCACCAAGCTGATAAGGCGAATTAAGATTAAACTCTTTGCCGGCAAGTGTATAAATTTCTTGTTCAATACGGGAGACTTCAGCGGTGTATTCTGATCTAAGATTGGCAAAATAGGAGCGATCTATTAACATGCCCTTCTTTTCCATCTTGTAGAGGACTGGGATGAGTGGCAAATCTAGTTCGGTAAGTACCCGCAACAGTTTAGGATATTGCGCGAGCGCGGATTTTTGGGTCTGGTATTCTTCTTCTGGTACGGATAAGGTAGGTTGCTCACGAGAGAGAGGGTTTAAGAGGAAGGCGGCCTGGGAAAGATCCCAAAAAGGCTTGCCGGATAGAATTTCATCGGCAATTTTTTGATTGCCATGCATGATAGTTTTGATATCCCAACCAATAATCAAATTTTTGTTCCCTGTAGACGCCGGAGATAATTCTTTCGTGACGCGCTCGTTTCGGCCCATCGTTATGGGCGAAACTTCGCTCCCCCGCTCCTCGTTAGTCGCGGAAGGTCGCGAAAGAATATCTTCCGGCATTTTATTAGCATCAATCTTCCTGATTAGCGAATTAAATTCCAGCTTCTTCAGACCAGCAATAACCTGAGTACGATTAAAACGAAAATCTTGCAATCCGGCTAAATCCACGGGGGCATCAAACATGATTTGGGCGAGCTGGCGCGACATATAGGCACTATCTTTCCCTGCTTCAAGCTTGGCGTGGGTGGAGCCGGTGATTTTATCTAGATTTTGGTAAATACCATCTAACGTGCCGTATTCGTTTAATAATTTTGCAGCAGTTTTTTCACCAATACCGAGTACGCCAGGAATATTATCAGAAGAATCACCTTTCAAAGATTTTAAATCTAGAAATTGGGACTTTTTGATGCCATATTTAGCTTCTACTTCGGCCACGTTGATTTGTTCAATATTAGAAAAACCTTTGAGAATACGCCACATGTGAGTATTTTCATCTACAATCTGTAACATATCCAAATCGGAGGAGATAATATAGGTCTCATAATCACATTGGCCAGAGGGATCTAGCGTTTCGTCTGCCTGGCGGCTGAGCGTGCCAATAATATCGTCTGCCTCATAATTATCTATTTCTACAAAATTCCAGCCAAGATCATGAATAAGCGCCTCTAGAAGTGGGATTTGTGTGTAAAAATCATCACCAGGCTTAATGCGGCCAGCTTTGTACTCTGGATAAATTGCTCGGCGACGCGAGGTGGAAGTCTTAGAATCCCAAGCTACTACTACTTTGGTGGGGTTTATTTTTTGGACAATCTCCATAGCAATAGCGGCAAAACCATAAACGCCGCCCGTAGGCGTGCCATCGGAAAGACTCAGCGGCCCCATAGCGTAATATCCGCGATAGAATACTGATTTCCCATCTATTAAGACTAAACGTTTCATTATAACCCCAAATATTCCCGGCCAGGACGGCGCGAAATTAATTGTTTAATAACAGAAAGAACTTTGGGTACCTGATGACAAGTTCCAAGCTCGCAAATATCAATCGTATCTTCTTCATCTAATTCTAAAGATGCAGTATTGATGCCATCATAAATCATAACTGTACGGTTGACGGAGGTGCTTTCAAAACCCTCGTCCTCCACAAAAATACGATTATCATACACATAGTATGTGGTGCGGATATTGCTGCCTGCGTTGTAATTGTCAGTAACGGCAAATTTATAGTCGGGCGGCACTGCGGCAGATATTTTGCTGTTCATCATACTAAAAAATGTAGAAAAAAGCACCGCAATACAGACGGCAGCAACTCCCCACAAGGTATATCGCATCCAGTTGCCCTTTTTATAGGCAACAGACGTGAGCTTGGACGCGTCGCTCAAAATTCAATCTCCTTCAAAATTTTATCGAGATCTTTTTGCATTTCTTCAACTGTGCCGTTGTTTAAAATGTAATAATCCGCTGCGGCAATGGGGCCACCTTTTTCTAGGTTTTCAATTTCAGAACGATCGCGTTCGCGAATAGCGGTAGAATCAAAAGACCGACCAGGACGATGTGCCACACGTTCATATCGTAACTTCTTATCCACTACCACAGCGAGGAAAATCATATTTTTAGGAAATTCATGCTTTAAGGTTTTGTATTCTGTCCAGGAATAAACGCCATCTAGTACAATACGTTTTTGGCCAGCGTTAATTAAGTCCTTGGTTTCAGCTATGACTTGGCGCACTACCCAATCTTTGCCTTCGGTGGCACGAATTTCTTCGCGGAATTTTTTTTCGCTCTCGCCGTCTTCAGTGCGAGCAATTCCCCGTTTTTCCATTTCTTTATAAATCATGCCGCCAAAGTAGACTTTGGGGTAACCTTTTTCAGTAAGATAGTCTACTGCTACGGATTTACCACTACCACTCATCCCGACAATGGCTAAGATTTTTACGTTGTCCATAATAATAGTATACCACAGCGGCGACTAAATAATACCTTTCGGGACGCGCTCGCTTCGGCCCATCGTTATGGGCGAAGCTTCGCTCATTCCGCTCCTCGTTAGTCGCGTATGGTCCCGAAAGGTATTATTCTAGTTGCCTATATGCTATAATAAGGTATGGCAAACTTTTTTACCACTAAAGATCCGTTAGACAGAATTATTGCGGAAACTTTTCCTGATAAGCAAATTGAGAATACCAAACATATTATTACAGGTTGGACTAATATTGTTATTGAGGTCACCACTAATGATGGTGCGTATTTTTTTAGATTTCCGCGCAATCCGTTTTGGTCTAAAATGATTGTGAAAGATGCTACTGTATGTAATTTTGTAGATGGCAAAACTAGTTTTTATACCCCACAAATGGAATTACATTATGACGATAAAAAGCGTCCATATTCAGTGCACAAAAAAATTGAAGGATATACGCTGGGCGATAGGATTTATCATCTATCACACACGGCATTAACCGGTGCAGCATATGATGTGGCGAAGTTTATTAAGGAATTGTCTGGTATAGATTTGCGCGGAGCGCCGGAGAAAGTGAAATATCCGTTGAGCGAATTTTTGCATGAATTAGATTATGAACACTATACCAAGCATATAGATGCAGATCATGAGTACATCAAAGAGACTGAGCTGCAAAATTTGGTACATGGCGATTTGAACTTAGGTAATATTTTGTTGGATAAAAATGACAAAGTGATAGGCGTGATAGATTTTTGCTTTGCGGGGACTGGCAATCCGAATATGGATGTGGCAAGGATTGTGTCTCGGCCAGTGCCAGAAGAGTTTGAAAAAGTGTTTCTCGCGCAGTTTGCGGATGAGGCCGAGGAAGTAGACAGAATGAAATTAGCGTGGAAGCACATAGATGCGGGGTATGCAGACCATATCCGCACGAATTTCCCGGAGATTAATTTGAACCAGTTATAAAATCTTTTGTTTGCGCCTATAGAACGTGAGAGTCCAATAATCTCAAAACTAACTTTTTGTTTGCACCTACGCTTCACGCCGGGAAGAATTTTTCTAAATTTTTTAACGAAAAATCGCTCGTCTCACGCCGGATAAGGGTTCGCTCGTCGATTTTTCTAAAATTTAGAAAAATTTTCTCGGGTTTGCTTTATACAAACAAAAAGTTAGTTTTGAGATTTGAGAGACCTAGGTTTCGGTTATCAGTTAATTACCTCGTCACACACCGTACAGATTTCCCTCCGGATTTACTATACCATCCATCATAATAATTACTTGGGGATACACTATTCTTGCCGATATTTAATATATAGTCGCTATTGTAGTCAAAAACAGTACTGGATGAATATAGGGACATAATTGCGCCATTTTGTACTGCGCCAGCGGCAATCACCCCTGCCATTACAAACCACAAAGGAGCTTTACGGATATTATTAAAACCATTTTCTGTATACAAGGTACTGGTTTTAGTCGCTATAATGTCTTGTTTATGCAGTAATTCCCCAAACTCGTAAATAGACTGGTTAGCATTCGTGGCTATAGGCAATCTCCACCCTTTAGGACAAATGGAGTTGGGTGCATTGGTATATTGTGCGGTAAGATTACTAGAGTTATTGGATGCTATGGCTGCAGTCCAGTTATAGTAATTGCCAGCATGATAATGTTTACAATCTCCTTCTGTATGATCTGCTGCTATACACTCGGATAGTGAATTGTATTTTATATCATTATCATTGGAGTTTGATGTATAGTAATATACATCACCGGGGTCTGCAGAATATGGATAGGTATTTTGATTAGACCAATTAGGAACAGAAGTACCGTTTACTGGTAGGTTATATTTACCATTAGTGGTATCTGGTTTCCATGTAGCATTACTATCAAAACTATTTGGATCCCAGCCTAGGTCTGTATCGTTATGAGTATAAGTTTTGGTGGTGTCTATATCAAAGTCTAGGTTCTGCGTCATCCAACAATGTTCATCTTTAAGTTTAGTCACCCAGTAGAGTTTATTATCCCTAAGATCTACTAATTGAGTGGAAGTAATCTCTCCATTTCTGGATATAGAATTACAGATATCTGTTGTCATATCTTGCATAGCATAATAATATTTACCAGTTTCATCTTGGTAGGCTTTTTGTTTTCCGGCCATAGCGAAGGCAACATCTATATCATTAATAGTATCTGGAGCATCTGTTCCTGGATGGAGGATTATGTATTTAACTTTACCATTATAGGTTCCTGCAGGTTGATAGGAATTGGCATAAATCTGGTAGGTAGCATTGAGATATGATCCTGAAGCGTCACTATCCGTTATCATACTAGTACCTGATGTTCTTTTAGCTACTTGGGTATAGACATTTGGTATAGCACTGTAGTTATCATAGCCATTCAATATAGTGGGTGGAGTAGTAGGTACACTTTCTCCAGTAACTGGATCTATGCCAGTACCAGTTCCGGCGGTTAGTTTCATAGCCCAGGATGATGGATTAGCTACATTACTACTATCATATACTCCAGTTCTAATGTTATAACTATCGCTAAATCCATTATTATAGATTAGATCTGTATTACCATCTATATCATTACTACTACCTACTGCATAGATACTATAACCATTATTATCATTACAATAAGCACTGAGTTTAGTATTACCTACATTATTATCTAATTGTCCACCATTAAGACTTACTGTATGTTCTGATGTAACCACCGCATTTACTGTACAGGAAGTAGACAAGACTAATTGGACATTGTCTGTACCAGAACTTATTTCTGCAGATGAATGAGGAATAGTGAAAACAAAGATAGAAAAGATAAGCAGAGGAATAGAAACCAACAATACATTACGGAAAGCATAGTAGAAGAAATCTATTCTACTATTCATTAAAGATTGTTTTACTTTGTGGCCCATCTTTTACCTCACTTATGTATATATGATTACTACTAACTCCCCCATGTGGTGCCACTATATTAATGGGGATTAACAAAAATGGCACCGCAAGGGTGTTACAGCCTAGTAATTGCATTAGCGTAAACTAACCAAAACTTAGCTCCTTACGGTGCCGTTTAAATTTTGATTAATTTACAAATTAAAAGCACTAATGCTCTTAATTTACTAGACTGTAACATTTTTATTATACCATAGTCATATAAAAATTAAGTGTTGTAAAAATTACAACACTTAATTAAGCTATACTTCCCTATTATTTGGCGAGGTAGGCGATTTTGGCGTCGCGGCGGGCGTCGTCGTCCTTTTTTGGCAAATCTTCGCGAGTGGAATATTCATCAAAAATATTTAGGCAGCCTTTGATGGGACCGTCGTAGATAGGTGGTTTATCATATACACTCCAGAGGATAATACGGTTTTCTGGTGCGTTCTTGACGTAAAAATCTAAGGCGTGCGAGGTGGCACGGACGAATTCTTCCTCGGTTTCTTTGGTGTGGCGCCAAGCGCGGCCGGCTAAGAAATGCGCAGTCACGGTGGGAGACACGGCAATCATGAGAAGTAGCATTTGGTAATTGGTAGCTTTCAAAGTTTTCAAGAGCATAGCTTCAATCTCTGGATCTAGCAGAGTAACATCCAGAATAACATCATACCCGCCTTTAAGAAGTTCGGTAAGGGTGAGGAATAGCATAATAGTGGCGAATTCGTCTGTCATTTTGCGAAGGTTAGCATCGCCATAAAAATCTTTAATTTCCTGGTAGTGGGGGTGATATTCTACGAAACGGCGCGCGGCGACTAGGATAGGCTCGTAATCGTTTTTCTCGCAGTAGGCTTCTACGGCGGGGAGAATTTGAGTGGTTTTACCAGAGCCAGAAAGCCCAGCGATGCGAATAAACTGGCGATTTTTGGTGGCAGCGAGAGTAAAGTCTGCCAAAGCCTTTTCTATAAGTGCCGGATATTCTACCAAGCCAACCTGCCACTCGGGCTTGACCTGACTAGGCCAATGGGCCTTCATGTACTCAATAACTTTAATTAAATCTGGATTTTGTTGCATAGTAATCTCTATTTATGAATAACTTTAATAAATTTATCACCTTTTTTAATTTCTATAGTTGCGATATCTTTGAAGATTTTGTATTCGCCTTCAGCCTGGAGCTCTACGGTGGCAGGATGAGTAAACTCCAAAACGTCGCCCGTGGTAGGCTTGCCTGGAGTACGTATAAAGATGGATTTGGTCATAAGCTTGATTAGACGCCAAAGGTTGGTAAGCCGACAGTTTTCGCTGCGGAAAACTTTAGGCTTTAGATAATCATCTCCGCCCTTCATAACGCGACACATAGACTTGCCACTTAGGGCACAATAATCACTGATTTTCTTGGCGGTTTTTTTGCCATTTAGGGTAAATTCTGGAATAAAGATTTTCTTGTGGCGGTTTTTAAAATACCAAAACATAAGGTAAAAGTAAGAGCGCCAGGAACTTTTGTGGCCTTTTTGAAGCTTTTTGCGAGTTTTGGGTTCATCAAAAAGCTCTACAGCTTCGGCAGTCATACCGATAGTAACATAGCAAGTGGCATAACGGAAAAAATTGCCGTCTACGATAATTTCTAGAGGATAAAGTTTTTGGGTAGTGGCAGTTTTAGCGAAAATATCCGTTAAAGTCTTGGTGCCAAGCGTGCGCGAAAGATCATTAAAATTGCCGTATGGTAGCACGGCTAAAGTAGCATCTTTACCAGATTTAATAATGCCATTAGATGCGATAATGCCAGTAGCATCACCGCCGGCGGAAATGACTAGATCGCCATCCTGGATAAGTCGGGAAAGTTTAGTGACATTAGTTTCGAGATTGGTTTTTTCTACTTCGTATTTACCAATAAGATAACCCTGGAGCTTTTTAGCGGGGGCAAGGACCTCTTTTTCTACATCGATAAAACGTGAAGAGTTGGGATTGTAAACAATAAGTAGGCGTTTCATAGTGCTGGCTGAAATTCCTTATGAGCCAAAGCTAGGCAAAAGCCATTTAAGAGCGGCGTAAATTAAGACGTAAGCAACTAGTCCAATGACAATTTCAAACATACGGCGTTTGGCTTTACGGGTTTTTTCTTCACTACCGCCAGCGGTAAGATATTGAATACCCGTAATGGATATGCCAATTACGCCTAGGATGCCAATGCCAATAGTCATGATATCGACAACAAGCTCAAGGATGCAAGTTATGCTTTCGCCTTTGCCCCCTTCTTTTCCGGCGCAATCCTTAAGAATAGCCGCGTCAACTGTATCCCCAAAAATAGTTGACTGATTAGCGGCCATAACAGGCGATCCTAATAAAGATAGACTTAAAATTGATGTCATAACTGCTGCGAATATTTTTTTCATATGCCTCCTACCTTAAATATTCGTGTAATTTTTTAGTGTCTTTGTTCTTGCGAAGTTTTGCTAAGGCTTTGGCCTCAATCTGGCGGATACGTTCACGAGTAACATCAAATTCATTGCCAACTTCTTCTAGGGTGTGCGGGCGCCCGCCACCAATGCCAAAACGCAAGCGAATGATTTTTTGTTCCCTATCGGTCAATGTGGCGATAATTTCAGAAAGCTGCTCTTTTAGTATCTGATTGGCAGCAGAATCTTCGGGCGAAGCACGCTCTTCATCCTCTACAAAATCACCAAGTACAGAATCTTCGTCGTCACCGTCCTTGCCAACGGAGGCATCAAGCGATGCAATGTCTTGCTTAATTCGCATCACATAATCGATTTTTTCCGGTTCCATATCCAGTTCTTTAGCGATTTCTTCGTTGGTAGGTTCGCGGTTTAGTTCTGAAGTAAGTTTACGAGTAGTACGCAATACTTTGTTGATAGTCTCTACCATATGGACGGGAATACGGATAGTCCGAGCCTGATCGGCAATAGCACGCGTAATAGCCTGACGCACCCACCAGGTAGCATAGGTGGAGAATTTAAAGCCTTTGTCTGGGTCGAATTTTTCTACAGCTCTCAAAAGACCAGTGTTTCCCTCCTGGATAAGATCAAGAAAATCTAGACCGCGGCCACCATAGCGCTTGGCAATAGAAACTACAAGACGCATATTGGATTCTACCATTTTGTCTTTGGCTTTTTTATCGCCTTTGACGATGCGTTGGGCAAGGTCCGCCTCTTCTTCTGGGGTAAGTAGTGGGATTTTACCAATTTCACGAAGATAAAGCCGTACGGAATCATCTGCGAAAGCATCAACGTTTTCGGCAGTGATAGCCAACTCTTCATCAGAGAGTTCTTCTTCGTTTTCAAGATCGCCAGTTTCTGGCTCGTCTAAGTCTATTGGTAAATCTTTTGCGTTCAAAATATTGTCTTTTTTAGAGCTCATTGCACTAAGTATAATCTAATTTTAGAGTTTTTGCAAGTTTCTTATCTCACGCAAAACTTTTTCATACTCTTCGCCATTCTCATCTAGCTCATCTAGCTTTTTGCTCAGCTCTTTAATTTTTTGTTTTTTGACTTCTTCCCTATAGCGGCCTAAAAGTTCTTTGGCTTCGCGGTCGTAATCTGCGCTTTCGGAGAGCTGGTGTTCAGAATTAAAAATTAGCTCCAGCTCGGCCAGGCGAGTATCGTCTTCTGGAATTTCTAGTGGTATTTGGATTTTGCTGACACCGCCAAAAATCTTGAGAGCCAGCAAGCTATTCTCCAGTTTTTTGATAGTGTCACTTTTGATCTCAGTTTTGGGTTTTTTGAGATATTTCTTACCAGACTGTTCTAATTTTTTACTCAGTCTTTCGCCCTTTTCACGAAGCACGGCCACGTCTACATCCAACTTTTTGGCAACTTTTTCTTCGTAGCTGGCACGCTCTATTTCGTCTTTAACATAATCCAATAACTTTAAAGCTACATCGGAATATTTGCGTTTACCGGGAGCAGAACTCAAATCTACGGTTTCTTCGTATTTTTTAAGTAGCCAATCTACCGCAGGCACGCTTTTATTCACCGCGGCTTGCCATAGCTTAGGATCTTTTTGGATGAGTTCGTCTGGATCTTTAGCACCGTGATAATCAGAAATCACTGTTAGATCTATTCCTAAATCGCCGGCCAGCATAATGGCGCGTTCCGTGGCTTTAACCCCGGCGGCATCACCGTCATAAGCTAGACGAATATCAGAAGTAAGATTAGAAAGAGCTTTTAAATGTTGTTCGGTCATGGCGGTACCAGAAGTGGCTACGGCTTCCTTTACGCCGGCTTGGTGGCTAGAAATCACGTCCATGTTCCCTTCCACTATTACTACAAAACCATTACGGCGAATAGATTCTTTGGCCTGATATAAACCAAAAATAAAACGAGACTTATTAAAAAGCAGAGTTTCCGGCGTATTAAGATACTTAGGCTCGCCTTTACCGAGGATACGGGCGGTATAACCAATCACATTGCCAGTGGTATCGATAAAAGGCACCATCATACGATCACGGAACATATCAGATTTAAAACGGTTCAAAAGCCCAGCCACGTCTAATTCTTCTTCGGAAAAACCACGTTTTTTAAGCGCCGTGAGTAAAGCCTTGCCGCTGGCGGGCGAATAGCCAATTTTAAATTCTTCTACGGTTTTGCGGTTAAGGTTGCGCTGATAAAATACGTACTCACAAACATTTTTGCTACGCACTAGGCAAGCTTGATAATATTTGGTAGCCAGTGCTAAGGCTTCGCGAGCACGGGCTTTTTTGCGAGAAACTTGCGGATCGCCGCCGCGATATTTGGTAAGATCTACTCCGGCTTGTGCGGCGAGTTTTTCTAATGCCTCACGAAAACCAATACCTTCTACTTCCATGATAAAAGTGAAGATATCGCCACCTTTATTGGCAGAAAAATCGTGCCAAATCCCCTTTTCCGGCGAAACCATAAAGCTAGGAGTTTTATCCACCCCCCAAGGAGAACGACCTTTTAAAGTCCGGCCGGCCCGCTTTAGCTCCACGTACTGTCCCACTACATCTTCCACCGCCAGTCGGGATTTTATCTCCTCCTTAGCATCGTTCATATGTTATAATTATACCATATGGATAGACAAGAATATCTGAACCAGATTTCTATGAAAAATCGACCAGTTCAAAAGTCTAAATTGAGCGGTATTTTTGGTTCTAAATTTTTCTGGGTAGGTGTGATTGGTGTGGCTGTTTTTGTTTTTATTATGATTCTTGGTGGGATTTTAGGCGGTGCACGCGGTAGCGACAAAGACCGTCTATTTGCCCTGATTTTGCACATTGATAACACTTCAGAAATAATCAGCGAATACCAGCCAAACATAAAATCTTCAGATTTACGCTCTTATAGTGCATCTCTTAGTGGAATCTTGTCTAACACTAGCAAAGATCTAACAGAATACGCCACAGCTAAATATAATTTCAAAGCTAAAGACGTAAAACAAAATATCATAGAAGAAGAGACTACCGCTAAAGATGCTTTGAAAGATGAGTTTTTTGAGGCAAAGATTAATGGCGTGCTGGATAGAATTTACGCGCATAAGATGGCATATGAGATTTCCCTAATGGCCAATACCGAAGCGCAGCTTTTGAAATCTACCAGCAATGATACACTAAAAGAAATGTTAACGACATCGTATAATAGTTTAGATAATTTATACGATAAATTTAATGATTTTTCGGAAACTAAATAAAGAAAGGAATAATATGGCAAAGTCCGAAGAAGCAGCCAAAATTCAAGAAAAACAAGGTTTAAAGGAAGAGTTTATCGAATTTATTAATCGTGGTTCGATGATAGATCTCGCCGTAGGTGTGGCCGTGGGTGGTGCGTTTACTGCGATTGTTAATTCCCTAGTAAACGATATCGTAATGCCCATAGTAGGGTTAATAGTTGGTGGTGTAGATTTCACTAATTTGGCTATCCGGGTGCCGAATTTCTTTGGCACCGGCGACGAGGCAGTGATTGCATACGGTAATTTCATCCAAAATGTAGTGCAATTCCTAGTAATCGCCTGGGTAATCTTTATGGTAATTAAGGCGATGAACCGATTAAACCGTCGGCGCGATGCGCGCAAAGCCGCCAAGGAAGCAAAAGCCACCGAGAAGAAAAAATAATTTATTTGTATTCAAAATCTCCCAGTGGTGGCTGGGGGATTTTTTGTGGAGTTACCGGGCGAGACAGCGGACAGATTGCCCTTTTTGCATCATAAAATAGGTCGGATAAAGACTATAAATATCAAGAACAGAGCCATAAGATCGATAAGATTCGAAATTTGTATTGGTCCAACAATATCCTCCGACGCTTAATAAGTTGATAATATTACTTTCTAGTATTCCGGAACGTATAAACCATGCTGGGGATTGCATTACTTTTTTGGCACTGACGTATGCGATTCGAAGATTAGTGAAGTTATCCGGATTATATCTTGATGGTAGTTTCCAGTTTTTCGGGCATATTGAATTTTGGAACTCCTTATTTTTCTGTTGCGTATCGGTTGAGCTATTATTACTGGCTACTGCTGCTGGCCAATTATAATAATTACCAGATAATCCGTGGTTCCCGGCAATTTGTTGAGTTGCGTTTTTATCTGGGTAAACTGGGTTACCATTTACGTCTAGATAATCGTAAGAATATGGGTGGACGTTGTTGTCTTGCCAATTATCTAATTTATTATAGGCGATAGTATCTCTTTCTGGCACCCAGCTAATCACTCCATCCCTATCCATACTATACCCATCTTGGTAAGCGGCACTAGCAGTGTCGTTTAAATCTGTGTTTTTTGAAGTTAAGGCGATATAGTTATCTGCTTCTGGATTTGAGGTTAAGTCTAGGTCTAAGTTCTGCGTCATCCAGCAATTGCCATCAGCTAGTTTAGCTATCCAGTAGACTTTATCGTCTCTAACATCTATGACTTGTAATTCTGATGGGGCTTCAGTAGTTTGGCAAATTCTAGTTGTCATATCCTGCATTTTATAGTAACCATGGTATAATTCTGCGCCAAAGTAAGCATATGAGTCTGCCAAAGACATGGGTACTGCGTATGCTACTGCGTTAAAGTTAATGACGTTAGAATAAGTACCACTAGGTTGAGTATTGCTGGCTTTAGCGGCTATCTTGAAGTCAATAGTATCTTCTGACTCGGTATATTTATCTACCAGAGTCTTATTATTGCTATCACTAAATAATGGTAATCCACTATAATTAGACCAGCTACTATCATTGGATAACTTATAACTATAACCCCAAGTATTGTTTGTGGTTAGACTAGGTAAATCTGCGTTAGTGGCTATACTATTGAATGTATAGTTACTACTATCGTTATTATTGTTATTATCATTGTTATCGCTGCTATTGATATTATTTAGGCTAGTATTATTGTATGTATTACTACCCACTGTGGCAGATAGATTGTACCCATACGCTGCATTAGTAGCAACACTTACATTAATACTATTACTATCTTCTGCAGTACCAGGTTTTAAGTTATCTATTATTAAATCTGAAGAACTAAGGCTAATAGACAATGTAGGATTAAAGGTAAACCCTATACCTACATTACTAGAATAGTCTAAGGCAGAAACATTGGAATTATTAAACATGTTAGAAGAACATAATGTTATGTTTGCAAAACTTAACATTATGATTATTGAAGTTAAGGTTATGTTTCTAAATCTTAAGGTTAAGATTTTTTCTTTATCTGTAAAATGGCTTGTTAAGATTTCTAAACGTAACATTATGTTCCTATAAAACAATATTATGTTTCGTAAACCAAATGTTAAGATTTTATGGTTCAATGTTATGTTTCTAACATTTAGACTCATGTTATTTTTATTATTCCGCATCCTGTTTTACCTTTTACCTCGCTTAGAGTTTTCATCTAGGATGCGGTGCCATCTTTGTAATATATGAAAAGGCGTATACAAAAATGGCACCGCAAGGGTGCTATAGTCCAACGATAGTTTCACCAATCGAAAGACACCTCGCGATGCCATTAAATTTGGCGAAACAATCGTTCTATTAAAAATAATCGTTGAACTATAGCAACTTAATTATAGCATTTTTATAACAAAAGCAAAATATTTAGGCGGTGATATTATAGCTGAGGCGGACAAGGTCGGCAAGCTCAATTTCGGAAAGTTGGCCGGCGAGGACGATCTCAATACCACCACGGCCAAAATAGCGGGATTCCATCACGCTTTCGTACTTCCCTTTTAGGAGGTCGCTCAGTTTTTGATCACAGCGGACTTCTATGGTGTTGCGGTGCAACACCAAAAACGTGCGGCCATTTTTAAGATATAGTTCGCGGTCTTTTTCTTTTTGAATAGTGAATTCGCCTAGGCCGCTTATTTTAGAAACGTCAAATACCATTTGAGCTCCTCTATGCTACCATTAATATCATCTAACGCACGGTGGTTTTCCGGCTTAGTGAATTTTTTGTTCAAAGCGTTTTCGAAATAAATTTTCCAGGCAGAAACATCCAACATGCGATAGTGTAACTTCTTATCTAGCTCTGGCATTTCGCGTTCGATAAACTTGCGGTCTTGGTGGATGGAGTTACCAGCTAAGTAAATAGTTTTGCCGAAGTTTTTGTCGATGAAATCTAGGAGTTCTTTTTCTACTTCTTTTACAGGCTTACCCGTTTCGTTCTGCGCAATTAAAGCGTCGCGGGTCTTGCTGTTTTTCTCCCAGAAATCACCAACCATACGGGATTTGATGAGCTTGTCGTCTACTTTGACTACGGCTTCGTATTTAGCGTTTTCATTTAGTTCCATGTCTGTAGCAATGGCAGCAACTTCTAGGATCTTATCTTTGTCTGGCTCGAGGCCAGTCATTTCTAAATCCACCCATAAAAGTTTAGCTTTTTTCATTACATTTCCTCCGGGATGTTAATGCCTAGAATATTTAGGCCGTGAGACATGGTGTCTAGATAAACTTTGACGAGCTCGGTGCGCCCAGCTTCCCTATCGCTACCGGCCACAGGACAGTGCTCATAGAAGCGTGAAAATTCTTGAGCGAGTTCGTATAAGTAGCTCGCGACTTTGTGCGGCGCCATTTCGGCGACAGCTTCCTTTAGCGTGTCCTTATATTCTAAAATCTTCTTGGCAAGGTTACGCTCTGCATCTGTAAATATGCTTTTTCGGAACGCTCCCTCAGGCCCATCGTTACGGGCTTCGGTCGCTCCGTATTTCCCCCGTTGGGAAATATGCTCCTCAAAAGCATCGTTTACAGATGCCAAAATCTTTTTAGCTCTGACGCAGGCATAGAGCAGGTACGGGCCGGAATTGCCGGTCATTTTGACGGATTCTTTAGGATCGAAGACGATATGGCCGCCCATTTTGTATTTGAGAAAAGCGTATTTGGTGGCGGCGAGGGCTACGGTGTTGTCTGTGGAATTATATTCGCTCTGCAGCTCATCACGAACCATATTTAACACATCTACGGCTTTGAGGAAATTACCCTTGCGGGAAGACATTTTGACATTGCCGGGGAGTTTGACTAGACCATGCGTGAGATGAGTAGTTTTTTCTACCAAATCTGGAGCGTATTGTTCGACAGATTTTAATACCACTTTCATATAATCCAATTGTTCACTGCCGGTAATGACAACAGATTTATCAAAATGGTAATCTTGCCATTTGGTAAAGATAAGGCCGACGTCTTTGGTTTCGTAAGTAGGGACACCCTCTTTGTTAATGAATACGCGAGTGTGTAGGCCGAATTTTTCACCATTAAAAATCACCGCGCCATCAGATATTTCGTAGACACCTTTTTTTAGTTCTGTTTTGACTTTCTCTAAGCCTAAGTCTGCAACAGTGGATTCGGGGTAGAATTTGTCAAAATGCACGCCAATCTGAGCGTAGAAATCTTTGAAATAATCGTAGGACAATTCCCTGCCCTTCCAGTAAAGTTCAGCTAGCTTACTATCATGAAAATTTTCGGAATTAATCTGATAAATTTTTTTGTTCAGTTCGGTGATTCTGGCATGAGCATCCTCACTATCTTCATAGGCAGCAGTGCCTTCTACATAGCATTTGGCAATATCTTCGATAGTAAAATCTGCAGGAGATTTTTGCTCTAGGATATAGAGAGTCTTGGCAACGTGCAAGCCTACATCGCCGCCAAAGTTGGCACGAATAACCTTGGCTCCGGAGTATTCAAAAAGTCGCGAGATGGAATCGCCAATTATACTAGTATAAAGGTGGCCGACATGCAATACTTTAAAGGGATTGGGGTCACTAAATTCACAAATAACAGTTTTGCCAGAATATTCGTCTGATGATATATTTTCTCTGAAATTTGTGCTGAGATTTTTGATTTGGGCGGCTAGATATTCGTCTGGCAAAGTGAAGTTGAGAAAACCTGGTGCAGAAACTTTTGCGGAGATTTTATGAGCGATTTCGTTTGCTATTTCCATTGGTGCTTTGTGCAAATCTTTGGCAAGTTTCAGGGCGATATTAGAAGAATAATCCGCATCGATATTCTCAGGCGATGTGGTAATATCTGGCGCAACATCTAGACCATAGAGGTCTTTGATGGTGGTTTTAATCTGTTCGCGGATTTGTTCCATAAAATTATTATACCATATTTACAGGGATATGGTATAATAGAGAGAGCCTGCGGGTATCGTATAGCGGCTATTATGTATCCTTCCCAAGGATAAGATTGGGGTCCGACTCCCCATACCCGCACCAGTGTTCGATTTTGGCCTTGTTTGGGCTATTTTTTATCCGTTAATTGCCGGTCTGAACTCTAAAAACGCGAGAGATACCGCAAATATATTATAATTATAAGTATGAAAATGCACAAAATGAGTCTGCAACCAAAATATTTTGATTTTATCAAGAACGGCACAAAACGCATAGAACTTCGACTTTATGATGAGAAGCGCCGGCAGATACAGCTTGGAGATACAATTGAATTCACAAAATCCGAAAGCGAAAAGTTTGAAGCCAAAGTTGTAGGCTTACTAAGATATCAAACATTCAGCGAATTATTCGAGGATTTTGATATCTCTATTCTCGCTGATGGGTCTATGACAAAACAAGAATTACTGGATGCTCTTTCTGAGTTTTATGCTCCAGGAAAGCAGGCCGAATTTGGCGTGATTGGAATACGTTTGAAATTGTAGGGGTAGTAATATTTATGCCTATTGGACAGGTTTTAACTGGTCTATCATTACAAAACCATCGTAGTATTTTTGCATTTTTGTGGGGTCGGTATGGTAGGAATTGTTATTGAAAAAGTAGTCACAAAACTCATCGCGGGCTTTTAAGATTTCGGTAAGACGCGCAGAGTTTTCAATGTTAGCTTCGATAGTAAAATCAAAAAGTTCCAAAGCACGATCTATAGCTTTATTAGCGCGAGCTTGATTCCCCTTTTCTGTCCATTTGAGTGAGCGCGAAACTTCACTGCCAATATTACCCATCTGGTAGGTGATGGGGCGGGTTTGCCAATCCTGACGAGCCTCTTCGCTGTGGATGTAATTTACTTCAGCCATTTTGCAACTACTGCTTTGATTTTGGCTTGAATTTCTGGGTTCTCAACATTGCGACTACGGTTACCTTGTGCCGGGCGGATGTTTATCATAGAATCGAATTCCACTAAATCATCAATATTGTCGCTATCTAGATAGAGATTAATACCCCAAATATCTATTTGATTGGAACCGTCCTTCAATAATAATTGTTCACAATCATAATGCATAGGCGAATCCACGGCCAATAGTTCTTTTTTAATATCTACGGCGGCTTTGATGACATTTTCGTCGATAAAATTAGTAGATTCTTTAATAAGCTCTTGTTTGGATAACGGCGTCTGGAGTATTTTCATATCTATTATTATACTCCTTGAACAAAATATTTAAAAGCTGCCGCGGTGTTTTCCTTGATTTTTTATGGGTTTTGTGGTATAATTATAGGATAGGGGCGTATCTTAATAACTGGAGGTGCAAAAACATGAAAAAGATAATTGCCTTATTGGTGCTTGTTGGCATGATTTTTTCTGTTTGTTTGGCAGGTTGTGGGCAACAAAGTCAGATAGCAGAAACTAGCCAACCGTCGGAATATGGTCAGCTACACCAGGTAGAGTCTAACATCTTAATGGAAAATACTATTATTCATGAAGGGCTAACTGAAGTGTTGCCAGATTTAAAGACCTTGGTTAGGGATTCTTTGAGTGAAAAGGACTATCTGAATTGGGAGCAATTTGAAACCGTCTCTGAGATAAGAGAGTTCAAAAGCCCAGAGTTAGTCGGCGACTTCGCTGAAACAACTGCTTTCTACCCTGCTGGGACGCGTATGATTATCGTGTGTCCGAAATTCTTTACTATAGGAAACGGTGATCAGCAAACATATTCCCTAGCGCATGAGCTCGTGCATTCCCTAACAGGAGTCGGTAAAAGCGGCGAAGAAGCTTCTATGAATTTATTTATGGAGGGTATTACCGACTATTTAACTAACTCGATGTTGGTGGACACTAACCTAAAATATGTACCAACTTATCAGAATGAGTTATACTGTATAACTTGGTTGGCGGCGCTGTATGGGGATGATAATATCGCAAAAATCATTTGTAGTGGTGAAATAATCAGCTTTATTGATGAGCAGGCCGGAAAAACTGGCACTGGCGCCAGCCTTCATAATGTCTTGGCTACCCTCGATAAAAGCAACGACCAAGAAGAAGCGAGGGATGCCATTTTGACCGAAATAAGCATTTTACAAACAATAAGCGGTGAGAATACCGAGGTAAGTGAAAAGTTCACTGAGATCTTCAAGGCCGCTTACGCACCTTATTTAAATTGAGCCCCTAACGGGGCTCTTTTTGGTAATATTATTCCGATTGCGGAATTTCTGCAGCAGGATCGGCGATACTGATATATTCGGAAATTTTGCCGTCTTCTTTTAACGCAGTAAATTGTTTAGCGAATTCCGTAAATGGAACTTTAATGGATACGAAATCTACTTCGGAATCGGTTTTTTTGATAAGCTTAACGAAATAATAGCCATCGCCGTTCATGGAGACAAAACGACCGCTACTTTCGCCGGGCTCTAATTTCATAGCCTCAGAAGCGCGGCCACCGTCTATATTCCTATTATCTACTAAGCCGCCGGTTTCTTCGTAAACAATCTCGCCGCCGAGTTGATCAGCAACGGCTTTGTAGTCATTGCCATTTTCCGCTAAGAGTGTTTCTACCCTGCTGGCGATTTTGTTGGCGTTTGTATCGATATCCATCTCTACTTTAGCTTTAACGAGAGTAAGATAAAGCATACGATCATATTCGCTTTTATCCAGGCCAAAATTATTTTCAATAATTTTGATGAAACCCTCTTCGCTACGGTCTATACCGCCGATTTTGAGGTGACGATCAAATTCTGTAGCAACTTCTTCTTGTGAAACCGTGATATCTGATGCCTTAGCAAGCTTGGTAGCGTAAGCGTATTTTTCGGCTTCGGTAAGAGCGGAACGTTTGTATTCGGAACGAAGCTCTTCGAATGACGATTCGTCGAACTGGCTGCCAGATTGACGTTCTATAGAAGTCATACTGCTACGGTAGAGCATGAGATAATCTGAAAAACGAACTTCTTCACCATCTACATTAGCGACAGATAGTGGCAGAACTTTGGTAATGTTGAAGAGTAGCTGATCCGTCATGCCGATGCGGTATAGAGCAAGCCATCCACCGATAAAAATCATCGCAAAAACTACCAGTGCGATGAGTATGGTATTGACGACGATGCGATGGCGCGTCCACTGAAAAGGATATTTGAACTTGCGACCTTTGGCAAGGACCTCTTCGCGACGTTCTTCTACCTTTTCTTTCTCGGTTTTTTTCTCTTCTTTCTTGGAGAGTAATTTCATGATATAATCATTATAACATATTTGGTTTTGTTTGGCCCGGTGGCTCAATGGATAGAGCAATTCCGTCCTAAGGAAGAGGTTGTGCGTTCGACTCGCACCCGGGTCACCATAGGAGAATTTGAGCCGTCAGAAGGCTCATTTTTGTTGCTAATAACAGAGTAAAGTGGACTCAAATCTTCCGTTCCACAACTTTTCTCCTTGAGGTCGATATGAAGTCCGTTGGGAAAAAGAATCTGCTGAAAGGCACGCTTAGATTCGAGGTCTGCGTCTTTCCAGAGCTTCGCTGGCTTGTCGATAAAGTTGCAGACGTAAGTGATGGTGCTTTCATTGAGTTGCTGTATACGTTCTTGCTCCTCTCTCTGCTTCCTAATCTCGTTCCGCTGAGCTTCGAGACGGCCAACAAATAACTCTTTCTCCTCTTTGCTGATGATTTTCTCAACTAGGAAAGAATGGAGAGTAGCCGCAATTTGGTCTGATAACTTCTCCTCTTGCTTGGCGAGCTTTTTAATCTCATTGTTGGCGTCTCCGAGCTTCCGTGCGGCAGTTCTACGTACAATCTCCTTAAAGAGCTTTATTGTGCCCTCAGTAGGCGTTATTTGTTCCAGTAGCTTCACGAATAAATCGTGTGCCTCTATTATGCCCATGGAGCCATGCCCCCTCCCCCGGCAATGATACCGGGGGGATTTTTTACCAGAGCCACCTACTGGTGCGCTCCCTAGAATATGCCCACCGCACTTCGAGCATATCAGAGTGTCCTTGAGTGGGTATAAATCGTCAGGAGACCGAGTGAGTGCCCTTTTATCACTATCAAGTAGTGTCTGGACTTTGTTGAATACTGCTAGGGGGATTATACCCTCGAAACGAAGCTTCACCATTTTACCACCGAGAAGCTTCTCTGAGTTATTATAGCCAGCATAGACTGGTCGTCTAAGCATGCGGTCGAAACTACTAAAAGAGATTAGTTCTTCAGTATTAGGCATGCGGATTTCCAGCTTATGAGCTAGCCTCCATGCGTCTGCCTCGCTCATGCCACCGTTGGCATTGGCAAACTCGATGAATACAGTTGCGATTTTATCGCTAAGTCCATCTTTTAAGTCAGGCTTCAATATGCTCCGAGTTCGCTCATGTCCGTCGTTTTTGTATTCGCCGATAGGTACCTTTTCGATAATGAAGCCGATAGGAGCCTGCGTCTGCCACCAACCATTTTGAGCGACGCCAACCATGTTATCATGAGAAGTTTCGCCTTTTACGTCGTTGTCAAACTGGTGAAATGCTAGAGAGATATTGAGCATGAGTTTGCCCATAGGGGTTTCGTCAATGGGCTCCATAGTTGAACGGAGCGTTATGCCGTCATGAGCAAGCACCATGCCGATGTCTCGATAGTATGAGCTAATGTTTCTTGAAATACGGCTGATATTATACACTACAATGTGTTCTACTTCACCCTTATTCTCTCGACAAGCCTCAAGCATGCTTTCTAGCCCAGGACGGTGAGCGGTTTTAGCAGATACTCCCTCGTCCGTGAACCAATCCACGATTTCGATATTATGAGCTTCGGCATACTTTTCGATTGCCTGCTTTTGATTATTGAGAGAGTTACCGTCCTTGACCTGCTCCTCTGTTGATACTCTTGTGTAGCCGTAAGCCTTTTTGGCTACGGTGTCCTCACCTATCTGTTCCATGCTGTCCTCCTTTCCTAATTATAACAAACCTTTTCATTTTGTGGAACTGTTAAACAGTCCAGCAAAAGCTCTGCTAGAGTAGTCATCGACCGGACTACTTGCGCAAGGTCGGTATCTGAATAGCCAGCAGACACAGCCCCAAGCAACTTTCGAGCCTCTTTAACTGATATTGTCTCCCCCGGTCTTTTAGAGAATATGTGTTTAAACATATTGTTTCTGTTTAGTCATGCTACGCGGAGAACAAAAAGCGCACCACAACAAAGCCATCCTTTCTTGAGGCTATTGTCGTAGCGCCATCTTGTTCACCTTAGCACCTTCCATTTCTAGGCTCATGAAGGACTGTGCCAAAGAAAACGGCACAGCGGTTTACAGGCTTAAAGACACTATCACCATGATTCTACTAGAATCATTGGAGAAAGTGCCGAAATACATCTCCCATCTTCTACATTTTTGATATTTAATGTTCTCTGCTATCTAATATATCACACATTTGGACAAAAAAACAAACGACCAACAAGCACCAACATACTCTACCCAGAATGGCTAAATTTTTTACTGATGCCCGATGTTTGATATAATAGTAGCAAGTATGACAATAGAAGAACAGTTCACGGTCGAGCTTGCGCATATTACTGACGCTGATTTAGGTCTAACTGCTCCAGTAGGCAAAACTTATGGACGCTCAAGATTTAGCGTTAGAGTCTTGCTCACGGACAGCGATGATGAGGTTTGCGTTGTTAAGTCATTCAAGCACGGATATATTCAGTTACCTGGCGGTGGCGTAGAAAATGGCGAAACGATAGAAGATGCTGCGAAACGTGAAACACGAGAGGAGGTGGGTTATGAAATCACCAATTTAAAACCTTTGGGGTACACTATTGAGGAACGTTACGGGCTAGTTGGAAACGATGCCTTAAAGGCTTTTGTATTCACCGCTAAAGCAGGTAAAAATGTAGGAGTGAAATTAACCGATGAGGAAAAAGAAGAAGATTTTGCCCCAGTTTGGATGAGTATAAAGGACGCAATAAAAAAGCTGGAAAAAGAAGACGAAATGCTGAGCAAAATTAGCGAAAACAAAAAGAGCTACAACGGTGCCTTTGCTACTCGTCGAGACCTAATGCTCTTGAGAGCTTTTTATGGTAAAATGGTATTAAGTTAAGATGGAGAAACTATAAGAATGGAAAAAGATGGTGCGATAAAGACAACCGAAAACAATGGAGCTAATAGTAAAACTGGTTGGGAGAATGTCGAAGCGATGGCTGGAAGGTTTGAACAACGACGTACTCCGGAATACAAGAGGAATAAAGATGGTGATGTAATGTTTAACAAGATTGGCGATGAGATAGTCTTTGGTGATACGCCCTATACTCGCAAAGTTGATGTTTTTCCCCAAGAAAACCAAGAAGATTATGCGTCATCCGTAGTGGGAATTGAAACCTATGACGGTAATTGTTATTTTATCTCCGAGGGTGTGCTTGTTGATAAAAACAATGACAAAAAAGTTGACCTGCTCAGGAAACGTTCTGAGGATGCTGATTTTTCTTTCCCAAGTGTGCGGGTAGGATATAAACTGCCCTACGACAAGATATCAAAAAACCTAAAAGTGCCAGATGGCGAGGGCGGAACAGTTGTGAAAGTTGTGAGTTATGGCGAAGCGTCTGCTGCGCATGGTAATGGTAGCGAAATGAAAAAGCAAATTCAGAGTGCTATCCACGAAATGATTATGCAAAATGATGTTGCAAAACAAATACGCCACATACACTAGAGGATAATACAGAGACTTCCATAAAATCTCATAGAAAACTATTCGCAAGAAGCAATAAAAACAAAGAAAACCAGATTGCTAGCAACAAAGTGCGTACATATAATTTACAGGGGAATATACTTTTTATGATACTGTGATACGACAACGCATCAAGCATATAATGTCACCTTAATTTAATAGAAATGGGTAGGAAAAAGATTCCGCCGCAATTTCAAGGAGACAGCTGGCGCTGTCTGCTCACCCTGTCGGGTTCGCGTGAGATAATAGCACTATCATAAGACGAGGAGCGGTTGATGGATTGCCCTCCACTCCTCGCAAGTAGAGAGCAACAAAGTAGCCGAGAGATACTATACAAGAAACCTCGACATTCAAGCTCACAAAGTTCGCTATGCGTCTCAGAAGCCAATCAAACCAGGGGGGGCTCCTACCAGTATCTGTAATAGTGATATATATCAGGAAACCATTGGGAAAAGGAGATGGGCGCGAAAATGGAGTATTTTTAGCTAAAAACCGAAAAACTCACCTCTGTTAACTTTCGTGGTTTTTGTACGAAATTTCAAAAAGACATAAAGTACCGTCTTTGAAGTTAGAATTTCTAAATCACGTGACTACCACGTGCTTCTAGACCAAAAAAAGACGTTTTTTGAGGGGGCAGTAGACTAGACCCCAGAAAGTACATCAAGAAGCTTCGCCCATACACACCTACTGCTCCAGCTATGCCTATCTGAATATTATGGCTGGGCATTTCTGTTTAAGAAGGGAGGGACTGGATTAGGCAGAAAGCATACACCATGTTATAATAGTGATAAGTAGTAGAAAGGCTACTCGAACCCTTAACAAGTAGAACGACGCAACACCAAGACCACATTGGCTGTACTGGGCTATTGGGGTATTGGGAATATCGGGAGAGAGTACATATTAACACCCCCAGGGGGAGGAGTAGCTGTTATAATAGAGGACAGAGGCGATACCTTTGATACGGTACATATCTTTAACGAGGTCGTTCCACTTCGTTTCTACAAGGGTCACCAGAAAATAAATAAGCCCTGAGGGGGCTATTTTTACACAGAAGTTTTATATGAAAAAGGAGGCCGGGTTGGCCTCCATGAGGTAGGGGTTTAGACGATGATCGTAATCTCTACTCCCGTAGCCGGAGTCAGGATAATCGCATCGATGTGATTAAGGTTAAGAGCGGAATGCCCACGATAGTATGTTTCGGCACGTTTGATGAACGCATCCCACATATTTAATCCTGTCAATACGTTGAGCTAAAAAGCTTGTGGTATAATGGAGATATGACGAGAAAACGGGCGGAGAAGGTGAAAAAGTTCTTTTCTGGGTGGTGGCTTTTGATTCTCTTGGTAGTAGGGCTAGCGGTTTTAAACACCGTGACTTTAATCCAAAATCTAGAAAGTTACGATTATACAGTGGAAACCAATGCGTTTTTTGCACCGTTTGAGTTTTATGATAATCGCAAAATTGTAGGGGTGGATGTAGACATCATCAACCGCGTAGCGGAAAAATTAAACGCAAAGATTGAGATCAAAAATGTGGAATTTGATTTAATTATTGACAACGTGGCAAGTGGTGTTATTGCTGACGCTGGTGCGGCAGGATTGACTATTACGCCAGCGCGGGCGGAAAAAGTAGATTTTAGTATTCCCTACTATACTTCGGTACAGTATGTAATTTTCGATAAAAATGCAGCACCAGAGACGCATAATGGGCACGTAGTGTGGGAAGCTTTAGCTGGCAAAACGCTTGGGTCACAAATGGGTAGTACAGGATATTTGTTTATGTCTGGCGAAGTGGACGACGGCGTGCTGAAAAATACCAATACTAAAATTAAAGGATTTGATTCACATCAATTGACGGCGGATGCAATAGGCGCACATATTATTGATTATGCGATTGCGGATGAACTGGCGGCAAGGTTTATTGTAGAAAAAAATCCGAACTTGGCAGCTTTGCCATTGTATTATAGCGGGAAAACCGTAGAAGAAGATTATCCGGCGGAAGAATCCTATGCGATTGCAGTGAACAAGCAACGAACGGAGCTATTGAACGCGTTCAATGAGGTGCTGGCAGAGATGCTAGAGCCTGGCGAAGATGGTAAAACCGAAATTGATAAATTAATATTAAAATATATGGGGCTCACAAATGGATAATTTTTTTGAAAAAATAGTAGAACTTTTTACAACACCAGAATATATCGAATCTTTGCTGCATGGATTTTTGCTAACGCTACAGATTTCGTTTTTCGCGATAATCATTGGGCTAATACTGGGGACGGTGATTGCACTGGTGGACACAGCGCAGAAATCGCGGTGGATGATAATACCAAAGTTTATATGTAAAGTATATACCACCATTATCCGTGGTACACCAATGGCCTTGCAGCTATTTATTATGTTCTTTGTGATATTTGCAATTAGAGGGTTTCCGCAGATTATTACGGCGATACTAGCATTTGGGTTTAATTCGGCGGCATATGTAGCAGAAGTGATCCGGAGCGGTATACAGTCTGTAGATAGTGGGCAGACAGAAGCAGGGTTGGCGCTAGGGTTATCGAGATTTACAATTTTCCGGAAAATTGTGGCGCCACAGGCGATTAAAAACATTATTCCGGCATTAGGTAATGAAATTATTACCGTAATAAAAGAGACAGCTATCGTGAGTATGGTAGGGCTATACGACCTTAATATGGCGGCAAAGGATATTGGTTCGGGGCAAAATATGGCAAGTTATATAGTACCGATGTTTGTGGCGGCGTTGTTCTACTTGGCGGTGGTGTATTTAATTACGTTTGTGATTAAACGGATTGAAAAAAAGTTAAGAGAAAGTGATTCGCGGGCATAGGAGAAAAAGATGGAAGATATTATTAGAATTAAAGATTTGAGGAAGCAATTTGGTAAAAATAAGGTGCTAAAGGGTATCGATTTTGATCTAAAAATAGGCGAAAGAGTGGTGGTGCTGGGGCCGAGTGGCTCGGGCAAGTCTACATTTTTGCGCTGTATCAACCGGATGGAAGAGCCGACCTCAGGAGAAATTTATTTTGGAAATACATTGATTACAGATAAGAATATTCAGAAGATGCGCCAAGATATAGGGATGGTGTTTCAGCATTTTAATTTGATTAGTAATTTGACGGTGATGGAAAATTTGACTTTGGCACCGGTGAAATTAAAATTGATGAACCAAGAGGCAGCCGAGAAAAAGGCACGGGGACTGCTACGACACATTGATCTGCTTGACAAAGCGGAGGCCTTCCCTGCTAGTTTGTCTGGCGGACAAAAACAACGTATTGCAATTATCCGGGCAATGATGATGGAACCGAAAGTACTGCTATTTGATGAACCAACTTCGGCACTGGATCCAGAATCCATTGGGGATGTGCTAGATTTAATCCGCGAAGTAGCGGATGGCGGTATGACAATAATGATAGTGACACATGAAATGAGCTTTGCGAAAGAAATCGCTACAAGAGTAGTGTTTATTGATGAGGGTAAAATTATAGAAGAGGGCACGCCGGAAGAGTTTTTTGCGCATCCGAAAACCCCTAGAGTAAAAGAATTCTTAGAGAAGGTATTATAAGCTCGTTTTATGGTATAATATATACCAATAAAGGGAGAAAAAATGAAAGTATTGTGCGTTAACGCTGGTTCATCATCTTTGAAGTTTCAGCTTTATGACATGCCAGCAGAAATATCTATTATTAGTGGATATGTTGAAAAAATCGGGGCGGCGGATAGTTTTTATACCATTAAATACGAAGGTAAAAAAACCGAAACTGCTAAGCCTATTAAGGATCATGCGGAAGCTGCGAAGATTATGCTTGAAGAACTGGTTAATTATGGCGCAGTGAAAGATTTGGAGGAAATCCGCGGTGTAGGGCACAGGGTTTTGCACGGTGGTGAAAAATATGCGAAATCGGTAGTAATTGACGAGCAGGTGCTAAAAGATATCAAAGATCTAACAAAACTTGGGCCTTTGCATCACCCTGGTAATATTGCCGGAATTAAAGCGATGCAAAAAGCATTGCCAAATGCTACCCAGGTGGCGGTATTCGATACGGCATTTCATCAAACGATTCCAAAAGTTCAGTTTATGTACCCCGTACCAATGGCGTGGTATGAAAAATATGGCGTGAGAAAATATGGTTTCCATGGGACGAGTCATAAATATATCACCGAAACAATGCAGAAGAAACTAGGCAAAGAAAAGGTAAATCTGATTGTATGCCACGTGGGTTCTGGGGCTAGTATTACCGCAGTAAAAGATAGTAAAAGCTACGACACAACTATGGGTCTGACTCCACTCGATGGCCTAATGATGGGGACAAGGTCTGGTTCGATTGACCCGTCAATTATTAAGTATATGATTGATGAAGCCGGTATGACGTATGAGGAAATTGACGAGGCGCTAAATAAAGAATCCGGGCTAAAGGGTGTGTGTGGTTTTAACGACAACCGTGACGTAGAAAAAGCCATAGAAGAAGGCGATGAAAACGCACGGCTGGCGCTTGATATGTATGTAGATCGTATCGATAGATACATTGCCGAGTATTACTTGGAATTAGGTGGAGAAGTAGATGCTATTGTATTTACGGCGGGCGTACTAGAAAATGGAGCGGAAACTCGCGAATCGATCATCGAGGGTTTGGCACCATTAGGGATTAAAATCAATCACGAAGTAAATAACGCGATTGCAAGCTTTAAGGAGATCACAAGCGGCATCATCACGACCGAAGATTCGACAGT
>CAMVDR010000007.1 GCA_947166295.1 uncultured Candidatus Saccharibacteria bacterium | reverse complement strand
CGATATCATGAATGATGGCGATGTGGAATACCAAGAATATGAGAATGGAATGGTAAGGTTTGATGGTATATCGGCCTGGGTTGAATAAAAATATTATTTAGGCTATGATATATAGTATATGAGTAAGAGTAGTGATGTTTTATATGTTGTTATGCCGGCATATAATGAGGGTATGAATATCGAGTCGGTTGTGAATGAGTGGCTGTTGGTACTCAAGAATAAATCCCCGAAATCTAGATTGGTCGTGGCAGATAGTGGTAGCAACGATGACACACATGAAATATTATTGAGAATTAGATCGAAAAATAAACAGCTAGAAATATTAAGTAATACGAATCAATATCATGGTCCAAAAATAATAGCTCTTTATCGATATGCAATAGAGAATGGTGCTGACTATGTTTTTCAGACCGATTCTGATGGACAGACGAATTACCGTGAGTTTGAATCGTTTTGGGATAAACGGAATGATTATGACGGAGTGCTTGGTTTTAGGAATAGTCGTGGCGATGGGAAGGTGCGTGCTTTTGTTGAGAAAGTTGTTTGCTCCCTACTTCGTCTTTTCTTTGACGTCACAGTTCCGGACGCGAACGCTCCGTTTAGGCTGATGAATGTGAGAATGCTTGCTAAATATATTGACAAAATACCCTCAGATTATGATTTGCCAAATATTATATTGACGGCTTATTTTGTTCGATTTGGTGAAAATGTGACTTTTGAAAAAGTATCGTTTAAGCCGAGGACGGCTGGCGTGAATTCGATTAATTTGAAAAAGATATTTAAGATTGGCAGAGAATCTTTGAAGAATTTTTGGTTATTTAAAAGAGAAATGATAAAGATGAATCCAGAGTTGGCTAAAAAGATTGCTCTTAGGAAGTGTGGTACGGTATTTAATATATTATGTTTGGTTGTGATGTCCTTTGTCGCTGTTGCTATTAGTCCGTCATCTCCATGGATTGATGGGCAAACAGCAACTGACTCCAGTGTTTTTTTAACGGTTGGAGACCAAATGAAGGTTGGGCAAGTTCCGTATCTTGATACTTTTGACCATAAAGGTCCTTTGTTGTATCTGATTAATTTCGCTGGAGTTTTAATAAATAAGGATAGTGGTATTTTAGTTTTTGAGTTTCTCTCGGTTTTTGTTGCAGTTGTTTTTATGTATAGAACTGCCAGATTATTAGTAAAAAGACGTGCGCCTTGTGTATTTTTGACGTTTTTGGCCCTCTCTGTTTTTGTGAGCTTGAATTTGTTGGATTTAGGGAATTTGACGGAGGAGTATGCTTTGCCTTCTATCGCTCTTTTGGTGTATTATTTCGTTAAGTATTTTAGGAAGGATCAACTGTCTGTTATTTCGGTTGTGTTTATTGGTTTGAGCTTTGCGTGCGTAGCTTTATTGAGAATTAATATGGTAGCAGTTTGGGCTCCACTATGTATTGGAATTGCGGTTGATCTAATCATGAAAAAGAGATACATGGTTTTTTGGAAGAGTCTTGTTTCTTTTATTGTGGGAGTACTTGTAGTTATTGTTCCTGTTTGCATTTGGTTGATTGCTGCAGGAGGGATGGAGAGTTTTATTGACGCGTATTTACTTTTTAACTTAAAATATTCTAGAGCTGCGATTTATGAAATAGTGACCAGTGCTTTCTTCTTTCTAAAGAATATTATTTTATGTATTGGCATGGCTTTGTCTTTGTATTACGCAGTGATTTGCAGGAATAGCAAAATATTTTCATGGAGTTTTCTAGTTGGTCTTATATTGTCTTTTGTGACTGTTTGTATGTCTGGTAGGAATTACTCGCATTATGGAATGATCTTGGTGCCAATGTTTGTGGTTCCGTTTGGGTTTTTATTCCAGGAGTTTTGGGGAGAAAAAAGTAACAACGCATTAGGGATAGTAGCGATTTTATTGTTCTTTAGCTTATGCTTTACGGGTTGGTTTCAGGCGTTTGAAAAAGTGGCAGTATCGATTGGCAGTAGAAAAAAGAATGTTGAGATTGCTGATGAGATATGTATAATGGTAGATGACTTTACAGACAAAAGTGATAGGATTGTGGTATATGGAAATTGGAACTATATTTACAGGCATTGCGACAGGTTGCCGGCTTCGAGGTATTCTTATCAGTATCCAATTGGAGACATAGATCCTTCGATTGCAGATGAGTTTTTCGATGAAGTTTTAGAGAAAAAACCTAAGATTTTTGTGATTCAGCCTGGCTATTATGATGGACGAGTTTCAAAGTTTTTAGAGCAGAATGATTACGATAAGGTTTGGGCAGAGGATGAGTCTGGCGCTTTGGTGTATGTAGCGCATAGTAATTAATTTTTGAAATGGGGAGTGACTGTATTTTGGAAAGTCTGTAATGCTCTTGCAAAGGTTGCGTCCATATCGTAGTATGCGTATTCGCCGAGTCTTCCACCGAAGATTATGTTTGGGTGTTTGGCTGATTCTTTTTGGTATTTGTGGTAAGTGGTGACATCTTTCTGTGTCCTCACCGGGTAATATGGTTCATCACCAGGTTGCCATGTTTTGCTGAATTCCTTGAAAATTATAGTTTTTTTGCTATTTGGATTATATGAGTCATTGTTTCTTTCTGGATGAAAATGTTTAAATTCAATTATTCTAGTGTAGGGCTGTTTTAGGTCGGCATAGTTCATGACGGAGCATCCTTGGAAGTCGTTTGTCTGGATGACAGCTTTTTTGAATTCTACAGTTCTCCATTTGAGGTGTCCATATTTATATTTAAAGAATTGATCTATGGGTCCGGTGAAAATTGTAAGAACCCCTTCATTGGTAAGTTTTTTAGCCTCATCATCGGCAAAATAATCCGTATTGAGTTTCAGAGTCAAATTTTTCTTACATGAATCAAGCATCTTTTGAAAAAAGATATAATATCCGGATATCGGAAGTCCCTCATACGTGTCTGAAAAGTATCGATTATTGTAATTATATCTGACTGGAAGACGAGTTATAATTTGCGGCGGAAGTTGTTCTGCCGGTGTTTGCCATTGTTTGGAAGTGTAATTCATGAAGAAAGCCTCGAAGAGCGGTTGGCCGATGAGTGAAATGCCTTTGTCCTTTAGATTATTTGGTTGTGCCTGAATAATAGAGGCTTGTTTTTGTAGAAGGCGTTTTGCTTCATCTGGTGAGTAGCATGCATGAAAGAATTGATTGATAGTCCCAAGGTTTATCGGGAGTGGGTATACTTCGCCTTTGTGTGTTGTATATACTCTGTGTTGATAGTTGGTAAACTCGGAAAATTTATTTACATATTTCCATACTTCTTCGTTTGATGTATGGAAGATATGCGCTCCGTATTTATGACATTCTATTTTGGTGTCAGGATCTATGATTGAAAAACAATTTCCACCAATATGGGGTCTTTTTTCAATGAGTAATACTTTTTTGTTTAGGCAATTGACTAATCTTTCAGCTATGGTTAGGCCGAATATTCCTGCGCCTACGATTATTGCGTCATACTGGTTCATGATTTTATTATAATCTATTATTGCTCAATGTAAAATGGGTTTTAATTTACTGTGGTATAATGGATTGAGTAGGAGAGGTAGGAGTAGGATTAATGAAAAAGAAAATTGATTTGTCTGTAATTGTGACGGCTCATAATGAAGGGTTAGTTGCCCATAAAACGATGCGCAGTCTTTTTGATGCCGTACAGCGGTTGGAGGATGAAGGATTTTTGTGCGAATTTGTTGTACATATCGATAACGGAGACTTGGAAACAAAGAGATACTTTAGAAGGTATAAAAATAGAAGGAATTTTAGGATATTTGAGAATAATTTTGGTGATACGGGGCCTTCGAGGAATTTTGCAATTAGCCATGCGTTAGGAGAATATGTTGGGGTATTCGATGGCGATGACTTAATAACTGATAACTGGTTTATTGAAGCAATAAGATTATTGAAACAAACTGAGTCAGAGGTTGTAGTTCATCCTGAGAGCATTTTGACTTTTGGTATTGACCAAAGAAATGTTTTGACTGTTCAGACGAGCTATGGTGGTTCTGATAAAGACTTGGTTGGGCTAATTGGAGAAAACCGCTGGTGTTCGGTTCTGGTTGCAAAAAGATCGACTATGTTGAAAGTGCCATATCGCAAAATGCTGGACGGTTTTGGCCATGAGGATTATGTTTTTAACATTGAGACTATTGAGAAGGGGATCTCTCATATTATTGCGAAAGAGACAGTCCTTTTTTATCGAAGATCAAATAATTCCAGATTATCTTTAGGAAACGAGGAAAGAGTTACGATTCCATATATGAATATCTTTTCGTTTCCGAATTTTAAAAAAATCGTTAAACCTGCGAAGCAGACGAGTAGGAAAAAAATTATCATTAGTAAGGGGTATCGTTTGTATAAGAAGATAAGAAACAATCCAAGGATTAATTATTTTATTACACCCGTCGCTAAAGTTGTTATAAAGGTATTGAATTATGAATCACCTCAAGCGAAGAGAAAAACTATCCCAAAATATGTTGTTGAAGAATGGAAAAAAATGAACAGGATTGATTCTCAATTATATCCATATAAGGCGGCGGTTAATGGCGTTTTGTTTTACAATGCAGAAGAGCAAATTGATGTAGGGAATGCGTTTTTAAAAATAGCCGAGTCAATAACTGGGGAGCCGGATTATGTCTTTTTGGTACCGTGGGTTGTGAGAGGGGGTGCGGATAAGGTGCTATTTAACTATATCGAAGCGATAAAGGAAAATAATCGAAATGCTCATTTTGTTGTAATTGCTACATTGAATGCTAAAAATACCTGGGCGAAAAATTTGCCGGAATATGTTGATTTTGTGGATTTTGGTAAAGTTAGCGAAGGTCTTTCACCGGAGAAGGCCGACAATTTATTTACTAGACTGATTGTCCAGTTAAATTGCAAAAACCTACATATTATTAACTCTGAGTATGCATACGATTGGGTTAGATCACATAAGGGCTTGGTTAAGAATAATTATAATTTGACCGTTTCGTTGTTTGCTTGGGAATATATTTCTGGCAGTAATATGAAGGCAGTATATTCTTATGATAACCCATGTTTATTTGAGATATATGATGTAGTAAAGAGAGTATTTACCGATAATCAGGCGATGATTGATTATAGTATTGAGATGAATGGTTTTTCTGCAGATAAGTTTAAGATACATAGGCAGCCGGTCAGGGGCCTAAAATTAGTTAAGCCAAAGAAGGGGCTTTGTGAACGTGGAAAAATGAAGATTCTTTGGGCGAGCAGAGTGGTTCCTTTAAAGTTACCAGAATTAGTTGTTGAGATTGGCAAGTATTTGGATGAGGGGTCTGTACAGATAGATATGTATGGAGAGTTGGGTGAGAATGTCGGCTCTAGTATCTTTTCTGGCGCGAAAAATGTGAGATATTGTGGTGGTTATGATGGTTTTGATTCATTGCCTATTGGGGAATATGATTTGTTTTTATATACTTCACTTAGTGATGGTATGCCAAATGTATTGCTCGAAGCGGCAGCAGCTGGTTTACCTATTGTGGCAAGCGATGATGGTGGAGTGGGTGAGTTTGTACGTAATGAGACGACAGGATATCTTGTCAGAGATTATACTAGATACGAGGAATATGTGAAGATTATTAATAGTATCATGAAAGATAGTAGCAAATTGGAATTGTATGCAAAAAATGCTCAGAATTTGTTGACGAGGGAATACACTTGGGATAGATTTGTTGGTGTTGTTAAAAGGGACATGATAGATGGCGAAAAATGATGTTATTTTAATTAGAAATGTTGCTCCAGAAGCTTTTGGTGGTGCAGAAACTTATCAAGTTAAACTTGCTGACGTACTAAAAAGAAATGGTTTTGAACCGGTAATTATAAGTAGTTCGAAGAAATTGTTTAATAGTGCGAAAGACGCTGGAATTCGTGTTATAAAAGGGCCATATCTTAAACAACAGAATTATAGTGGTTGGAGAAATTTATTGTTGCCGATTTATTTTTTGTGGCAATTGAGGCTTTATTTTTGGTATCGTAATGTTTTTAGACAGATAAAGCCGAAGGTTATAAATATCCAATCTAGGGATGATTGGATTGCGGCAAGCGTGGCTGGGAGAAGGATGGGTATCAGAGTTTTATGGACAGACCATATTGACTTTAGGACTTGGGTTTTACAGAATGTGGATAGACCGTTTAAGAATATTATAGGAAAAATTATTTTAGGAGAAGCTAGAAAAATTTTCAAAATAATTTTTATTAGTAATTGTGAAAAAGAAAGTTTTGACAAGGTTACTGATAAACGATTTAGCAATGTTGAGGTAATTCCAAATGGCGTTTTTGATAGTTTTGAAAAGTACAGAAAAGTAAAATGTAAATACGGTGTTTATTGCTATATTGGAAGATTGATTGATTATAAGGGCATTAGGGAATTAATAGGAGCATTCAAAAAAGTGGAAAGAGAGTGTCCACGATGTAGATTAGATATTTATGGTGAAGGGCCGTTAGATGATTGGTTGAATAAAATTACCTGTGATGACAAGAGGATAGCCTTGAAAGGTTTTACAAATGATCCGTTGCGCGCAATGGCAGAGAGTGATGTTTTTGTGTTGCCCAGCTATTACGAGGGCGCTTCGATTGCTTTGCTCGAGGCAATGATGATGAAAAAAAAGATAGTCGTTTCCAATGTAGATGGGAATGGAGAAATTATTATTGATGGGAAGACTGGAATATTGTGTCGTGCTAGGGATAAAGACGATCTGGCGAAAGCTTTATATGTAATGAGGAAAGACAGTAAAAAAAGTTTGAGGATGGCTAGTGCGGCTAGGGAAGATTATTTAGAAAAATATGATTTTGATAAAATTTTTAAACTACGAATGTTTGATTTGTATTCTTAATTAGTAATTAGTACATGTCGTTGTCGTTTTGTCTTTTTTGGGGTATAATATATATTATATGGAGAGGAAAATTCGGTCAAGGTTTCTTTGGTATATTGTGGCGGCGATAGTGGGTATTTTATTCTTTGGGCTAGTTGTTATGGCGGTTTTCGCAAGACCGATTGCTGATGAGTACTATTTTATGACTGAGATTAGGAGTAAGGGAATTTTTGGTTATGCTTTTGAACAATACATGACTTGGGGCGGTAGGTTAGCGCAATCTTTTATTAGCGGGATTTCATATAAATTTTTCGGTAGTGTTGGTTCGCAGATTGTTGTATCGATGACTTTATTGGTGTCTTTCGGCGCGGCGTGGTCTTGGCTGATTAGTCAGCTAGCTGATTTTGGTAGGGAGAAGTTCGTTAAGGCGTGTCTGGTTGGTTTTTTGGTAGCTGCGACGATTATGTATTGTTCTGTTTGCTTGTTTGACATATATCTTTGGCTGGATTCAGCAGTTGTTCATTTTCTCGGAATGATTGTAGTGGTCTATGATTCGGCTTTGTTTGTTTGGCTAGTTAAAAATAGAGGCAAGATCAGAAAGAGAAAAATGGTATGGATTTTTATGATTCTGGCTTTTTGTGGCCAAACTGTGAGCGAAGCATCTATGTTGATTGTTTTGGGATGGTCTGGTATTGCATTAATTATTTCGTCTTTCGTGAAAAGGTATAAAACATATAGAAGGGTATGCTTACTGATGTTCGTAGTTCTTTTGCTGGGTGGATTGGTTATGGCGCTTGCTCCTGGTCTATGGACAAGGGCTGGCGCTGCCAAAGCAACAGTTTCTCTAGTAGAGCTTGCATTTGCTAGGCCAATCAAATCTATTGCTAATATGATTGTGGGAGTTTCTGTGTGGAAATGGGCGTTAATGATTACGGTTGGTATTTTGGCTAGTAATTTGGCCTTTGGAAAAAAATTAACATCTTGTGCTAGTTGTGTGAAAATTGGCATTTTTGAAATGCTGTTATTTTTGACATTTATTTATTTTCCGTTGTTGGTGTATTTTTTTGGTGGACATGCCGTGTCTGCAGAGGCTCGAGTCCTTGGAATTCCATCTATGGGTCTTGTAATAATGGTCATAACTCTAGTTATATTCTTATGTGATTGGGTCGATTCTCTTATGTCTGGATGGAAATATTCGGCTATTTTACGCGGAGTGGTAGTGGTAGCGGTTGCTATTTTTATGCTTTTGTCGGCAAGAGGTATTTATCAATTCAATAAGGGGTATTTTGCGGTTTTAGTAACCCGTGCTTCGGCGTTGGAGCGTAGAAATGCATTGATTGCATTATACAAGAGTGGAGAAATAGATAAGTTGGTAGTTGCAGATATTCCAGTAATGATAGAAGGATCTGATGCGACTGATTTTAGTGCGAATAACTTTACTCTTCCGGAATGGTTTTATAGAAGTTTTTTAACGATGTATGATCTTAGTGACGGCGAACTAACAGTGCTTGGTGGAAAGTTGGCTTATGAAAATCAGACTGAATGGTACAAAGAGGTGGGAAACCAGGTTTGTACTGTAACGAATTCAATTGTGTTTTCAAAATATTATTGCGGTAATGTATTGAGCGGAGAATGATATGAAAATACCAAAAGTATATTTTGTCCTTCCTTGTTATAACGAATCGCTATGTTTAAAAGAGACATACGAATCGTTGAGAATAAAAGCGGATATATTAATACAAAGTAAGAAGATTGACAAGAATAGCAAGGTGGTGTTTGTTGATGATGGTTCTAAGGATGATACTTGGAAGATGATTGCTGGGTTGGTAGATAAAGACAGCATAGTGGTTGGTCTTAAACTAGCTCATAATGTAGGACATCAGAATGCATTGCTTGCGGGGTTGATGTATGCTAAAGATTATTGCGATGTATCGATTAGCATGGATGCAGATTTACAGGACGATCTTGATGTAGTTGATGGCTTTTTGAAGGAGTATGGTAAAGGGAATGAAATTGTATATGGCGTGAGGGGAGATAGAAAAACTGATACTAAATTTAAAAGATATACGGCGCAAATGTTTTATAAGATTATGGGCCATCTAGGAGTTGAATTGGTGTATAATGCTGCCGATTGTAGATTGATGTCTAAAAAGGCTTTGGACGAGCTTAGTAACTATCCCGAGGTGAACCTATTCTTAAGAGGCATGGTTCCACTGATTGGTTTGAAGTCCAGTACGGTTGAGTATGAAAGAAATAAGCGTATAGCTGGGGAATCGAAATATCCGCTGAAAAAGATGCTGAGTTTTGCGTGGGATGGAGTGACATCATTTAGTGTAAGGCCTATAAAAATGGTATTGTTTTTTGGGTTTTTAGTATTTATTTTAAGTCTGATAATAATGATATATGCGCTAGTTGTCCGTGCGGTTGGACGGGTTGTTGATGGCTGGACATTCATTGTATGCTCAATATGGCTGGTGGCTGGAATCCAAATGATTTCATTGGGCTTAATAGGAGAATATATCGGTAAAATATATTCAGAGACAAAGAGAAGGCCAAGGTTTTTTGTAGAAGAGGTAAGAAGACGATAGTTAAGCTGAAGTTATGAATGGGGTAAATATATAAAACTGGTTTAAAAAGGTGAGTAAGTGGTAAATAATAAAAGGAAGGAGGAGAAATGAAGATACTTTTAACTGGAGGAACTGGATATATTGGTTCGCATACTGCGGTAGAATTGATTGAGCGTGGTTATGATATTGAGATATTGGACAATTTGTTTAATAGCAAGATTACAGTATTGGACGATATCGAAAAAATTACTGGTGTGAAACCGGTATTTCATAAAGCGGATTTGCTAGATATTCCAGCGATGGACGAGATATTCAGGAATGGTGGGTTTGATTTGGTGATACATTTTGCGGGGTTAAAAGCAGTGGGGGAATCAGTAGAAAAACCATTAAAATATTATGAAAATAATGTGGGTGGCACGATTAACTTATTGAAGTGTATGAAGAAGTATGGAGTAGATAGGATTATCTTTTCATCCTCGGCGACAGTGTATGGTGATCAAGGCGTAGCGGAATTGACGGAAGAAATGCAGACTGGGGTAGGAATTACGAATCCGTATGGCGAGACCAAACATGTGATTGAAGAAATTTTGAAAGATGTAGCAGAGGCTGATGAAAAATTTGAGGCAACGATTTTGCGTTATTTTAATCCAGTTGGGGCGCATAAGTCTGGATTAATTGGTGAAGACCCGAATGACATTCCAAACAATTTAATGCCAATAATTATGAAAGTATCTACAGGCGAGATAAAAGAATTGTCTGTATATGGTAACGATTATGACACTCCAGATGGTACTGGGATGAGAGACTATATTCATGTGGTGGATTTAGCCAAGGGTCATGTGGCGGCGATAGAAAAAATGAAACCAGGAATATCTATATATAATTTAGGTACTGGTAAGGCAACTTCGGTGTTAGAGATGGTGACGGCGTTTGAAAAAGCCAGTGGCACTAAATTGCCGTATAAGGTAGTGGGCAGAAGGGCAGGGGATTTAGCGAAGATCTTTGCGAATCCCAAGAAGGCTAGAGAAGAGTTAGAATGGGTGACGGAGCTAACAATCGAAGACGCGATGAACGATACGATAAATTACTTAAAGTGTTTTGCTGAGAAAAAATGAAGCCACTAATTTCTGTTATTGTGCCAGTTTATAATGTAGAGGATTTTGTAGGGAAATGTTTGGATTCAATTGTTCGGCAGAATTATGAGAATCTGGACATCGTGATAGTGGATGATGGGTCTACGGACGGTTCCGGTGGAATCTGTGATGAATTTGCCCAGAAGGAGAAAAGAGCGAGGGTCTTTCATAAAAAGAATGGTGGACTTTCGGACGCGAGGAATTTTGGCATAAAGAAGGCGAAGAGTGAAATTATTGCGTTTGTGGACAGCGATGATTTTGTGGGCGAAGATTTTATTGGCGTTATGTATAGGCGTATGTCTGAAAAGAATGCAGATATAGTAGCATGCGGATATAATTCAATAAGGCCAAAAGAAGAAACTATGACTGGTAAGCAGGCAGTGATAAAGTTGTTGGTGGGGCAAGAGAATGTAGATATAGTGACATGGAATAAACTATACAAGAAAAAAATATTTGTAGATAATGGTATATATTTCCCTAAGGGCGAGAAGCATGAAGACTCGCGGACTACTTATAAATTGTTCTTTAAAGCGGAGAGAGTAGCGTATATACCGGAATCGCTGTATGTCTATGTAGATAGAAAGAATAGTTTAATGAATACGGCGAAAGTTGAGGAGCGGTTGAAAGAGCGAGAGATGGTGGCAAGAGAAGCCGTGGAATATTTTAAAGACGATGTTGACTTAAAACAAGCAGCAGAGGTTTCGTTGCTTTCGGCCAAATATGCATTGTTGGATTTTGTGATTGCTGGGAAAATTGAACCGAAATATGGTAGTTTGGCAAAAGAGTGGATAAAGAAACATAAGAAAAATTTTGCCAATAATAAATATCTAACGGATAAGCTGAAATTTTACAATTTGATAAGTACGAATTTTGGCGGCAGGATTTATTGGCTTTTTCGCAAAATAATTCACGAATAATTACGACCAGAGTTTGGTGTAGGCGTCGGCGATTTTTTGTGGGTCTCCGCTTTGAACGATTTTGCCATTATCTATGAGAATTGCGCGGGTGCAGAATTTACGGACATTTTCCATGGAATGCGTGACAAGAATGACTGTTTGATTTTTGGTTTTGAGAGACTCGAAATAATCGGCGCATTTTTGTTGGAAAGCGGCATCGCCGACGGCGAGGACTTCATCTAGTAATAGGATATCACCTTTGGCACGGATAGCAATAGAGAAAGCAAGACGGACTTGCATGCCGGAAGAATAATTCTTGAGCTTTTGGTCTTGGAATTGTTCTAGTTCGGCGAATTTCCAAATGTCGTTATACATTTTGTCCATTTCGGCATTACTAAAACCGAGCAGCGCTCCGTTCATGTAAACATTTTCACGACCGGTGAGTTCTGGGTTAAAGCCAACGCCAAGTTCGATGAACGGTACTAGGTTGCCGTTAATAGTGATTTCGCCTTTTTCCGGATAATAAATGCCAGCTAGAATTTTAAGTAGGGTAGATTTGCCAGAGCCATTGCGGCCAACGATGCCAATGAATTCGCCTTTTTTAATTTCGAAATCTAGACCTTTAAGAACTTTTTGTTCAGTGTAGCCTTTAATGCCGCGAAGACGGTTGAAAATGGCTTGTTTGAGGCCGAAAGCTTGCTCGGTAGGGAGCTTGAAGCTTTTGTGAAGATTCTTGATGCTGATAGCTATATTGCTATTGTTGTCGTAAATTTCTGTGCGTGTACCAATTTGACGTTTCATTAGACTTCCTCCGCGAAGAATTTAGATTTTCTTCTGAATATTATGGCGCCTATAATCAAGATTGCTAGAGTAATTAGAATTGGTATAGCGGCTAGAAATTTATTATTAATATAGTTCCAAGTGGTGATAGTCTCATTGGTAATGAGGAAGTAGCGGATGTCTTGAATGCATTGCGCAATAGGATCTAAGAGGATAATTTTGGCGGCGGTGGCGCTGGTGGATGCAACCATAGAAATTGGGTAAATAATTGGTATTGCGTAAAAGAGTGCCTGGACTAAAACATCCCAAATGGAAGTAATATCGCGATATTTGACATTGATAGAACCAAGTAAAAAAGCAATGCCAAGGGAGAGAAGATATAAGCCGATAAGTGGAATGAATATTAGAAGCCAACTCCAGGTGGGCGCAACACCGTTGATGAGGGCAAAAATGATTATGACGACTAGATTAATGAGCATATTGATAACAGCTGTGAGAGTAGCAGAGACTACAACAATGTATTTAGGAAAACTGATTTTACGAAGAAGGTCACCACGATTTACGATGGCTTGGATGCCTTGTGATGTACATTCGGTAAAGAAGCTCCACATAGTGGTGCCACAGAGTAGATAGACTGGGTAATGAGGAATATCTCCGCCGATTTTAAGAAGTTTGGCGAATACGATATAGAGTATAGCAAACATAAGTAATGGACGAAGGAGCGCCCACAAATAGCCGAGAACAGAGCCCTGATAGCGAAGCTTAAAATCAGTTTTGGTAAGTTCGGCTAAAAGAATACGATTTTTACGATTTAGTACGCGAGGAATTCCCATATGTAAGTATATTTTAGCATATATTTTAATGTTTTGCTCGGTGAACTGAGCGAACAAAGGAGATGCGCCAGCGTAGATGAACGAGATGAAGCCAGAATTTTTCTGTAAGTGATGGGTGGGGGCCGAGCCAGTGCTTGAGATTTTTGTAAGAAGTTTGCCAATTTTGCCAGTTAAGGGCGGTGGTTTTGATAGTGCTGGTTTCGGTGCCGAAGTTGTAAGTATATAGCGTGTCAAGTATAAACTGAATTTTTCCTACGGCTTTGTTTAGGTAGTCTAATACGAATTTGGTGTCTTCGGCGAAATTGAGTTTTTCGTCAAAAGTCAACCTTTTGACGATTTTGGCTTGGTAGAGTTTATTTACGGAAGAATACATGCGGCCATCGATAGCTAAGAGGTATAATATATAAGCTTTTTGTGATTCAGATTTGCGGCGCTTGCGAATGGGATTAATATAGACGTTGGAAGAAGAGTTTTGTTTGAGTCTTTTATAATGGATGCCACAAACGCTGACGGCTGTGGCAGTGGGGTTATCAAGATATGGTTGGAGAAGTTTTTCGATAAAATTTGGTTTAATTTTGTCGTCGCCATCGACAAAACTAATGTAATCGCCTGTAGCAATTTTGAGGCCACGGTTGCGTGCGGCGGATTGGCCGGCGTTTTTTTGATGGATGGTTTTGATGCGGGAATCTTTTTTGGCGTAATTATTTATGATTTTGTCAGAATTGTCAGTAGAGCCATCGTCTATTAAAATGATTTCTAAGTTTTGGTAGGTTTGGCCAATAATGGATTTGATACAGTTATCAAGATATCTATCGTTATTATAAATAGGAACAATAACGGAAACGATGGGATTAGTTTTCATTTGCAGCCTTCTTTTTGCCGAAGACAAATTTATCATAGAAGAGGAAATTGAGAATCATGATGACTATAGATGTGAGGGCAAATGATCCAGTAGTAAGGACAAATTCATAAGTAAAGGGCAGATTAATGGTTGAGGTGATATTGAAGGCAAATTCGTAAAGTGGGGTGATAAGACTAAAAAGTTGAGTAAGTGCTGGACTGATAACGATGGCAAGTAATGCATTCCAAATAAAAAAACGCATAATTGAATGTTTAGTAACGATGCGTTCTTTCCAAGTGATTTTCGAATGAGCGATATAGGCCACAATGGTGGTAATAACGGTAGCAATTAGGGAAGAAAGCCAGAGTAAATCATTATTTTGGATAATGAGGTTCGATAAAATTGCAAAAAGTACGTAATTGAAAATAGTAACACAGATACCTACGATTAGATAGCGTGCGGCATGTCTGGAAGTTTTGACATCTTTGGTGCTTGTGTTTTCTTTAACGTTAGTTTCCTCGTTACTCATGACTTGATTATACCATAGGCTGGACTTTTTCTGGGTTTTGGGTTATAATATATGCGTTTATAAGAGAGATTTTAGATGAGCGAAGATGAAAAAATACAGAAGATTGAGGGGGAAATTTTTGGAAACGATAATGTAATAAAAATCCGTGGAGCGAGACAAAATAATCTAAAAGATATAGATGTGGATATTCCGCGAGATAAATTAGTAATTATTACTGGGCTTTCTGGGTCTGGTAAATCTTCGCTTGCTTTTGATACGATTTATGCGGAAGGGCAGAGAAGGTATGTGGAATCACTGTCGTCATATGCGCGAATGTTTCTTGGAATTATGGATAAACCGGACGTAGATTCCATTACTGGGCTTTCGCCGGCGATATCGATTGATCAGAAATCTACTTCCAGAAATCCGCGTTCTACAGTGGCAACGGTAACTGAGGTGTATGATTATTTAAGACTTTTGTTTGCGCGGGTAGGAGTGCCGCATTGTCCGATTTGTCATAAGCCGGTATCGCGGCGTTCGGTAGAAGATATCGTGAACGAAGTGATGAAATTGCCGTTAGGGTCTAAATTGATGCTACTGGCACCAATTGTCAGTGCGAAAAAAGGTGAATTTTTGCATATTTCAGAACAATATTCGGCAAAAGGGTTTTCGCGGGTGAGGGTGGATGGAATAATTTATGCGCTAGATGAATTTCCAGAACTCAACAAAAATGAACGGCATAATATAGAAATAGTAGTGGATAGATTTGTGTTAAATCCGGAATTAAAAACGAGAATTAGTAGTTCTATAGAACAGGCATTGGAGATGGGGCAGGGTATTATCCAACTTTTGAAGATAAATGATCGGACGACTGCGGTGGGAGAAAATAAGATTACGGCTGAAAATACAGAAATACTGACTTATTCACAACGCTATGCTTGTCCGGATCATCCAGATGAATTGATTCCGGAACTTACGCCACGGTTATTTAGTTTTAATGCACCGGATGGGGCTTGTCCGACTTGTACTGGGTTGGGATCTAGGATGGAAATAGATCCTGGATTGGTGTTTAATAATAATTTGACGATTGCAGAAGGTGGGATAAGGCCTTTTAATCGGGTGGGGCAGGATTCTTGGTGGTTGAAAAGATTGATGCAGGTGGGTGTGAAACATGGATTTAATGTATATACGCCGATTGGTGAGCTATCTGATGAAATAAAGAATATTATATTGTATGGTACGGGGGACGAAAAATATGAAATGAAAGTGTCTGGTAGTGGTAGATTTGCAGAAGGGACCGTGTACCAGACTACTTATGAAGGTGTGATCCCGACATTGGAAAGAAGATATAATGACCCGAAAATTTCGGAATTTATGAAACATGATATTGAACGTTTTATGCGGGTGCGGGAGTGTCAGACTTGTCATGGGGCGAGATTGAAACCGGCAGTGCTAGCGGTAACGGTGCATGATCTTAATATTGTGGATATGTGTAATTTGGATGTAGATGCAACGTTAGAAGTACTAAATCAAGATTTAGGTTTTAGTGAAGATGAAGAATTGATTGCGAAGCCGATTTTGAAAGAAATTCGTGAGCGAGTAAAATTTATGCAAGACGTGGGGTTGGGATATTTGGAGCTAGGGCGAGCAGCCAATACTCTTTCTGGTGGTGAGGCGCAAAGAATTAGATTGGCAACTCAGATTGGATCTGGGTTACAGGGCGTGCTGTATGTTTTGGATGAGCCGTCTATTGGACTACATCAGCGGGATAATGATAAATTGATTGCAACTTTGAAACATTTGCGTGATTTAAAGAATACAGTGCTAGTGGTAGAGCATGATGAGGATACTATGTTAGCATCGGATTATATTGTGGATATTGGGCCGGGGGCAGGAGCAAAGGGTGGTTTACTAGTAGCGGCGGGGACGCCGGAAGAGATTATGCAGAACCCAAATTCAATTACTGGAAAATACCTTTCTGGTGAAATGAAAATTGATACGCCTAAAAAACGCCGGAAAATCAAAAAAGGAAATGAATTAGTGGTAGTGGGAGCACGTGAGAATAATTTAAAAAATATAGATGTACATTTTCCGCTAGGCGTAATGACGGTAGTGTCTGGGGTGTCCGGAAGTGGCAAATCTACATTAGTGAATGGCATTTTGGCAAACGAGCTTTTGGCGAGACTTCATCGGGCACAAACCGTAAGTGGTACACACGAAAAGATTGAAGGAATTGAGAAAATCAATAAGGTGATTGTGATTGATCAAAGCCCGATTGGACGAACGCCAAGGAGTAATCCGGCTACATATACCGGGGTGTTCACGGCGATACGGGAGCTTTTTGCGGCGCAGCCGGAAGCAGAAGTGCGAGGCTATAAGGCGGGTAGATTTAGCTTTAATGTGAAAGGTGGGCGATGTGAGAATTGTCAAGGTGATGGTGTAAACAAAATTGAAATGCACTTTTTACCGGATGTATATGTGACGTGCCCGAAGTGTCGTGGTAGACGGTATAATGCGGAGGCATTGGAAATTAAATATAAAGGCAAAGATATTTCGCAAGTATTAGATATGACGATTGATGAAGCGGTGGAGTTTTTTGCAAATATTCCATCTATTGCACCGAAATTAAAGACGATACAAGAAGTAGGGCTGGGCTATATTAGATTAGGGCAGCCGGCGACGACATTTAGTGGTGGTGAAGCGCAAAGGATTAAACTGGCAACGGAATTGGCGCGGCGTTCTACGGGTAAGACTTTGTATATTTTGGACGAGCCAACGACTGGGTTGCACGCGGATGACGTAAAAAGATTATTGGCGATACTAAATAGGCTGGTGGATGGCGGTAATTCGATGGTGATTATTGAACATAATTTACATATGATAAAATCAGCAGACTGGGTGATAGACATGGGACCAGAAGGCGGCTTAAAGGGTGGTATGGTATGTGCAGAGGGCACTCCGGAGGATTTGGCGAAGAAGGCTAACACGCCAACTGGGGAATATTTAAGAAAGATGTTATAGTTTTTGTGTGATTTGTTTGAGAGATAATAAAGATGATTGTGTATGGGCGGTAAAATAAAGGATAAATAGTAATGGCTTGGAAAAATGATCAAGTTTCCGAAAGGGAGACGGAGGAGATTTTGAAAGTCGCTAGGGGATGTCTTGCGGTAGAGGGGGACTTTGTGGAATTGGGTTGTTATAAAGGTGATACATCACTGCTTTTGGCAGAAGTTCTACGGGATTTTAATACTAAACTTGTGGAAAAACCTGTGGAAAACTCTGTGAAAAAGTTATGGATTTATGATTCTTTCGAGGGGTTACCAGAAAAAAGTGTGGCAGACGAGTCGGCACTTGGACAAGATTTTAAAGGTGGAGAGCTATTAGTGACGAAAAGGGAGGTTAAGGAGAGATTTTTGCGGGCGGGATTACCGATACCAGTTATTAAAAAAGCGTGGTTTAAGGATTTGGGTGAAGCGGATCTTCCGGATAAGATTGCTTTTGTATTTTTAGATGGCGATTTTTACGAATCCATTAAAGATTCTTTAAAATTGATTGAAGGTGAAATAATGCAAGGTGGAGTGATTTTGGTGCATGACTATTATAATCCAGCCTTGCCGGGGGTAATGAAGGCGGTAGATGAGTGGCTAGGGGACAAAAAATATAAATCAGAACAATATGAGAGTTTAATAATAATACGTCAGTAGTATAATAAAAGTTATGAGTACTCGGCTGACAAAAAAGAAGCTGGAGGATGCTCGTTTCCGAAAAAATGAAGAGGCCATATTAAAGGTCTTTTTTGATTGTGGGCGGGATAGATTAAGTGTAACGGAGTTGGCGAGAAAGGCCGATGTGGATAAGGCGACTTTTTACCGTCATCATAAAACAATATATGGAATCGTGACCGATTATGAAGAATATATTCTGATAGAATATGAGAATTTTATGTGTGAAATGTTGAACAAAAATAACGTATCTATAAGGGTAATTTATTATAGATTGTTAATTTTTATTCTAAAAAATAAAGAAGCTTTTGCAATTTTTCTAGAAAATCAGAGGATGGCGATAATTATGAAAATGGTTGGAGTTTTGGTGTCGAAACTGAAAGAAGAATATAAATTGTATGGTAATTTGGAGAGGGTATTTAGGGTGTATATAGGTGAAATTGTGGGATTGATCGAAGAATGGATCGAAAGAGGTTTTAGAGAAGATGAGATGATGGAGTTACTTGATAATATAATGTATTTAACTAAAACGATAAGATTGAGGTTATTACCACTCATAAATTAGCACTCGGGGCTTGTAAGTGCTAACTTTTGTGCTATAATAGGGGTAGAAAAGGAGAAAAATATGGCATTAAAACCGTTGAAAGACAGAGTAGTGGCAAAAGTGGAAAAGCCATTAGAAAAAACAAAATCTGGAATATTATTAGGCGAAGCAAAGGAAAAACCGGCTTATGCAGTGGTAGAGTCGGTGGGACCAGAAGTAAAATCTGTAAAAAAAGACGACAAGATTGTCTATAAGGAGTATTCTACGACGGAAATAAAGATTGACGATGTAGACTACATTATCCTAAAAGAGGAAGACGTTTTGGCGACTTTGTAGGGATAATTTGGTGGAAAACCTGTGGAAAACTTTTAGAAGGAGAAAAATATGGCAAAGAAAATATATTATGAAGCAGAAGCGCGTGAGAAAGTGTTGTCTGGCGCAAAACAATTGTATGATGCTGTAAAAGTGACATTTGGGCCAAAAGGCAAGAACGTGATAATCGAGAAAGAATATGGCGCGCCAGTGATTACGCATGACGGGGTAACGGTGGCAGAGGCGGTGGAGCTTCCTAATAAGGACGAGGCTCTAGGTGAAGCGGTAGGTGCAAAATTGATTAAAACGGCAGCACAGAAATTAAACAAAGTTGCTGGTGATGGTACCACTACGGTGACGGTGCTAACATACAATATTTTAAACGAAGCAAATAAACTAATCGCGGCTGGTGTGAACCCGATGGAGCTCAGGCGAGGAATTGAGAAAGCTGGCGCTGAAATTATTGCCGAAATTGATAAAATGGCTGAAAAGATTGAGGGTGATGATAAAAAAGTGGCAGAAGTAGCGACGATTTCGGCGGGGGATGAGAAAATTGGTGAACTAATTGCTGAAGTAATTTCGAAGATTGGTAAAGACGGTGTAGTGACGGTGGAAGCTGGACAAGGTCTGGAAATGGAAGAAGAAATTGTGGAAGGATTTTCTTATGATAAGGGCTATTCTTCACCTTTCTTTGTGACCGATGTAAACCGACAAGAGGCGATTTTTGAAAAGCCACTGGTATTAATCACTGATAAAAAACTTTCGGCGGCAAGTGATATTTTGCCAATGTTGGAAAAAGTAGCGCAGACTGGCAAGAAGGATTTAGTGATTATTGCTGAAGAAGTGGAGGGTGAGGCTTTGTCGCTATTAGTACTAAATAAACTTAAAGGCGTATTCAATTCATTGGTGTTAAAAGCTCCGTCATTTGGGGATCGCCGCAAAGAAATTATGGAGGATATTGCGATTTTGACGGATGCGACGGTAGTTTCAGCTGATAAGGGATTGAAGCTAGAAGAGGTGGGTCTGGAAGTATTAGGCTCTGCGGCTAAAGTAATCGCTACTAAAGATGAAACGACGATCATTAAGGGATCTGGTGATACTAAAGCTGTAGCAGCGAGGATTGAACTGATCCATGCGCAGGCTGAGATGGCAAAGTCTGATTATGAGAGAGAAGAATTGGAAAAGCGTGCGGCAGCATTATCTGGTAAAGTGGCGGTAATTAAGGTAGGGGGTGCTACTGAAACGGAGATTGACGAGAAGAAGTTCCGGGTGGACGATGCGGTAGCGGCTACTAAGGCGGCGCTAGCTGAAGGTATTGTGGCTGGTGGTGGTGTGACGTTAGTGAACTTGGCTGGCAAATTAAAAGAAGAAGATAGTGGTACGAAGATTGTGAAAAATGCTCTAAGGGCACCGTTTATCCACATTATGGAAAATGCTGGGCTTAATGCGCAAGCGCTGCTAGCCGAAGTGGAGAAATCTGGTAAGGTAGGATTCGGTATAAATGTGATGGCACCGGAAAAAGGTTTGGTGGACCTTAAGAAGACTGGCGTGATTGATCCTGCGAAGGTGACGAAGGAAGCGGTGAAAAACGCAACTTCAATAGCGGCAACTGCAATCACGATGGGTGCATTGATATGTGAGATTCCAGAGGAGAAGCCAGCTGTTCCTGATATGGGTGGAGTGGGGTATTAGGCTTTTTATTCGGGGAAGAGAAGCCTAATAAAAGAGGCTAGCTAAAAAATTGAGTTGGAAGTAAATTCTAACTCAATTTTTGTGCCAAAACAAAACAACCCCAACGGGATTGTTTTGCGGAGGCAAAATATTTACATTTTATCAATGGATTCTACTAAGTAGAGGAGGGCTTCGGCGCGTTCGGTTTCGTTAGCGATTTCCGTAGCGGCACGGTAGGCTTGCTCTAGTACTGTGTAATCGCGTAAATCCTCAAAGATATTGCGACAGATATTAAACTTTTGTGAAGGTGTCATATTGAGGCGATCTAATAGTGGAATTAAATCGCGCAAGGCGGCTTCTTTAACTTGACGAGTGTTTAAATTGGAAGAATTGAACATTGTCTGAACGGGGGCTGGAGCTGGTTCTGGAACGACCGGGGCTGGCCCTGGGATGACTGGGGCTGGGGCGACCGGTTCTGGGGCTGATTGTGGCATGGGTGGCATAGTTGCCGGTTCTGGAGCTGGAACATTTAGTTCTGGAATATCGATAGGCTCAAATGGAGCAATAGGCTCTGGAGCTGGAGCGACCATTTCTACTTTTGGTTCCGGAAAAGGCCCAACTGGCTCGCCCAATTCACCGGTGTCACCTTCTGGTACTGAAGATGGCGCGGCGACAGGATCGGAAAAAACAGGGTCAGTATTAGTAGTATTAGTGATGTCGTCAATAGCTTTTTGTAGATCGTTGTCTACGGTTTGATTTTGGTCCATTTGCCCACCTTTTTATATTAAACTTATGTTTATATTAGCATAGATTTATTAAATGCGCAAGAAATTGACGATCTTATCCAGGAAATCAAGTTTTACTTCTTCCATGGGGAGACGTGCACCTAGTGTATCGACAATGGCTTCACCGCTGCCGCCAGGGAAATAAACTTTAACCTGCAAGGCAAAACGTTTTTTAGGAATTAACACGGCCGAAAAATGCGAACCCTCTTTGAGGATGCCGAAGGCACGGAATTCATCATATTTATGGAGCTTACCGCCTTCGGTGAGACCGTCTTTATCTAAAGTATAGTTGATTTTACGTGGCGGGCGAGCAGAGCTTACTAGAATCGCGATTATGCAAACTACGATTAACGCGATGAATGACCACCAGCGTAGGAAAAATGACAGTACACATAAGCCAATACCTATGGCGAAAAGGCCTACATACCACCATATATTACGATCACGTTCTATGTATTCTTCTGCTTGCCAAGAGACAGTTTGAATAGCTTTTGCCATAATAACTTTATTTTAACATAAAAAAATGGATGTGGGAAAAAATTGAGAAATGTGGTAAAATGAAAAGAGCTGGAGGGTTACCCAAGTGGTCGAAGGGGACTCATTGCTAACGAGTTAGTCTGGGGCAACCTGGAGCGAGGGTTCAAATCCCTCACCCTCCGCCATTACCTTGAACTTTTTCGGAAGAAAGTTTAGTAAAGAAGACGTTCTTAAAAATGTTTTGGAGATTAACCCAAAACGTTTTTTGATATTTGAAAATTGAATATCTTGGAATATGTGGTATAATTGCAGTATGAAAAAGATTTTAAAAATTGTATTACCAATGTTGATAATGGTGGTAGCTGTGGTAGCTGTGGCCTCTAACAGTGTATCAGCACTAACTTTGCGAGAGGGTGCAGAAGCAGCACGATGTGATGAGTGCCCGAGAGATTTGTTTGGCGATAATGGCGTATTCAAACAAGTGACAAATACAATTCTTTATATTGTAGGTATTATTGCGGTGATTATGTTAATTATCGGCGGTATTCGCTATGTAACATCAGGGGGCGATGCGAAGAAGGTAACGGATGCCAAAAATACGGTGCTCTATGCGATCATTGGTTTAGTGATAGCATTTTTGGCGTTTGCGATTGTGAATTTTGTGATTTCGGCTTTACCGAGTTCCACTGATAAAAAGGAAACAGCTTTACTGGTTGATGTCACTCACGGCTAGGATTGCTACTATGATTTTCTTGGCTCCGGCTTGCCGGAGTTTTTTGACGGCAGCTTTCATACTGGCGCCGGTAGTCCAAACGTCATCAAAAAGTATATAGGTGGTATCTGGATTGACTTTGATGGAGGGATTGATTGAGTAGGCTTTGGCTGCTTGTTTGATGCGTGTATGGCGGTCTGTGCCAACTTGCACGGTGTTTTGGTTACGAATTAAGAGTTTTTCTACTTTGAAGTGACGTATTTTGGCGAAATGTTTGGAGATTAATAGGGTATGATCTAGGCCGCGGCTACGAATATGTTTGCTAATAGTGGGGAGCGGAACGATTGTTGTTGATGGCTCAAAGCGTGGGAGGGTTTGGTGGAGAAGAATTGCTAAAGTTTTAGCGACGGCGCGGATGGAATGATATTTTAAATCTTGAATTAGATTATCTAGAAGACCAATTCGTTGACCGGCGACAAAGATTGGCGGAAAAGATTTGGGAGTTTTAATTTTGATGTCGGAATTTTCTAAAATGATGTTATTTTTACAACGGTTACACAAGACGCTACCGATATGGCCACAACCTCTACAAGAGTGAGGTGCGAGGATGTCTAGTAGGCTAGGGAGTGTTGTATTTTTTACAATATTTGGCATATTTCTCTTGATTTTACTATAGAAGTAAGCTATAATAAAGCATAACAATATAAGTGGAGGAAATATGGCTCGTACAAACAGTGACGATTTGCTGATGGAAGATGATCTCGCTGCTGCATTCTTGGGCGGGGATGAGGAACTTGTTGCTCCGGTGGAAACGGAAGAAACAGTTGTAGCGGAAGAAGAGGTCCAGGCTCCAAGCGAACCGGTCGAAGATGAGTGGGAAAATACCGACGACTTTCCAGGACAGCTTGCTGTAGATGTCTACGAAACCGCCGATAAATTAGTAGTTAAAGCCCGCACGGCTGGAATTTCGAAATCTGATCTTGATGTCAGTATTTCCGATAATATTTTGACGATTTCTGGTGTACTTTCTGGTGGTGAAGATGAACAGACTACTAGATGGCATATTCAAGAATGTTATTGGGGCGAATTTTCGCGAACAATTGCGCTTCCTGTGCAGGTACGCGAAGATGAAAATAGCGTAAAAGCAGAGCTTAAAGATGGTGTATTGACAATTACTTTTGAAAAGGAAAAGACTGAGGCGCCAAAGAAAATTGCGATCCAATAAGTAACAGTACTTAAAAGCTTAAAAAACACCCGATGGGGTGTTTTTTAAATGGGGGCTTAAATAACAAAAATACTCCCAGAAGGGAGTATTTTTTTTGACCTGTTACTAATTTGAACCAATGATTTGGCTAATAACGAAGTTGACGATGGCAAATGCTAATACGCAAACTACTAGGCCGATTAAGCCATAAAGGATAGTATCTTTGGCTTTTTTAACCTTGCCTGCGTCGCCAGAAGAAGTCATGTAGCTAACACCGCCGACAATCATAACTACTACAGCTACAAGCGCCAATACGCCAATAACGGCATTTAGGATACCCTGGAAAGAAGAGGAGAAAGTGTCGCCTGTATCATATTTTAACTCATCGACTTTGGTGTCTAGAGCGAATTGAGTGAGAATATTTTTCATTATTTGTCCTTTAATTACTTGATTGTATTTTATAACTTTTTTAAAAAAAGTGCAATAGGGAGATTATTGGTGGTTGCTAGAAATCCAGGTGCTGCTGGCATCTTCGTATGCGGATTGATCATCTTCGGAGGAGGAATTGTTATTGTATATTATTCTGCTGATAGTAAAATTGACGATTGCAAAAGATAAGGCGCAGATGATGAGTCCGATTAGGGCATATAGGATGGTATCTTTGGCCTTTTTGGTTTTTCCTGGATCTCCGGCAGATGTAGTGTATTGGATACCGCCAATGATAATGAAGACGACTGAGACTATGCCGGCTACTGCTATGATGGCATTGAGGATGTTTTGAATGACAGTAGGTAGATCATTGATTTTTGCACCGGTGTTAGGACAGCCAGATGCAGCTTGGATCTCTGGTGAAATGTTGCTATTGCCGCAGATGTCATCGGCAAAAGTATGCGTTGGCGTCAATGTTGTGATTCCTATGGCAGCAATTGCTGTAAAGAATATGATTTTAGCTATTTTTTTGATTTTCATAATACTCCTTTGTGGTAGTTGTTAAAGATACTTGGTTGGCTTCGCGGATTATATTGGAAACAAAAGCCGTGATGATTTCAGCTAGTGCAACAATAGCAAGACCAATGAGGGCATAGGTGATCATATCTTTGGCTTTTTTAAGTTTACCCGGATCACCTGTAGAAGTTGTATAAGAGATTCCGCCGTAAACTACAAAAATGGCGGACACTACTCCTGCTATACCGATTACCCACCTTATTGTCCCAAGAATCATGGTGCCTGCAGCGTTCGTGTCTGTATCTAGGCCATAGCACTCACCGGCTATTGTGCAGTTTTTTGTAAAATTTGCACCTAAAGCAATGCGAATGGAATTAAGTATGACATTGGCGGACATGACAATCGCTAGGCCGATGAAAGCTTGAGCAATGGCTTTTTTGCCGGTAGCAACTTTGCCTGGGTCTCCGCCTGAGAAAGTATAGAGATAGCCGCCATAAATGACATAGCCAATAATGAGGTAGGCGGCTATAACAGTAATATCAGTGGCTACGTTAGCGGCGATGGTCCAGATATTGTTTTTTAACTGATCATCGCTAGTAACTTGCTCAACTATATTGCAGTCCCAAGAGGTCATGCCTAGAAAATATCTACAGTCAGCCGATACTGGAGATGGTGTCATGAAGTTATAAACGAAAGAAGCGGCTAAAATAATCCCACAAAGTAGCAATATTTTTTTTGTTAAATGTTTCATCAATGAATCCAGTTAATTGATTTTATATTACCATAAAAATTGAAAAAGCCCAAATATAAATAGCATAAAAGTTATGTAATATAATTGACACGTATATGAAATATCTGTAATATATATTGACAAAAAAGCTTATGCGTGCTATAATAAGTTTACGCCTTGAAGGGAGGCGGGTTTGTCTATGATAACGAAAAAAAGATCAAAAAAAGATGTTTTTAAGACCGTTTTTGGTGTTTTTTTGGTTATGATGGGCGTGATGGTGGGGGTGTTTGGAACGGTGTTAATGTCGGACATAGCTTATGCAGATCCAGAAACGAGTGAGACGAATACGGGTAATAATAACGATGGTGAAGCTACGAATGGGGATGCAGACGCGAATGGTGAGGAGAATGGAGAAAATGAGGCTAAGACTGAGGGTGAAGGGGCTTTTGCGACTCTTAATAACATGACGGCCGATACATGTAAGGATAGCTTGGGGGAAATTGGTTGGTTAGTGTGTCCAACAACTGGTAAGATTGCTGAAGCGGTGGATTGGTTGTACGATAAGATAGAGGGTATATTGAAGATTGATCCGGTATCAACTGAAGACGGCTCGCCAATTTATGAAATTTGGAAATACTGTTTGAGTTTGACAAATATAGTATTTGTTATATTTTTGCTCGTTGTGATTTATTCGCAAATTACCGGTGTGGGGATTTCTAATTATGGTATTAAAAAAGTGCTGCCAAAATTGATAGTAACGGCGCTGTTGGTAAATTTGAGCTTTTTGATTTGTTCGCTAGCTGTGGATATGTCCAACATAGTAGGAAACGGTTTGAGGGGAGTATTTACTTCGGTAGAAGAATCAGTAATAGCAAGTAGTGCGGCTGCACCCGTGGCTGGCGATGCGGCAGTTGAGGCAAAAATTACGTATGCGAAGGTATATTCTTCTATGGCGGGCGGTGCGGCATTGACGGTGCTAGGTGGCGCAATAGCCGTGGAGACTGGTGTGATTTGGATGCTTATACCGGTATTATTGGGCGCGATTGTAGCGGTAGTTACGGGGTTGATTACTATTGCTTTGCGACAGGCAGTGGTTGCATTACTAATTATGATATCGCCATTGGCAATTGTGGCGTATATTTTGCCCAATACAGAGCAATGGTTTAAGAAATGGAAGAATTTGTTAGTGAAAATGTTGGTATTTTACCCAATGTTTTCATTACTGTTTGGGGCGTCCAGTTTGGCGGGGTTTGCGATTGTTGCAAGCGCAAAAGATGGTTTTGGAGTGTTGCTTGGTACTGCAGTGCAAATTTTCCCACTTTTCTTTTCTTGGAAATTAATGCAAATGTCTGGAACGTTTCTGGGGACAATCAATGCCAAAATGCACGCATTGGCGGCGAAGCCTTTGGCTACAAACCGGGCGTGGGCAGATTCGCATAGATTAAATACGAAGCAAAAATATTTGTCGTCGGGGCGAGCGGTTACGCCGTCATTGAGGTTGATGCAATTTGTGTCTAACCGGAAAATTGCGCGAGATGCTGAAACTGATGAGCGGGCTGCGGAAGTGAAAGAAAGAGGTTTAGCATACAAGGCTAGAAAGAATTATAAGAATGGGGACATTTATGGTGGGCCTTTGTCTAGAAAAGGTGAAGAGGCATATGCACGGCAAGCTAAAATTATGGAATATCAACAGGTAAGCCTAAGGGATAAGAACAATTTCAATAAAGGTTTTGGCTATATGGCTGAAAAAGGGACGAGCAGAAGAGCGCGTTTGGATAGATTGGATATGGCTAATGTGAACGCTTCTGATAGATTAAAAGCGGAGCAGGCTCGTGGTGAAAGAATTGAGTATGATAATGCTGTTGGCTTCCACCAAAGGATGGAAGCGGCGATTAACGCGCACATGGATGATATCCAGGGTTATGAGATTAATCAGGCTACTGGCGAACGAGTTAAGAAAGACAATTATAAGTTTCATTTTACGAATGCGCAAGCTAATGCTGAGGCGCGAGCGCGTTATTCTGCAGTAAGCCGTATTATGGAAGGTAGCGTAAGTGACGTTCAATATGCGGCGGCAACGGCGGCTCAGGGATATGATACGCAGAAGAAACTGATGGAATCTAAGATGCAGAAATATTTTGAATTGACGGCGCCGACTAAAGACGTAGAGTTTAGGCTAGGTGAATTAACGAAGATGAAGGAAGCGGCGAGTAATATAGATTTGATTGTGCCTGGGCTTAGGATTCTAAATCAACGTGGCGATACTGATTTGCTTAAGACGCAGCTAGATAATTTGTTGGATGTAAATATTGGTGGTGGGATTAATCTCGGAACGCATGCTTCACAGTCCTTGGCTAGTTTCTTAATGTTTGAAGTGAAAGATAACGACCCATTTTTGAGGCGGTTTGGCAAGTATATTAATTTGGAAACGGCACGGGCTTATAATAGCAACGATCGTAAAGTAATGGGTGTAACATATGATGAGTATGTGAAAGGTTATCATGATGGCGAGGCGGTAACGGAAGGGAACCCGACTGGTCGTATGTACGCCAAAAAAGGTATGCGCCAGTTGATGGAGGGTACCTCACTTGACAATATTGAACGTACTGCCTTGTCTAACTTGGATGATAGCTTGAAGAAGGCTTATGGGTTTGATAAAGATCATCCAGAAAAAGAATGGGATGTATCCGGGTGGTTAAGAAAGCGCGAAGAAATTCAGACTGCTTTTGAACCAGCGTTTTTGTCGGCCAGCTTGAAATGGCTATCTGGTAGCGAACAGATAAATAGTGGGGTGAAGTTTTGGACGGGTTATGAATTGAAGCAGAAGAAAGAGAACGGTAAGATGGTGGTGGATGAGAATGGTGATCCTGAATATGATTTAGTGCCAGTGTGGGATGACAAAGGTAATGGTTTTGGTAGTCATGGGGATGAAGTTGAAAAATACTATCGTAAGAAGACTAATGATTATTTTAAGGATCAGACTACTGGGCAAATTTTGGGCATGCGGACGGACTATCGTGATGCAACTATGGAACATTTGGTGAATTCGTATCTGGAGGGTAGTTCGGCGGACGAAAGTTCTAGCGAGAGAAAGCAAAAATATGAGATGGCTCGCGCTGAGATACAAAATAGATACGCAGATAAGACACCGGAAGAAGCTCAGAAGTTGAGAAGTAAAGATTTGAAACAGTTGAAGATGGAACTTGCGGGTAGACAAGTGAGGAAGATCTTGGGTGAAACTGGTAAATTGCGCCAAATTTATAGAACGAGGACGAGTGGTACAGCAATTAACGCCAAAGACTGGTTGCGTAGATGGGTAAACTTGGATGATGAAGAAGCATTACGTAAAGAAATGAATTTTTATGACGAGCAGCTAAAGGCAAAGAAAGCTGCTGGGGGGCGCGGTGAAGGTGATTCTGAAGAGGCAAGACCAGCTAGAGTGTATGATGCGTCTGATAGGGAAGATTTCCTAAATAAAATGCGAGATCTGAAAGACAGGATTATGGATGAAGAGCCAGCGCTTTTCTTTGAGGATACCAAGGAACAACTCGGAAAATGGTTTGGAGAAGATTCGCTAATCGTGAAGAAATACGAACACTATTATAGCCAAGATGATCCAAATGCGGACAATATAGAATTATACAAATTCTTAAGAGATTTACTAGAAGACGAAGATAATTATCCGGATGCTTAGAGTAGGTTTTATAGGGAAATCGCCTAAGTAAGCGTATAGGCGGTTTTCTTTATGCTTATACAATGTTTTATGTTATAATATATAATATATGGCGCAGTATAAAGTCCCTCAAGACGTTGAGGCCGACGATAAACTCTTAGGCCCGTTTAGTTTTCGGCAGTTTGTATATCTTTTGATTGCCGGTGGGTTGATTGCGCTGGCAGTGGGACTTTTTCAGTTATTCCCACTACTTGCAATTATTCCGTTGCCGCCGGTTCTGCTTTTTGTGGCTTTGGCTTTGCCGCTAAAAAAAGATCAACCGATGGAAACGTATCTTGCGGCAATCGTGTCGTATTATTTGAAGCCGCGAACTAGACTTTGGATGCCAGGACAAAGAGAATCTACTATTCAGATTACGGCACCTAAAAAAGTAGAGGAAAGCCGTACGCGAGACATTACCGGAGAGGAGGCTACGCACCGTTTGTCTTTTTTGGCGGATATTGTTGATACGGGTGGCTATGCAATCAAAGGTGCTGGTAGTAACCCGATGCGAGAAGATCTGATTGCTGAGGCTAATGCAACAGCGGATATGTTCGAAGGTAATCATTTTAATAATTTGAGTAACGTAATACAAAAAGACGAAACAGAGCGACATGCTGAGGTGGTAAGAGAGATGCAACAGGCAATTAGCGAGACGGAGAATATTGCAATGTCTAATGCTCAGCTAGAAAAACGTTTTGCGGAGATGAAGCCAACGGTGCCGGTGGGTTCGCCGCAGCAACAAATGCAAAATATGCCAGTATCTAGAGAAGAGATTTTTAACTCACCAACAGTGATTTTGCCAAATTCTCCAGTTGTGGAAAAACCTGTGGAAAAGTCTAATAGGGTAAATCAGGCAACGGCTGAAAAAGCGCCCACAATTCCACCGAAACCTAGTATAATTGAATTAGCAAACAATGATGCTTTTTCCATAGAAACGATTGCAAAAGAGGCTAACCGTATAAATAGAAAGGACGAGGGCGAAGTTTTTATATCGCTACACTAAATTATGAACTCACAAGATTATACTAATAACCAGAATGCGCCGCAGATGATAATGCCAAATCAGCCGATGGGACAGCCGGTGCAACAAGGGCAAGTAATGCCGCAAATGGTGATGCCGGGGCAGCAGAATGCGGGCGCGGTGAATTTAGGTGCGGCGGCGATGGCGGCGAACCAAGCGAGGCCGGTTTCACCAAATAAGGATGCGCCGACGTCTACGCAGTCTACGCTTTTGATTTCGGAGCTTCGTGATAACGTGGTGATTATGAAAGATGGCTCTTTCCGGGCGGTAGTAGCTTGTAAATCCATTAACTTTGACCTGATGAGCGATGTAGAACGAGAAGGTATCGAGTATTCTTATCAGAATTTCTTGAATTCGCTAAAATTTACTACGCAGATATTGGTGCGTTCGCAAAGGGTAGATATTGGTCCGTATATTGAGAGACTTTCTGAAATTCGCCGTAATAATGATAACATGTTACTTGGCGTATTAATGGATGATTATATTAATTTCATAGATATCTTGTCGCAAGAGGCGAATATTATGGATAAGTCATTTTTCATTGTAATTCCATATTATTCTTCAGCGGATACGGAAAAAGCATTGCAACAGACCAAAAATTTCTTTAGATCGTTTTCTAAATCTAAGGCGCCTGAAGTAACACGAATAGATCGTGCAACTTATGACAAGGCTTTGTCTGAATTAACGAATAGAGTAGACACGATTATTTCTGGGTTGTTCCAGATTGGCATTAATTCGGTGAGGTTAAATACTCGGGAACTGGCGGAGCTTTATTACAACTTTAATAATCCGGATACGGCAGTAAGGGAGCCTTTGGTGGATTTCTCGAAGCTCGCTACAATGTATGTGAGGAAGGGAGAAAATAATGGCTAAAAAGAAAAAGCTAACGGCGGCAGAAATAGCAGCGCAAAATGAGGCGATGGAAGCGGCGCAAATTCAGCAAGCGTTTGAGCAGGGTACCAATACGTTACGGGATTTGATTTCTCCTTCGGCAATTGAAATACATTCGGACTATTTTAGGCTAGGAAATAAATATGGGCGGACTTTATATGTGTATGGATATCCGCGCTCTCTTTATACGGGGTGGATTTCGCCGATTATCAATATTGATGAAGTGATAGATGTCTCAATGTATATTTATCCGGTAGAGACGGCGGTAGTGATGAAAAACCTCAAGACTAAGGTGACGCAGCTAGAGGCCTCGATGAATATTAATGCCGAGAAAGGTCGGGTACGTGATCCGGAGCTAGAGGCAGCGATTTCAGATGCAGAGGAACTACGTGATCAATTGCAGGTGGGGGCGGAAAAGTTTTTCCGGTTTGGACTATATATTACATTATGGGCCGACTCTTTGGATGAAATGAAATTTGTGCAACAGAAGATTGAAACGATTTTTGGACAACAGATGATTTTCTCAAAGGTAGCTAATTCGCAACAAGAGCAAGGGATGAATTCTATTATGCCACAGTGTACGGATCAATTGCAGATTCGGCGCAATATGAATACTGGTGCGATTTCCACGTCTTTCCCGTTTACTTCGGCGGACCTGACGCAAGATAAGGGGATCTTGTATGGTATCAATATGCATAATAATGGCTTAGTGATTTTTGATCGGTTTAGTCTAGAAAATGCTAATATGGTGGTGTTTGCAAAGTCTGGTGCTGGTAAATCATTTACGGTGAAGCTAGAGGCGCTACGTTCAATGATGGTGGGGAGCGAAATTTTGATTATCGACCCAGAAAATGAGTATCAAAAGCTATGCGATGCGGTGGGCGGTTCGTATATTAGGCTGTCTTTGAACTCGGATGTGCGGATTAATCCGTTTGATTTACCAAAAGTGATTGATGCAGAAGATGCGAACGATGCGCTCAGGGCGAATTTGGTGACGCTACACGGCTTATTCAGACTGATGCTAGGTGGTAACCAGATGTCCGCTAGCGGGCAGGTGGTGCCAGCGCTTACAGCTAATGAAGAGGCGGATCTAGATCAGGCATTGATTGATACATATGCTAGGGCAGGGATTACTTCTGACCCATTAACGCATCAATCTACGCCACCTACGATTATGAACTTGTATGATACTTTGCTTCATATGGAGGGGAGCGGGCCGCAGCTAGCGCAGAGACTTCGTAAATACACCACGGGTACTTTTGCAGGGATTTTCTCGCAACAGAGTAATGTGGATATTAATAACCAAATGGTGGTATTTAATATTCGGGATCTTGAAGACGAGCTAAGGCCAGTGGCAATGTATATTGTTTTGTCGCATATTTGGAATATTGTACGTGCGCAACAGAAAAAACGCCTACTAATAGTGGATGAGGCGTGGCAGTTAATGAAATACGAAGATTCGGCGAACTTCTTGTTCTCGCTCGCGAAGAGGGCACGTAAATATTACTTGGGCCTCACGACGATTACGCAGGATGTGGAAGATTTTATGGGCTCCAAGATGGGCCGAGCGATCGTAGCGAACTCTTCGATGCAGTTACTCTTGAAGCAATCTGCATCGGCTGTAGATGTATTATCTGATGTGTTTAAATTGACAGAAGAAGAGCGGCGTCGGCTTTCTAATTTCCCGGTAGGACAAGGGTTGTTCTTTGCCGGGCAAAATCACGTGCATATTCAAATTATTGCCTCAGAAACGGAAGAAGGGCTGATTACTACTAACCCGAATGCTAATCGGGGACAATAACTTATTTTTATTACATAATTCACTGTATTTCGGAAGCTCCGCTTTTGTGTAATCTAAAGATTGTGTACAAAAGCTCCGCCCCTTCGGCGGCAAAATCGTAGATTTTGCCTTTATGTTCCTCAATACTAGTGAACCTATGAATAGTATTATTTAGCCCCAGAAGCCACGTTTTTTGGCGCCTCGGAATTCTTCTAGGAGTTCTTTTTGCTTTTTGCTGAGATTCTTTGGAGTCTCTACGATTACCGTGACGATGTGTGGACCACGATCACCGTTGGAGCGGAAAGGCACACCATGACCAGAAAGTTTAAACGGAGTACCAGATTGAGTACCGGCAGGGACTTTCATGGTGATTTTGCCGTCTACGGTTTCTACGTCTATTTCGGTGCCAAGGGCGGCATCTACCATATTAATATGCTCTTCGGACAAAATGATAGTGCCTTCGCGGGTAAGATGCTTGTGGGGTTTGACGCGGACGCGAATGTATAGATCACCTTTTTCGCCACCTTCAGGGGCTTCGCCGCCTTTGCCGCGTAGGCGAATAGACATACCGTCGTCTATACCGGCAGGGATTTTAACTTTAATATCACTGCCATTATGTGAAATAGTTTTGGTGGTGCCAAAAATAGCATCTTCAAAGGTGATAGTGACGGAAGTTTGATAATCTGCACCGCGGCGAGGGCGCCGGGCACTACCACCAAAGCCAAAAATGCTGCCTAAGATATCATCAAAACCGCCACCGCCAAAGTCGAAATTAAAGGATTGGCCGTTGAAGTTGAAATTGCCGCCACTAAACGGATTGCCAGCGGTGCCACTAAATGGGTTACCAGATGCGCCACCTACACCAGCGTGGCCGAATTGGTCGTAGCGGGCGCGTTTTTGCTTGTCGCTTAATACTTCGTGAGCTTCGGAAACTTCCTTAAACTTAGCTTCAGCTTCTTTATCGCCGGGATTTTTATCTGGATGGTATTTGATAGCTAGCTTGCGGTAAGCTTTCTTAATTTCGTCATCAGAGGCGTTTTTAGAGACGCCAAGAATTTCGTAATAATCGCGTTTTGCCATATGAATAATTATAGCGCGTTAGCACTTAAAAGGCAAGAGTGCTAAGTGTAGTTGCAACCAAATTTAATTCTTTCAGAGTTTGTTTTCTTAATGAGTTTCTAAACTGTAATTTTTAATAGCGGTTTTACTGCGCGCAAAGGTATAATAATCTCAAAACTAACCTTTTGCTTGCGTCTACGATATAAGGCGGGTTCTGCCCGCACATATTTTTCTGGTAGTGGGACTTGGATTTTTAAGCACGTCATACGCTGTGTGTCCGGGAAATTACCCTTACGGGTAACTTTCTCGGCACCGTCAGGAATATACGTGTTAAAAATCCAAATCAATTTTATACTACCAGAAAAATACGTGACGGCCACCCGCCAAAAAACTACCGGGCAATGCAACGAATTTGAAATCCTAAAGCATTATTATTATTTTGTCCTGCTAGGCTAATACCGCCACTGTAATATCCTAGATAGTGAGCTGCGTTGCGATAATCAGACGTGGAAGCCCAATAATAGCCCTGTTCCGTTAGATACATTAAACTGCTGCCGCTCACATAACCTGATTTGGTAAACCATAAGGGCGGCAAGCTTATTTTTTGAAAACCATTATTCGCGAAATTGGTAGCTGTTCTAGTCGGAATAATATCGTACTTATATAGCAAATCTCCAAATTCGTAAACAGTCTGGTCGCTGTTCGAGGCCATAGGTAACCTCCAACCCTTAGGACAAATAGAATTTTTTTCTTCGTCACTTGTTATGTTAGAAGAGTTGTTAGACGCTATAGCCATGGTCCAGTTATACCAATTGCCCAACGAAGTATGTCCAGTATTTACATCATCTATCTTGCTGGCAGAATATGGTGCAAAGGCATTATTTGTCCAGCCGGTTATAGGACCAGTATTTTGAAAATCTATCGTAGTAGCAGTATTTGCTGGTTTCCAATAAATAATACTTCTATTACTGGTATATCCATCTTGGTATTCTTGGTAATTTTCGGTAGAAGAATCATAAGCTACGTTCAAATCTGTGGTTTGGGAGTTTAACGTAGTATTAGTAGTGATGTCAAAATCTAGATTCTGCGTCATCCAGATATTTCCATCCTTAAGTTTAGTCACCCAGTATTTCTTGCCATCTCTAACATCTACCGCTAGTACGCTTTCTTCCAGAGCTAATTCGTTTTTCCATTTGTCTACATCTTGCATGTAGCGAAATGCTGGAGGATAGGCTGGATG
>CAMVDR010000006.1 GCA_947166295.1 uncultured Candidatus Saccharibacteria bacterium | reverse complement strand
CTGACGCAGCCAATGCCAACACGGCTAATAACTACAATATAGCTATAGGTGCTAGGGTAGATACGGAAGTACCTAAAGGAAGCTATACAAATACATTTGTAGTACAAGTAGTAGCTAATCCGATACCATACACTATAACTTACAATAAGAATACAGAAGACACCGTAGCCAATATGCCTAGCAATGTAAATACTACTACTGTAAATACTAGTGTAACAGTAGGTAGCGCCCCATCTAGAAGTGGTTATAATTTTGTGGGTTGGTGTACTACCGCAGTAGCAGATGGCGGTACCTGTGATAGTCCTAATACCCAGTACGCAGCTGGTGGTAGTTATACGATAGACCAAATTTCTGGTGAGAATGATTTAGTGCTTTATGCGATGTGGGCAGAGATACCTACTATCATTTTTAAAGCGGGGAATAATATAGATGCCGTAATAGTAGCAGATGGTAGTAATAAGTATGCACCACAATATGCAGTTGGCAGTACTGGTGAAGCTAAATTTGAGAATGCCGTGGTGGGAACTAAATATATTGTCACCGTAGTACCAGCAGCTAACCATACATTGGACGCTACTACCCCATGGACGAGAGATACTTCTAAGGGGACTTTGGCAAGCACTACACTGCTTACTACTACATATACGGTAGGAAACGGTAGTGAAACCCTAACGGCTAACGGTAGTTCTAGCACCGCTTCTTATACGAAGATGAAGGATTTGACGGTAGCTAATTGCCCTGTATATAATGACATAAATACGCCTGGCGGTGTGAATGTGACCGATGAAAGAGATGGTAAATCGTATACAGTAGCAAAGTTTGGTAGCTATTGTTATATGTTGAGTAACCTGAGACTAGAAGGTGGTACAGCTCTGGATTCGTCTACTTCTAATGTTAAAGGTGCTTTTACCTTGCCAGATCAAACTACTTGGACAAGTAGCTCGCAAAACCACTATTGTGAAGCTAGGATGCGCTATATAGGTAATGAATATTATTATAACTGGTATGCGGCAAAGGCAAACCCAACGACCGGCGTATCCAGTTCATCATCTTGCGCTAATACGACACGAGATAATGCTTCACTTGGCTCTATCTGCCCAGCAAACTGGACTTTACCTACATATAACGATATTACGGCGGCTACGCTATTGGATAGCGGGAATAACCCTGGGATGCTAGCTACTACCGGGAGCTTCGGCTCCGGCTCTCAGAGCAATGTCGGCAGCGTCGGCAGCTGGTGGTCTAGCTCTCGGAACTATAATAGCAACGCGTACTACCTGTACTTCGATGGTACCAGCGCCCTTCGCAGCGACAACCGCAATAAGTACAGCGGGGTCTCCGTGCGGTGTATGCGGAGTAATTAAAAAAAGGCCTAAAATGGTTATATGTTTCTGTTACGTCACATTTTTGCTTTTTTCGTCTACCATCTTTCTCGCGAACTCCTTAATAGATTCAAATATGTCTGATTCTAAAACTTCTTCCCAGGTCATCCATTTCACATCGGCAACTTCAGTTTCTCGTTTTCTAGGAATATCTTCGTCAGTTGTACATACAAATATAAAATCCATATGAATATGCGCAGGTTTATCACCTTTTTCTGGTATGAATTCACTAAGCATAGCGTAAGGTGTAGCAATAGACGATTCCTTTTTGTTACCTTTAAATGTAAATTCGCTGGAATCAATTACTGTAGCGTTAATTCCTGTTTCTTCAAAAATTTCTCTAATAGCTCCATCTGCTGGATATTCGTCAGCCTCTAAATGACCCCCAGGGATGACCCAGGTATTCAATTTTTTGTGATATACCATTAATAGTTTCGTCTTTTCTTGGTTCATAACAAAACCACTTACGGCAAAATGTTTTTCAATATCTGATTGCATACTTTAATTCTCCTTCGATGTTCAAATTTTGCTAAATTCGTAGCATATTAAACTTATTGTTATATATTATATAAGAAAAATAGGGTTGGTAAAAGTGTAGGATTATCTAAAACCAAAAGAAGCCACTTTGGGATTTGTTCTGCGTGGTGGGCGAGAATAACAAAAGAAAGCCCCCGACAAATCAGGGGTTTTCTTTACTATACCTTGACCTCCAAGATGTAGTCTTAACATGGTGGGCGAGGAGGGACTTGAACCCTCACGACCTTGCGATCACAAGATTTTGAGTCTAGCGCGTCTACCAGTTCCGCCACTCGCCCATGTAGTTATTTTAACATATTTTCCCTAATTATGCTATAATTTTATTATGGATTCGGAAAAAGGTGGGCTATCTTCTAGAGACGTACAGAGGCAGACAGCCGCACAAATCGCTAGGAAAAAGGTACTAGCGGCTTATACTGATGCGGCAAAAAAAGCAGCGAAAAATCCAGAAAATAACGATTCTCATCTGAAAAATGAACCGGTAACACCGAAAATTAATTCGGAATCTTGGAAGAAGTATCATTCGGCGTGGCAAGATTATTATCAAAAGTACTACAGTGATTATTATTCTAAGGCGGCGCGGACTTATATAGAGAAAGAGCGTTTGAAAGATGCTAGAAATAGAGCGGAAGAGGAAGAAATATTAGGAACGCTGACGCGCAATAGCATGAAGAGCGATAAAAAGGCCGGGCTTTCGTTAACAGGGGGGGATGTTGAAGGGGGCGCGTCCGTTTCTTCCGAAAATGATGATGATATTAAGAGTAGATTAAGAAGAACAATTCGTAAAAAAGCAACAGAAAATGCAAAAAAATCGCGCCGGCGACGGCATTGGATACCGGTACTTGCTGGGGTGGCGGTGGTGCTACTAATATTGTTTTTGCAATATAACCGGTTGATTTTTGCGCCAATTATGGCATATGTATCGCCAGGAAATGCACCAGCTTCGCAGATAGAAGCTATAGATCCGACAATTACGCAAACAGTATCAGCAGAGCCACGGTTGATTATCCCGAAATTAAATATAGATGTGCCGATACATTTTGGGATTTCGCTAAATGAAGTGATGAGCGCGATGAATAATGGGGTGGCGCATTACAGGATAGCGGGTGCGAGTGCGTATCCTGGAGAAATCGGGAATTTGGTGATTACGGGACATTCGGCGGGGGATGTGTATAGTTCTAATCCGTATAAATATATTTTCTCTGGACTAGAGCGGCTAGATGATGGCGATTTGATATATGTGAACTATAATTCCGTGCGGTACACTTATCGTGTGGTAAAGAAAGAAGTAGTAGAGCCGAGCAACGTGGCGGCGCTAGTAGTGGATACGGATAAACCATTACTTACGTTGGTGACTTGCACGCCGCTGGGGACTTCTAGGTATCGTTTGCTGGTGACGGCGGAACAGATTTCGCCAAGCTATGACGGAGCGGAGACTTCAGAAGATTTACCTACGGTAGATCAGAATACGAGTGATGCGTTTCCATCTAATGAGCCCTCCTTCTTTGAAGGAATTTGGAATTGGCTGACGGGGAATTGATTAGCTATTATTAGTGTGATTAATCGGTGATTTTTTCACGAATTAGAGTGTTGTCGCTGAAATAATATAGCCATTTATTATTGGTGATGGCAGCCGGGAAATGTTCGGATACGTTACTAGCAATGGTGCGTTGATTGTGACCGTCAAAATCATAGACGGTAAGGGAATTATCTGCGACAGTGTAAACCATGTCATTATCTATCCAGCCGAAACGTGTACCGGACGGCTGCCACTCTGTAACAGACATAGCTTCCATATCTAGGGTGGCGATTTGGTTGCCTAGAGGCATAGTGATAAATTCACCGTTGTGGCCGACTTTGATAGAAGCGGGCTGGAACGTGAGCTCAAAATCTTTGATCTTAGCGAAGTCTTCTTTTTTGTAAAGAGAAACTAGACGATCTGAAAGTACGGTGATATATTTATCATCGTAGAATCTGCTAAGAGTAACTAGGGCTGGGGAATCGGTTTCTTCTAGGGTGGTGATTTTGTCATCGCCAAGTTTGAGGAAGCCTATATAATTGACTGGAGTTTCTGACGTAGTGGTGGCAGAAAATACAATTTCGTTATTATAATGGTCGAAATTGGTGACGTTTTCTGCGAGTACGGCGGAGATAGATTTGCCGGAGACATCTATTTTGTGGAGATTGCCGTTTCTGATAGCTAGAAGATTATTGGATGAATTATCTAGGATCTGAATTTCGTTAAAATTGGCGCCAAATTCTCTGGTAAGATTGATGCTCTTGGCGGGATTTTTAACATCTAGAAGTACCCATTCGGTGGCGTCGGTGTTACTGATTTTGAAAAGTGCATGTGTGCCGTCGTAATCCCACTTAATGTCTTGAACTGTGCCGGTGAAAAGACCGGTGGTGGCTTCTGGCGCAAGGCTAACGCTAGAGAAAATTTGAGAAATATTTATTGGCTCTGGTTTGATTTCGTCGGAATCTAGATTGATAAAAGCCCATTCGGTAGTGTTATTGATGAGAATAAGAGAATTATGGTCTGGAGAAGTGGTGGCAAGCGTGGTGCCAGTGACATCTAGTAAGCTTTCTGGGGTCCTATTTTGAAGGAATAGGCGCGGATAATGAATGCGGTAAAGTAGACCTTCGGAGATATTGATGGTTTTTTGCCAAGAATCATAACCGTCTTTGGTGAGTTTTACGCTGTGTTCGCCAGATGAAAGTACTTTGGAAGTATTGGTGCGTTGGAGCCAGGACGAATCGCCATCTATATATATATCTGCGCCGGTGGGCACGGAAGAAATTTGCAAAAGGCCGTTACGTTCTACCTTGAAATCTGAATTAAGCCAATATCCGGAAACGATAAAAGCCAGCATAGTAACCGTAATTACTACGGCGAGTACCATAATGGTTTCAGATATAATAATTTTTGCGCTTTGGCGGCGTTTAGCTCGTTCTGGATCCATATGACAATATTATAACATATTTTTCATAAAATTAGCTCTTGCGTTTTGTGTTGGGAAAGAGTATGATTAATATAAGAATAAGCGAGGTGAAAATGCAAAAATCAGATACTACACATTCAGCGACGGCTACGCATCGTAAGGTGCAGGCTTCTACTACACTCAATCGTAGGTACGTAAAAAGACCAGTGAAAAGTGCGGATGTGATGGTTTCTGTGAAGCGAAGTTCTAAAGTAAAACATTTTAATTCTGCTATGGATGTGAAGAAAATGCAGGATACTCAGCCGGTGGCTCCAGTAGTGGCGCATCCAATGCAAGTATCGGCGATTAATAAAATGCAAGAGCGTGCTGCGGCGCCTGTGGCGAGCAGAATGACGGCTAAAGAATTGAAGGACCAGGCTATAAAGAAAGCTTTGGCTAGTGCGGCCAAGACTTCCGAAAGTGAAACCAAGAAGGCAAAGAAGCAAAAAGCTCCAAGGGTGCATTTTGGTTTGGGGCGTGTAGTGTTGGCGCTTTCTTGTGCGGCGGCGGCAGTGTTTGCGATTGTGTATTTTGTGAATTTGAATATGCCGGATATCTCTATGCGGGTAGCGGCAATGCAAACTGGTATAGATGCAAAATATCCTGGCTATGTGCCACGTGATTTTAGCTTATCGGATATTACTTCCGAAGATGGAAAAATAACCTTGAATTTTAAGAATTCTGGTACGGGTGATGCGTTTTCTTTGATTGAAGAACAATCATCGTGGGATTCCAATGCTCTTTTGACTAATTTCGTGAAAGACGAATATGGTGAAAATTATTCTACAGTGCGCGAACAAGGGCTTACTATATATATAAGTGGCAGTGATGCGGCCTGGGTGAATGGTGGTGTGGTGTATAAAATTGATACGACTGCAGGATCGTTAACCAAGAAACAAATCAATACAATTGCGACATCTTTATAACCTTGAACTTTCTTTTCGGAAAAAGAAAGTTTAGCAAGGAAAACTAGGTTAAAAACAGAAACGGAAGTGAATTCCGTTTCTGTTTTGGTTTAAATGCTGCGAGCGACGGCATTGAGACGGGCGAGGGTGATATCGCGCCCCAAAACATCCATGGTGAGATTGAGCGCTGGACTAAATGGCGCAAAACTAATAGCGATACGGATGAGGCTAAAGAGTTCAGCTGGTTTTTTGCCAGTTTCCGTTAGTAGCTCGTTTAGTATTATCTGAATATTGTCGGCGTTCCACTCTTTGAGATCGGTGAGTTTGGCAATGGTTAGCTTGAGTAGGTCTTCTATTTCGGCTTCGGAAAGCTTTTTGACAAATTTATTGTTGACTAACATATCTATATCTATGCGGGGATCTTCAAAGAAATAAGTGGTCATTTCGCGAAGATCGGAAAGAGTTTTAAGGCGATCGTAAATAATGGATAGAACTTTGATTTTGTATTCGTCGGAAAAATCATTGGCGATTTCTGGCCAGAAATTGGTGGTACGAGCATAAAGAGCTTCGGCGCCTTGTTTGGTAAAAATGCGGCGAATCCATTGACCATTGAGCCAGAGTAATTTTGTTTCGTCGTAGCGAGCGCCAGAATTCTGAATGCGATCTAAAGAGAAATTTTTAATGAGTTCGTCTTTGGTGTATATTTCTTGTTCGGTGCCGTCGTTCCAGCCAAGGCAGGCGAGATAATTCAACATGGCTTCAGTCAAGACGCCATCATCGCGATATTCAGTGACGGACTTAGCGCCATCGCGTTTACCGAGTTTTTTATTGCCTTGTGGTGCCAAAATGTGTGGGAGGGAAACAAGTTTGGGCTGTGTTAGGTGTAGTGCTTCGTATAGTGCTAAATAATTTGGCGTGCTAGATAAATATTCTACACCACGCATGACATGTGTGACGCCCATTTCGGCATCGTCTACAATGTGGGCGAAGTTATAAGTAGGGTAACCATCTTTTTTAATAAGTATGATGTCGTCTAAAACTTCTGGACCAGAGTGCATGTCGCCCATGACTTCGTCGTGCCAAGTATAGGGTTTTGGTTCAGCCTTGAAACGCAAGGGAATACCTGGCTCCCATTCTGGAGTGTTTTCTGGACGGAAGTTACGATAAAGAAAAGGAATTTTTTCTTGATTACATTTTTCACGATATTCTGCGATTTTTTCTGGTGGAGTAGGGTCGGCGTAGGCACGGCCAGATTCAATTAATTTGCGAGCCCACTTATGGTAAATCTCCATACGTTCGCTTTGGAAATAAGGGCCGTGTGGACCACCCACAATGGGACCTTCATCCCAATTGAGACCCAACCATTCTAAAGTATCTTCGATTAGTTCGGTAGCGCCTTCTACGTAGCGGGCGCGGTCGGTATCTTCGATGCGCAAAATCATCTTGCCTTTATTTTGTTTGGCGAGAAGATAAGGATAGATGGCAGAACGGACGTTGCCGATATGAATATACCCAGTAGGACTAGGGGCAAATCTAGTGATAATTTCCATATATTATATTATAACATATCTATGCGGTTTCTTCTTCGTCGTCATCGTCTTTCTTGCGTTTGGCAAGGATGAAGAAGATGAGGCCTGAAGCGGCAGCTACGGAAGCGGTGGTAGCGAGAACGGTGTTAAGCATAGAGCCGTCGTAAATATTGGAACTGGTGCTATCAGTGACACCGGCAGGCTCCTGGTAAGAGCTGGTAGCGTCGCCTTCGTTGATGGTAGTAGTAGTGGTAGTAGAAACGACTTGGCTATTACTGTTGCGATTTTCTGTGGTGGCGGTTTGCACAGTCTGACCATTAGCATAAGTAGGAGTGCTAGAACCATCGGTGGTTGGGTTGACGGGTGGGTTTGGATTGGTGTTATTGGTATTGTCAATAATGCCAGAAACTACATAAAATATAACGGTACCAGAATAGGTGCCGGAAGCTTGAGTGATGTCGGATTTGGAGCCAAAGTAAATATCACGAGAGGTGATAGGGGTTTGGCCGGTGCTTTGAGCATTGCTAATGAGCGTGGTTGGTGCGCCACTGGCTTTGGGTATTTGATTATATACGTCGTCGGTGTTTGCGCCAGCGTTAATTGCAAAGCCCCATTTATTTGCGGGGAATTCAGGACAGGTAGTATTGTCGGTGCAAGTATGAGATTCGTTATCATCGAAGGTAGGAATAACAGTGTTGGCTTTGGATGAGTGATGGAGCTCGGCATTAGTATCGCTGGAGATCATAGAAGCAGTGAAACCATCGATATGGTTAGACGTGACAGCTAGAGTGACTTCGTTGCGCAAAAAATTGTTAATATTGCCCTTGGCCCAGTTGGTGGGTGTGGTAATAGATACAGATAATACTTCTTGTACGTTGACTTGGAAAGTAACATTGGCAGGATTTTCCGCATGAACGATGGCGGATTTTGACGGGAAGAGGAAAAATAGAGTACCCATAAGCACTAGCACCGTCGCAGCTCTAGCAATCCTTTTAAGCATATATTTATTATAGCACAACCATAATGGATTTGTGTTAAAATAAATATAAGTAATTTGGAGCTCATATGACGGTGGAAAAACAACCAATAAAAGTAGCTAAAAACGGGGAACATATAGAGATGGATTTGGCTGAAGCGTTTGGCGGTGATGAAAAGACTAGAAAAAAATCTGATTGGGGTAAAAAGAGTATTGCGTTTCTTGTGAGCGGTATTGTGGGGATAATTGGTGGTGTAGTTTGTTTGGTAGTAGGTATTTTTGGTGGGGGCAAAGTTGCTGGTGAATTAAAATTTCCACAAATTGGCAATGAGGAAAAAGATAATGCAGTTTATAGCGATTTGACTGGTGAGCCTTTGGCGGATGCATCATTAAAAACGGCTCCGGCATATTGTATCCAGACACCAAACGGTACGGACGGTGCGCGGCCACAGGCGGGATTAACGCAGGCTGGTGTGATATTCGAGGCCATTGCAGAGGCCGGTATTACGCGGTTTGCGGCAATATATCAGAATCCAACATCTGCAGTGATTGGGCCGATTAGATCACTTCGGATGTATTATTTAGAGTGGGATACTCCGTTTGATTGCACGATTGTGCATGCTGGTGGTGCGCATGATGCCTTGGTGGCGGTGCAGTCTGGTGGCTATAAAGATTTATCCGAAGATTATACCTATATGTATCGCGGAACTTATGGTACTAGGTTATGGAATAATTTGTTTACTACGGCTACGTATTTGAAACAATTTAGTGCAGATTATGGTTACGATACTTCTAATATTCAGGGATTTGCACGGATGACGCCAGATGAATCTGGTAAATCTAGGGTAGATGCAGGAGTAAAAGAAAAGTTAAATATCGTTAAGATGGCTGCGGGTGATACCTCCGAAACCGTGGCAGATGTTACGAGCATTAATTTAAATTTTGGTGGGTGGGCGAGCTTTAATGTGCATTATGATTACAATGCGGAGACTAATACTTATAATCGAAGTTACGGTTCTGGGGTGGCTCATGATGTGTACGAGTGTGACGCGGTGGATTTGGGCGAGAAAAATCCGGAGGATGTATGTAGGCTGACGCAAATGTCACCGGCAGTAGTGGTGGCAATGGTAGTACAGGAAAGCAAGGCGGCGGATAATTACCATGAAAGTATTACTACGATAGGGACTGGTGATGCATATATTTTTCAAAATGGCACTGCTATTAAAGGATCTTGGGCTAAAGGCGCTAAAGATCAACAAATAAAATTCTTTGGCGAGGATGGTGCGGAAATTGCTTTGGCGCCAGGGCAAACAATTGTCTCGGCGGTACCAGCCTATGGAAGTGTTGAATATTAGATAAATTTGTGTTAAAATAGTGGTAGTGGCTCCTGAGGAGATTTGCCGAGCAAACTTCTTGCGGAACTACATTCGGCTCCTTCGTCTAGTGGTCTAGGACGTCTGGTTCTCATCCAGAAAATCGCGGGTTCGACTCCCGCAGGAGTCACCACCTTGACATTTTAACATAAGTGTGATATAATGAAGTTATGGTTCCCGGTTGGGGATTTTTTGTGTGAAAAAATAAACAAGAAATGTAATTATAACATATTTTTATAGATAAGCATAGAGGGCCGGTAGCCTTGCTTTTTATGCTAAAATCTGCTATAATTTAGATATGAAAAAGTTGCCAATTGTAGCGTTGATCGGACAAACAAATGCTGGGAAATCTAGCATTCTTAATCGTATGGCGCACAAAAATATCGCGATTGTGGCGCGCGAAGAAGGTACTACGCGTGATAACGTGATGGCAACGATTGATGATTCTTTTATCTTGATAGATACGGCTGGGTTGAAAGACCCAAATGATGATTTTGAGGCATCAATTCAAGATCAAATTGCCGATGCGATTGATGCGGCGGATGTGATATTGGTGACGCTGGATTCGGCGAAGTATTTTGATCATCGTGATGCGAGGATTGCAAAGGATGCGCTAAGCTCTGGTAAGCCGGTGTATTTGGTGCTAAATAAGTGCGATTTGGGTGAATCTTTGCCGGTGACGGAATTTCGGGCTCTAGGAATTGCGCCGGAAAATATTTATTATGTATCTGCTACTACTGGGCAGGGGATTAATAAATTAAAAAGTGTATTGCCAAAGGGTAAAGTTTCGCAAAATGATGATGTTTTGAAAATTGCCTTGATTGGGCGGCCAAATGTGGGGAAATCTTCGCTATTTAATACGCTTGGTAAAAAACAACAAGCGATAGTGTCTAGTCGGCAGGGGACAACGCGGGATATCAATCGGGTGACGGTAAAATATAAGGGGCGGGAATTGGAAATTTTGGATACGGCGGGGCTGAGAAAGCCTGGTAAGCGTGAGGTGGGGATTGAGAAATTCTCGGCGATTCGGACGCTTGCGGCGATAGAAGAAGCGGATATTTGTGCTTTGTTGGTGGATTCTACGGAGCCACATAGTAAGTTAGACCAATCTTTGGCGGGGCAGATCGTGGAGGCCGGTAAGGGTATTATTATGGTGGTGACAAAGTCGGATCTTTTGGATGAATCTACGCCGACAAATTATTTTGGTGAAGAAAATGTAGGGAATCGCACGGCGGCGGATTTCTTGATAGATAGTTTGGAAAAAGATTTTGACTTTTTGCCGTATGCGCCTGTACTAATCACTAGTTCTGAAACAGGTGAAAATGTGACGCAACTTTTTGAATTAGCGCTAGAAATTGACGCGAATAGACACTTGGAAATCAGGACCTCAGATCTTAATAAAATTTTGAACGAAGCGATAGTGGCTCATCCGCCCGCAGGGTTAAAAAACACACGGCCAAAACCGAAGTATATCGTGCAGACAGATACTTGCCCGCCGTGGTTTGTGGTGCATGGACATGACTTAGGGCTTTTGCATTGGTCTTGGAAGAGATTTTTGGAGCGGAAAATTCGGGAAAAATATCCGTTTATGGGGACACCGATAATGTTTTCATACCGTAGCGATAAGTAATGTGATATAATATGGGTATCTGATACTGGTGGGCGTATGCCCATTTTTGGTTGAAGTGTACTTTTATAGGAGGTGTTTTTATGAATTCTAGTAGTTTCCACGATTTTATCGTGCCAGGGCTAGACGTATTGATCAGCGATCCGGAGTTTCTTGTTCCAGACAAAAATACGAAGCCGAAGGCGAGGATGCTTTATGTTCCATCTTTTTACCTTTATCGGGTTTTGGATTTTTACAATGAGCAAAGTAACCGCGGAGAATCGGCGCGCGAGCTAACCGATATTTTCGGTGAAATTTCTGGCGCCATGAATTTAAACGATAGTGATACCTTTGTGTTTAAAAATGGCATGCGCTTGAAATTTAAGGATTTGCCCGAAGGCTCGGATTTTCATGGTATGCAGTGGAGTTCGCACGACAAATACAGTAGCTCTAGGTTCCATGCGATTGCTATAGCTAAGGCGGCACAGGAGACATTCGGAAAAGAAAACGTCGCTATTATGACCGGCAGTGATCAGCTGGCGACTCCAGCTTTGTTTAACCGTATCGACGTGGCGAGAGTTAATCCGGATGTATATACGGGCAGAGTAAAGGTATTATTTCCGGAGGATTACGCTAGTCTTTGGTGGACGAATCACTTGATTCCGAAGCATGTATGGGATGAACTTTTCCCAGATACTCCGTTGGTAGTTAACCAGTATGTCGAATTGGTTTTCAATCCTTGTGGTCAGGTGGATTCTAACTACCAAAGTATTGGCCGATTTAACGGAGAAGCAATAGTGCCTTTGCGTTTTACGAAAATCAAGAATCCGGCGTTTAAGCGTATTCGTCCTAAGACTCCGGGGCAGGCAATGCTCTTTGATGCGTTACTGGCGCCGGTGGAGGAGATACCCATCGTGGTGGCTTCGGGTACTTTTGGCACTGGTAAGTCGTTTTTGCGCGGTGGCTACTGGCCTGGCCCAGGTAATGGACGAGCAATACAAAGAAATTTTTGTTTGTCCACGAGATGGTGTATTGGGGCGCGAAATTGGTTTCTTGAAGGGCGATAAAATCGATAAGATTTTGCCTCAGGCTGCACCGATTTTGGATAATCTGGAGGCTGTGATAAGTTTGATGGACATTAAGCGGGATGTTGCGGATTCTGATTGTGGCAAAAATAGGCGCAAAGGAGGTTGTGACCAGTCTAATTTGTCAATTAAGGCTCTTGTAGAACAATATCGCGAGAGGTACTTTGAGTTTGAGCCGATTATCTATATGGGTGGCCGTTCGATCAGTGGATCGTTTATGATTTACGATGAATTCCAAGATATGGAACGCGGACAAGCTAAGGCTTTGCTTTCTAGGGTTGGCAATGACAGCAAGATTGTGATACTGGGGGACCCGAACCAAACCACTAACCCGCACTTAAATCGTACTAGTAATGGTTTAAGCTATTCGGCGAGTAAGCTGGCTGGAGATCCGTTGACTGCGGTAGTTTCTTTTGATCAGAGTAGGGAAATAGTGCGTTCTGCGGCGGCTCGGCATATTGCTGAACGTTTGGCTAGCCATAAGTTTATCAACACTTAAACAACTAGACAAAACACAGACAATAGCTCCGCTTTGAAGGTGGGGCTATTTTTTGTTATAATACAGATATGAAATTAATTGTTGGTTTGGGAAATCCGGGGGCGCGGTATAATTTTACGCGGCATAATTTTGGGTTTTTGGTGTTGGATTTTTATTTTAAGGTACGGAAGCTAGAGTGGAAGGACAAGCCAAAGTTCGGGGCGCTGTGGGCGCGTGAGGGGGATACGATTTTTATTAAGCCGCAGGATTATTACAATGAAAGCGGGCGAGCAGTGCAGGAATTTATGAGGTTTTACAAGATTCCATTAGATGATATTTTAGTGGTGTGTGACGATTTTAATTTGGAATTTGGGAAGTTGCGATATAGAGAGCAAGGCTCGGCTGGGGGGAATAATGGGCTAAAATCTATAATTTCTACGCTAGGGGCGGAAGAGTTTGCAAGGTTGCGCGTAGGCACTGGGAATGATGAGTTAAGGCGCAAAATGGGGGATATGGATTTTGTGCTTTCTAAGTTTACGCTGGAAGAGAAGGAGAAACTACCGGAGATTTTGGGGGAAGTGGTGGAGAGGATTGAAGAAGTTATCTAGCGATGCAGCGTAGGGTGGCCCCACGTATTTTGTTCGTTATGTCGTTTGCTTGTACTCTGGAAGGTTGTAAAATTATGTCATATGCGTACTGCGAGGTGTTACTGCTGGACCAATAAAGGCCCTCTCTTTCGAGATTACGAATACTACCATCGATAATTATGCTAGCTTGGGCGAGGAATAAGGGAGCAATTGTCAAATTGAGTTGACTAGTGGTGGAATTATCGTTATATAAATAATTCAACCTCCCAAACTCATTAGTAGAACCAGCTATAGCTTCGGACTCACTGGATATAGTAGGAAGTCTCCATCCTTTAGGGCATATAGAGTTCTTAGGATTTTTAGATATATCACTTAATGTATCTTGTGTTAATGAAGAAGAGTTATTAGATGCTATAGCTGCAGTCCAGTTATAGTAATTACCTAGTGAAGCATGGCCTGTTTTTGTGCTATCTGTCTTATTAGCACTATATGGTGTAGTATTGTTGTCCTGCCAACCAGAAATATTATTACCAGTAAAGTCTATAGTAGTAGCTGTGCTAGCTGGAGTATAGTATATTACTCCATTACTTTCCGTATATCCATCATTGTATTCTGCATATTGCCCAGTGTTAGAGTCATAGGCTACATTCAGATCTGTGTTGTTAGAATTAAAACTAATAGAAGGGTTAATGTCTGTGTCCAGATTTTGCGTCATCCAGCAATGTCCATCTTTTAGCTTGGTTATCCAGTAAAGCTTATTATCCCTAAGATCTGCTAATTGTGTAGAAGTACTTTCGCCGTCGTTAGCGACCATACTGCAAATCCCCGCATCCATATCCTGCATAGCATAATATGAATTACCGCCTTCTTCATAGACTTTCATTTTGCCAGCTACAGCAAAAGCGGTATCTAAGTCTGGGATGGTATTATGGCTGCTATTTGGATGCACTATAGCATATTTAACTTTACCATTATAGGTACCGGCAGGCTGATAGGAATTAGCATAAATCTGATAAGTAGTGTTTAGATATGATCCTGAAGCGTCACTATCCGTTATCATATTAGTACCTGAGGTTCTTTTAGCTACTTGGGTATAGACGTTTGGTATAGCACTGTAGTTATCGTAGCCATTTAATATAGTGGGTGGAGTAGTAGGTACACTTTCTCCAGTAACTGGATCTATGCCAGTACCAGTTCCGGCGGTTAGTTTCATAGCCCAGGATGATGGATTAGCTACATTACTACTATCATATACTCCAGTTCTAATGTTATAACTATCGCTAAATCCATTATTATAGATTAGATCTGTATTACCATCTATATCATTACTACTACCTACTGCATAGATACTATAACCATTATTATCATTACAATAAGCACTGAGTTTAGTATTACCTACATTATTATCTAATTGTCCACCATTAAGACTCACTGTATGTTCTGATGTAACTACTGCATTTACTGTACATGAAGTAGATAAGACTAATTGGACATTGTCTGCACTACTACTTATTTCTGCAGATGAATGAGGAATAGTGAAAACAAAGATAGAAAAGATAAGAAGAGGAACAGAAACTAACAATATATTACGGAAAGCATAGTAGAAGAAATCTATTCTACTACTCATTAAAGATTGTTTTACTTTGTGGCCCATCTTTTAACCTCACTTATATTGTTTACTTAAACCCCCATGTGGTGCCACTATATTAATGGGGATTAACAAAAATGGCACCGCAAGGGGTGCTATATCTAATCGTTTACACTAGCAATAACCACGCAAACAATTGATGCCTTGCGGCGCCATTGTAATTTACGTGATTATAACTAATTATAAAAACGTACTAGTGTTTCACTCAAACGATTAAATATAGCACTTTAATTGTAGCATAAAAATAATTTAATTGACAATAAAAAAGAGTGACAAAACCGCCATTGCCTAGTATAACTGGGCTATACTTTCATTATATCACACTTATGTTAAAATGTCAAGAAAAATGGAGGTGCCTACCGGAATTGAACCGGTGTACGCGGTTTTGCAGACCGCTGCGTAACCACTCCGCCAAAGCACCACCTGACTAAATTATAACACAGATTTAGAGTTGCATTAAAACAATGCCGATAACTACTAAGATTGTGGCGATAAAATGCACCAAAATGACTTTCTTTTGTAATTTTTCGCGGCCGAATTTGGGCCAGATAAGAGTAAGTAAAAGCCCCATAAAGAAGATAACGATGGGCTCCACTGAATCTGAGGCGGCAGAGGCAATGGCGACGGTTGGAGCAATAATTAAGCCGATGCGATAAGAGAATTCTTGGATGATACGCATGAGAAGGCTGGCACCAATTGGAATTAATACCTTGCGGCGGCTAGATTTGACGACTTTGGCAAGACGCCTGCGCCAATGTTTGCGACTGCCAATGATGATAAGATCGGATAAGCCTCGGGCGATAAGTACTAGACTAATCTCATTGAATAAGCCCAGCTCTGCGGTGTTTGTTTGAACAAAAAGTACACCGCTGACTACATAAAGGAGGATAGAAATGAAGGCATAAGTAGCGGCCATGATGCGGACTTTGCGACTGCGTTTCTTGGCGGTAAGGACAACCATAAGTGGAGCGCCAAGGATGACGATAGAGCCGATGAGTTGCATAATGGAGAAGGATTGCCCAAAGAACAGCCAGTTGAATAATAAATACAAGATAGGGGAAAATTGGAAGAAGAGACCGATATTAGTGGAATCATCTAACTCTAGTGCTCTATAGTAAGGGATGCCGGCTAGGCTACCAAGTAAGCCAGAAAGTAGGAGTAGAGTAATGGCAATAGGATCCACGGCGGATGGATTAAAACCATTGACGATTAAGACGATAATGCCGGTAATAGGAAGGATTAAGCCTGAGGCGATTTTTTGAGAGACGGCACCTTTTTCTTTGAAATAATAGTCAGATGCGTAATTGTCTATAAAAATACGAAGTGCATCGGAGATAACGGCAATGGCTAGGATAGCGAGCCAACTCATGCAAAAGCTCCGTAAACTATGTAACCATAATAAAGCGCGAAAATGAGAAGCATGAGTGCGCCGTCAAGGCGAGAAATTTGATGATCGTGGCGAGTGAGGATGAAAAGTAAAACTGCGGAGAAAATGAGCATGAAAAGATCTATCATCTGAAAACTTTCTGGAGTAATGGTGCCAAAAATGGCTACTGGGATACCCATAACGACACAGATATTGAAAATGTTGCTACCGATGATATTGCCAACGACTAGATCAGTTTCTTTGCGGCGGGCGGCGACAATAGTGGTGACAAGTTCTGGCAGAGAGGTGCCGAGCGCAATGATGGTAAGCGCAATGATGCGATCTGACACACCAATGACATGGGCGATTTCGGTAGCACTATTGACTACGAGTTGGCTACCAGCGACTAGGCCGGCCAAGCCAAGGATGGCGAATAGGAGGGATTTGCCGAGTTTGTATTTTGGTTTTTCGGCTTTTTGAGATGTCATTTCGCGATTGCGTTTGGCCATGACAATAAGGTAATAAAGGAAAATACAGAAAAATAGCAGACAAATGATGGCATCGCTGCGCGAGATGGCGTCTACGGCATCGCCCACCAGAGGGATGTCTAGGAAAAGTACGATGAGAGCAGTAGAAATAAGGAGCAATATAGGAAGTTCTTTTCTAACAGTATCTTTATTTACTTTGATAGGGCAAATAAGTGCGCCGACACCAATGAGTAGTAATACATTGATAATATTGCTACCAATAACGTTGCCGAGCAGCATATCGGTAGAGCCGGAAGCGAGAGAGCTAATGGATACGGCAAGCTCTGGCGCGCTAGTGCCGAAGGCGACGATAGTGAGGCCAATCAGGGTTTTGCTAACTTTAAAATTGGTAGCAATGGATGATGCGCCATCTACTAGCCAATCGGCGCCTTTGATTAAAATAATAAAACCAATGATAAGTAATGCGACTTGTAAAATTATTTCCATATGTTTGTTTTGATTATGTTTATATTATATATAGTAACATAAAACTTCGTAAAAACAATAAAAAATGGTGCGAATGAAGAGACTCTAACTCTCGACCTCTTCCTTGGCAAGGAAGCGCTCTAAACAACTGAGCTACATTCGCACATTGATGCATTAATTATATCATATATTTTGCGACTTGCATATATTTTTGTTAAAAAAATGTATGCTATAATGGTTATATAAAATAAAGGAGAAAATATGCCGATAGGTGGAATAATAGCGATTGTGGTGATTGCAGTAATAATCATTATAATTGCGACTGTGATAGGTGCTTATAATGGTTTAGTTAAACTAAATGAACGAGTAAATGAAGCTTGGTCTGATATTACTGTGCAGTTAAAATATCGCGCGGATTTGATACCGAACGTAGTGGAAACAGTAAAAGGCTACGCTAAACATGAAAAAGAAACTTTCCAAATGGTGACGGAAGCTCGCAGCGCGGTGATGGGTGCGAAAACCGTAAAGCAGGCTGCTGAAGCAGAAAAAGAAATGCAGGGTGCGCTTGGGCGGATTTTTGCAATTGCCGAGGCTTATCCAGAACTCAAGGCTAATACCAATTTTGTAAAATTGCAAGAACAATTGCAAGATGTAGAAGATAAAATTCAGGCTGCGCGTAGATTTTACAATGCTGGTGCAAAAGAGCTTAATACTAAGATTTTGACCTTCCCAACGAATTTGATTAACAACATGGTGGGGCATTTTAAGAAGCGCGATTACTTTGAAGTAGAAGAATCCGAGAAAGCAAAAATCGAAAAAGCTCCAGACGTAAAGTTTTAATAGTATTGTTTTAGGCGTAAATAATGTACAAGCAAATTGCCGAAAATAAACGCAGAACCGTATTTATTATTATGGGTTTTGTGTTGATGATTGGTGTGATTGCGGCGCTGTTTGCTTGGTGCTACCGAGATCCGTGGATTGCTGTATGGACGGTAGTGGCGGCATTGATTTACGCCTTAATACAGTATTATTGTGCAGGCAATATTGCCATGGCGATGACTGGTGCAAAAGAAATCACCAAAAAGGAAAATCCTAGACTATATAATATAGTGGAGAATTTATCTATTACGACTGGTTTACCGATGCCAAAAGTATATGTTATAGACGACAAAGCGCCTAATGCATTCGCAACGGGGCGTGATCCTAAACATGCGGCTGTGGCGGCGACTACTGGGCTTATGGATATTATGAATGATAAGGAGCTAACAGCAGTGATGGCGCACGAAATGTCGCACGTGAAAAATTATGATATTAGGGTGAGTATGATAGTATTTGGATTAGTGTGTGTAATTGGGCTGATTTCTGATTTTGGATTTAGATTTATGTATTATGGTAATCGACGACGCGAAAATGAGGGTAGTCCGGTGGGATATGTATTGATATTGATAGTAGCAGTATTGGCGCCGATATTTGCTGGAATTGCGCAAATGGCGGTGTCTAGGCAACGGGAATTTTTGGCAGATGCTTCGGCGGTAAATATTACGCGATATCCAGAGGGAATGATAGACGCGTTGAAGAAATTACAATCGCATGCGCAGCCGATGCATAGCCAAAATATTGCCACGGAAGCAATGTATATAAATAATCCGCTAAGAAAAGGTTTTTTCAGTAACCTGTTTAGCTCACATCCGCCGATAGAAAAACGTATTGAAAGGTTAGAGCATGGTAAAAACACGTTCTAAAAATAGAGTTAAAGATAAGACGATAGAAAAACTTTTGGCGGAAGAGAAAAAACCGGTGCGGGTGCGGCATGAAAAAAAAGGTTTAAAAGTAAGATTTTTGGAAACTAAAGGAAAAATTAAAGAAAAAAGAGCTGGTAGGGTACGATTACACAAATCTTTCCATAGGTCTTATCGTGAAGATTATCAGCGCGATTTAGAAGTGCCAGGCATGATGTATCATATCTTTGCGACTTTTAAAATAATTTTCAAAAACTGGAAATTGTTTTTGCCGCTATTAATTATTGTAGTAGTTTTGAATTCGGTATTGGTGGGAATAATGAGTGAATCTACGTATACGCAATTTCAGGATATATTAGATCAAACAAGTATGCAGGTGGCGGGCGGAGATATCGGCAACATGGCGAAAGCTGGGCTTTTGCTAATTTCTACGGTGACTACTGGTGGGTTGTCTGGTGAATCTTCGGAAGCGGCTACGGTGTTTGGCGTAATAATATTTTTGATTATATGGTTAGTGACGATTTTTTTGCTGAGACATCGCTTGGCAGGGCACAAAGTGAAGTTGCGCGATGGTTTATATAATGCAATGACGCCATTAATTTCTACATTTGTAGTGTTTGCGGTTGCGGTGATACAGTGTATTCCGATTTTCTTATTGATAATCGTATATTCTGCGGCAGTGCAGACGGATTTTTTGGCTACGCCGTTTTATGCATTTTTGTTCTTTGTATTTGCGGCGCTAATGATAATACTATCTGGGTATCTTTTGTCTAGCTCTTTGATCGCGTTAGTGGCGGTATCGGCACCAGGGCTTTATCCTTTGAAAGCTTTAAGTGCGGCTTCGGATTTGATGGCGGGGCGGAGAGTAAAGTTTATTTTGCGTTTGGTGGCTGGAGTATTGGCATTGGCGATAGTGTGGGTAATAGTGATGCTGCCGTTGATTTTGTTTGATCTTTGGATGAAAACATTTGAGTGGACGGCGGGCATACCATTTGTGCCTATTTGCTTAAATGTGATGACGTGTTTTACGGCGGTTTATGTGGCGGCATATTTATATTTGTATTATCGGTGGATGTTGAACTACGACGAAAGCTAAGACTTTTCTTCGGAAAAAAGTCTTGCAACAGAAATTAGCATGAAAAGAAAAAACAGAAGTGAATTCTGATTTTTCTTTTTGATTATGATAAAATATAGGTAATGAGTAAAATAGAGGTAGAGAAGAGGATTCTTAAATTGCGTGAGCTGATAAATGATTATCGTTATCATTATCATGTGCTGGATGAATCTATTATGAGTGAAGCAGCGGCGGATTCGTTGAAGCATGAATTGGCGCAGCTAGAAGCAGAGTATCCGGAACTCATTACGCCAGATTCGCCTACGCAGCGGGTAGCAGGGAAACCTTTGGATAAATTTACAAAAGTTACGCACGAAAAGCGGATGATTAGTTTGGCGGATGTGTTTTCGGAAGAAGAAATTAAAGATTGGGTGGCGCGAAATGAAAAGCTAATTCCGGGTGGAAAAATTACTGAGTTTTTTACGGATATTAAAATGGATGGTTTGGCGTGTGCATTGAAATACCGCGATGGTGTGTTTTATCAAGCAGTAACACGTGGTGATGGTTTGGTGGGGGAAGATGTAACGCAAAATGTACGGACAATAGAAAACGTACCATTTAAATTAAATGAGCCGGATGAAGTAGAAGTACGTGGCGAAATAGTGATCTTTAAAAAAGATTTTGAAAAGCTCAACGAAAATCAACGTAAAAATGGTGAGCCGGAATTTGCAAATCCGCGAAATCTTGCGGCAGGGTCTATTCGGCAGTTAGATCCAAAGATTGCGGCGAGTCGGCCGCTTAGGTTTATTGCCTATGATTTGGTGACGCCGGATTCTGTCACCTGGCATGAGGCGTATGAAAAATTGCGCGAAATGAAATTTCAGACTTCTGGTGAAGATAAGGTGTTTTTGGCGAATCAACAAAAAGAACTTTTTGAATATATTCGGAATTTGGATGAGTATCGTAAAGGTTTACCATTTAATACGGATGGTATGGTGATAAAAATTAATGACCGTGCAGTATATGATAAGTTGGGAATTGTTGGTAAGACTCCGCGCGGGGCGGTGGCGTTTAAATTCCCGGCGGAGGAATCTACTACTAAGGTGCGCGATATTGTGATATCAATTGGCCGGACAGGAGCAGCTACGCCGGTGGCGATATTGGATCCGGTGGAAGTAGCTGGCAGCACGGTGCGACATGCATCACTGCACAATGCAGACGAAATTGCGCGACTAGATGTACGGATTGGGGATACAGTAATTATTTACAAAGCAGGCGATATTATTCCGCAGGTGAAGGAAGTACTAACGACTTTGCGGCCAGAAGGTACGGTGCAGTTTGACTATGCGGAAGCTTTGGCACGGCAATATCCAGATTTAGAATTTGAACGGCCAGCTGGCGAAGTAGTGTATCGCGTAAAGGGAGAGAGTTCGGATTATATTTTGAAACGAGCGGTGGAATATTACGCTTCTAAACCGGCATTGAATATTGAAGGCTTGGGCGAGAAAAATGTGGCGGCGCTAGTAGATGCAGGTTTAGTAAAATCTATTGCGGATTTGTATAGATTGAGAGTGAGGCAGGTGGCACAGTTAGAGAGATTTGCGGAGCTATCGGCGAAGAATTTAGTGGAAGCAATAGCGGCAAGTAAAACGCCACGGCTAAATAAGTTTATTACAGCACTAGGTATAAGGCACGTGGGTGCGCAAACGGCTACGGTGTTGGCGCGTAAGTTTAAAACTTTAGAGAATCTGGAAATTGCTGCGGAAGATGAACTCTTAGCAATACCAGATATTGGCGAAGTGGTGGCGGAGTCTATTTTGGCGTGGTTTAATGATGAGGAAAATATTAAATTGTTAGCCGAAATGAAGGAACTGGGCGTAGCGCCCTTGGCAGAAGAGACGGAAGATTTGCCACTGGCTGGAAGGTCTTATATAGTGAGTGGTACTTTGGCTTCGATGGGACGAGAAGAGGCGGAGGATAAACTAAGGGTGTTGGGGGCTATGGTGACCTCTACGGTTACGAAGGGGACTACGGCGTTGATAGTGGGCGAAAAGCCAGGGAAGTCTAAGACGGACAAAGCGGATAAATTGGGGATTCCGAGGCTATCTGAGGCGGAATTTTTGAAGTTGATAAATTTGTAAAATAAGGGGTAGGTATTGACTTTTTTGGAGAAGTGTGCTATAATTAAGGCATGGTGGTTAGACTCTCGCCATCCTAGAATTTAGTAATAGGAGGTATTACGATGGAAAGAAGAGTTGCATTGATTAATAACACTAATCTCTTGACTGACAATATCGTTTCTGCAATCCGTAGAAATGCTGTGAGGCATGGGCTGACCAATGGTGTATTCGCTGTGCTCTATCAGAATACGGATAGTAACGATCCTTGTTTTGGTGATTTGCTGCCAGATGAGGTGATGTCGCGGGAATTCCCGTTGGACCCGTTGATTTTTCCTATGTATGCGGAGATTATTCCCGAGGTCAGAGCGTATGATGTTGTGTGTAACAGCAGCAAAGCTATTGGTTGGATTTGCGTATGTATACGCATTGATGGCTATGACGATGGCTGTCCGGACTACATTCTTGATGGTCTCGACGCTGCTGTTAAGAGGACAGTCCCCTGTCATATCAAGAGGGGGACATTAAGCTAACTGTTATTAGGTCTTTAATCCCCGGGCTACGGCTTCGGGGGTTTTGCTATGAAATAAAAAATAAGCCTGGAGGGCTTGTTTTTTGTAATTGGTGAACCTCGTTTACACGAATTGGAACTCTCTCGTATCAGACTTCTATCGCATTAAGGGCATAACTACTGTTTTATATCCTACAAACTACATCCCTAGCGTTAATGGAACCAATAGTTATTAAGATGTAGTGGTGCTTCAAAGGGTTTTCCATCAGAGCCAGCTATCCCAAAGCAAGGCTCTGTGGGAAACCCTTTGAAGTTTAGACAGTAAAATATGTTATAATTGTATTGTTCAGATTCAAAAAAGTTCCTAATACAGGAGCGCCCGCAAAAACACGTTTTGCTCAGAAAAGGGCACCGTGTGCAAGCAATTGGGCAAAACCTGTTGCGGGAAAACGAGTCTGAACACCGTCATGCGGTGTCCTTTTTATTTAGGACTTTTAAAGAAGAAAGAGGAAATAATATGTGGATAAATGTAATTCTTAGCTTTTTACTAACGATAGGTATAACGTGGTTTCTATGGGCTATTCTACGCGAATGGGTGTGTAGTAATCGTGGTATAAGCAAAAAAGAGTTCAAAGAGAAAGCTGACAAGACTGGCTTTTTTATCTTTTTCCCGATGGTTTGCTTTTTAGTGTGCGTTTTTTGGCTAGTACCACAAGTTATTGTTGGTAGTATAGTTAGGGAAGTAGTTAATTCGCAACAGGACAACTGCGACAATACCTACACTAAAGATGGCGATGAACTCACTGATAAACAGTGTCAGTACTTCCAAGATGTGTTAAATGGTAAATATACGGATTACGAATCGAAAATCGATATTCAAAGCTATTTAAGCGACTAAATAAAGACCAAATTATCCTTCTGAATTATTAGATATAAAAAGAACCACTATCGGTTCAAATGAACCAGTACGGCGGGACAACTTCCATATGGATAGTGGTTCTCAAAGTCCCGATAGATAGCTTGGAAGGTGGCAGGATAATGTCCTTCATCCGTCAGTACGTTTACTGAGGGCAGACTGCCAATTTCTGCTCGTCAAGCTATTATGATGTAGCTTGGATGATGGCCGAAGTTCATCATCGTCAGGAGTATTCTCCAGTGCTGGTCGACCAATTTCCAGTCCTCAAGCTACTAATTAATATTATAACATCTAATAGATTATTGTGCAAAAAAAGGAGGAACTCCAGAGGCCTCTTCAGGACAAAAGTCCCTTGGGCTGGCGGAGCTCCTCCATTAGTTTATTATACCGCTAAATCTAGTGTATCACAAAATAGCGGGAATGTCAGTATATACCCTAAATGAATGATAGACGTTAACTAAGCTCCGAGCGAACTCCGAGAAAACAATGTTATGTAATTAGTAGTATCGTTGATGTATTATATATAAATTACTGTCCATTTAATGAGCAGCAGTGAAGCACGTCGTGGAGTCCCGACATCGAACGGTAATACCGCCACCGCTAAGGACTATGCGTTCAGCAATGCTAGCGATGTCGACGCCAATTTTATTGTATCATAAAAATAAAGATAAAGATAATGTTTCCAACATAAACGAAGCCCGAGCGAAGCTAGAATAATATGAGCTGAGGTATTAAATATTGCAATTGTTTTTTGAATATTGAACCAAGAATGAACCAAGGACGAACAAAGGATAAACAAAGGAAATGATATAAATATTGTTTTTTGTACTTGCACTATGTTCCGATGGATAAATAAAATGACTTTAATCATTAATGAATCGGAGAATAGTCGTTGAAAGATAAAAGCAAAAAACTACAAGGAAAGAAAAGCAGTTTTTTGTGCTCCAACGAAATAATAATCACTACAAAAGAGGCGCGTAAAATAATAGGTAAAAAAGATTCTACTAGAATATCTGATGAAGACCTTGCGAGACTTATTGGTCTCATGCATAAGATAGCAAGTGATTTAATTGACGTTAAAGTTGTTCCAAAAAACAAAATGGTTGTATAATATGAGTATGGACGACGGTGTTAAACGAATAGCTTATGGATACACTAGAGTATCAACAGAAGAACAGACTTTTGGCGCATCGTTAGAAAATCAAAGATTGGCAATTCAAAAATACGCAAGACAAAATAATATTGAAATTATTGGCTGGTATACTGATGCTGGTATATCAGCAAAGACCGCGCATCGTCCAGAACTTCAAAAAATGCTTTCTAGTATTGCTAAAAATAAAGGTCGCATAGATCACGTTGTTGTTTACAATGTTAGTCGTATATCTAGAAATATGACATCATTTTTTAATGATATTGGTTTTATTCTGGCTAAATGTGGCGTTACGTTGCGTTCTACGCAGGAAGTGATAGATGAATCTCCAACTGGTCGTTTCATGCTTAATATTGCTTTATCTGTACATCAACTAGATAATGATATAAAATCAAAAACCGTTAAAGATGATATGGCTCTACTTGCGAGTCATGGCTGGTGGATGTCTGGTGCGCCTATTGGCCTAAAATTAAAGCCAATAATAACTAGTGAGTTAACGAACGATGGGAAAAAGAAACATCACAATACTTTAGAAATAGATAATACTAACAATATAGGCGAAAATATTCGTTTTCTTCTTAATCGTTTTTCTGATGGCGATATTGCACCTGCTGAGCTAGTAGAGCTTGCGCATAAAATGGGAGTAAATGGTAAAAATGGAAAGCCAATAACATTAAATACTCTTTTAGGTGTATTAAAACAATCTGTTTATGCTGGATATAATACTTCAAAGAAACTATTAAACGGCGAACCGAAAAAGATTAGAGATTTTGATGGTCTTATTAGTATTGAAACGTTTAATAAAAATCAACGTATACTAAGTAAGAATAAGAAAGTCTTAATTGTTAACGACGAAACACTTTATCCGCTTAGGAAGTTACTCATTTGTTCTGATTGTGGTGTAAGGATTAGATCAAGTGCACCGAGGGGAAAAAGTGGAGAAAGATTTCCTCGTTACCATTGTACAACAAGGGGACATAGTTCTGTGTCGACCAAAGAAATACACCAGCTCTTTACGGAGTTTCTTGAAGAAATTACACCAAATGATGGAACAGTAAAATTATTCAAGGAGATAGTGAAAAGAACAGCCGTTAAAAAACTAGGAAATGCAACAAAAGAATTAACTAAATGCCGTGAGGAAATATCAGACATTGATAAAAAACTTGTAGATGCTCTCGACGCTTTTTTGGGAGGTAAAATAGATGTTGATGAAAAGAATAGATATACTGATGCATTAAGCCTGAAACGGCTTGAACTTCATAATAAAATTGATGAGCTAGAGCGAGTTCGAAGTATAAACGAATCAACGATTGAATATGTTTGCAACTTTATTACTAAGCCAGCGAAATTATGGAAAGATGCCGATCTAGAAACAAAACAAGCGTTCCAAAGAATAATGTTCCCAAATGGTTTGCACTTTAATATAAAAGAGCGAAAATTTGGAACACAAGATTTGAGTCCTCTCTTCTCTGTTATATGTAACAAAAATGAGTCCGATATGGACTCTGACTCTGGTATGGTGATCTCGGCGGGAGTCGAACCCGCGTTGTCGGGATGAAAACCCGATGTACTAACCGTTATACTACGAGACCAGATTGTTAATTTTTGGCGGGAGAGGGAACCTCGCTGCGCTCGGTGCGAACCTGCGTTGCACTAACCGTACTACGAGACCAGCCAGTGGTTTTATTATAGCAAGAAATGTTAGAAATTGCAAGAGTAGGTGAATTCGGTGCGGTAAGAGGTTTTGTTAAACGGATCTTCTGGATAAAATTGGACAAAGGTAGAATTTTCGTCGCAGTATTGACGTAAATTGGCGGCGGATGAATCGTTGCTAGATAAAATTAATTGGCGCAAGGAAACTTTGGCAAGGCCAGAGTCTGCGTAACGGCCTAAAACTTCGGACATATCTTTGCCGCCGGAAAAAACGTTTGGATAAAAATAGTTTTCGTAATAATCGGTGGCGAGGATAGAAATTTGAGATTTGGTAAGATGCTCGCGACTGAAAAATGGAACACAAAATAGAACGATAGCGACTATTGCGATGGTCGAGATGATTACTGTGAGGATGATTTTGCACGCAGGATTCGGTGTGCGAGACGCTAAAAAACGAGCCTTTGAGGCGTGAAGTTTGCGGCTGTGATTTTTAGCATAAGCCATATCTATATCTTATCATAAAACTAAAGATATGGTAAACTAGTATATATGAGTAAACTTTTTAAACGAACAAAAATTTTGGCAACAATTGGGCCGGCGACGAATTCGGCTGAAAAAATTGAAGAAGTAATAATGGCTGGTGTGAATGGTTGTAGATTGAATTGTTCGCATGGGTCTAATGAGGAGCGCGACCAGCAAATACAGTGGATTCGTGAAGCGGCGGCGAAAAAAGGCCGCAGCGTGGCGATTTTGCAAGATTTGCAGGGGCCAAAAATCCGCTTGGGGTTTATCAAAGATAATCATCTGGATTTGAAAGTTGGCGATGAATTAATACTAGAAGCAGCAGAAGGATTTGAACATGACGGCGGGATGACGGTGCCGGTGCAATATAATTTGGCGGAAAAGGTAAAGGTGGGTGAACCGCTATCTATGTTTGATGGTAAAGTGAAAAGCGAAGTAATAGATATCGTGTCTGACACAGCCATTAAAGTGAAGGTGTTAAATGATGGTTTTATTATGTCTAAAAAAGGATTAAATTTGCCGGATACGGATTTTGGCGGTGATATTTTGACGCCAAAAGATTTGTCGGATATTGAATACGGTGCAAAATGTGACTATGACTATGTATCGCTTTCTTTTGTGCAGTCGGCGAGTGATATTGTGAAATTAAAGGAGCTTTTGAAATCGCTTGGTTCTACGGCTAAAGTAGTAGCGAAAATTGAGACCAAAAAAGCGATAGAAAGCGAAGAACATTTGGAGGAAATTGTAAAAGCAGCGGACGGCATCATGGTGGCGCGTGGTGATATGGCAGTGGAAGCCGGTGCTGAGGTGGTGCCAATTATCCAACGTAAATTAATTGCGATGTGTCGTGCTAATGCCAAGCTTTGTATTGTGGCGACGCAAATGCTAAGTTCGATGGTGGATTCGCCAGAACCGACTCGGGCGGAAGTATCGGACGTGGCAACAGCGGTAGTGCAGGGCGCGGATACGGTGATGCTTTCTGATGAGACCGCAAACGGAAAATATCCTTTGGAAACCGTGAAAGCGATGAAAAAGGTGATTTTGTATACACAGAATCACTCACGTTTGGCGCCGATTTCACGACCACCAGTAACGAAAGAGCGGATTTATGATGCGATTTCTAATGCTGCGGCACGATTGGCAGAAAATATTGATGCAGATACGATAGTGTGTCAGACGGCATCTGGGCTTACGGCTATGACGATGGCGGCGCAGCGGCCAAATGTACCAATTATTACGGTGACCGAAAATACTCGTGCGGCAAATCAGTTGGCATTAATATATGCAAATTCGGCATTTGTGCGGCCATATTCTCCAGATTTTGGATTTGATTTGGCTAAAGAATTGAAAGATTCGGAATATTTGCATACCAAAGATGATGAAGAAGAGCTTTTGGCAGTAATTGTGTCTGGTGATAAAGATAAAATTGGTACAGATACGATAAAAGTGCGCTACGTATAGGAGGAATAATGGGTTATTTAACGGTTCGCGATGCGGACGTAAAAGATAAAGTGGTATTGGTACGAGTAGATTATAACGTGCCGATGAAAGATGGTAAAATCACGGACGATTTAAGAATTCGGGCGAGTTTGCCGACTTTGAGCTATCTCTTGGAAGCTGGGACAAAGAAAATTATTTTGATTTCGCATCTTGGGCGGCCGGAAGGAAAAAATAATCCAGAGCTTACTTTGGCACCTGTGGCAGAAGAATTACGTAAGCTACTGCCTGGACAGAAGATTAGTTTTTGCTTACTGCCGGAAAAAGGCGAAAAAATAGGCGAGGTTGATGATGCTAAAATTGTGCTTTTAGAAAATTTGCGATTTGATGCTGGTGAAGAAGGAAATTCTGCGGATTTTATTAAGAATATTATTGATGCGGTAGACGCAGAGGTGTATGTGCAGGATGGGTTTGCGGTAGCACACAGAGCGCATGCATCTACAGATGCGGTGGCGAAGTTTTTGCCGGTGTATATGGGATTATTGCTAGAAAAAGAAGTGATAAATTTGGAAAAAGTAGCAAAGAACCCAGAAAAACCAGTACTTTTGATAATTGGCGGGGCAAAAGTAGATGACAAAAAACCACTGATTGAAAAATTTGCCAATAAAGCTGGGCAAATTGCAGTGGGTGGCAAGATTGCGGCGGATGGATATGTGGGTGGTAATAATATATATGTGGCGGAAGATTTTGACGAGGATACAAATGGTGCAAAGTTGGATATAGGGCCATTTGCTACAGTAAAAATCACAGGATTTATTGCTGATGCCAAAACGATTATTTGGAACGGATTACTTGGCAAGGCGGAGGACCCGGCTTATGCTACGGCTTCTACGATAGTAGCAGAAATGATTGGTGAAAAGGAAGATGCCGAAACGGTGATATGCGGTGGTGATACGACTGGGTTTGTAGAAAATTTGATGAAGGATCATCCGAATTTGAAATATTCGCTAGTATCTACTGGTGGTGGAGCAGCACTAGAGTTTTTGGCTGGTAAGAAATTGCCGGGATTAGAAGTGGTCAAGAAGAATTAAATACCAGTAAGCGGTACGATATCGGCACCAAGGTGGCGAAGGCGGGCGGCGAAATCTTGATAGCCGCGATTGATGGGATAAATATTGCGTAAGATTGAAGTGCCTGGTGCGGCAAGCATGCCAATTAGGATAACGACCGCCGGACGGAGAGCTTGCGGAGCGACAAGTTCAGCTGAGCGCCAATTGGTGGGGCCTTCAATGTAAACACGGTGGGCATCTAGAAGCTCCACTTTGACGTTGAGATTAGCGAGTTCAGTAGTATAGACGGCGCGATTTTCAAAAACCCAATCATGGATGAGGGTGCGACCTTCGGCTACGGCGGCGATTACGGAAAAGAATGGCAAATTATCTATGTTTAGACCAGGGAAAGGCATAGGGTGGATTTTGTCTACGGGGGCTACGAGCTGGGATTTTTTGATGGTAAGATCTACTAGACGTGTACGACCGTTCATGGAAGTATATTCAGGGGATTTTTCAAATTTGGCGTGCATGTTTTTTAGGACTTCTAGTTCAATTTCTAGAAATTCGATTGGCGCACGAAGTAGGGTGATTTCTGAATTGGTGACGAGGGCTGCAGCGATGAAAGACATGGCTTCGATAGGATCTTCGGAAAGATGGTAATCGATATCTACATTGATGCGAGGGCGACCATAAATAGTAAGTGTGGTGGTGCCGATGCCGGTGATTTTAACACCAAGTTTTTCTAAGAAGAAACAAACATCTTGTACCATATAATTTGGCGAGGCGCCAATGATGGTAGTTTTGCCTGGGAAGAGAGCGGCGGCCATTAAGACATTTTCCGTGACAGTGTCGCCGCGTTCGGTAAGGACAATGTAACGATCTTCTTTGTCGTGTAGGATACGTTGATCTACTTCTACTTCGTAAAAACCACTATTGCTTTCGGCGTCCACTTTAAGACCGAAAGTTTCTAAAGCCTTAAGATGAGGTTCTACGGTGCGCGTACCTAGAGAGCAGCCACCAGCGTAGGGGAGTTGGAATTTTGCGAAACGGTGCAAAAGCGGCCCCAAAAACATAATGATAGAACGAGTGCGGCGAGCGGCTTCGATATCCATTTTGTCTAGTTTTAATTCGCGAGGTGATATAATTTCTAGATCGCGATGGCGATTTTGCCAATGGCATTTAACGCCGATAGATTCTAAAACTTCAATAATGCGAAAGACTTCTTCGATACGAGCTACACGGTGGAGTACTGTGCGGCCTTCGTTAAGTAAAGCTGCACAAAGCAGACCAACGGCGGCATTTTTTGATGTGTTGACGGTAATTTCGCCGGAAAGTTCTTTGCCGCCACGGATGCGAAAACTTTGAGAAACGGAATCGTTGATAGAGAGAATTTGGTTGCCTAAGGCTTCAGAGAGTTTTTTAATCATTTCTAAGGAAATGTTTTGGCCGCCTTTTTCGATACGATGAATGGCGGATTGAGAAGAGCCGACGGCTTTGGCAAGCTCGTCTTGAGTCCAACCTTTTTTGATACGCATGTGTTCTACGGTTTCACCGATAACTTGTTGATAAGTCTTAGGCTTTTTCATGAGGATAATTATATCACAGGATGAATATTTTGAAAAGCTAGAATATGATATAATCGTAGGATGGATACGATTCTAGGAGGTTTGAACCCGGCGCAAAAAGAAGCGGTAGAGACTTTATCTGGGCCGCTTTTGATACTTGCTGGTGCGGGATCTGGTAAAACGAAGACTTTGACACACCGGATTGCGAATTTGATAGCTCATGGTGTGATGCCAAGTAACATTTTAGCAGTAACGTTTACTAATAAGGCCGCAAACGAGATGCGAGTAAGATTGTGGGGGATATTAGAACCGGGTGCTGATGGAGAAATTGATCCGCCGCGCTCATTTATGCCGTATATGGGAACTTTTCATGGAATTGCGGTGCGAATTTTGCGGATTGAAGCAGATGCGGCTGGGTTGGACAGAAACTTTGTAATATATGATGCGGATGATCAGGTTTCTTTGATAAAGCGCATTTTAAAAGATCTAAAATTAACAGATAATAAAAATTTGAAACCGAAATCTATCCAGGCAATTATTTCAAGCGAGAAAAATCAAGGTAATGGGCCAGACGAATATGCGGCGGGGGCGTTATATCCGAATCAGCATAACATTGCAAAAGTTTTTCGGCGATATGAAGAAGAAAAAACTAAAGCTGGGGCACTAGATTTTGATGATCTGCTTTTGAGAGAATTGGAACTTTTGCAAAAAAATCCAAGTGTACGAAAAAAGTGGCAAGAAAAGTTTAAGCATATTTTGATAGACGAATATCAGGACACTAACGTGGTGCAATATAATATTGTGAAACTTTTGGTAAATGAGCAGAAAAACATTTGTGTGGTGGGGGACGATTGGCAGTCTATTTATTCGTGGCGAGGAGCGGATTTCACAAATATTTTGAATTTTGAGCGTGATTATCCGGGCGCAAAAGTTATTAAATTAGAGCAGAATTACCGTTCTACTGGTTGCATATTGGCTGCGTCTCAAAAAATAATTAATAAAAATAAAACGCGGACGGATAAAACTTTGTTTACGGAAATTGGGAATGGTGAGCCAGTAGAGATTGAATCTTTGCGTGATGAAACAGAAGAAGCAAACTATGTAGCACTTAAAATTATGAATATGCAGAGGCAGTATCCGAATTATAGTGATTTTGCGGTGCTATATCGGACGAACGCACAATCGTATACTTTTGAAAAAGCGTTTATTAATATGCATATTCCGTATAAGATTGTGGGTGGTGTGAGATTTTATGATCGTAAGGAAGTAAAAGATGTACTGGCGATTTTGAAATTATTAATTAGTGGGCGCGACAAAGTGAGTTTGGAGCGCGTGGTAAAAAATGTGATTTCTGGAGTGGGCGAAGTGTCGTTAGGTAAAATTTTGATGGCGATTGATGCACTACCAGATGATGAACCTTTGAAAAATCCGGATATTCTAGAAGTTTTAAGCGCAGCAAAAGCAAAGAATGGATTTGGAAAATTGGTGAATTTTCTAAAAAAAATTTCATTAGATGATAATCCTGGTGAAATTGTAAAAAAGGTGATTGAATATTTTGATTTTAAAACTTTGACGGATGATGGCACGCCAAGCGGTGAAGAGCGGATGGCGAACTTGGAAGTCTTAGTAAGTAACGCGGCGGCTTATGATAAGCTGGAAGATTTTTTGGCGGATGCAAGCCTGATGTCTAGTGCGGATGAAAGTGTAGCGAAGAATTCGGTGACTTTAATGACTTTGCATGCGGCAAAGGGATTAGAATTTCCGGTGGTGTTTATGGTGGGGATGGAAGAAGGTTTATTCCCGAGTGGCCGAGCTAGTGAAGATGAGGCGGGGCTGGAAGAAGAACGACGCTTGGCGTATGTGGGGATGACGCGGGCGATGCGAAAATTGTCCTTGACTTATGCAGCAAGCAGATATTCATATGGAAGTCGGAATTATAATATGCCGTCAAGGTTTCTAACGGAACTAGGATATAACCCGTATGGTTCGGCGGGATACAAAGACGAAGATGGGGACGGATTTAAGGATTTTTCCGAAGATGATTTTGATGATTTTTCTGGTGGGGATTTTGATCCGTTTCCGGATGACTTGCCGGTGTTTGAATAAATAAAAATGTTTTTGGTTTTTTGCGGATTTTTGTTGCGTGGGGAAATTTGAGTGTGGTATAATTAAAATGCAACAATTTTACAATTATAAGCTACCGGATGTTTTCATATCTAGTGTATTGTTAGGGTTCTAGAATGGCGCCGCGAGGTAGTCTAAGAATTCTAACTGTACACCGGTAAGAATTGTAAGATTGTTGCACCCCTTGCGGTGCCATTTTTGTATACGCCTTTTCATAAATTATAAAGATGGCACCGCATCCTAAGTGAAAACTCTAAGCGAGGTAAAAGTAAAGATGCGGAAACAACATATACTATATATAGTAGTTATAACTGTATTATTTGGCTTTATGGCTATAAATAATGGTTGTATTAACGATAATAATGTTTCCGCATTAAGCTATCAAACTAGCACCAACATAGGCTTTACCTTCCTTTCTACCCTCAATGTATCCTTATCTAACGATAATCTTATTATTAATAATTTAGTTCCAGGTGGTGGTGCAGTAGATAGTAATACTATTACAATAAATGTTTCTACTAACATAGCAGAAGGCTATAACGTATATGCTACAGTAGGAAGTGATAGTAGTAGTAATAACAGCAATAACGATAATAACAATAACAATACCACCAACAGTAATGGCTATAATACAGCCAATCTAGTTAGCACAGTAGACAATAACTATGTCTTCACTCCATTATCATCCAACATATCAGAACTAGCTAACTTCACTAATAATACCTGGGGCTATAGCTATTCCTTAGACTCTGGTACTACTTGGATTAGTGGGGATTACAATAATACTAGCACTGGCTATAATGGTTTACCATTGTATACCAATACTGGTATTAAGTTGGCAGAAAAAGCAGATAGTACCAATAGTACAGTAAACTTTAAAATAGCAGCAAGAGCAAGTAATACTCAACCTAGTGGAGAATATACTAACGTCATTAACTTTACTGCAGTATCTAATACTATCCCCACTACTATGCTAGATGCCTTTATAGCTTCAGGTGCAGAAATGCATAATGGTTACTTTAAGATGCAAGATATGACACCTACTATATGTAAATCCATAGACACAGATGGAGAGAAAGGTATGCAACTTATAGACGTAAGAGACGATAAGGTATATTGGGTAGCCAAACTTAAAGATGGTAATTGCTGGATGACGCAAAACTTAGACCTGGACTTATCTAGTGAGGTAGCCTTAACTTCTGAAACTAGCGATATAGACCCAGAATCATATGGAACTACTATATACACCGCAGAGACTGGGTATAGTAAGGATAAAGACACTGGAGTAGTATCGTGGCTACCTAACACTATAGACGGTGAAGGCATCCAGCGTGCTGATACCATAGATATGGTTTGGAGTAGTGATACTGCCGCTACGGTGCCTAGGTGGACGGATGATTACAATAAACCATACTCTGCTAATGCGGGTGATAGATATAGGTATACCAACCCTTCTACCTATAACGAAGCTAACTATGTCTCACTAGAAGCTTGCTCCAACAACAATGATGGCGATACGGCAGGCTGCCAACATACACATTTTGGCAATTACTATAACTGGCCTGCAGCGACTGCGACTAATGATGCGAGTGCGGCGTCAAACTGGTCCACTTGGGGCAACTCTGTCTGCCCAAAGAACTGGGATTTACCAGCAAAGGGTACCTACGATACTTTGATGACTGCTCAAGAAGTATTTAGCTCGGGTAGTTCTTATGCTACCGATGGCTTTAATAAGCTTCGTACGGCTCCTCTATACTATCAGCGGTTCGGCCGTGTCAGCAGCGGCTTGCTTGTCGATTTAAGCAACTGGGGCCGCTATCGTTCTAGTACACTCTACAATGCTAACGGCGATTTTGGCTTCATTTTCGCTAGTACTGCCATCTACCCAAACTACTATAACTACGGATATAGGGGCTACGGTTTCTCGGTTCGCTGCATGGTTAATACTAACTGATTTAGATCTTTCTTAATATCGTTGATTATCACTTTTGTTTTTTTGGTGCTTTCCTTTTTTATATTTTGTCTCTGGGTGGCCTCTGAGTCGAAATCTTGCAAAAATGGGGAAAATGTGCTATAATTAGGGTATGGATTCTATTTTGCGGAAAAATAGAAAAAAGGTGGTAGTTTTTTGGTGTTTAATAACTGCTATATTTTACTCTTTAGCTACTTTAGTGGCGCCAGTGATGGCTTTGAAGCAGGAGAATTTACGTGCGGCGAGCCTGGACCACTCCTATTTTTATGATCCAGAAGCGGATGATTGTGTAGAATCTACTGGCAATGGTAATTCGGATGGCAGTGATGTATATATGATAGGTGATT
>CAMVDR010000005.1 GCA_947166295.1 uncultured Candidatus Saccharibacteria bacterium | reverse complement strand
GGTTGTCATTGATTTTATTAGACAAAGTGCAAGCGGTAGGGATAGAAAGAGACACACTGTCTGCAGAAGAGAGTTCTGCAGCTCCCACTCCAGGCCTAGATAGCGCCGCACCCGTCAAAACCGTCGCACCGGTCAACACCCCTAGCGCTAAAAGTCTTTCTTTCCTACCTCTCATCTTTGCTAATCCCCGTTTACTTTCATGGTTATTTACTTTATTCTACCACACTTTTTTATTTTGTAGCAAGACTTTTATGTTTATTTTTTACAATTTAGCTAAAAATTTCGTTATACATTTTCCGCCAATCAGATAAATGCAAATCCCCTGGCCGCGCATCAATATCTACCCCCAGTTTCGTAAATATAGGTGTCAGTTCTTCTTTAGATTTTAGTCCCGCCAAATTATGTATTAATTTCTTCCGCGGCGCACTAAAACCTTGCCGTATTAGCCTAAACACTTCTTCTTTCACTACCGCTTCATGTGGCCGCAAAACTATTACCTGACTATCTACCTTTGGCGGCGGTGTAAATTCTGCTCGCCCCACTACCGGCCCCAGCTCCGCATCGGCATAATTTTTCACAAAAAGACTTAACATCGTCTCCTTATTGCTTACAATCCTCTCCGCCACCTCCTTCTGGATTAGTAGCACTATTCGTTCTGGCCGATTTTTTATTTTCAATAATTTCTCTATAATCGGGCTAGTAATATAATATGGTATATTTCCAGCCACACCATATGGCTGCGGCAAATCGTTAAAATCGCAGTCCAAAATATCCGCATTTATTACTTCTAAATTTTTACCCGGAAAAGATTTCGGCAAATTTTCCGCCAAATTTTTATCATATTCTACCGCTATCACCCTATTAAAACGTTTTAATAGACTACTCGTCAAAGTTCCAAGCCCCGGCCCAATCTCTACCACTAGCTCAGACTTTTCGGAAGAAACGGACGCACTTCCTTCAACCTCGTCCCCAACCGCTAAATCAGCAATTTCGTCCAAAATCGCCCGGTTTTTTAACCAATGCTGTCCTAAAGATTTTTTATTCTTCATCCCCATAATCTAATACCAGCCGTGCGCATACCAGAAATTAATCGCCTCTTGCCAACCACCATAACGACTCACATACCCAGACATCCATCTGATCTGCGTTACTGGATTCGTTTCCCAATCTGCCCCTGCTGCAGCCATTTTGCTACCAGGCAAAGCCTGAGGGATACCATACGCGCCAGACGGATTCGCCGCATCTACCCTACAACCACTTTCATGATAAATCAAATCCAGCGCTGCAGATAAATCCGCCTCACTTACACCTGCTTGCCGTGCCCAACTTGCACAAGTCTCCCACTCTGGCGGAATAGATTTCTTTGCCCCCACCGCCACAATTCTATCCACTGGTGCTTTTATAATTTCCTCAGAAACAAGTTCCCTAGATACCTCCACATTATCTACATATAATATATTATATGTAGCTCTTTTTTGCCCAACTTCACCCAGCTGCCGCACCTCGCTCTTGCCCTTTTCCATGCTAGCATCTTTTTCTTCACGTTCTCCAAAAGGAATCTCTTCATCTATCGTCAACGTCCTGCCACCATTGCGCGTAATCTCATATACACTTGCTACACCTGTTTCCAAAAAATCTTTATTGGGCACAAAATCTATCTCATCACCATCATACACTGTAATTCCAGCCTGACCAGCAATTGTTTTAGTATCGTAACTCGCCGTCATTAGGTATTTAGTAGTCTTACCATCCTTTACTATCACCGGCCGCGCCCTATATATATTAATAAAGAAATCGTCCGCGTTTATCTCAGTATCTAAGCTCGGCTCCACTATATCACCAGTGTTTATTATGATATTTGCCCGCTCTATAGCCTCTTTTACGGTTTTAGCCTCAGTTTTTACCGTCAATTTATTTTTTTCATCATAAAAAGTAACGAATTTAACGCCCTCAGTTATATATGTATTCGTAGATTCGTCACCCTCAGCAGAAGCATTCCTTACCGTCACCCCCGCAACCACTGCAAAAATAATCACTAAAGAAATAGCTATCACAAAACCAAAAGCTTGCTCGATTTTACGCGAAAGCCTCATACCTTAATTATATCACACTTATGCCAAAAAGTCCACCCCTATTAATAAAAACCTGTGCGAGGGCAGGTTTTTAAACAATTTTCTAGGTGGTGACAAAACATCTATTTTAGCCAAAACAGCTCTACACTCTCCACCCTGTTACTAAACATCTCCCAAATATTTAGTTTTACTAGGCTTAGGCCACTTTCAACGTCGGATTTGGTCCAAACCTGATTTTATTTTAGCATAGGCAAGATGTCTGTCAACCTTGTTTTTTCAAACTATTTATGGTTTAATTTATTTGCAATTTTAGCTATTTTACAGAGGTAATTTTCAAAAACCGAACACTTTCTACTTGACATTTTTCACAAAAATTTTATGCCATAAATACTTTCCTATGGTATACTTAAGCTATATGAACTGGAGGAAATGGTTAGACGAATTTGTCTTAGCTGGCAAAGGTATTCTGCTCGCCACCAAAGAAAAACGTTTTTGGTATGGTTTTATTCCAGCATTTTTGTTCTTTGGTTTCTTGATGAACCTACTTTCTGGCGGATTCGCCAAATTCGAACTCATGTCTGCTCTAGGTTTTCCTGGTAGCCTAAAAATTATCGCTGATTGTTTTGTCGCGATTTTTGGCATCAATCAGCCTTTTTTGGATTGGCTACCCATTTTTGCCATATCTATACTGCAGGGCATTTTAATCGGCTTGATCGTATTGCTCTGGAATAAGAAAAAAGAACAAAATTCCGCCAACCTAGAAAAAGCCGGCATCATCACTGGCCTAATTGCCCTAGGTGCCGGCTGTCCTACTTGCGGTACCACTTTACTTACTCCGCTTATTGGGGCAATCTTCTCTACCGGCGGCCTCGCCATTACTGGCGCAATTTCTACCATTATCACTTGGCTCGCCATCGTCATCGCTATTTTATCCCTCAAGCGCCTAGGTGAAGAAACTTATGTTACAATAATTAATGAAAAATATCTCGCCAAGAAAGCGAAAAAGGAGCAAAGTGAAAAAAGCATTTAGAATATTCGGCATCTTAGCTATTATTGTGGTAATTATTGCCGCAATCGCAGCCAGTATGAACACCGCTCCATCCAATGCTGATAGGGTGTGGGATGAGCAAATGACTATCGGTAATATGGATGCTAAAAACTATTTTATTGTTTATTCTGATTTAGTTTGCCCATATTGTATTGCCTTTGAAAACGCTATCGTAGAACACGAAGAAGAATTTCAAAAATATCTAGCAGACAACGATATATTATTTGAAGTTCGGCTTTCCGATTTTCTTTACGAATACGGTGAATCTAATCCTATCCATTCACGCTATTCCGCCCTTGGTGCCTACTGTGCTAAAAAAGAAAATAAGTTCTGGGACTATTATAACTTGGCAGTCTCCAGTATCTGGAACGATTATTTCAAAGTCTCCGGCAAATCTGCTTTTTCTAAATTATCTGGCATCGGCAAAGAATATTGGATTGATATCGGCAAAGAAGTAGGTCTCGGCGAAGATTTCGAAAATTGCGTCAAAAACGAAGACACTCTAGACGAAATCAAAACCAATGCCGCCAAAACTTCCAAACTTGCTCGCGGTATGCCATATTTTAAGTTCAACGATTATACCAGCTCCGGCTTCGACCTCTCTTGGGATTATCAATATGTGCTAATGTATTTCCAAGCCGGATTAGAGAGTAAAAAATAAAAATCTAACACATCATTCGTCATCATCTAAAAAACATAATTTTGCAAGTTCTTAAATGAGTGACGCTAATACCCCAACGCAGCGGCATTCCGGAGCGCGGCAGCGCGAGGGTTAGTGCTATCCGCCCGTGGCGACGGGCCGGACAGACACGGCCGCAAGTGGGGTATGGCGGCACGACCCATTTACTCACCAAATATTTTTTCGTTTTTGATACTATCCGGCAAATAATTTTTATCCAAATGAAATCCAGCCTCCCATTTTTGCCCTTTCCCGTATCCCAAATCTTTCATCAGTTTGGTCGGCGCATTTCTTAACCATATCGGTACTGGCTCATTTGGCGATTTGTGCGCCAAATCTAGGGCTTTATACCACGCATCCGTTGTAGCTCGTGATTTCTTAGATTTTGCTAACGCCACTGCCGTATGTGCCAACATTAGCCCAGATTCTGGCATCCCCACCCTTTCTACAGCCTGAAAACAGGCCGTAGCTAGACTCAATGCCCCATTTCCAGCCAAACCTATATCTTCCGAAGCAAATATCACCATTCGCCGTGCAATAAATTTCGGATCTTCCCCCGCCTGCACCATCCGCGCCAAATAATACAATGTCGCATCCACATCGCTACCCCGCATCGACTTAATAAACGCCGAAATCGTATCGTAATGTTTATCACCCTTTTTATCATACCCGGGCATCTTGCGCCCAGCCGCTTCTAGCACTATCTTATCATCCACTTTTTCCGCTAGAGATAACGCCAATTCCAAATCCCCTAGTGCCGACCTAGCATCACCACCAGATAACTCCGCCAATAAATCTATTGCCTTTTTCGTCACCCGTTTTGTAGCTTTTTCTGCTTTTATCGCTCGTTTCAGTACTTCCAAAATTGCTTCTTTACTTAGCGGCGCCACTACCACCACGCGCGATCTACTAAGTAGCGGCGATATCACTTCAAAAGATGGGTTCTCCGTAGTGGCCCCAATCAACGTAATTAGCCCAGATTCCACATGTGGCAAAAACGCATCTTGTTGCGCCTTATTGAACCTATGAATTTCATCCACAAACAAAATCGTTCGTGTACCCAAGTTCCAATTCACCCTCGCGCGTGCCACCACTTCTTCTACGTCTTTTTTGCCAGCCGTCACCGCCGAGATCTCCACAAAATCCGCCTTAAATTCGCTAGCGAGTATTCGTGCCAAAGTAGTTTTTCCCGTACCTGGTGGCCCCCAAAAAATCAAATTTACCGGCTCCCCCTTTTTTACAATTTCCGTCAAAATTTTACCATCGCCCACAATCTCTTCTTGTCCCAACACATCGGATAGTTTCTTGGGTCGCATCCGCTCCGCTAATGGTACTCTATTCATATCTAATATTATATAATATTTTCGCAATTTATGAATTTTTATGGTAAAATTAAGCTAACATTAACACTAAAGGAGTTATAAAAAATGTCCGATTACGAGGCATATCAACTATTCAATAGCGTAAGCAATAACAGCTCTTACACTTCAGCCGCAACAGGCGCCAGCATCTGGGGTATCATCGCTTTAGTACTCGCCATTGTCGGCGGTATCTTGGTTTATTTCCTCTTCGTCAAAGCAAAAACAGAACCAAAAGGCAAATTTGCTAAATGGCTCAAAGATTTTCTATCTTTCAAAATTATGTGGATTGAACCAATCCTCAAAGTTGTTTACTATGTTGCAACCATCTTCACGGTGCTTTATTCCTTCACTTTCCTAGCACTCGGTGGCTTTGGCTTCTTAATGTTCTTAATGTGCCTGGTACTTGGTCCAATCATCATCCGCATCGTTTACGAGGCAACCATGATGTTCATCATGATTTGGCGAAACACCAGAGACATCGCCGAGAATACCAAAAAGAAATAAACCATACCAACATCACAAAATCTCCCCAACAGGGGAGATTTTTCTTTACCAAAAACTCAAATATGTGATATAATATACATACGGTTCTGTAGCTCAGTTGGTAGAGCAGAGGCCTGAAGAGCCTTGTGTCACTGGTTCAAGTCCAGTCGGAACCACCACTTTAAAAAGTGGGTCGGTAGCTCAGCTGGTTAGAGCACGGGCCTTTTAAGCCCGGTGTCGAGGGTTCGAGCCCCTCCCGACTCACCATTTTTTATGGGCGGTTAGCTCAGTTGGCTAGAGCGCGTCTTTGACGTAGACGAGGTCACAGGTTCGACTCCTGTATCGCCCACCATTGACAAAATATATAAAGTATGATATAATGAAAATATAAGGCTCTACAGCCTATTTTTTATTCCTATATGATATAATTAAAGTACTATGAAAAAATTAAATACTTCCCCAATTTCTGGCATGCAAGAGCTTTTGCCCGAAAAGCAGGCCATTTTTAATAATCTTAAAAATAAAATTGCCGAAGTATATCATAATCATGGCTATCTAGATATCGAAACTCCATCCATCGAACGTACCGAAATACTCCTCGCCAAAGCCGGCGGCGACACCGAAAAACAAATCTACAAGGTCATCAAAACCACCGAAGCTGCCGAAGATTCCGATCAAGCCCTCCGTTTTGACCACACCGTACCACTCGCTCGCTACGTCGTAGAACACGAAAACAATTTAGCTTTCCCTTTCAAAGTTTCACAGATCGGCCCTAATTTTCGCGGCGAACGTGCCCAAAAAGGCCGCTTCCGTGAGTTTTACCAATGCGATATAGATGTCATCGGTCGCGGCAATATCTCCATTTCCTACGATGCCGATGTTATCTCCACTTTACTCCAAACTTTCAAAAGTTTTGGCCTCAAAACTCCAGTTCTTGCTCGCATCAATAACCGCAAGATTCTCACCGGCTTGCTAGAAGCCCTAGATCTCACCACATATTCTACCGATATTTATAGCATCATCGATCACTCCGAAAAGGTTCCGGTCGAAAAAACTACTGAAAATCTCGCCGAAATTGGTCTTTCCGAGGAAAACATCAAAAAAATTCTCGCTTTCATCAATCTTCACGGCGAACGTTCTTTCGTTGTCAAGAATCTTGGCAATCTCGGTATTGATAATTCTACCTTTACCGAAGGCGTCTCCGAATTAGACCAAGTCCTCTATCTTTTAGAAACTATGGGGCTCAAAGACCAAATCATTGCCGATATGAAAATCGTCCGTGGGCTAGATTACTACACTGGCACCGTTTTCGAATTTATCTTGCCAGAACACAAATCCATTGGCTCCGTCTGTGGTGGTGGCCGTTACGAAAACCTCACTGGCTATTTCACCGACCAAAAATTCCCTGGCGTTGGCGGCTCCATCGGACTTACTCGCTTATTCTATGTCCTAAACGAAGAGCAGCTCCTGCCAGAACAATCCACTAATCCTATAGATTACGCCATCATCCCCATTTCAGAAAACGAATTAGATTTTTCTTTCCAAATAGCCGAGAAGCTTCGTGATAGAGGTAGTTCCGTCACCGTAGTTCTCACCGATAAAAAACTCGGCGACAAACTTACCTACGCCGCCAAGCTTGCCAAAAACGGCATAGTTATTGGCGAATCCGAAGCATCTTCAAACCAGCTCCAAGTCAAAGATTTCACCACCGGCGAAACTACCAATCTCAATTTAGATGCGTAATCATTTACTTTCTCAACATTTTCTCAAATCTCCCCGTCTAGCGTTAATTTTGATTGGCCACTCCAATCTTAAAAAACGCGATACCGTAATAGAAATCGGCGCTGGCTCCGGTGTTATCACCAGTGCTCTCGCCCACCGCGTACATCATGTTATCGCCATCGAGCCAGACCACGCCACCGCCGAAAAACTCCGCACCAATCTCAAAAAGCGCGGCATCGAGAATATCGAAATCATAGAACAAGATTTTCTAGACTACACCTTGCCTACTAGCGCTTACAAAGTTTTCAGCAATCCACCTTTTCATCTTAGCTCCAAAATCGTGCACAAGTTAATCGAAGCAAACAATCCACCAGAGTCTTTTTATCTTATTCTTCAAAAACAATTTGCCTTAAAGCTCTTAAACACCGATCGCCACTACACTTCCCAGCTTGGCTTACAGCTCATCCAAAATTACCAAACCAAAATCCGTTTACCCTTAAAACCTACCGATTTCACCCCACCCCCAGCCGTACCTACCGTATTTTTTGAAGCCAAAAGAATCAAGCAAGATTAATCTTCATCCAAGAACGCGCCACTCTGCCGCGACCACAATTTTTGGTATTCACCACCTCGCGCCAGTAGCTCCGCGTGCGTTCCCTGCTCCACAATCTTACCGTCATTTAGTACCACAATCTTATCTAGCCCTGCAATCGTAGATAATCTATGCGCCACCACTATAGAAGTTCGCCCTTTCATCAAGTTATTTAGCGCTTCTTGTATCAAAGCCTCGCTTTCCGAATCCAGCGCCGAAGTCGCTTCGTCTAGCACCAATATCGGCGCATCTTTCAGTATGGCCCGCGCTATCGCAATTCTCTGCCTCTGTCCACCAGATAACTTCACCCCCCGCTCCCCCACCATTGTTTCATAGCCGTCTGGCAACTTCTTGATGAACTCATCCGCATTAGCCAGCTTCGCTGCCTTCAATACTTCTTCCTTACTTGCGCCCGGCCTGCCATAAGCAATATTATCAAATACTGTTCTATGGAACAGCGAAGATTCCTGCGGGACATAAGCTATTGCTTCGCGCAAACTCTGCTGCGTTACATCCCTAATATCTTGCCCATCTATATATATCGCACCAGCCGTCACATCCGCAAATCTAAGCAGCAGCTTCGTCAAAGTCGTTTTACCAGATCCACTCACTCCCACTAATCCTACTCTATCTCCAGCCGATATCTTCAAATCAAAATTCTCAAACAATTTTTCTTTTTGCTCCTCATGACGGAAAGAAATATGGCTAAAATCAATCGTCACATCCTTCACTACCAAAGGCTTATCAGTTTTATCATCCACAATATACGGCATATCCAATATTTCCACCATTTCTTTCGCATCACCAAATGATTGATTCACATTTCTCAATATATGATTCATAGTCCATACATTAGACAGCAGGGAGTTAGACAAAGAATACAAAAACACTATATTAGCAATCGTAAGCCCAAACAGATCACGACTCATCACAATCAAAACCAAAAGCCCCGCAAAAGTTATCATGTTTATTACATTCATTGAAAAATTTCTTAACATTGAAACTTTAGCTAAGTGATATGTAGCTTTTTTAGTGCGATTCGTAGTTTCGGCAAATCTTCTTCCTTCATATCTCTCTCTAGCATACGATTTTACCGAAATCTCATTTGTGATAGAATCCGCCAACTGCCCAGTCTGCTTATTTTCTGCCTCCGCCAGTTTCTCTTCAGCATCCCCCGTTTTACGATATGTCGCAATAGAAACAGTCATATATACTACTGCATATATCGCTAAAATTCCCGCAAACGGCAAACATACCGCCGCCGCTACACCAACGGAATAAATCACCGTCAATAATAACGGGTACAGATCCCAAACAAACCCAGACTTTAACCGTATAAATGCGTTCGGCAATTTATTAGCCTGCGAAGTAAGTGACCCAGAAAAACGATTACTATGGAACGTCATGGATTGGTTTATCACCGCGTTAAATGCAAGCTGCGACAAATACTCACCACATCTAGCATCCAGCGACCAATCCAGCCAATCTATTGCTCGTATCACAAACAAATTATTTATGCCTGCCGATATAATAGTGAGCACCAGTATTCCGGCATAGTTCACGATTTCAAAATCCCCACCAGATAATTTGCCAATAATCTCAGAAGTACCGTACGGCACCACTACATTTGATACAAAAATCCATGCTGGCACCAAAAGTAACACCAAAATTGTGCGTATCTTACATTGCATCAATGCTTTCCAAAAATAATACAGCGTCCGCTTTGTTGCATTGTATTTCTTCTTTTTACCTTCTGCCATATTTATACTATACCATAATTTTTCATTTTGCCAAAATCATTTTCTGATATTTTTATACATTTTCCACACAAACCAAAAACCACATGCTATAATTAAATTGCTACATTTCGTTACAAACGCTAAGCGTTTTTAATATGTTATACATTGAGCAATTTTAACGGCACCGTAAGGACCGAGTTGTTCAATGTATGCTTAGCATATTTGCAACGAAGTGTAGCACCTTGCGGTGCCATTTTTGTATACGCCTTTTCATATATTACAAAGATGGCACCGCATCTGAAGATAAAACCTTAAATTAAAGGTGGAAGGTAATATATAGGATGCGGAATAATAAAAATAACATAAGTTTCAGTGTTAGAAACATAACATTGAATCATAAAATCTTAACATCGTTTTACAGAATCTTAACAAGTCATTTTACAGGGAAGGAAAAAATCTTAACTTTAAGATTTAAAAACATAACTTTATGTTTATCAATCTTAATATTTAGTTTACTAAACATAATAAATACATTTACTTATATTTCTAATGTTTCTGCCTTAGATTATTCTAGTAATGTAGATATAGGCTTTACCTTTCTTCCTAAACTAAGCATTACTCTTTCTAATCCTAATCTCATTATTAATAATCTAGTCCCAGGTGGCAATGCAGTAGATAGCAATACTATTGCAATAAATGTTTCTACTAACATAGCAGAAGGCTACAACTTATTCGCTACAGTAGGGGGCAATAATAGCACCAATAATGGCTACAATACTACCAATCTCGTTAATGTAGCAGATAATAACTATACCTTTACTTCATTATTATCCAATGTATCAGAACTCTCTAACTTCACTAACAATACCTGGGGCTATAGTTATTGTATATCTAACTGCAGTTCTACTTCTACTCCAGATACCCCTAGCCCCAACTGGATTAGTGGAGATTACAATAATGCTAGTACTGGCTATAATGGTTTGCCGCTATATACTAATACTGGTATTAAACTAGTAGAAAAAGCAGATAGTACCAATAGTACAGTAAACTTTAAAATAGCAGCTAAAGCTGGTAGCACTCAACCCAGTGGAGAATATACCAATGTAATTAATTTCACTGCAGTATCTAACACCATACCCACTACTATGTTAGATGCCTTTATCGCTTCAGGTGCAGAAATGCATAATGGTTATTTTAAGATGCAGGATATGACGCCCACCATATGTAAATCCATAGATACAGATGGAGAAAAAGGTATGCAACTTATAGACGTAAGAGACGATAAGGTATATTGGGTAGCTAAACTTAAAGATGGTAATTGCTGGATGACGCAGAATTTAGATTTAGATTTATCACATGAAGTAGCTTTAACATCAGAAACTTCTGATATAGATCCAGAATCATATGGCAAAACTATCTACACTACGGAGACTGGATATAGTAAGGATAAAGATACTGGAGTGGTATCGTGGCTACCTAGCACTATAGACGAAGACGGTATCCAAAGAGCGGATACTATAGATATGGTATGGAGCAGTAATACAGCCGCTACAGTGCCCGGGTGGACAAATAACGACTATAAGCCTTACTCGGCCGATGCTGGGGATAGGTATCGCTATACCGATACTTTGGGCAACGAAACTGTTTATACCTCATTAAATTCGTGCATTGCAGAAACAAATAATGACAAAACAGGATGCCAACATATGCAACTGGGTAATTATTATAACTGGTCTACAACGATAGCAAGCAACAATACTACCGATGCTACTAGGAGCCAGACAAATTCTATTTGTCCAAATAGTTGGAAAATACCAACTCCCAGCGAATATGAACTACTACTATATACACAAAAAATATATATTGGCTCAAATAAATATGACAACGACGGTTACCTAAAAGTACGCAACTTTCCACTTTACTTTGTACAATCTGGAGTCATTGTTGATAAGTCACTTATTAGATTTAATGATTGGGGACGGTATTGGACTAATCAAGTATATAATAGCACAAAATCTTACAATTTAGCTATCACACCAAACAATATAGTCCCAAATTACTTGAACTACCTCGACGACCGAGACATCGGTTTTTCCCTTCGCTGCCTCGCCCGATAACCATTTTCTATTCTCTATGATATAATTACCTTATGACAAAATTAGAAGATATTGTAAGTTTATGTAAACGCCGTGGATTTATCTTCCCTGGTTCTGATGTTTACGGCGGTATGGCCGGCACCTGGGACTATGGCCCGCTCGGCGTCATGCTCAAGAAAAAAATCATGGATGCCTGGTGGAATTATTTCGTGGAGCAGCGTGATGATATATATGGCGTAGATGCCACCATCTTGATGAACCCCAAAACATGGGCTGCCTCTGGCCATTTAGCTACCTTCTCCGACCCACTCGTAGAGTGTAAAGAATGTAAATCTCGCTTCCGTGCAGACAAAATCGCCGATGGTATTAGCGAGTCTGTCACCACAGAAGAATTTTTAGCTACCCATACCAAATGCCCAGTTTGTGGCAAAGAAAATTGGGGCCCAATTCGCAAATTCAACATGATGTTTGCCACCCATGTGGGTGCCGTTTTACCAGAAGATAATACCGAAAACGCCGAACTAGCCGCCAAATCCACCGCCTATCTTCGTCCCGAAACCGCCCAAGGCATTTTTACCAATTACAAAAACGTAGTAGATACTATTTATCCTAGTTTACCTTTTGGCATTGCTCAGCAAGGTAAGGCTTTCCGCAACGAAATCTCTCCGCGTGATTTTATCTTGCGCGACCGCGAATGTACACAAATGGAAATTGAATATTTCGTTCATCCAGATACCTGGGAAGAAAATTTTGAAAAAATGCGCTCCGCACAACACAATTTCTTAGAAAATATCGTAGGCTTACCACAGGACAAACTCCACGAATACGAAGTCCCCGCCGCCGACCGCGCTCACTATTCCAAACGCACTATAGACTTCATGTTTGATTATCCAAACGGTGAAGAAGAACTCATGGGCCTAGCCTACCGTACGGATTTCGACCTAGCTAACATCCAGCGCGAATCCGGCAAGTCTATGGAATACCGCGATAAAGTTACTGGCGAAACATTCATTCCGCACGTGATAGAGCCGTCCATCGGTGTAGAACGTTTATTCTTGGCCATACTTTCTAGCGCCTACACCGAAGAAAAAGTCGTCGGCAAAGACGAAACACGCATCGTGCTAAAACTCCCAGAAAACTTAGCGCCATACAAATTCTGCGTTTCCCCACTGCTCAAAAATAAACCAGAGCTCGCAACCAAAGCCAAAGAAGTCTACGATAAATTACGTGCCAAGTATAGCAATGTTACCTGGGACGATTCAGGCAATATTGGCAAACGCTATCGCAAGCAAGACGAAATCGGCACACCAAAATGCGTAGTTATAGATTTTGACACCCTAGAAGATGACACCGTTACCGTACGCGATCGCGACACCACTGAGCAAATTAGAGTAAACATTGCCGAGCTCTAACCCCTTATGCTATAATTAGGCCATAATAAGGAGATATTATGGCTGAAAAAGCTAAGAAAAACAACAAAAATCTAATTATTGGTATTTGCACAGGCGTACTCGTTATTGCTGTAGTAATAGTTGCGGTTATTTTTGCTACCAGAAGCACTTTAAATGATTCTTATTTCGTATCCGATGACAGCAAGTATGTCCTCACTGTAGATAGAGACATGCTAGAAACTGAAAACAAAGAAAATTCACCAGTCAAAACCCATGTAGTTTACTATTATTCTGGCGACGCCATCACCGGTGTAACCACTTATATGGAATTTGCCGATGACGCCACCGCCAAAGCCGCATTAGATTTATACAAAAATGCCGACCAAACCGGTGTTAAATCTCTTAAAACTGACGGTAAATATCTAGTAGTAGAAATGACAGAAGATCAATACAAAGACATCACTACTTCCGACGTAAAACAACAAATAGAATTTATGGAAATGCTGAAAAAATCAGGCACCAATAATTCAGACAACACAAACGAAGAAACTACAGAAACCGACAACACTACCAATGAAACAAAATAAAGCCTAGCTCTCCATAAAATATCCCCGCCGAACAGCGGGGATATTTTATACCTTGCCAGATTTCCTATTTAGTAGGTTCTTCCATTGCTTTCTTGGCAGCATCAATCGTCTCCGACACCGCAGAACGAACTTGCTCCACTGCATCCTCTACACCTTTTCTGAATTTTACATCTGGGTGCGCTTCTAGAAAGCGTTCAATCGAAGCCTTGATTACTGCTTTAGCTTCTTTTACACCTTCAAAAGCCTTCACTTTAGTAGTACCAGGCTTCTTCAAATCTTTATAGTGATTAAAGTGGAATTCGATTTGATTAATTAACTGCTTCGGCAAATCTTCCAATTTTTGATATTTGTCGCCATTGTTGCGATCATCTGCTGGCACACAAATAATCTTGTCATCCACTTCGCCGTCATCCACGAATTTCATTACACCAAGAATCTTAGCCTTCATCCAGATGCCCGTAGTAAGTGGCTGATCGGTAATCATTAATACATCTAGTTCATCGCCATCTTCATCAATAGTTTGCGGAATAAAACCATAGTTGCAAGGCTTTGCAAAAGCCATAGGCTCCACGCGATCCAACATAAAGCAAGCATGCTCACGATCCCACTCAATCTTGTGGTTAGAACCCGTTGGGATTTCAATCACTACATTTAATTCGCCTTTTTCATAATCGCCAGGCGTTAAGGCTTTGTTAAAATCTGCCATTTTGTCTCCTTTGTTTATTATCTATATTATATCATATAGCTATTAAACCCTACTCGCCATCTTTGTAAAACTTACTATCTTTTGCAACATTTCCGGAGTAGTTTTTACCCGTTTCACTACATTTAAATCTGTAGTCAAAAGTAATCTAAGCATTTTTATCTCATTCACACCAAAATCCCCATTATCATGTAGCACAAAAGAATTTTCTCCAGTATTCCAAAAATATCTCAATTCTGGGTTTAATTTTTCACCGTCCGCATCGCGATAAAGATTTATCTCTTCGCCGGCAGCCTTCCCTAGTCTCATCAAAAACCAACTCTCTGTCAGTTCGTCGTCATCACCCATATCAAGCGACGCAAGACTCTGATCAATAATCTCAAAGTATTCTGAACTATCTGAATTTTCCGCCGTTCGACTTATTTTCTTTAACATCATCGCAGCAAGTTCCATTTTTGTAAAATTTTTTATTATATTACCATAATATTTTTGCATTTTTACGCTTGTAATCACACCAAACTCCCCACGCCCTAAGTGAATATTATAATTAGATAGTGTAAACATTTCTATCCCGCCCGCCAGCTTAGATTTTTCTTTCCTTACACCTTTTGCAATTGCGGAAATTTTACCATGTGGAGTAATTAAATTCAGAATTCTATCTGCTTCCGCATAATTTGTGCGCCTTAGCACGTATCCCATAGTTTTTACATCTTTATTTTGCATATTGTTCAACATAACGCCTAACATCCTTTGGCTTCATCGTGTCTTTACTAAGTACTCCCACCACTCCATATATAGAAAAATCTCGTCCACCTAAATCCAATGAGGATATTATTACCACAGGAATTTTTGCCGTATCGGTATAAGAAACTAGTTCATTTAGAAAAGTAAAACCATCTGGCCCCGTAAGTAATATATCTAAAAAAATCATCTCTGGCAAATTGCCATCAGCGATTTCTGCCATCGCAGCATAAGCATCAGAAAATATTTTTGTTTCTTTTTTTGTCGCCAAAGCTACACACTCAGCCATCACTTCGTCATCGTCAACTACAAAAATCATTAAAACAAACTCGCTTGTTTAGAAATTGGTAAATCCACATAAAAACTCGTACCGTCACGATGCCGTACTGCCCCCACATTAGCATTCATGTAACGAGAAAACCTCGACGCAATGTAAAGCCCCAGCCCAGAAGACCCCGGCCGCATAGCAATAGAAGTTGGTTTTTCAACCCAACCACGCTTAATTTCGCGCCAAACATCCATCGGCAAAGCCGGCCCATAATCCCGCACTACAATTTTTACTTTATCTTTAAAATCTTTCACCATCAATTCTGCCCTAGTCTCATCGCCAGAATAATGCATAGCGTTTAACAAAAAATTATACACCACACTATAAAGCAAATCTCTATTAGCAGTCACCAATCTAGAACGATTACTATACCGAATATACAAATCTCTTTTATTGTAGTGAAAAAGATATTCCAGCTCACGAGTTACCGCATCACATACTTCACGCACCGCCACCGGCTCCATCGCAAACAATCCATCTTCTAATCGCCGAATCTTCACAAGATCATTAACTTGTTTAATCGCCCGCTCCGACACACTCACCATCCTAGACCTAATTTGTTCATTTTGGCCACTTATATCATCAAAAGACAAAGCTAACTGCCTCAGCACTGCAAGCGGTGCCTTCAGCTCATGCGCCGCCACCAAAATTCCATCGACCTCCTTCTCCATACCCCCTATTATAGCACACCTCTTAGGCGTTAAAGATGATAGTTCCCAGTAACTTATCAAAATCTTCTTTAAACAGTACGCTATCTGTTTGCAAGATTGCGGTTTTATCACGAATCTTAAATACCACGATATACCCACTTAAATCCGTACCAGGAATTGTGCCAGTATAACGATTCGCCGTCACCGTAGTGCCTTTTTCCGCATTTCCTACTGTCACGGACTCTACGGTCAAATTAGAGTTCTTTTTATCCATCGCTTTTTGATATTCTTCCGCTACATTATCAAAACTCTCATTACGAATCGTCACACGCAAAGCATTTATCGTGTCCTTACCTACAGTGTCTACCTGAATTGGATTAAAATACGCATTAAAATCACCGCCACTTGAGGCATCGGCCGCTACATATACACTCCAAGTCTTAGGATATTCAAAAGTAAGTTGTCCATAATCTGCTGGCCCAGAAAAAGTCTTGTACGGATATTTTTCACGTTCGCGAAACTCTTCTTCATCTTTTGTAGCCTGCTCATCCTTCGCTTCAGCCGTAGCTATTGCCAACTTTCCGTCTAAGTCGCTTTGCGCCTCGTCATATTGCACATACATCCAAATAAATAACCCAATAAACGTCACGGCAATCAATGAAACGATAATAATTACGATAGTTTTAACTAACCCAGAAATATCTTTTTTCTTTTCCGGCATCAACTGCACTTGCTGCACCATCGGCATCCCATTACCTGCTGGCTGCACAGGAATAGTATTTTGTACCGGTGGCATCTGTCCATTATCCATGAGCTTATTATATCATTATTTTGTAAAATCTTCATCCAATATTTCAATTTCGTTTTGTAGATTACTCAGATCTTCTTGCAGCTCTTTCGCTAAATTAATTGCCATTTTGTATTTTTCCGCCGCCTTATCCAGAGAAAAATCATCCGAATAAAACCACTCTTTAGCCTTTTCCAATTCTTCAAATTTTTGATTTAAACTTTTAGTTTCGCTCATATACTTCCTTTACTTCTGCTTTAATTTCTTTATCATATGTTGTAATTTTTACAACATTACCAGGAGAAATTTTACCATTCAAAATTGCATAACCTTGCTTTAGTACTTTTTCAGGATTCAATGCTACCAACATTTTTATCTGGTTAGATAATATCTTTCTAAAATCCACTATTTTCATATTTATCACATTTCTAATTTGCGCCACAATCTCCACACTATCTTTTTTAAAATCTTCAGCCCGATTAATTATCACTCTAAACAGCTCATTAATTATCATCGTTATCGCCCATTTCATATTTTCGCGATCCGGAGTCAACATTTCTGCCGCATTGGAAGGCGTCGAAGCCCTGACGTCTGCCGCCAAATCACACAACGATTCATCTACCTCATGTCCAATGCCGGTAATCACTGGTATCTTGGACGCCGCCACCGCTCGCACTAGCTCTTCATCATTAAATGCCGCCAAATCGTCTGCCGATCCACCACCGCGCAAAATCGCAATCATTTGTACATTGTTTCGCTCATTAAAATATTTTAACGCACGAATTATTTGATCTGGAGCATCTAATCCTTGCACTTGCGTATGCGCCACTTGTATCTTCAGTCCACCCCACCTTGCATTAATTATTTTAATAAAATCTGCATACCCTGCCGCCGCCGTACTAGAAATTACGCCAATTTTCGTAAGATCTTTTGGTATTTGACGTTTACGCTCTGCCGCAAAAAGTCCTTCATCTGCCAATTTCTTTTTTAATATCTCGTAGGCTTTTTTCAAGCTGCCTTCCCCCACCGGCCTTACCGCCTGCACCGTAAAAGAAAACTTCCCCCATTTTGTAATCTTCGGCACACCCCGCACTACCACTTTCATGCCATCTTCTAGCGGCATCCGTAGTTGGAATAATGTCATAAAGCAAGGGATACTTGATTCCGCATCTTTTATATCAAAAAATACCCATTTCCCTTGGTTAACTTTGAAACTCGCAACTTCCCCCTCAATTAATATGCTACTATAAGCATATTCTAAAGTTTGATTTACTACCGCAATAAAATCAGTTGGTGAAAATTTAATTTCATTTTCCATTCTTTTTGCCTTGAATAGCTTTGTAATACGGCCATGCTCCAGACACAATCGTAAATACCAAAGTAATCACGCGCGTCATTACCGTAATAATGGTAGCTGTTGGAAAATCTACACCAAGCGCAATCATTACACCCGCCATGCCAAGTTCATACAAGCCATATGGCACGATTCCATCAAATACCGAGCCAATCGCCTCCCCCACCATAATAAACGGCAACAACTCTGGCCGACCCAATGAAATAGCTACAATCCAATATGTCGTAATTTCACAAAAACTATAAATTAATCCCCACATTGCTGGCTTTTTCAAATACCGCTTATTTTCTTTCGCAATTTTTACACTCTCATGAATATCTGCAAAATAACTACTAATTTTATCGTATCGCATCAGCTGTTTCTTGCGCCCAAAAGTAAGAAGTCTTACCATAACATTCATCAACCTAGAAACAGTTCTTGAAAAAAATTCTATTCTCTTTTCACTGCTTGCAATATAAACCACAAACCACAAAAAGAAGAACACGCCCATATTCATGAGCAGCGACACCGGAATAATCCACATCGCATCCGAAGGGATTAAATTAAAAATTAAAAGTATCGCTATAGCAACCAAGGCCTGTGCGTAATTTATAACCGTAGTTACTGCATATCTAAAAAGATACAAGAAACTAGCTTGCCCGGCAGAAACATTATATGGCATCAAGCGATAAGTCAAAAATGCCAATCCACCCACACCGCCCGCCGGTATCGCATGGTTAACAAAATTTAATTCCGTAGAAATTCTCAGTATTTCACCATCACTAAATTTCTGTACATTTTTGCGATTTCTAAGATACGAAAAGAAAATCTGCCCACAGGCATAATACATAAATAATTGCTCAGGTATTAATAAAAGTAGCACAAAAACATTTGTTTCCTGCAAATGATTCAATGTATCTAAAATATCTGGCCAGTTCTGATATACTACATACGCCACTAAAAAAATCGTCAAAACAGACAAAATTGTTCTAAAAGAAAACTTACTCTTTTTCTTAGCCATAACCAGATTATATCACAAAAATAACCCCTGACGGGGCTATTTGATTTATCTTACTTCTACGCGAACACGCGGCAAACTTTTACCAGAGAAGTGAGTCTTCTTGGTTTTCACAAAAGTTACCACACCATCCTTTGCGGCATGAATGGTGAAGTTGCGTGACATATAAGTACCTGGGCCAGCAATCTTCGTGGCACCAGTTTGGCGAACTAATACTTCGCCATTTTTAACTTTTTGGCCGCCAAAGCGCTTAACGCCAAGGCGCTGGCCGGCATTGTTATGGACGTTCTTGGCGGTACCGCCAGCTTTTACGTGTGACATTTATTTCTTCCTTAATATTATTATATCTCTCGCTACGACTTGGTTTTCTCGATGATAAAGTAACCCCTCGCGCGATTTATTATTAACATTATACCCCATATCGTCAATGTCGTCAAGTATATCCATACGTTCATATATACCGTTCTCTCTCAACCAGGCCGGCACAGCTATTGTTACTGGTGTACCACTTTCGATCTGAGATAATATATTCCTCAAAAAGCCCAAAACTATAGATTTACATTCTATTTTTTGTTCCTTCAGCTCCATGTCTGTAGGCATGCGTGAAAAAGGTTTGCCTAAATACCCCTCACACGCTACCGCATCAATCGGCTGACTCCACCGAAAAGAGGTAGCATCCCCCACTTCTACCATATACCCCTCAAATCCAAAATGTTTCAAATTTTTTTCACTATATTCTACCATTCTTTCACTTAAATCAGTTCCATACGCTACGTAGCCCATCAATAAAGCCTCTTGCAATACCACGCCGGTTCCGCAAAATGGATCCAGCACTCTGCTACCAGCTTTTAGCGAACCACACAAATTAATCAAAATTTGTGCCAACTTCGGTGGCAACATTCCTACCTTAGCATCCCTAGCCGGCCGCGCCTGATCGCGTTTAGTATATGCATCTATATCTTGCACGCCAATTACTTTGTACCAATCATTATTGACTTTAATTAACTCAATCTTGCGTTCATTTTTGCCGCACAAACCATTATGAAGCGAGGTCGCCGTAGAAAGTATTGCTTCCTTATTTTCTACAACTCGCACACTTCTTCCGTGTCGCACCAGAATCTTTTTTAATTTTAAAGCTTCAATTGTCGCCGTTTTTTTACTGGCATATCCAGAATAATCGCTAATCCCTAAAGTTATTTTTCCTTCAGGTAATTCGCGCAAAAAATCTAGCGGCTTTTTAGTCATTTTTTTGGCAATTTTTAAACAACCGCCTAGCCTATCTATATCCGGTTTTACTATATTTTCTTCAAAAACTGCAAGGTTACTAGAAATCTTTTTTACACTTCTAAACAAAGCCTCTAATTCTGCAATTGATATTTCTGGTTGCCTACCCAATACTGCCAAGTAACTCATTTTACAATCAAGAATTTATTTTTACCTTTTTTAATTATCGCAGTTTGTATCAACTCAATATCGTCCTGCACTTTTACGCCATTTATCGTAATTGCACCTTGCACTAAAAATTCGCGAGCTTTTTTCTTTGACGGAGCCAAACCGCTAGTAACTAATGCATCTACCAGCAAGGTTCCTTTGTTAAGAGTTGGTAAATAATTAGCAAATTCAATTATTTCATCCTCAGAAAAATCTGCAAAATTTGTATTTTTATCAAACAAGATAGTCGTCAAGTTTTCTATAGCTTCTGCATTCTTTTTACCATGCACTACTTCAGTAACCCCACGCGCCAAAGCCTTTTGTGCAATACGTTTTTCTGACACCATTCTGTGTTGTTCCAAAATATTTTCAATTTCTTCTTTACCATAAAGCGTATAAATCTTTATTAGATATTCTACAGCCTCATCAGACTGATTAAGCCAAAATTGATAGAAATCAAAAATCGGCGTATAGTTACCGCTACCATTGTCCGTAGCTGCCAACCAAATAGCATTACCTTCAGACTTACCGAATTTTCTTCCGGTTACCGGATCAATAATTAACGGCGTAGACCACACGTCCGCATTACCGTTTTCTAGTCTTCTAATTAAATGTATCCCACTAGTACAGTTTCCGTATTGGTCCGCCCCACAAAGTTGCAAGCTCACTCCATGCTCACGGTATAAATGCAAGAAGTCATAACCCTGAATCAAAGTATAAGAAAATTCCGCATAGCTAATTCCACCACCACCCTCGCCAATTCTATTCTGTACAAACTGCCGGTCCAAAAGCTGCGTCATGGAAAATGCTTTTCCTACCTCGCGCAAAAAATCCAGATATTTCATATTACGGAACCAATCCAGATTATCCACCATCTTTACATTTTCCGCACTCACTACACGTTCTATTTGGGCTTTAATACATTTTTTGTTATGTTCTACTTCATCCAGAGATTTCAGCTCACGTTCATCATTTTCTTTCGGGTCACCGATTTGCCCAGTCGCGCCCCCCACCAACAAATACGGCTCATAGCCATGTCGTACAAAACATGCACACATCATCAACGCCGCCAAATTACCAATCGTCAAAGAATCAGCCGAAGGATCAGCGCCCCAATAAAATTTTTTAGATTCACGATTATCTAAATCTTCTGGATTATCTAAAGTAGTCTCAGCCCTAAAGCCGCGATAAATCAATTCTTCTGATAATTTCATAGAATCATTTTATCATAATTTCTCTATTGTTGCACCCATCCTGGCACGGTTGGCCCACTCATCAGCCATTTCGTTATACTTGGTACCAACATGCCCCTTAGTCCAATACAAAGAAACCTGGCTATTAATATATAGCTCATACAATTCCTTCACGATATCCAAATTCTTAATCTCGCCACTCTTCTTTTTCCAACCTTTTTCCTTCCATCCGGCGCCCCATTTTTGAAGCACATTAATCCAGAATTCCGAATCTGTATGAATTTCACAATCCTCATCACCGGCATATTTTATTGCTGCAATTAATGCTTTGCCTTCCATCCTAATATTTGTCGTGTTTTTATCCTTTCCTAGTACCACTGGCTTAGCACCATCTTCTTGTACTTCTATAACAGCAAACCCCCCATCGCCAGGGTTTGGCACCGCACTTCCATCAGTCCATAAAATTTTCATATACTCTATTATAACACGCTATTTCTACACTAGTATCTTGGCGATAGCTCTTGCTGATAGGCTGTGACTATTTTGCCACTCTTCACCACGTCAGATTCACCATTAGCCCATAGATACAAAGAAGTATCATAATTTATAATTTCTGCCGGGATTACAGTATTATATCCTGTTGCTGCACCATACGTCCGTTTCAATGTTAAAGTGTCAGCTATCACTGAACCATTAATCTTAAGCTGTGTAGAATTTTTCTTTGCATTGATATTATCAGAATCATAGCAATCATTAATGTCTCCATCCGCAATCAGTACGGCATCAATTCTTTCTACTTTACAATTTATCAATATGTTTCCTTTTACGTAGATAATAGTTTTTGGTATCTCTTTCAAATTACTATAGTTTTTACCGTCAGCATACTTGATATCCTGCGCAATTTTTAAATTACTGTCACTACGATACACGTTGGTGCCAGTTTCAGTCTCTGCCGGCCCATTCCACGTATCGCCCTCAATCACCTTTATCTCATCAGCAAACCTCGAAATCAGCACTGATTTGTCGTCAGATCTAGTATTGCCACCTTCAATTTCACCAACAACATTTTTAGAACAATTCACATTTGCAAAACTTAATGCATTCCTAGCACAATAGTTTAAAGGATTTTCCTCACTTCCACCCAAGCCAGACACTCCACTTCCGCCCCAAGCCAACCTCGCATCCTCAGTAGAACTAAATCCAGTACCAGCACCACTGCTAAATCCACTTACTTTGCCATTTGCCACCAAACCCAGTTCTGCCCATGATCCAAAAACATAAAACGGTCCACCATTATTTAATATGTCATTGAAATTATTATACCCATCAACATGCTGTTTTTCACTCGCTAGCAGCTCTAAATCTCCTGCCGAATATATACTGCCACCCCACACCTGGAAACTCGGTTTCTTAGCTACTGTTAGTTCTGCCCAATTTGAATATGCCCAAGAATCTGGATTATTCTTGTCGTAATAATCCTCCTTAATATTTCCATCTGTGCCACTATCCTTCGGATATACTGCTGACCTTACCCACATCTTAGTTCCAGCCGGTACATCTGGCACATTAAATCTGGCCATAGTGCTATCGCCATTTACGGTTTCTTCCTCATAGATATAATTATCGCTACTGCCCTTATTGTGCAATTTTTGTCCAGAAGCGCCATCTACCGAATGACAATTTGTATTTTGAGAACCATAACAATACTCCAACTTCCATTCCGCACCGTCTACTACGGTTGCATAAGTATCGTTAAGTTCTCCATTAAACTTCAATTTAGTAGTCACGCTATAAGGAACACTTGTTTTTTCTCCAGCATATACAATATCATTCGTATTGACTATATTTGTTTCATTAATAAAGTTATATGGCACGTAAACTTCAGCCGCATTACTTTCCCCTGCATTCAAATCTACCGTAGCTGCAAACCAATCCTTATCCGAATAAGTTAACGAAACCTGTTTTGGCGTATTTTCAGTATTTACACACGCATTGGTTACGGATCTCACATCCTGCTTACCCACACTATTATTAGTCACCTTATAACTATATATATCATTTTCGCCGTACTGGGTCGATTCACCAATGCTACCAACGATATTTTTACGACAATCTTCCTCTCCTAACCGAATTGAAAAAACATTATTCCAATCAGGATCTATGCCAGCATTAAAAGTCGCACCTATAGTCTTGCCATTGTTTATAAAACCATTAGTCTTAGATTTTCCGGGCAAAGTTAACCCATACATATCTTGATAATACGGTGTATATGTCCCCCTAATATCTATATCGTCAGTAGGTTTGGCGTATACATAATCTTTTCGCCAATCTTGGTATTTCACGCTACTTTTTTGGTCTCGTATTTCCACGCCAAGCTCAGCCCCTCTAGCAACCACTGCCGCAGCGCATACAGTAGTAGAAGCTTTCTCCGACTTTCCATCCGAATAGAAACTAAGCGTTTCGCACACTTTCTGTCCTGGCAAAATAGTCACAGGATGCAATTGTATTAAATCATCATCATTTACTCCATTATTTTCCACATTATTATTCATGATACTATCTACACCATTTATAGTCCTTTTTATCGTGTATCTAGTAGAATCATTTCCGCTATTTCTTATCAGATAATGCCGGAAAGATATCAAACACCCATCAATTGGATCGCAATCCTGCACAATCAAAGTATTTGCTGTCTTTTGTTTAACGACTTTTTGGCTTGCATTATCCAAATATGGATACCATAGCGGATCTGGCTGCATCCTTTCATTGCTCGGCGTACTGTCCCAAGAATTATTCCCCTTCATCACCCTAGAAGTTCCTTGAAATGAACTCCCGTCCATATCAGGCCACCAACAAAAAGCATAGACATTATCCGGTAAAGCAGTTGGCTTATTTGAATTTGGATATATCGCCCCATAAGCCTGTTGATAAGCCTTCAACACCTCGCTTTCCGAACCATACCTACTTGCAGTGTACATTTTAATACCATTTTTATAAATATCATGCGACAAGCTAGAATTAGAATGGGTTATATAGCGTTCATTATAAACATAACTATATTCATTTTTGATAGTATTATAATCGAAGGTTTGAGCGTGGCCATAACTACCAGGTGAAGTTGAATAAGTATAACCGCTACTATAAAAACCATTATTCTGAGTAAAATCCCCAAAATACCCTATACCATTATAGTTAAGTGCTCGCATGTTATATCCAAGATGCCAAAAACCACCCGTTTCGCCATGTTCCGAACAACTTTTAGATATTTCGTTATTTGTTTCGTCTTTTCGAAAGTTTATTGCGCTAGAATTACTCGCCCCACCAACATATTTATAGAAAATCCACGAATATCCTTGACACCATAAGTCATAATATCCTGCATCGCCAGAACAACCCCCTCCCCCTCCTCCGCCTCCACCGCTAGAAGAGCCACCGCCGCCCGTCGTACCACCGCTAATCCAACCACCAGAATCGGCAAAAACATCCACTGCAACCATACTCATCGCTATAGCCAGAACAGCTCCGATTATTGTCCTTTTTTTCATTCTTGTATCTCCGCACTCCTCGTTAATTCTTCAACCGGTCGTGTATCTTTTGGAATCAATTCTAATACCTTTTGGTTATAAAATTCCGCTTCTTCATTCATACCCGCATCTCCGTATAATTGTCTTAACGCAACATAATAGTCAACTGCCGTGTCATCGTCTACTAAAGGCTCGACTCTCTTCAAAATATCAACTGCCTCATCCATATCGCCATTATTGCCATATACAAATGTAGCGTAATAAATAGCTATATATACCTTATGTGTATCGGGACCACTATCCATTGCAGACTCATACTCATTGATCGCATCGCTTAATGAGTAGTCTAACTCATTATTGAACTTGTCTTCTATTTTTTCACTAACTTCAGATGCAGAAATATTCTCTACAATGTTTTCATCAGCAATACTTCCCGGATCATTTTTACTTACGACCATAACCATCACAACACCTACTATGCATATGATCAATAAGACAACAAGAATAATCATAACTCTTTTCTTTCCCCACACCTTTCCCTCTGTCATAATATCATTTTACCACAACCACAATAAAAATCGCAACAAAAAGTGTTGCAGATTTTAAGAACCTACAACACTATAGCTCCACTAATAGCTATTTAATTATTTCGTCAATTATTCCGTATTCCTTCGCCTCTTCCGCGCTCATCCAATTATCACGATCCATGTCTTTTTCTACCTGTTTCAAATCCTTGCCAGTATTTTTCGCAAAAATTTCTGCCAAACGCTTCTTGAGAAACACACCCTCACGCAACATTATTTCCTGATCAGTAATTTTACCTTCCGTGCCAGAAGATGGCTGATGTATCATCACTCGTGCATTCGGCAAGCAGTATCTCTTACCCTTTGCACCACAAGACAACAACATCGCTCCCATACTCGCCTGTAACCCTATCCCGATCGTCTCTACATCTGGTTCAATATAGTTCATCGTATCAATTATAGCAAGGCCATCATATACCGACCCACCAGGTGAGTTAATATATAGTTTAATAGGTTTTTTAGGATCTTCGTGTGCCAAATATAGTAGCTGTGCCACTACTAAATTCGCCGTATGCGCATTTACGTCTTCACCTAAGAAAATTATCCGGTCATTCAAAAGCCGCGAGTAAATATCGTACGCTCGCTCGCCCTTATTGGTCTCTTCCACCACCGTAGGCACTAAATAATTTTTCATTGCTTTACTCCTTAACTAATTTTAATTTCTTATTTACTAATTTCAAAGTCGGGATATCGCCTTTTTGCAGGTTTCCGGCAATAATTTCTTCAGAAAGTAGCGACTCCACTTCGTCTTCAATTTTTCGTCTCAAAGGTCTTGCTCCATTTTTTGGATCATAACCTTCATTAATCAAATAATCTTTCGCTTTTTCGTCTATCTTTATACCGATTCCCTTAGTAGCCAACCTTCGCCTGAGATCAGAAATCAAATTATCAAATATTTTTTCTACATTTTTCCGTGTCAGCGCATGGAATACCGATATATTATCCAGCCTATTAATTAGTTCTGGCCGCATCACTTTCTTTAACGCCTTCATCGCATAAGATTTATTTTCTTCATACTCTTCTGCCAAAGCTTTTTTATCTTTCGCCGTTTTCGCCGTAAAACCAAGTTCGCTCTCTCTATACATATCTGCCGAACCCAAGTTGGAAGTCAAAATCACTATCGTATTATTAAACTTAATTTTATTACCCTGCCCATCCGTTAATACCCCATCTTCTAAAATTTGCAAAAGCAAATTGAATACATCCGGATGCGCCTTCTCAATCTCGTCAAACAATATCACAGAATATGGCTTACGCCGTACCGCTTCCGTCAACTTTCCGCCATCGTCATAGCCAATATATCCCGCCGGAGCACCTACCAGCCGCGACACATTGTGTTTTTCACCAAATTCGCTCATATCTATTTTCACCAACGCGTTTTCCCCACCAAACACTTCACGCGCTATTACTCGTGCTAGTTCCGTTTTGCCTACGCCAGTCGGTCCCATAAATAAGAACGAACCAATCGGGCGTCTAGAATCTGCAATCCCACTTCGACCACGTCGTATCGCCTTAGCTACCGCACTCACAGCTTCATCTTGTCCAATAATCGATTTCTTCAGCTCATCTTCTAGGTTCATCAGCATTTTCATTTCACTACCATGTACTTTACTCACCGGTATCCCAGTTTTTAGTGATACTGCTGTTGCCAAATTCTCTTCCGTAAGTGTCGGATTTTCTGTTTCTTTTACGCCGGCTTTTTCTAGCTTCTTAATTTCTTGTTCCAACTTCGCCAGTTCAGTTTTCAAATTTGCAGCTTTTTCATAATCTTCTTTCTCCGCCGCATCAGAAATCTTATTCTCTAGCGTCGCTTTTTCAATCTTCATCTTCTTGTACTTGCCACCACCTTTTTTGTCTGCCGTTACCTTACAAATCGCCGAAGCTTCATCTATAATATCTATTACCTTATCCGGCATAAATCTATCATTAATATACCGTTGCCCCATCGTAATCGCCGTTTCCAAAATTTCATCCGGTATTACTACGCCGTGATGTTTTTCGTAGTGTTTTTTAATACCTTTCAAAATCCTAAGAGTTACCGTTGCGCTCGGCTCTTCTACCATCACCGTCTGGAAGCGCCGCGACAAAGCTTTATCTTTTTCAATACTCTTTCTATATTCATCCAGCGTTGTCGCACCAATCAAATTAATAGAATTTCTAGCTAGTGCTGGTTTTAAGATATTCGCCGCATCCATACTCCCCTCACTAGATCCCGCACCGCTAAGCAAATGAATTTCGTCAATAAATAGTAACACCGAATCATCACCCGTAGCTTCATCAATAATTCCTTTGATTCTTTCTTCAAATTCCCCACGGAATTTTGTCCCCGCCACCACAGAAGATAAGTCTACTTGATAAATATGTTTGCCGATCAAATTTCCGGGCACTTCGTTCTTAGCAATTCTAGTCGCTAAACCTTCTACGATCGCCGTTTTACCTACACCCGCCTCACCAATTAATACCGGATTGGATTTTGTCCGGCGCGAAAGCACCGTTACTACCCGCTCTATTTCGTTTTCGCGTCCTATTACGGTATCCAATTTCCCGGCTTTCGCTTCTTCTGTCAAATCTTTCCCATATCTTGTCAAAAATTTCAGAGGCGACTTTTTTAAATATTTCGCTTTTTCGGCTTTAATTTTCTCATCCTTGGTTTGCTCTTCCACCAAGTCCTCAATTTCATCTAGTAGTTTTTCTGTATCCACCTTTAGTCCGGTTAATATCAGCGAAGCTCGCGAATTTGGCTGAGAAAGCAACGCATATAATATATGCTCAGTACCTATCACGGTTAGCCCTTGCTCACGCGTATAATTTTGCGCCATCCTTAGCGTCAAAATTACCGCCTCAGATAACGACATCATCGCCATATCACTTCCCGGCACCTCCACCGCAGTCTTATTCAGCGCTTTTTCCACTTCTTCCAGTGTAGCACCTTGGTCACGAATCATTTTTGCCCCAGTAGACATATCTATACTCATAATACCAAGCAGTAAATGCTCCGTCCCCATATAGCCATTATTGTATCTTTTACTGTAAAAATCCGCCTTTTGCAGTGCAAACCGCGCATTTTCACTCAACCGATTCATTATTTCACTAAATTCTTCTTGCATAATACCTCTATTGTAGCAAATTAGCACTCACAATGCAAGAGTGCTAATTTACTAAATTTTTTATTTCATTTCTAGTTTTTATCGAAGCTAGAAGTTAGGACATTATTCGCTACATCGTAAAGTATCCATCCGTCATTATCGCTCACCATAACAGAGCATTTCAAGCTATTACTCTCAGCAAGATAATCACAGGAAACAATTTCAGTTACACCAATAGTGTTATCGCTTACAAGAATATTATCATTATTATCCTTGATATACAAAACACCATCAGTGACTTCAGTTGTAAGCGAAACATCTCCATCACCGGTTTCGATTATATTACTTTCAGATGAATTTTTGCTCATTGTATCAATTTGTTCGTTCAAAAGCGTAATCTGTTCCGATAGCTCACTATTTTGCTTCTTCAGTGTGCTAATCTGTGAATTTAACTGCTCTTTCTGCGTATTACCATCCATCATCGCCCATACGCCAAATCCTACGCCACCAATAGCAACAATCAAAAGAAGCACCACAGCCAATATCCAGCCAGTCTTCTTACCACCTTTGCCATCTACTACAGAAGGTCCGTTATCAAACGTAGGTTCACTTGTTGATGTTGCCGACGACGTCGGTGCTACTGGCCTCGCAGGCCTCACCGAATTTACTGGGTTAACCGGATTTGCAGGCTTCGCCGGACCGACCGGCTGCCCTACTCCCGGCATGTTTCCATTTGGTTGCATTTATTTTCCTTTCAAATTACTTATGTTTAAATTATAGCACAAAAATTTTACCCTATTACAAGATATTATGCTAAAATCTACCTAAGTGGGGTTGCAAATTTAAAAGTAAATGCGGGAGAAAGGAGGCGTTATGGTTTTTGAGCTAGAACTAATCTTCGGATTAATCAAAGGCAAAAATTATCCTCTTCCGAAGAAGAGGGTAAACATAACTTAAATCAATTCTACCGCACACTCAGTCAAATGTCAACCCTACTTTTTAAAGGAGGTATATGTTAAAAATCAAGCATCAAAAGCGCGACCCATTAGTCCCGCCCATCAGCATATCAGCATTATTTAATTTGTCCAGTTTTGGCCATAACGACGACGTCGTAGCCAATCAAAAAGAGCTAGACTTCACCCGCCGCGAGCTAAAACAAGACATCAAAACTCTCGCCAAAGCCTTCCTGGAACTCGGCCTTAAAAAGGGCGACATCATCACTGTTGCTACTGGCCGCAGTATGTACGAAAACATCCTGATTTTTTTCACCGCCAACCGCCTCGGTATTATTGTGGCTTTCTTAGACGAAAAAACTGCTCGCGACACCTTACTCCATTATCTAGACGAATTCAATTCTCCACTTCTCATCACTTACAAAGCCACCGATAAACGTATCAAAGATTTAAAACACGACGCCAAATCGGTTAAGCACATTATTAATCTAGACGGCCACACCGTAGACGAAGCCGGTCCAGACGACGAACAACTAGAGAATATCGAATTCCACGCCCTAGATGGCTTTTTATTAAACGGTCATCAACCTATCACTAAAATCGCCGAAAGACACCACGGCCATATTCCGCGCCACACTTTTTCAGCCAATCGCGAGGCGCTTATTTCCTTCACTTCTGGCTCCACTTCCGGGCCTAAACCAATGGTCTTTACCAATAAAGCCCTTATCGCCTCCGCCATTTATTCTAAAGTCGCCTCAGACGTCAAAATGTGGGACAAAGAACTCCACTCCTGGATGAGTTATGTCCATCTTGATTGCCCCTATGGCCTAGTAGTCTCTGTGCTTGCTCCCATCTGTGGTGGCGGCGAAGTCGTTTTCACCCCAGATATAAACGACACTAATTTAGATTACTACATCGGCAAAAACCCCAACACCATCTTCGGCATTCCACCACTACTTGAAGCTATGCCTACTCTCAAAGAAGATACGGATATTTCTGATCTCAAAATGTTCGCCTCTGGCGGTGAACGCCTAGAAAAATCCGCTTCTCTCGCGGCCCTAGATTTCTTCAAATCTCGCGGCCTTAAAAATATCAAAATCAGTAACGGCTACGGCGTAGGCGAAGCCCTCGGTCTTATTTCTACCGCTGTCGGCAACCGCACTTACAATCCAGATTCCGTCGGCCAAATCCCAGCCGGTGTTCACACCATGGTACTAGATCCAGACACCGGCGAAGAGCTAAACTTTGGCAAAACCGGCATCCTCTATGTCACTGGCAAACACATCCTCAGCCGTTATTATAATCGCCCCGAACTCACCGACGACAAAATCATCACAATCCACGGCCGAAGATTCGTCAAAACCGGCGATCTCGCCTACGTTACCGAAACCGGCTTTATTACTTTGGTCGGACGCGCCACTTTCTTTATCAATAATCTCCCTGCCAAAGTTTACTACGAAGTTGTCCGTGCCGCCGTTTCTAAATCCGAGCTAGTCAAAAAATGCTACGTCGTAAAAGGCCCAGATCCCAAATTGAAACTTGCCGCCTACGCTTTTGTCGTCACCAACGATGGCGTTGGCCACAATAACGATATTCGTCAGCAAATCATAGCCAAAGCCTCCGAACCATTTAATCTCGGCCGTCGCCGTATCACTTTGAAAGATTATGAACTTCCGAAAAAAGTTATTTTCTTAGACGATCTCCCGCTCACCAAAGCCAACAAAACCGACTTCAGAAAACTTGAGCGTATGGCTAAGGAATTGGGCGAAATTAATAAATAAATTACACTGTATACCTCAAAGTTATCTCTGATTTTATAAACCCATTCTTCTCATAAAAGGCAATTGCGCCGCTATTCAACGCACTAGCAGTTACTTTTATAGTGTCTACGCCTTTTTCCTTGCAATACTTTTTAAATTCGTCCACCATTTTTCTGCCCAGACTATTTCCTCTACATCTCTCGTCTATATAAAAATTATCCAATTCAGCCATAGTTCCATTGTAACAAGAATTCTTCGTATCCATAGTGCCAGCTAAATATCCAATTATCACCCCGTCATCTACTGCCACAAGAGCTATCTCTTCCTCGATAATACTCTCAAAATACTTTTTGCCCTTTTCGCTAAAAGGCCACCCCCTTACCAACAGGGGGTCAAATCTTTCGTATTCATATTCAAATAACTTATTATTTAATCTTTGTATATCTTCTAGATCGCCTATATCAGCTACCCTTATTTCTATGCCCATCCTAGCTCCCACACACTACATTATTAGCATGTAACCAACCTTCCACCGAACCACCATCTAGATACTCACCGTTCGTGGGTGCCACACGCATCACACCGCCATCTTTAATATAAGCATCTATCGGGTCAGTCACCAAATATTCCTGATCTAGCGGTCCAAAATCATTTTCGTGCACATATTTTACAATTCGCTGCAATAAATCTGGTGTCATAATATATTTAGACACATTTATCAAATTACTTGGCGCTTCCTCCAGCTTCGGTTTTTCTACCACATTGGTCAATTTTCCATCTTCTGCCGCAAGCACTCCGTACTTTTCTACCTTTTCCAATGGTATCTCCACACCCAGTATCGCGCTTTCATTCTCACCGGCTGCCTTTATCAAAGCTTCTGCCGCATTTTCACCACCCGGATTCCAAATAAAATCATCACCCATAAATACCAGCACCGGCTCGTCTATATTATATTCTTCCACTACCATCGCAATCGGCACCGCTGTTCCATACTTCGCTGCCGGATCTTGCACAGTATAATGAATTGTCACATCATCTGGCAAAGTCTTAGCTAGTTTCAATCTATCTTCCTTACCACGATCAATCAAATACTGATTAAGCGCCAAATTATTCTTGTAAAACTCCCGCACCTGACATGGCTCCACGTTGGATATCACCATATAGATGTCTTTTACACCTGCCTTAATAAGATCTTGCACCGAATAATCCACCAATGGTCGATTCCCTACCGGCAGCATAGATTTTTCAATAATTTTGGTAATCGGTAAACGCCGCGTACCCCACCCCGCAACTGGAATAATAGCTTTCGTAATCATAATGCCCCAATTATAGCACAAAACAAAGGCTATTTTATCTCAATCAGCGACATATCCCAGCTTTCCGGATAATCGTTTTGCCCCAGTAATACCGCCATTGTCGCCGCGATATTGGCCAAGCCTGGATTATATACCGGCGCCAGCTTATATTTCACTTTATTTACCGTATTATCATAAATAATACACGGCACTTTATTAGTAGTATGTGAAGTTTTCTTCGCACCGTTTGCATCTAATAATTCTTCCGCATTACCATGGTCTGCCACAATTACTAACGCCCCACCTAATTCATCTACCTTCGCCGCAATCCTAGCCAGCGACAAATCTATCGCTTCCATCGCCACAATCGTCGCTTCCATATCTGCGGTGTGCCCCACCATATCACCCCCCGGAAAATTCAATCGCACAAATTTATAATTCGGCATTTTAGCAATCACTCTATCCGTAATCTCTGCCGTCCGCATCCATGGCCGCGTCTCGTAAGGCTCAGTGTAAGAATCTATCTGCACATGTTCTTCCCCTGCCGCCTTTTCGTAGCTATTGCCATTGAAGTAATACGTCACATGCCCGAACTTCACTGTCTCGCTCACCGCCAATTGCGATACGCCCCGCTCGCCCAAAAATCTATTCAAAGTTTCGTTTATTACCACCGGCTCCACCAAGCGATGTTCCGGCACATGCGTGTCAGAATTATACTCCGTCATCCCCGCAAAATATACATCATCCGGCGTATAACTTCCCCGATTAAAATACGGAAAATCCCAATAGGTAAACGCCATTGCAATTTCTATCGCCCGATCCGCCCGAAAATCAAAATAAATTAATGCGTCACCTTTTTCGATTTTTCCCACCGGTTTTTCATCATTGTCCACTACTACAAAAGCGGGTAAATTTTGGTCTTGCACACCAGGATGCACTCTCCGCAAAATAGAAATTGCTTCCTCGGCAGATTTAAAGTAATAGTCCGCTTCTCCATTTACCATCATGTCCCAACCACGCGCCACCATTTGCCAATCGTTCTCGTACCTATCCGATACAGTCGTCATTCTTCCGCCACCAGATGCAATCTTAATATCCGCATCCGGAAACTGCGTTACAAAAGCTTCAAAACGTTGAATATACTTCGGCTCTGCCTGAGGCGCTACATCCCGCCCATCAAATATCGCATGTATGCGTATTCGCCGCACACCATCACGATAAGCTTGTGCCACCATTTGTTCTAAATGTGAAATATGGCTATGTACCCCACCATCAGAAAAGATTCCCGCGAAATGTAAAGTTCGCTGGTCTATCCCCCCATTATACCACGAATTACTACTTTTGTCAAGATTATCTTGCCCTTCCTTATCAAGCACCCTTAAAATTGCCCCCTTCCAAGCATCAGATTTAAATATTTCGCCCGTATCAAATGCTTCGTTTATCCGTGCAATACCCTGCTTTATTGCCCGACCAGCACCCATCGTATTATGTCCTACTTCAGAGTTCCCCATCTGTCCAGCTACCAAGCCTACTGCTTCACCAGAAGCATCCAACGCAATATGCGGATATTCTCGCGCCGCTCGTCCCAAGAAAGAAGTCCTTGCTTTACTAACTGCGTTACCTGGCCCATCTGGCGCCAAACCAACCCCATCCAAGATTGCCAAAACTATCGGCCCATCATACGATAATTTATCCATAAGCATATTGTACCACAAAAAGTGGCCCCGCGGGGGCCACTTTTTATTAAAGTGCAGCTCTACAGCGAGAATAAGCAAAGTACAATTATATTCACTATCGCGATACAGGCCACCACTCTGATTCCCCACTTAAACCAAGTAGAATAATCCACTTTTGCCAGTGCCAAACCTGCCATAATCGCACCACAAGTTGGTGTAATCAAATTCACCAAACCATTGGCCGCTACGATAGTCATAGCCGCTACGTTGGTGCTATAGCCAAGCTGCGCCGCCACAGGCGTAATAATTGGCGTAGATAACGTAGCAAGTCCAGAGGATGACGGCACCAATACCGAAAGCACCACATGAAGCAAGTAGTTCAAAGGCACAAACGCCATTTCTGGCAAAGACGCTAGCCATGTTGCCGCATTTACTACGATGAAGTTATCAAGAGAAGTCTGCGCCATCAGCACAGAAGCACCACGCGCCACCGCAATCACCAATACTACCCCAATCATATCATCCGCACCATCAATGAACGTATCAATAAATCCATGTTCACCATTGCGGTTAATAATAGAAATCAAGATAGACATCAGCAAGAACCACAGTGCCGCTTCGTAGAACCACCAGTTACCAAGTGATGCACCAGTCAACCAACCAGTCCAATCATCAAAGAACGTAATTCCAAAATCGCCCCATGGTATAAACCCAACAATCATCACTACGAATGTCAAGGCAAATAACACCAGTGAAGCAATCTGCTTACCTGTTAGTTTCAGATTATCATCTTCACTCTGCAAATATTTTGCATATTTCTTTTCAGCTGCCGCCTGCTCACGCAAACTTAGGAATGTAGAACCTTTATCCCGTTGCACTTTTTTGGCATACTTTATCACGAAGAACGCCGCAATTGCCAAAGTTGTGAGCCATAGTACTACCGCAATCAAAATCACCGTACCTTGATTAAACTCAATTCCGGCATCTTTCATAGCGGATACAGCCACGCCCGTAGCAAATGGGTTAATCGTAGAGCCAAGCACACCGGCACCCGCACCTAGAAGAATTGTTGCTACACCCACCAATGGATCCAACCCTGCCGCAAACATTGTTGCCGCGATTAGCACATAGAACCCTACACTTTCTTCTAAGAATCCATAAGTCGTACCCATTACCGAGAAGATCAACATCAACGTCAAGATTAACAAGTATTCTTTGCCGTGCATTTTCTTCACTAAGATCTTAATTCCAGTCTCTAGCGCCTTAGTCTTTGCCATAATAGCCAAGAATCCGCCTAGGATCATCACGAAAATACACACATCGATTGCATTTTCAAATCCGAGTATCGGAGCCATCAACACTTGATAAAGTTGCGCCCCCTCTACGCCAGATCCATCTACAATCACACAGCCATCTTCGCCATGTGCTTCTTCACAAGCTGCTTTACTATCAAAAGTTTCTGGCTCGGCTTTAGTCTCAGAGATAAGCACGGCCTCCCCGGTAGTTTCCGTACCGCTTGTTACCTCTTCACCAGCAAAGACAGTTTCGCTCTCTGCCGCACGATTGCTCATTTCATCGCTAGACACTTCACCATCTTGCACCATCTTGGGTGCCGGCGTATTTTCACCGGTCACTTCGTCGCTCACCGCAGGCTCAAAACTTTCACCTTCCGGCAAGGCCGTCTCGTTCGGCTTAGCTGGCGCTTCACCATTTAGTTCCGCTGGCCCGCCAGCTGGCATTTCACCTTCCCATTCGCCTGGTCCAACTTCTACACTAGCTGCATCCTCTTCTGAAGGCGCCGCCATGTACTTGGCTTTTGGCAACACATGTGACAAAATACCAAGCAAAATGATTAAAATCATAATAATCGAATATGCTGACAGCATTGCACGACTGCGTTTTTTGCTTCGATTTTTCTTTCTAAACATTTTCGTTCCTTATTAAGTTAATATTATTCCCACCAAAATAGCCTACTGTTAATTTCCTCGCTAATCCTCCTCTCTGACGAGTGCCATCGCCATACAATGCGAGCCACCACGCCCGCGCGATAATTCTGAACTCGGAATTTCAATTACTTTTACGCCATGTTTTTTCAAAGTTTGGTTCGTCACATAGTTTCTATCATATGCAATTACTACGCCCGGTCGTACACAAAGCAAATTCACACCATCGCTCCATTGCTCACGTTCTGCATCGATTCGCTTACCATTGCCACATTTAATTAATTCCACTTTGTTCAAGTGTAAATATTTTTCTAATACCTTTTGCAAACTTTGATGGATCTCCACAATCTCAATCTCACCACCCCGTCCAGCACTAATTTCATAAATTGTAGAAATATCCATAATCGCATCTTGTACCGCAAACTTATCTACGTCTACTTGTGTCATCACGGTATCTAGATGCATGAAAGAGCGCTCATCTGGAATATCTATAGCTAACACATATTTAAATTCATTCTTCTTGTCTTTAAATAACCTACGCGCAAAGTCTGCAATCGCATCTGGCTCAGTACGCTGCGAAATACCAATCGCCACCACCTCTTTAGATAGTACCTGGATATCGCCACCTTCAATGCAATACGGCTCTTCGCGATCATAATACAATTTAGTATCTTCATAAAATGGGTGGTATTGATATACGTATTCCATAAAGATAGACTCGCGCGTCCTAGTCACCGACCACATTTTATGCAGTGTTGCGCCATATCCCACTGTAGCCATTGGGTCACGTTGGAAATACAAATTCGGGATTGGATCGATAATCATTCTACCAGTATCGCGCGTTGCATAAAACCCAGATACTTTACCCAATTTCTTTAATTCTGAAATATCAATTCCGGCAATACATTTGCGAATCATTTCTTTGGTATCTTTGATCGCATTTAAAAAGTCAAAACAATGTTTTGCTACCTTTGGCGAAGTTACGCCAGCCTCGGCGATAAACTGCTCCAAAAACTTTTTCCGAACTGTACGACCACCCGCTTCCAAAGCTTCAGCTGCGAGATCCACCAAATACACCACTTCTACACCCTCTGCACGCAAAGCATTAGCGTAGGCATCATGTTCTTGCTGCGCAATTTTTAAGTATGGGATATCGTCAAACAACAATCTTTCCAAGGTATTCGGAGTTAAATTCAAAAACTCCTCGCCGGGCCTATGCATCAACACCTTTTTCAAAGGCTTGACTTCACTAAAATTAGCAATTGAACTTTTCACTTATTTTTCCTCCTTTTTATATAGCGTTAAGAACATTACTGCTTTAATTGTATGCATGCGATTTTCCGCTTCGTCAAATACGATAGATCTTTCCGATTCAAACACTTCGTTAGTTACTTCCATTTCTGTCAAACCAAATTTTTCATTTATTTCTTTTCCAACTTTAGTATTCAAATCATGAAAAGATGGCAAACAGTGCAAAAACACCGTAGTCGGCTTAGCCCGATTCATCATCTCCATATTTACTTGGTATGGCCGTAGTAAATCAATTCTCTCACCCCATTTTTCTTTATCTTCACCCATAGACACCCATACATCTGTATAGATAGCATCTGCCTTGCCATCAAGTTCAGCGATATTATTAGTTACCGTAATTGTGCAACCATTTTTCTCAGCTATCGGTAGGCACTCCGCCAACACTTCATCAGACGGCTTCAAACTTTCTGGCCCGCAAGCGATAAAATTCACCCCCATTTTTGCACTCATCGCCATTAATGAATTCGCCACATTATTATGTGTGTCTCCCACAAATGCCAAAGTTAATCCTTTTAGTCTACCAAAATGTTCCTCCAAAGTCATAAAGTCCGCCAGTGCTTGCGTTGGGTGCCATTCCGTCGTCAGGCCGTTCCATACCGGCACATCTGCATATTTTGCCAAATCATTGACAATATCTTGCCCAAATCCGCGATATTCTATTCCATCATACAACCGCGCCAATACCCGCGCCGTATCCGCAATAGATTCTTTATGTCCCATTTGCGAACCAGTTGGATCCAAATATGTTACCCCCATTCCCAAGTCATATCCTGCAACTTCAAACGAACACCTAGTCCGCGTGGAAGTTTTCTCAAACACTATCGCAATATTTTTATTTGGAAAAATCTTATGTGCCCGCCCCGCTCTTTTTAGTTCTTTAAATTTTTTTGCTGTAGCTAGCATATAACGAAGTTCGTCTTCGCTAAAGTCTAGAATTCTTAAGAAATCTCTCCCAAAAAAATCCATTTTTTCACCCTTTTTACTTACTATATATTATATATTAAGTTTATTTTAAGCACAAGCAATAAAATGCTATAATTATTATATGAAAAAACGCGTAGTCTTAGCACTCGGCGGCAATGCCCTGCAAAAAAAAGGTGAAGCCACTGCCGAAGCCCAGAAAAAAGTCGCCACAGAAGTCGGCGAAGTTATTGCAAGTTTAGCAGGCAAATATGAAATCATTGTTGCACACGGCAATGGTCCACAAGTTGGCAATATCTTAATCCACGAAGAACAAGCTTCTACCGAAAAAGCTCCGGCCATGCCACTAGAAACTGCTGTAGCCATGAGCCAAGGCCAAATTGGTTATTGGCTTACCCAAGCCATCAATAATGCTTTTGCCAAAAATGGCAAGAAAGCCAAAGTCGCCACCATTATTTCTCAAATAGTGGTAGACCGCGACGATCCGGCTTTCAAAAACCCTACCAAGCCCATCGGTCAATTCTACAATGAAAAACAAGCCAAAGCTCTAGCCAAAGTCACCGGTTGGACGGTCAAAGAAGATGCTGGTCGTGGCTGGCGCCGCGTAGTAGCTAGCCCTAAGCCTATCGATATCGTAGAAAAACGCACTATCCTAGAACTCGTCAAAGACGGCATTATTGTAATCGCCGCTGGCGGCGGTGGTATTCCAGTTACTCGCACTAAAGTTCTCAAGAGATTAAAAGGCGTAGACGCTGTCATAGACAAAGATTACGCCGCCGAAAAGCTTGCCGAAGAAACCAAAGCTGACATCTTCGTCTCGGTCACCGCCGTGCCTAATGTTTTTGTCAACTATGGCACCCCAGAGCAAACCGCTCTCCACAAAGTCACCATCAAAGAATTAGAAAATTACCGCAGACACAATCAATTTAAAGCCGGCTCTATGCTCCCCAAAGTAGAAGCCGCCATGAAATTCGCCAGCAAAAAAGATCGCATCGGCATCATCACCGACATAGAACACCTAAGCGAAGCTTTGCAAGGTAAAGCCGGCACAATAGTTAAAAAATAATTTAGAATTAATTATCGAAATCTATTTTTTAGAATTATTGAACAAGCCTGAGAAATTTTTTCTAAATTTTAGAAAAAATCGACGCGCGAGACCCTCATCCGGCGTGAGACGCGCGATTTTTCGTGTAGAAATTTAGGAAAAATCTTCCCAGCGCGACGTGAAACCAATTCTAAACAAATAGATTCAAAATTACTTTTCCAATAATTTACGCAACTCTAGCTTATACCTCTCCACTCCTGGCTGGTCAAATGGATTCACGCCAATCAACTTCGCACTCACTGCACAGGTTAATTCAAAGAAATAAA
>CAMVDR010000004.1 GCA_947166295.1 uncultured Candidatus Saccharibacteria bacterium | reverse complement strand
TATGTTTAATAAAAAAGAAAATTAAGTTACTATTTCGCTAAATTACAATTTATAGATTAGTTCGGAATATTAAGATATTACGAAATGATCAAGTTGGATAATTCCAACTTTTTTTAATTATTATCATGCTTTATACAAATAAAATGATATTAATAAGATTCAATGATTAATAAAGATTCAATGATATACTTCTATATTATATTCTTTATTCTATTCTATATTAGTAGGATGTTTGCATCTATACTTATAGGATATACTCGCCGATCTTCATTAGTTTTGGTTCGATAGTTTTTGCCACGATAAATCCTTTCTTTGGTTAATCCTTTTTTAGTTCCGTATAGACACTATGTTTAAATGCGTCGAGTACACGCTTTTTGAGATTCTGGTCGTTAAGGAGTAGGGTAAAGAACTCATTATTGCTCATCAAGCCCTCAAGTAATGCTTCGTCGGCGTCATCGTAGAAGCTGAACGCGAAGTCATCTTCGTTGTTGTTCTTTGCGCCGACTTTAAGATTCTCGTTCTTGAGGAGTAAATCCTTGATCTGGAGCATGGCTTTTGTTGCGACGTCGGTATCGAATGTCTGGCCGGAAGCAGCATTAATATCGTCGATGATCCTTGAAAGGAGCTGTTCCTCGTCTTTGGTTAATCTAACCTCAGCGTTCGGTAGATTTACGAATGGCTTAGAAGCATGTGGGCCACTATCGTGCTTTTGGGCATAGAGGTTCTTGAACTCCACCATATTTACTTTCTTCGTAATATCGATTCCGTTTGTGGTACCGAAGTCGACATTAGTTAGGAATGTGGAGAGGAATATGTATTTCTTGAATAACTCATCATCGATTTGGCCGGTAATCAAAGAAAGGAAATCGTAGAGGCGTACATAGCTTCGGCACGCGCCAATGAATTCTTTCTTCTTGTTTAGGTCTTCGCCAAACATATTATTCATGACTAGGATGTTGCGGCGGATAATCTGGTTCGCCTCTGCGTTCGCGTTAATCCTCGTGCGAATATTTCCTATGCCTTTCGCGTCTTTAGCGGCGTTCTCGTAAATGACTTTAAAGAGTGCGTCGACATCATAATCGGTAATTACGCCATAACCATCAATTTCTTCGGCTTTATCGCGAAGTTCAGATACGGAAGCAGTATTCTTCAAGATTGTCGTCGTATAATAAGGCGCAAATGCGTTTTCCATCTCCTCGTAAGTGTTTACGAAGTCGAGAATAAAGGTCTTCTTCGCAAATGGAGGGCAGACACGGTTCAAGCGAGAAAGTGTCTGGACGGCGTTTACTCCGGCAAGCGGTTTCAAAATATACATCGCTGAAAGCTTTGGCTGATCGAAGCCGACTTGGTATTTGTTGGCCACGATAAGCGTATTATGGCGGTCAGTATTAAATTCTTCAGGGAGTTTGTCTTCTGCGAAGCCATTTATTCCGCGTTCGGTATATTCAGTATCACTATCATCTAGCTTTACTTTGCCAGTAAAGGCTACGAGTGGCTTAATATCGTCAATCGCGTGGTCGGCAAGGTATTTCTTTAATGCGAAGTAGTAGCGCACGGCTTCTTCGCGCCAATTTGTTACGATCATTGCCTTGGCTTGGCCGCCAAGCTCATTCTTTACATTATCGCGGAAGTGAGAAACGATAATCGCAATGCGTTGCTCGATGTTTTCTGGATTCATCATCGCCGTGCGATAGATTTGCTTCTTGGCTTCCATGGTCTTTAGTGTCGGATCGTCTTCACTCGATTTTAAGACCTTGTAGAAAGTATTGTATTCGGTGTAGTTGTTGAGCACATCGAGAATAAAGCCTTCCTCGATTGCTTGCTTCATTGAGTATAGATGGAAAGCAGCTTTTCTGACTTGGCCCTCTGGGGTTACAATATCCGTTCCAAATAACTGAAGCGTGGTTGGCTTTGGAGTGGCAGTAAATGCAAAGACGGAGACATTTTCTTGCTTGCCATTCTTGCTCAATTCTTTTTCGAGGAGATCGGCTTGCTCTATATCATCTGGGTTTATGTCATTCTTCGCGCCGAGAATATTCTGTACGGCTGACATATCCTTGCCGGAAGTCGAAGAGTGAGCCTCGTCGATAATGACGGCGAATCTCTTGTCTTTTAGCTCGCGCGCAAGCTCGTTGAAGTCTAGATATAAGAACTTCTGAATCGTAGTCACGATAATCTTCGTGTTGCCTTTAAGTGCGTCGCGGAGCGTCGAGGAATCGTCTCCGGTTTCTTCGCCAATCGCACGGATAAGCCCAGCTTGATGGTCAATGCTTTTTACGGCTTTCTGGAGCTGTTGGTCTACGACTAGGCGGTCGGTGACAATAATTACATTGTCGAAGATCTGCTTATCGTCTTTATTGTGAAGCGAAGACAAGCGGTGCGCGAGCCAACAAATAGTGTTCGTCTTGCCAGAGCCGGCGCTATGCTCAATTAGGTAGTTAAGCGATGATTCATGTTCATAAACATCGGCAAGAAGTTTCTGGACGGCGTCGCGTTGATGATAACGAGGAAAGATAATCTTCTCTTTGTAAGATTTCTCACCGGTTTCTGGATCTTTCTTTTCTTCACGAATCGTGAAGCAGAAGTTCATCAGAAGTTCAATCATACTGTCTGGGGTAAGTACATCATCCCACATATAGTGAACAGGATATTCGCCAATACCATCGTTAAGAGGGTTTCCGGCGCCAGTCTTTACGCCCTCACCCGAGCCACGGTTGAATGGTAGGAAAGTAGTGTCGATTCCATCGAGTTTGGTGGTCATGTAGACTTCGTTTAAGTCCATAGCGAAGTTTACAACCGTACCGGCCTTAAACTTAAAGAGGCGGTTGTTTGGATCGCGAGTATTAGTATATTGGTCGATTGCGTTGCGATAATTCTGGCGTGAGTATTCGCTTTTTAGCTCACAGCTAACTACGGCAAGGCCATTTACGAAGAGGACTAAATCTACGCGTTCGTGATCACTGATAATAACTTCCTGCATAACGGTAAAGCGGTTCTTTTTGTAGAGCGCTTCAAGTGTTGGGTTGTAAGAAGTTGCAGGTTTGTTATAGATGAGTTTTAGGGTAGTTCCGGTGATTTCTACACCATCTTTAAGAACATCAAGGAGACTGCTTTGGAGAATTTGCTGATTGATTTTTGCGACGACCATTTCGTCGGTATTATCTTTATGAATCTTTTCGAGCGTTGCCATTTCTTCTGGCTGAGTATCGCGGAGAAAAGCGAGAAGCTCTTCAGTGTCCATTGCGTAGCGCTTGTCGTATTTTTCTTTGGCGACGCGTTCGCGATAGCCAACATCGCTCAAACGAGCAATGAAATATTGCTGATATTCTGTTTTCTCATCTATTAGTGATTTCATTTAGCTTTCTCCTTATTATTATTTTCTGCAATCTCCCATTCTATTGGCCATTTTGTTCTGTGCTTATGACTTAGGCTTTTGGTTTCAGACTTAATTGTCTTTAACTCCTCATATAACCAATCGTGTAACTTTATTTTGTATCGGCCCGTATATATTTCTTGATGTACTTTACCGTCATTTCTTCTTATTTGCTCTTTCTTGGGTGCGTCTTCAATGAGGAACCATTCCGTGTTCATGATATAGTCATCTTCATATTCGGAACCGGCATATACATAAGTCCAGGGATTACCTTTTTCTACAAGATGTTCGACGAGCCAATAAAACTTGTCAGGAGAAGTTGTGAGATAATCTTTTATTTCTTCCCGGTTTTGCCTTGCTCGGTATTCATCGTTTTGCTTCTTAAGATTGCTGCTTTTAATCTTATCTGTAGCTAGTTTCATTAGTCCACGAATACCGCTAAAAATGACATAAAATATTGCCCAAGCTACCACAAAGGAAACAATAGCTCTCAGGTCGTTATTTTCTAGGGGAATACTATTTCGCCATTCATCGGGAATTAAGATTGCTGCAAAGAATCCCGCAATCAAAGAAAGCGCAAAAACTACCCAACTTTTGTTTAGAAAGAATTTTGCGATTTCTCCAGCAGTGTTACTCATGCAACCCTCTTTTTACCAGTTACATATTCGTAAATGATTGATTTTTTATAAATATCTAGTTGTAATAATTGGCCTTTCTTCATGTCGATAGCTTCTGAAATTTCACTACATTTCTTATCTAGAAAAGCAACAATTTTAGACTGTTCTTCTTCCGGCATAAGAGGCAATCTAAAGTTGTAATAGTCGTGTTGAGTCATACTGGGTAGGGCTGTCTGGGTGGAGTAGTTTTCGTAATCAAAGCATTGAGCGGCATAGTAGAATAACTTGAGATCGTACCCGCCTTTTGCCTTAGTATTGAAAGCAGTGTCGACATTCCAATATTTGCCCTCAACATACTGAGGAATATTAACTGTGCCTTTTCTGCCTAGAAGAACTGTTGGGCCTTTTTTGAATTCGACGCAAGTCTTAAAGCTCTTAGATCCACTACCATATACTGGGGTGTCACCATCTTCAGTTTTAGGATCGGAACCATTCTCGATTGCGAAGTAGTATTTTACTGGAGCAGTCGTCCAATCGCTTGGAGTGTTACCAATCCATCGCGCACCGCTATCTTTCATTTCGGCGCTCGGATCTAAGCCTTTGGTTACCGCGCGAGTAATAACAGACTTCTTATACTCTTCAAGAATGTCGATTTGTTTTTGGATATCCTCAGATAGCCGATCTATCTCGGCGCACTTTTCATCTAGAAAATCAGCAATTTTAATTTGTTCTTCTTTTGATGGGAGCGGTATTTTGCGGTTAAAGATATCTGTCGCTGAAACGCGAAGACGAATTTCTAGGATACCATTTGCGTATTTACGGAGCTCTTTTTGAAACTCTCGGGTGTTGAATATGTAGTTTATAAATCTTAAATCCGAATTATCTTTTTCTCGAAATACATAATAGACCGGACTTACGCAACCCTTGTATTGCGAAATACCAACGGATCCAATGAGAATATTCATGCTGTTTACGATTAGTGTATTAGGAAATGCGACTTTGTAGCCAGTGATATCTTCTTTCGCCTTATTGCCAACATCACCTTTTTCTTCGTACAGCATTACACCTTTATCTTTGACAAGAGATAGAATCTGCTCGGTCTTTACGGGCGAGTTTTTGACATTGACTTCATCAAGGCAGTAACGAATTCTATTTGTATCCCAACTTTCTGGGATAGTTCCTATCCATTCTTGGCCGCTATCTTTCATTGTTTCCGCCATTAAGCCTCCTTGAAGAGCTTAGCTACACGATTGGAGACGGATTTTTCTAGCTCGAGGAACTCTTTTTCGAGTTCTTCACTAGATTTTGGCTCTTGGTACTTATAGAAGTAGCGAGTAAACGGAATTTCGGCGCCAATCTTATCTTCGTCGAAGTATTTTGCGTCTGGGATATGTGGTAAGACTTCGCGCGCCATATAATCTTCAACATCTTCGTCGAATTTCACGATTTCAGAGTCTTTGGTAGATTTATCGTACTCAATTTCGCCGTTGCGCTTGGTCTGGATTTTAGCGGACTTATCCATCTCTGATAATCCGTCCATGATTTTCGCGATGATTTTCTTATCTAATTTAATATCAGCGAGTACTTCTTCAAGGACTGGTTCGAAATCTTCTGGGGAATTATATTTTTTATCGGATTTCGCATTATTTAGTGCTTCGGCAACTGCGTCGTACGTGTCTTTATTAGCGCGGAAACCGTCAAGCTTCTTTTGGTCTTTACTACTTAATTTATCGACATTCTCGAGTTCATATACTTTTGCTTCATCATAGAGGGCATTGAGAGCGCCGCTAGAAAGCATATTTTCGATTCTTGTCGCGGTGATTGCGTAGCTTCTTTGAAGTGGTTGCATTACCGTGTATTCGTGGTAAATAAATTCGGTATTCTTATAGACCTTTGATAGCTCTGGGTCTGCGTCCTCAAAGTCTTTGTATAGCTTGACGATCTTATCAATATCTACACCTTTGAACTCGTTCTTCTTCATGCCAAGAGGCTTGCGGAGTTTATGGAAGATTTGCGAAGCGTCGATGAGCTGAATTTTGCCTTTGCGCTCTTGACGCTTGTTCTTTGATAGAATCCATACATAAGTCTGAATGCCAGTGTTATAAAAGAGGTCAGTTGGCAGGGCAATGATAGCTTCAATGCGGTCTTTTTCAAGCAAGAAGCGACGAATTTGAGATTCGCCAGAAAGCGTACCGCCGGTAAATAGTGGGCTACCATTTTCGATGATAGCAGCGCGACCAAGTTTTTCATCCATCTTATCTAATGCCGATTGCATAAAGAGAAGTTGTGAGTCACCGCCTGATGGGAGTCCAGCACCCCAGCGGCCGTCAATACCTTTGCGGTATTCGGCGCGAACGGCGTCTTCCTGTCCTTGCTTTGCGTCTTTGCCGGCCCATGGCGTACCGAATGGTGGGTTCTCAATTACGAGGCGCATCTTCTGATTTGGGAAGCAATCTTCCTTAAAAGTATCAGCATGGCGGAAGTTTTCGGAGTTCTGGCCTTTAATGAGCATTTCAGCTAGACCGATAGACCAGCTAACTGAGTTGTATTCCTGACCGAATAAGCGGACATTCGCAGTTGGGTTCATTGACTTAATAGAATCGTAGGCAGTAGAAAGCATACCGCCGGTTCCGCAAGCCTGATCGCAGACCGTTACGACTTTCTGTGGATCCTTTAGATCTTCACAGCCCTCGGACATGAGGACTTCGACCAACATCTTAATAATGTCGCGTCCGGTATAGAATTGACCTGCATCCACGTTCTCGAAAAAGCGCCCAATTAAGTTTTCGAAGATGTAGCCCATCTGTACGCTGTCGTAGGTCTTTGGAGAAAGGTCGAGCTCCGAAAAGTCTTTTACGACGGAATAGAGACAGCCCTCTTTATCCATTTTCTCGATTTGTTTGCCGAGTTCTAGGCCGCTCAAAATGTCGCGGACGTTCTGTGAGAAGCCGCTAATATATTCCTTGAAGTTTACGGCGATATTGTTTGGATCGTTGCAAAGCTCAGCTAGGGTGTAACGGCTCGTATTATAGAACTGGTAGCCAGAGATTTTGTAAAGGAATTGTGGAGGGAGATTGTTGTTTTTCTCGTAGTTTTCAAGAACTTCTTTCTTAGTGTCGGCAAGAGAGCACTCAAAACGGCGCACGATTGTCATCGGGATAATAACATCGCCATACTTATCTGGCATATAGGCACCTCGCAGTTTGTTGGCTATATTCCAAATAAAGTTAGCTTGGTCTGTGACTTGCGCTGAATTTTTGTTTCCGGTCGCCACCGGAATATTATTTGCCTCTGGCATTTGTATTACTCCACAATTAAATTATAAATATCCTTATTACACATTATATCACGAAACTCATAATTTCCGAAGTGTTGGCTGTCTGTTCAAAACGCTTAAATTATGTTATAATAATAGAGGTGAATTAATAGTTATTCACTTTTTATTGGTAGTAATCAAGGCAAGCTTTTCTTGGGTGCCAATCTAAAATCTGCGGCTCGGGCCAAAATGTTGACCTTTATGGCCATAAGAGTTATAATAGCATTAACGAAAAGATTGCGATTAGTGGCTCCGCTAGGAGCCGAGAGCTCCTATGTGAAAACTAGGAGCTTTTTCGAGCTTCCAAGTGCCGTCATTCCGGAATGACGTTGCGCAATAATATCAACTTAATCTCTCGTGGAGGTACGGGAACCTGTATTTTTGCGAGCTTCTTCAGGAGCGGTATTTATGGAAATTCCAAGCATCAATGTCATTGTCAGTGGTAATTCTTCAAAGAAGAATAACAATGTCTATGTCAATGTTAGCGAGCGCGTGCGATCTGTCGACGCTCGGGCCGAGCATCTGGCTAGAAAAATAGGCAACGAAGATAACGAAATCGCCTACAAACTCTACTGCAAAGCATTCTATGTACTATCAGAGGACAAAGTTTGGTCGCTTTACGAGTTGGCCCAGAAGAAAGGGAGGAATCCGGCGAAGTATCTGTCTTGGCTACTTTCCAACGAAATAAGAAGAGCTAGCTGAGGTTAGTTCCGATAAGACTGGCTTCGCTAGATTTAACTGGAAAGGAATAAAATGAAACCAGATTTAACTTTATCGGAAGCTTTTGAGCTCTATCGTAAAGACGTGATCGTCTACAAAAATCAGTCGGCCAAGACCGAGGAGATGAACAGGTGCGCCATGAAGTCTATCGTCGATTTTCTCGGCGACATTCCTATCTCGGAGCTTGAGTTTGATCAAGTCCGTAAATGGACGGCGAACCTCAGGAAGACACGCACTTCTAATACCGTGCGCGGTTATATCTTGAAGCTTCGCGTCGTCTTGAAACACCTCAAGGCTCTTAATTATAAGGCATTGGACGCCGAGGCTGTTGGGATTCCAAAGCGAGATTCTCGCGTTGTCGATTACCTCGAAGTAGATGAGGTTCAGGCTATGCTCCATGCCGTATTTCAAAAAGGTGCCGGCTACACTAAATTCAAGCGTTACAGAAATCGCGCTATCATTGCTCTGATGTTTAGCGCCGGTCTTCGTAATGGCGAGCTTTGCGCTATGGAGCGCACGCAAATCAAGCCAGGAATTGATAGTTTTACTGTGATCGGAAAGGGCAATAAGCCTCGCGTCTGCTTTATTGATCCAGTTACTCATAAATATATTGATGAGTATCTCGCGCTTCGAGACGATCCATATCCGGCACTCTTTGTTTCGGAGCAGCAAAAAGGCCAGGAGAAGATTAACCCTGGCGTCGTTCAGATGGTCGTTAAGAATGCCGCGATCAAAGCCGGCCTGGAGAAGAATATTCATCCGCATACGCTTCGCCACTCATTTGCGACCGACTTACTCCGTAATAATACTAATATTGTCTATGTCAAAGAGCTTCTCGGCCACACCAGCATCCAAGTCACCATGACTTATACCCACGTCGTAAATGAGGATCTACGCGAGATTCATCGCCGGAAGCATACTGTTATTCACGCTTAGCAAAAGAAAGGCTGTGAAATCTCTAGTTTTCACGGCCTTTTTGATGAAAGTATGGTATAATAGATTCAGGAAGAATAAAACTGTATATTAACAGCTAAGGTTCATATGTCAGAATATGAACTTTTATTATTTCCAAGAAATACTGATCATATTTCTTAAGTAGGAGTCTAGCAGGACTTCTCCTTTCCATTATCGTCGGTCGATGATAACCATGGTAAGGATGAGGTCACCGGTTCAAGCCCGGTTCGCGGCTCCATTTTTTTGTGCAAAAACACCCAGGTGGTATTTTGTAAAGAGACAACCTGGGTGATTTGTAATGTAGTCTATTAGTTCTTAAGATTTTTCTTGCTGTATTTGGATTTGCCAAAACCAAGAATCAGCCAGAAGATGTTTGGCAAGAAGATGAGACCGATAGTGTAGCCAATTCCGTGACCGAATACTTTGGATGTCCGATATGCGTAAGTGATACTGGCCCAGATTTCAACAATTGCAGTGACTATGAGAGCGATAATCGTCATAGGATGAACGCTGTAGTTAAAATTGCTGATTTGCGCTCCGGTCATGGCGTATGGGTTAAATCCATCAACAGTGAACATGATAGAGGCACAGATGTTAATAGCGATCAGCCACCAAAACCAGCTTTTCATATTAACGATTTTGAACATGATATATACATTATAGATGGGGATGATAGATTTCCAGCCTGGTTCGCCAGCTTTTTTGAATATCTTCCAGTTAGCTACGACCATGAGGACGAAGAATACTATTGCAAAGATTGTGAAGAAAGCAGCCATTGCGCCCACAGCTCCGCCAACTGCGGCGGCTTCAGCGGTAGTTAAGTTTTTCATTAAATACTCCTTTTGTTATATTATTATCTTTATTATAACATTAAGCTTATGCTTAGGGTAGATATTTTATCGATTATGTTCGTCTGCGGAACCCTAGTGGCTGTGATGGTGCTTGAAGAATTTAGGAAAAATAAGTTCCAAACCAAATTTAAGAATAATGATTGAAATTATGATACTAATGTAGGCTTCGACATCTATATGCCAAATTAAATAGATGGTAGCAGAAAATAATACTGCGCCGCTAATAATACTGTCATTAATGGTCTCTACGCTGCTAGCGATTAAAGTGTCTGATTTTACCTTAGTGCCGGTGGTTTTGAGATAACGGCCCAAGATGAACTTAGCAATAATACTGCCGATTAGAACGATAATGATTGGCACGGAATACTCAACTTCTTCGGGTTCAATGATTTTTTCAATGCTTTCTATAAAGATATGAATACTTACGGCAATGATGATGATAGCAATAAGAATAGCCCCGAAGTGTTCTATTTTTTCATGTTCCTTGGCAAATTTTTTGCTGGCACCAAGTTTTTCGCTTGTGATAACGATGATGCCGGATAAGGTATCTATTAATCCATGGATAGCATCGGAAGTGATGGCTATGGAATTAGAAATTGCGCCAATAGCAACTTTGAATATGGCTAATAATAAATTAACTGCGATAGCGATAAAGCCGGCCTTAATGACGGTTTCGTTATGCGGATTGGATTTAATGTTATGTCCTGGCATATGCTATGATTTTAACACAATTTTGGTATAATAAAGAAAAGTAAAAGGAGGACTATGTTTAGTTTGAGAGATAGAGTAGCAGTAGTATCGGGGGCATCTTCTGGATTAGGAAAACAAATGGCACTTGCCTTTGCACGACAAGGAGCAGATTTGGCGATTTTGGCACGGAGAATCGAACGGCTGGAAGAGTTTAAGCCGGAATTAATCAAAGCTGGCGCTAAAAAAGTGGTGGCGATAAAGTGTGATGTGACGTCTACAGAAGATATTGGTGCGGCAGCTGCAAAAGTAGAGAAAGAATTTGGTAAAGTAGATATTTTATTAAACTGCGCCGGATCTTCCAAAGATAAAGGTGTGCTGGAGATGACGGACGAAGAGTGGGATTTTACTATTGCGACGGACGAGACTAGCGTGTTTAAAATGACACGCGCTTTTGCAAACATTATGAAAAAGAATAAATATGGGCGGATTATTAACATTGCGTCGATGTATGGTTTGGTGGGGAATACGGAGATTCATACAATAGCCTATCATACTTCCAAGGGTGCGGTAGTAAATTTCACTCGTGCTGTAGCGGCGGAATTGGCTACAGAGGGTATTACTTGCAATGCGATTTGCCCAGGATATTTCGAGACGGAGCTTACTAAGGCAGTACTAGATACGCCAAGGTTTCAAGAATTTGCTAAAACTCACGTGCCGATGGAACGCTATGGCAAACCTGGCGAACTGGATGCGGCTGCGGTATTTTTGGCATCCGAAGAGGCTTCGTATGTAACCGGGCTGATCATGCCAGTAGATGGCGGCTATACTTGTATCTAATGAGCTGTTATATAGCGATAGATTTAAAATCTTTTTATGCGTCGGTAGAATGTGTAGAACGAGGGCTGGATCCGCTGACTGCAAGGCTGGTGGTGGCGGATGCTTCGCGCACAGAAAAAACGATATGTTTGGCCGTATCGCCAGCCTTGAAAGCGTTGGGCTTGCCGGGCCGGCCGCGGTTGTTTGAGGTATTCCAAAAGACAAATAATTTTATTATTGCCCAGCCACAAATGCGTAAGTATATGGCGGTAAGCGCGAAAGTATTCGGTATTTACGCTAAATATATAGCAACGGAAGATATTCATGTATATTCTGTAGATGAAGCGTTTTTGGATGTGACTCATTATCTTGAGAATTATCATCTGACGTCACGCGAACTAGCGATGACGATAATCAAAGACGTATTAGCGCAGACTGGTATTACGGCTACGGCTGGAATTGGTACAAACATGTATTTGGCGAAGGTGGCAATGGATATTGAAGCCAAGCATATTCCGGCAGATGAAAATGGTGTGAGAATTGCAGAATTGGACGAGAAAACTTATCGGCATAATTTGTGGAAGCACCGGCCTTTGACTGATTTTTGGCGAGTGGGGCCAGGATATGCTAAAAGACTAGCGAAGTTGGGCATCTGCACTATGGGTGATTTGGCACGATATTCTATAAATGGCTCCGCTAAACTATATGAAACTTTTGGGATTAATGCGGAACTTTTGATAGACCATGCATGGGGTTGGGAGCCTACAACAATCCGCGATATTAAAAATTATAAATCTGACAATCATAGTATTAGTATAGGTCAGGTGTTATCTGAGCCTTATGATTATGATAAGGCCAGGCTAATAACTTGGGAAATGGCAGATGCGCTGAGTTTGGAGCTTGCGGCGAAAAATCTTGTAACGGATCAAATTGTGCTAACGGTGCAATATGATGCAAGCAATAAATCTACCGACGAAAGTGAAATCGATTATTATGGCAGAAAAGTACCAAAAGCGGCACACGGTACGATTAATTTGGGGGAGTTTACAAATTCTGGTAAAAATATCACGTCAAAAGCTTTGGAGCTTTTTGACGATAAAGTAAAACATGGATTGTTAGCGCGAAGATTTTATATCGTCGCAAATCATGTAAAAATCGATAATGTAGAGAATTATTCGTTAAGGCAGTTAGATATCTTTACGGATTATGATAAAAAACGTAGAGAGATAGAAAAAGAAAAACGCTTACAAGCGGCGGAAATTAAGATTAAACAAAGGTATGGCAAAAACTCAATTTTGAAATTAAAGAATTTTGAAGAGGGAGCGACGATGCGAAAACGTAACGGCCAAGTGGGAGGACATAAAGCATGAAAAATGATTTTCCCTATATAGATATTATAGATTTACCACATTTTCATGCTGAAGGCCGACCATATATGTCAAATTCGGAACGCGCAGCGCAGTTTATGCCGTTTAAATCTTTGAGTGAATATAGTAATTATGTAGATGATAAGACGGACGAAGTAAACAGCGCGGATGATGCAAATTATACGATTGTCTTAGATTAGTGTATAATAAGAAAAAGGAGTTAAAATGTATAAAGGTACTAAAACTGAAGAAAACTTGAAAAAGGCTTTTGCGGGCGAAAGTGAAGCACGTAATAAATATGATTTTTTTGCTTCTAAAGCCAAAAAAGATGGTTTTGAACAGATTGCGGCTATTTTTGCCGAGACTGCGCTAAATGAAAAAGAACATGCTAAGATGTGGTATAAAGAGTTGCATGGTGGTGCGGTAGAACCTACGGATATTAATCTAGAAGCGGCGGCGGCTGGTGAAAATTATGAGTGGACTGATATGTATGCCGGGTTTGCTAAAACTGCGCGTGAAGAAGGCTTTGAAGAATTGGCAGTTAAATTTGAAGAAGTGGCGGCAATTGAAAAAACTCACGAAGAAAGATATCGTAAGTTACTTGCAAACGTAAAAGATAAAAAAGTATTCTCTAAGGATGGTGATGTGATTTGGGTATGCCGTAATTGTGGACATATTGTGATTGGTAAAGACGCGCCTGAGGTTTGTCCGGTATGTGCACATCCACAAGCTTATTTTGAAATAAAGCCAGAGAATTATTAGATTGCTAGATAACGATTTTAAAGTATTGTCTCATAATTTGCTACACCTCGGAAGCTTCGTGATGTGATAATAAATTTTATCACATCACTCCGCTCTTTCGGCGGCAAGAATCTGCTTGAAAGCGGATTTTGCCTTTATGTTCCTCGATTGTAGTAAATTATAAGATATTTTTCAGAGTTTTACGGTGAGAAAAAAGAGCTACAGGTGTAGTAGTGCTTTTGCTTCGCTTAGAAAATAAAACGAGAGTGCTTGCACTCTCTATTGTTTTTTACTTATGGAGCCGCAAGAGCAGGGACACTTTAGCTCCACTCAAAAAAGCAATCAAAAATGCAAGCATTTTAGCTTGCTTTTTGTTCGTGGAGCCGCAAGTCGGACTTGAACCGACGACCTGCCGCTTACAAGGCGGCTGCTCTACCAGCTGAGCTATTACGGCGTTAGGTTTATTATAACACATTTTGTATGTTTTTCGGAAAAAACTTACGCGCTCTCTTGAGTGTGCTATAATTATGGTTATGGATATAGTGTTAGTTGTTTTAGGGGTGGTAATTATCATTTTGTTAGTGGTGCTAATTTTCAAAAAGCCAGCGCAGCCGGAACTATCGGCCGATTTTAAAACAATGGAGGAGCGGTTGATCCGCGTAGAGGGTGAAGTGGGGAAAATTAATCCAGCAATAGACCGCAATTTTCGCGAGAACCGTAAAGAGATTAATGAGAATCTAGAGCGGATGCAGAATAGCAACGCAAGAAGTATTGAGCAATTGCGTACCGGCAATGAGAAAAAGCTTGAAGAAATGCGTGAGACGGTGGACGAGAAGCTAAAGGCTAGCGTAGAAAAAAGGTTTAACGAAAGCTTTAAATCCATTTCTACGCAACTAACGCAAGTGTATCAAGGTTTGGGGGAGATGAAAAACTTAGCTACTGGTGTGGGAGATTTGAAAAAGGTAATGGAAGGTGTAAAAACACGAGGAATTTATGGTGAGGTACAACTAGGTGCTATAATTGAAGATATTTTGAATAAGGCGCAGTATGAAGAAAATGTCGCTACTAAGAAAGGTAGTAGTGATAGAGTAGAGTTTGCAATCAAGATGCCGGGCAAAGATGACGATAGTTTAGTTTACTTACCAATAGATAGTAAATTCCCGGTAGAAAATTATTCGCGTTTGATTGCGGCATACGAAAATGGCGAAAAAGCGGAAATAGAAAAATATTCTAAAGCTTTAGCTGCAGACGTAAAGGAGCAGGCAAAAAAGATTTCTACCAAATACTTAGATCCGCCAATGACGACAGATTTTGGGATAATGTTCGTACCGACGGAGAGTTTGTATGCAGAAATTTTACGAATACCTGGTTTAAGTGATGAAGTACGACAAAAACATCATGTATCTATCACTAGCCCGTCTACTTTACCGGTAGCACTAAATGGGCTTTTGATGGGATTTAAGACGGTAGCGATAGAAAAACGTTCGGCGGAGGTGTGGCAGACGCTCGGCGCAGTAAAAACGCAGTTTGGGAAGTTTTCGGACTTACTTGAGGGCGTGCAGAAAAAATTACAAGAATCGGCCAATAAGATTGAAAGTGCCAAAACTACTTCGCGTCAAATAGAGCGAAAGCTCAAGAATGTAGAAGAATTGCCAGAGAGTGAATCTGTGAAACTGATTGGTGAGATTTAACTACCGTATAAAAAACATTAGCGGTTTGACTTTTTGAGTAAAGTATGTTAAAATCATAAGTGATATATATTCATATTGGACTCTAGCTTGAAAGGGAGGGATTTGATGAAAGAGATCCCAAAAATGTATATATTGTATTTTTTCGGTAATTCGCTGTCGTACCTATTGATGGACTCTCTCCGGGGGTCTGTGATTGACAAAAATCATGTTATGGCGAGCAAGACATATGCTAATTTTGTCTTAATCGCCGTACTGACCGTCGTATCTGTCATCGCAGATCGGGTCTGGATGAAAAATGTTAAAAAATATAGATCGTCTAGGCCTCGTTTGATAGCTCTGATGGTGGCTATTTTGATTTTGTCTGCAATTGCAGACTACGGTCTGATGGTTGTATCTTTGCATTTTATGAGAGATTTATGTATGACTAAACTAGATTGTATACTGTTGGCAGTATTTTGCCCGACAACATCAATAGTCATCCTAGTGGATGTACCAGATTAACTCCGCCGTGTGCGGAGTTTTTCCTTAAGATCGGTAGTTATTTAAAACGTGCGCATTTTGTCAAACGGGAAGAGACGAAGAATTACTGGGCCGATGACACGGCAATATGGAATAGTACCAAGGCCGTTTCTAGAATCCCAAGAATTGGAGCCTTCGCGATTGTCGCCCGAAACGAATAATTCGCCTTCTGGCACGGTAACATCTACTTCGCCAGAAGTGTGTTCTTTGGGGCCATCGGTGTCAGACGTGCGCCACTCTTTATCGTAGATAAAACCATCTGGGTGTTCTTCATTGTAGATTGTCATTATGCCGTCTTTCACGGTGACGCGTTCGCCAGGAAAGGCAATCACGCGTTTAATAATGTACTGGTCACTAACATTGGACGGCACATTGCAGGTCATGGGATGTTCTACGCCCTGGGCTTTATATTCGGCGACTTTGGCTTCGTCCTCGTTTAAAAATACAATGATTTGCCCGCGCTCTGGTACGTATTCATTGCCGGTGAAATGCGCCCAAGAAACTGCAGCGCGGTTAACTATCACGCGGTCGTCGCCGTGAAGGGTATTTTCCATACTGCCCCCTACTACATTGTAAGAACGGTAAATATATGTATTGAGAAACATCGTGCCAAGTACAATGGCGCCAATAAAACCGGCGAGACTCAAAATATCTTTCAAAAGTGGGTGTTTTTGAAAAAAAGTTGGTTCCATAGCACCCATTATATCATTTTTAAGTTTAATTTAAAATAAGTGTTATAATATATAAATATGGCAGACTATGTATTAGCTAGAAAATCACGCAATATTGCAAGTAATCTGGTACATATATTCTTGAATATTTTGTTGGGTGTGGGCTCAGTACTAGTGACAGTACTTTCGGCGAGCCCGGTATTGGGGCTGCTGTTAGTGTTGGTGTCAAAATGGCGAGTCTTCGCAGTGCGGGGGAGATACTTGTGGCTAAATATTAAGTCTAACTTAGTAGATATTATTGTAGGCGTAAGTGTGGTACTAATTACTTATTATGCTGGCGCAACTTTCTTGCCGGTAGATGCATTACTAGCGATATTTTATTGTGTATGGTTGCTCTTCATCAAGCCGATGTCGTCTGAGAAGGCAACTTTGGCACAATCTTTGATTGCAGTATTTTTGGGGATGAGTGCAGCGGCTACTGCGGCAGCAAATTTGAATACAATAGTAGTGGTACTGGTAGCGTTTTTGGTGGGGTATGCGGCTAGTCGTCATGTATTGGTGCAAAGTAGTGACAGAGATTTTACTTTGACGACTTTGGTATGCGGACTTGTGTTTGCCGAAGTGGCCTGGCTTTGTCAATCCTGGGCAATAATTTATACTTTTGGTGCTTCCGGGATACGTATCCCACAGGTGGCAATAATTTTAACGATTTTTGCATTCGTATATAATTACGCAAGACAAGCGATGATTAAATACCAAGATGACTTTAGATTTAAACATATTTTGGGGCCAGTGGTGTTTGGCGTAGTCTTGATAGGCATAATTGTTATTTGGTTTAGTAATCCAATATTTAATATATAAGGAGGTAAAATGGAAAACGATAAAAAGGGTGAAGTTTCTGAAGCAGAAAAAATTGAAACTGCAAATAACAGAGATAAAACCATGAAGGAAGCGCCTAGCGTTTCTCCGAAAAGTTCGGAGTGCGTGGACAAGAAATGCTGCGGTAATGCCGCGATCGTGATGTCTGTGTTGGCTTTGGTGATGGGTGGCTGCGGACTAGGCTTCGGCTTAATGGCTTATCAAAAATCTTCTACACCATTAACTTTTCTAAATAATGGAGCGGATGGAAATTCGGCAAATTTCGTGGAAGGCTCAATTGCGGAGATTGCAGATAAGGTGTCGGCGAGTGTAGTATCTATCGTGACATCTACTAAGACACGTAACTTTTTCGGGCAAGACTATGAATCTGCGGCGGCAGGTACGGGAATTATTGTAACTAGTGATGGCTATGTGCTAACTAATAAGCATGTAATTAATGGTGCCACTAGCATAAATGTAGTGTTAGACGACGGTACAACTTACGAAAACGTAGAATTAGTTGCCACTGATCCGCTAAATGATGTTGCATTTCTCAAGATAAAAGACGCTTCCAATTTGACACCTGCAACTTTGGGTGATTCTAAGACTCTAACTGTAGGCCAGCAAGTGATGGCGATAGGCAATGCTCTAGGACAATATCAAAACACCGTGACAGTAGGCGTGGTATCTGGACTGGGACGGTCTGTAACGGCATCGGATGGTTCGGGTTATAATACCGAAACTCTCAGCGATATGATTCAAACTGATGCAGCAATTAATTCCGGCAATTCTGGTGGGCCGCTGGTAAATGCTGCGGGCGAGGTGATCGGTATCAATACTGCTACTTCTACTTCGGCAGAGAATATGGGATTTGCAATTCCAATTTCTTCAGTAAAAGGAATGTTGGCGCAATTAATTGAAACTGGTAAAGCGGAACGAACATATCTAGGTGTGTATGCGGCGGAAATCACGCCCGAAATTGCCAAAGCTTATAATTTGCCGGTAAATGCTGGGGCGTACCTGTATAGCTCGTCTACTTATACTGCCATTGTGAAGGATAGCCCAGCGGCTAAGGCGGGGCTAAAAGATAAGGATATTATCACGAAGGTAAATGGCGTAGAGGTGGGCAAGGCCGGAACTTTGACTGATTTGATTGGTGAATACAAGCCTGGCGATACCGTACAGTTAACCGTAATCCGTGAAGGGAACGAAATTGCGGTAAATGTCACGCTTGAGGGTTATAAAAAGTAAGAATAAAACCACGGGTCTCTGGGTGCTGGAGGCCCTTTTTGGTGGCGAAATTAATGATTTCTTGGTGTTGGCAAGGATCGGCCTCTAGAATTAGATATTTGGAACTTGCAGCATCTATTAGCTCTTTGATGAGTTTGAGGCCATGATCTGCGGCATAGAGAGCAATGGTTGGCTCAAAGCTTAGAGATTCTTTATCTAGCCAATCCCAATCTTTATCTACGTAGGGTAAATTCGCGACTATCACATCAGGGGTAAACTTGACATTATCAAGAAGGTGTGATATAATGAAAGATAGATGGACGCCATGGTTTTGGGCGTTTTTTTGTGCGATCTGCAGAGCCTTTTTGGAAATATCAGTAGCATGAACTTCTGCCTCGGGGAGTTCTTTTTTGATGGTGATAGCAATACAACCTGAGCCGGTACCGACGTCTAGGATGGTAGGGTTTGGCGGAAGCACGCGCTTAGAAGGTTTTACTCCAGGCAAATACGGTTTACCGGCGAGATTTAATATGGTATCGATGATTTGTTCAGTTTCGGGACGAGGAATCAGGACGTCTGGCGTAACTATAAAATCACGGCCATAGAAGTCGCTTATACCCAGAGTATACGCTTTGGGCGGGTCCTGCCGCCTTTTCCTCCCCCAAAATTTTGCGTTCGCAAACATTTTGGGGGTCCCCCTCCAGGCGTCACCCGCCTCTGGCGATGTTGCTTGTTGTTGATGCTGGTTATTCGGCGAGACTGCGCTCATGCTTAACTAATTCTCGGATCAAATCTTCAATATCGCCATCCATAACGGCGGGGATGTTGCTGCGGGAATAATGGATGCGGTGATCAGTAACACGGTCTTGCGGGAAATTATAAGTGCGGATTTTTTCGCTGCGGTCACCAGTGCCAATGAGGGATTTGCGCGCTTCAGATGCGTTTTTGATTTCTTCTTCGCGTTTTTTCTCTAAGAGCCGGGAGCGCAAAATATTCATAGCTTTGATGCGGTTTTGTTGCTGGCTGCGTTCGTCCTGCATGGCTACTACTAGGCCAGTAGGCAAGTGAGTGATGCGGACGGCAGAGTCTGTAGTATTAACACCTTGGCCGCCATGACCGCCAGAGCGGTAGATATCGATACGGAGATCTTCGGGCTTGATTTCCAAATCTTGCTCGCTAGCTTCAGGGAGTACGGCTACGGTAGCGGTAGAAGTATGGATGCGGCCCTGGCTTTCGGTGACTGGCACACGTTGTACGCGATGCACGCCACCCTCGAATTTGAGTTGACCATAGGCATTGTCGCCGGATACTTTGAAAATAACCTCCTTCATGCCACCGGCTTCATTTTCGTTTTTAGAAATAAGTTCAGATTTTAGACTATGATTTTCGGCATATTTAATATACATACGGTAGAGTTCGCCAGCGAAAAGACTGGCTTCATCACCACCGGCGCCAGCACGGATTTCGATAATAGCTGGCTTGTCGTCGGCTGGATCACGTGGTATCAGGAGTTCTTCTAGCTTTTCTTCGGCCTTGGCGATGGCGGTCTTGAGGTTTTTGATATCTTCTTTGGCAATGTCGCCAAGTTCAGGATCATTTACTAGATCTTCGGCTTCTTTAAGATTGGCTTTGTCTTGGGTAATTTTAGTGTCTAAATCAACAATTTCATGAAGTAAGCTGGCGCGCTTAGACTTGGTGGCAAAATCTGGGTCGCTAAAAGCGTCAGGGCGAGCCAGGAAGGTTTCTATCTCTTGTAATTCAGTTTTTAATTTTGATAAATCCATGGTATAATTGTATCATACTTTTTGGATCCATAGCTCAGTTGGCTAGAGCGTACGATTCACATTCGTAAGGTCGCAGGTTCGAGCCCTGCTGGATCCACCAAAAGCTCCTTATTCAAACTATTTGAACCAAAAAAGCGATTCGTTTGGATGAGAGCTTTTACTGTAAGCTGGTGAAGTTTTTTATTGTGAGTTGTAAAAAGGCCGAGTGGAATTACTCGACCTTTTTTGGAGAAAATGGTTATGCAATGATAACTCCGTCGTCACCTTCGATTAGCTCGCCGATAATGGAAGCATTAACATCGGACGCCTTAAGCGACTGAATTGCCGCATCTGCGTATTCCTGAGGAACCGATACTACCATACCGACGCCCATATTGAACACGTTGAACATTTCGCGTTCAGAGATGCTGCCGTCGTGGGCAATCATGTTGAAGATGGGCGGAGTGATTATGCTGTTGCGATTGATACGCGCAGTAAGGCCTTTGGGTAAACTGCGCGGGATATTCTCGTAGAAGCCGCCACCAGTGACGTGTGAAATCGCCTTGACCGGAACTTGTCTAAGTAAGGAAAGAATAGGCTTGACATAGACGACTGTAGGAGTGAGCAATGTCTCGCCGAGTGTCTTGCCGTCGAGAATATTGTAACGGCCGTGGATAAACGGCTCGAGTTCGTCGCCAATTTTGTAGATTTTGCGGATCAGCGAGAAACCATTGGAATGTATACCGCTGGAAGGTAAGCCGATCAAGACGTCGCCAGCTTGCTGAGTTTTGGGCTTTAAGAGATTATTATAATCTACTACGCCGACACTAAAACCTGCGATGTCGTATTCTGCCGGTGGCATGACGCCGGGGTGCTCTGCAGTTTCGCCGCCAATAAGCGCACATCCAGCTTGAACGCAACCTTCTGCTACGCCGGAAACGATAGTGGCGATTTTTTCGGGGTAGTTTTTGCCGCAGGCGATATAGTCAAGAAAGAAAAGTGGCTGGGCGCCACAGCAGACGATATCATTGACGCACATTGCTACGCAGTCGATACCGACGGTATCGTGTTTGTCTAGCAAGATTGCAATTTGAAGTTTGGTACCAACGCCGTCTGTGCCTGATACGAATACGGGATTTTTTATCCCAGCGAGATCAGGCATGAATAACCCACCAAAGTTGCCAATGTTGCCAATGGCGCCGTCTGTGGCGGTCCTAGCGATAGAACTTTTCATTAATTCAACTGCTTTGTAACCAGCGGTGATGTCTACGCCGGCTTTTGCATAGCTTTCGGAAAAACTGTTTTTGCCATGTTCCATACTAAATTCTCCTTTTAAAGTACATTAAGATTTGTTTTCTGAATTTTGGCTATCTAATTTGACAAAACTCAGAAGTCTTAAAAAATTTTGCTCGTTTTTGCACCTCCTTTAGTTTGAGCAATTGTTCATAATAATACTATATTTTTTAGATTATAGCAAGCGGCTCAAGTTCAATAAGTATGAAAAATCCCCGGTATCGCGTATACCGGGGTGGAAATTATAATCTGCCTTGTATTCTATGGACGGTTAAAACGCCTTGCGCTAATACGGTGGCGAAGCCAAGCAAAAGTCCAATATCTCCGGCAATTGAAGGCTCTACAAAGCAACTTAACCAAGATGCTACAATGGCAAGCGTATAACCGACGTTGGCGATTAAAAAGATGGCTTCTTCGCCGTATGGAAGACGGTAGAATGCTACAACGCTGACTACGGTGACCGCTATAGATACTATTATGGCCAGACCAGCCAGATAATTAACGATTAGGGCAACTTCGCCAATTACGATCAAGATGGGTAAGATGTTGGCCACGATCAGGCCAAATCTTTTCTGTTTCATTCAATCAACTCCTTAAATTTTGCACCGTAGAATACAACGCGAATTATTCTTAAGGTACGAATTTGTAACGAAAATGTTACAGTATTACTTTAATTATAGCACAAACGGAATAAAAAGTCAATAGGTTTGGAATTGTGGGTTGACGGGGTGGTGGGGAAGTGGTAGGATTAGGCTTGTGGCTAAAATAGAAAGGTAATAATATGAAAAAATTTTTCTTGTATTTAGTGCGGTGGCAGCTAAGTTCGCCAATACTGGCGGTATGCATGGTGTGGATGGGCGGCTGGAACGTAGTTATAGCCACAATAGTGGCAAATTTGATTGGTGGATGTATATTTTTTTGGGTGGATAGGTGGATATTTGGGGATAAGAAGAAAAAAAGGAAAAAGGAAGCTGCTACTGATGCAGAAGAACTAGCAAAAGTTGAGGCGATGATTGGTGACGAAGGAGATTTGGGTTAATTCAACGTGCTACGCAGCGTACAGGCCATCCGCCATATCTGGCACTTTCATGATCTGGGGAAATATCGGCATTGTTAAAGTTTAGGTAGTAGGCAATGTTGCCATTTTCAACCGTACTAGACCAGTAGCGACCGTTGACGCCGGGATAATATAGAGTGCTGAGGGTGACACCACCGGCCCGCACAAAATAATATGGGTTAGAACGTATTTTATTAAAACCATCATCTTTATAGCCTACAGAATCGTTCCCGGCGAATAATTTTGCAGTAATACCTGCCTTATAGAACATAATACCAAACTCATTATACTCATTGTTTATTTGGGAAGCATTGGGCAACCTCCAACCTTTAGGACAAATAGAGTTAGCGGCTATCTCTCCAGCCGTACTGCCTATATTGGTGGAGTTATTAGACGCTATAGCCGCAGACCAGTTGTAGTAATTGCCGGCAAAGTAACGTTTGCATTCTGCTTCAGTATGGCTTGGTTTGCAGGCTTGGAGTGAATTGTATCTCGTATCATTGCTAGTAGAATTAGAGGTATAGTAATATGTATCACCACCTTCTGCTGAATATGGCTTGGTTTGACCATTGTTATCGGTAGGCCAAGCTGATGGTTTAACGGTGGTATTATCGATATAGTAGCTGGAAGTTTTAGCGGTAGATACTGGATTCCAAGTATAAACTCCATCTGATACATTATAGTCTGAGTAAATACCACTACTGACATAAACATTAGGATCCGTACTGATATCTGTATTGTTGGAGTTGAGTGGTGCAGTATTTAATCCGCCTATATCTAGATCTAAGTTGCTAGTCATCCAGCATTTACCATCTTCCAGTTTAGCTACCCAGTAGAGGTTATTATCTCTAGTATCTACTAACTGCGTAGCAGTGCTTGCGCCAGTGCCACTTACAAAGCTACATATTTGAGAGTCCATATCTTGCATAGCGTAGTATGAACTACTACCCTCTTCATAAACTTTCATTTTACCAGCTGCAGCAAAGGCAGTATCTAAATCTGGGATGGTGTTATGATTACTATTTGGATGTACTATTACATACTTTACTTTACCATTATAAGTACCAGCTGGTTGAGCAGAGTTAGCATAGATTTGGTAGGTAGTATTTAAGTATGAACCTGATACACTAGTGTCTGTAGTCATACTAGTACCAGATGTTCGTTTAGCTACTTGAGTATAGACATTTGGTATAGCACTGTAGTTGTCATAGCCATTTAATATAGTGGGTGGGGTAGTAGGTACACTTTCTCCAGTAACTGGATCTATGCCAGTACCGGTATCGGCAGTTAGTTTCATAGCCCAGGATGAAGGATTAGCTACATTATTACTATCATATACTCCAGTTCTAATGTTATAGCTTTCATTTACGGTATTAACTAAGTCTGTATTACCATCTATATTATTACTACTACCTACTGCATAGATACTATAGCCATTATTATCATTACAATAAGCACTGAGTTTAGTATTACCTACATTATTATCTAATTGTCCACCATTAAGGCTTACTGTATGTTCTGATGTAACTACTGCATTTACTGTACAGGAAGTAGATAAGACTAATTGGACATTATCTGTGCCACTACTACCAGAACCTACTGCAGAACTGTGAGAAGTACTAAGGCCTAAGATAAGAGCAGAGAGGATAAGGAGAGGTACAGAAACTAGAAGCATATTGCGGAAAGTATGATAGAAGAATTCTGTATAACTAGCATCTACACTATTCAATGATTTGCTTCTATTACTTTCTACTTTTGTTTTAGACTTTGTGGTTCTATAACCCATATGCATCACCTTGTATTATTTATTAGTTAATACCTTATCTTTGTGGCGCCATTTTGTGTAAACGGGGTAGTAATACAAAAATGGCACCGCAAGGGGTGCAATAATCAAACATTCTCATGGGCAGTGCTCCCAGAACAAGGTTGACTTCCTTACGGTGCCAATATTATTGTTCTAAGAACACTAGATATAAAATATCGCTGCCCTTTATATATTGAAAATGTTTAATTATTGCACTTTTATTGTAGCGCGCAAAAAATAAAAAATCAACACGAAAAATTAGCAAAACAATGAACATAAAATGCTGAAAAAATCCAATAGAATTAAGCATAAAAAGTCTTGTAAATCCATATTTAGTGGTGTATATTAGATATTAAGCACTAAATGTGGCGTATAGTGTGTAAGTGAAGAATACATTATGCGCAAGATAAAAAGTCATACATTAACCATTTGGACAGAATTTGAAGGAGGTAAAATGTTCAAACGTATAGTAAAACGTGATGGTAAAATTGCGAAATTTGATCCGGAGAAAATTACCGAGGCTATCGCTAAGGCGGGCTTAGTGACGGAAGAATTTAAACACGAACGTGCAAAGGCATTGACAGATAAAGTATTGAAACGCGCAGAAGAAGAAATCAAAGTACGTACACCAAATGTAGAGCAAATTCAAGATTTGGTAGAAGAAGTATTGATGGAATCTTCTTTCAAGAAGACGGCGCGTGAGTATATTCGCTACCGCCAGGAAAGATCTAGGCGGCGGGCGGCAAAATCTGATTTGATGCAGATTTATCGCACGATTTCGCATGCTGATGCTAGTGAAGATTCTGACGTGAAGCGCTCTAACGCAAACGTAGATGGCAACTCGGCTATGGGTAAAATGTTGCAATTTGGCGCAGAAGGTTCGAAAGTATTTGCCAAAACATTGATGCTAAGGCCAGACATTGCCGCGGCACATGATAATGGCGATATTCATATTCATGATTTAGATTTCTACGCAACTGGTACACTAACTTGTTGCCAGAGTGATCCGTTCGTGCTATTTGAAAATGGCGGGTTTAATACTGGCCATGGGCACTTGCGTACGCCGAATTCAATTGGCTCTTATGGAGCGCTAGCGGCGATTTTACTCCAGGCCAACCAGAACGAACAACATGGCGGGCAATCTATCCCGAACTTTGACTACGCAATGGCGCCGGGCGTAAATAAATCTTTCCGCAAAGCCTTGAAACGAAATCTTGGTAAATATAATAAGTTTACCGGCAAGAAGCTAGACCTAGAAATTAAAGATACTTATGAATATGGTGACGATAAGAAACTAGAAAAAGCGAAGTGGCCGAAAGAAGTGATTGAGGCATCTAACGAGGACGTGGAGCGTGAAACTTTCCAGGCGATGGAAGGGTTTATCCACAACCTAAATACGATGCATAGCCGTGCGGGCGCACAAGTGCCATTTACTTCTATCAACTTTGGTACTGATACTACACCGGCAGGGCGCTTGGTATCGAAGTATCTTTTGGAAGCTACCGAAAATGGTCTAGGTAAGGGCGAGACACCAATCTTTCCAATTTCCATCTTCAAGGTGAAAGAGGGCGTGAATTATAATCCAGAAGATCCGAACTATGATTTGTTTAAGAAATCTATGGAAGTATCTGCGAAAAGATTGTTCCCGAATTTCTGCTTTATCGATGCACCATATAATTTAAAATATTACAAGAAGGGTGATTACCGCACCGAGATTGCAACGATGGGCTGCCGGACGAGGGTGTTTGCTAGTGTGTTCCCAGAAAGTGACGGCATTGTAACTGGGCGCGGAAACTGCTCGTTTACGACAGTGAACTTGGTGCGAATTGGTATAAAGCATGGGATCTGCCTAGGCGAACGTAAAGAGGCTGACTGGGAAGGCTTCTATAGGGAGCTAGACGAGAAGATGGATCTAGTGAAAGATGAGCTTTTGGAAAGGTTTGAATTCCAGGCTAATCAGCATGTACGCAACTTCCCATTCTTAATGGGGCAAGGGAACTGGTTTGGCTCAGAAAAGTTGGGCTGGAACGATACTTTGCGCGAGGTGATTAAACACGGGACATTATCGATTGGGTTTATTGGTTTGGCCGAAACATTGGTGGCGATGGTAGGCAAACACCATGGCGAAGACGAAGATGCGCGCGAATTAGGGCTAGATATCATTACTCATATGCGTGAAAAGTGCGACCAGTATTGCAAGAAGTATAAGTTGAACTTCTCGTTACTGGCGACACCAGCAGAGGGTATCGCTGGACGCTTCACTAAAATTGATCGTAAAGAATTTGGCGTAATTCCGGGTGTGACTGATAGGGATTTCTACACTAATTCGTTCCACGTGCCAGTATATTATCCGATTTCAGCATTTGAGAAGATTGAAATTGAGGCACCGTACCATAATTTGTGTAATGCTGGACATATTACCTATATTGAGCTAGACGGTGATCCATCGCAAAATATCGCGGCGTTTGAGGCGGTGATACGTAAGATGCATGATGAAGGAATTGGCTACGGTTCGGTAAATCACCCGGTAGATCGTGACCCAGTATGTGGATTTTCGGGGATTATTACTGGCGATAGGTGTCCACATTGTGGTAGGCTAGAAGGGGATTTGCCTTTTGAAAAAGTTTGTAACTGTGCTAAAGGCGAATAATGACAGATTGGCATAAGATTTCGTTGGAGAAACTTGCCAAGCAGGTGGAAACGCCGGATGGATACATCCGGCTTTCCGGCCCACTAGAGCATGATAATATCGTAAATGGCGATGGGTTGCGCGCTGTGGTATGGACGCAGGGTTGTCCGAATCATTGCCCTGGATGTCAGAATCCGGAGACTTGGGATTATGAGGCTGGATTTTTAGTAGAAATTGATGAAATTACGAGAAGACTTTCTGATTTTAAAGGACAGGCTGGGTTGACGTTTTGTGGTGGCGAACCATTTGTACAAGCCAAAGCCTGCAAGCAAATAGCTGATTATGTGCGAAAGGAACTGGGTTGGAACGTCTGGAGTTTTTCGGGTTTTACTTATGAGGTAATTAAGGAATACGGCGGTGAGCCGTGGGAGTTTTTAAAGTCTCTCGATGCATTGATAGATGGGCCATTTATCCTAAAAAAACGGGATCTCAGCTTAAAATATCGTGGATCCAGCAACCAGAGATTGCTACATCTGGAGCCTGGTACTGGTAAAATTGTGAGCGTAGAATAAATTTGCTATAATAATAGTAAGTTTGGAGGCAAAAATGGAAAATGCGTTTGTGGTGACGCCGATGAGCCAAAATTTTAGTTTGGAGCCAGGTAAGACTTACAATGGTAGTATTACGGTAGCAAACTCAGGGAGTGCTACAAGTGATTTTGCATATAAAATATCTGTGGCGCCATATGGCGTGATGGGTGAAGAATACGATGCGGATCTCGCCACAATGTCTAATAGATCTATGGTGGTAGATTGGATAAAAGTTGAAAATTCTAAGGGAACTTTGAAGCCAAACGAGACGGCGGAAATTAATTTTACAATTACCGTGCCCGAAACGGCTCCGGCGGGCGGACAATATGCATCGCTTCTGGTGACGGAGGATGCCGAGGCGGCAAGCAATCAAGGGGTAAAAGTAAATAGCGTTTTTGAGATTGCAAGTTTGATATATGCCAATGTAGCCGGAGAAACTGTAACCGGTGGCAAAATACTTGAGAACAATATTCCAGGGTTTGCGATGACTACGCCAGTGAAAGTCGGGGCATTGATTTCTAATACTGGCAACATACATCAAACGGCAACTACCGTACTGAAAGTAAAAAACCTAATTACAGGCGAGACTGTTTTACCTACCGGGCAAGACGATGGGCGACATAGTGAAACTATAATGCCGGAGACCACTAGGCGGACAGAATATGAGATTACCGGATTGCCGGTGGTGGGCGTGGTGCGCGTGAGCCAGACTATATATTATAATGGTATATCTTCTATTGAAGTGAAAGATATGTTGATCTGCCCGATTTGGTTTATGGTAGTGGCTTTTGTGGTGATATGTGGTGCAATATTTGGTGGGATTTTTGGTATTAAAACTTATAGGCGCAAAAAGTCGGCGCGAAAAATTACCTAAAGTACTTGTGTTTTGCCGGGAGAAAGTAGTATAATAGTGATAAACGTAACCTAAATGGAAAGAAATATGCATAAAAAGGCTATTATGGGATTGATGGGGGTGTTAGCGCTAACTGGCGCTGTTTTGGGAAACGGTATAGCGTTTGCAGACGATTCAGTGGACAGTGGTTCTACTACGAATGATACTACGAATACAGTTTCTAGCTCTGCTTCAGCTAATGCATCCGTAACGGTAAGTGCGGCGTGTAGTTTTGAGAGAAGTGGTAGCGGCGAATATACTGGTATTTTAGCTAACAATAGCAGCGCAACGATTACTGGTAGTACTTTTGCTGTGTCTTGCAATGATGCCGGAGGATATGATATTTATGCGGTAGGATATTCAAATAATACTTTTGGCGTTACGGATTTGATTTTTAACAATACTATAGATAGCCCTTACAATATCAAAACTGATGGCACCGGGAGTAATTGGGGAATGAGTCTAACCGCGGCCTCTACCGACAAACCAGTAATAGTTAGCGGCTTTGGTAATTCTGAAAATCCACATGTTATCCCTAGTACTTACACAAAGATAGCTTCGTATAATGGTGTAACTTTAGGTGATAGCGGTGATATAGCTCCTCAAAATATCACAGTGTCATATACGGCTAATGCTTCTTCTACCCAGCCTGCTGGGACTTATACCGGAGCAGTGAAATACACCATGGTGCATCCTGTCGCAGTCAATGTGCCGTATTTTGTAGTCTTTAACCCCAATGGTGGCAGCATACCGAGTAACGGTTCAGTTACATCGGTTGCGACGACCATGAATGACCAAGCCATATTTGCAGATGAGCAAACGACACTCGCGACCAATGAATATACTAGGACAGGATACACCTTTGCAGGATGGAATACTAAAGCTGACAGCACAGGGACTTCGTATGCGGATGGTGCTGAGGTTGTGAACCTGACTACTGCTGGGGGAGAGGTTGTACTGTACGCAACGTGGACTGAAAATACATAATGATATTTGATGTCTTTTGTTACTGTTAATATTGTATTAATGTTATAATAAATAGTATGAAAATAGCGGTTTTAGGTGCGGGGGCATTTGGTACGGCGCTCGGAGGGATTTTGGCCGATAAAGGCTATGATATTGATTATTATGATTCAAAATTAGAACGCGAGAAGCTATCAGATGTGTTGACAGATGCTAAATATATAGTGCTTTGTGTGCCGTCTAAGGCAACGCCGTATTTATTACCATATCTACCCAAAAATAAACCGCTAATCGTGGCAACAAAGGGGATACTATCCGATAAAACATTTGCAGATTTCAATGATTATATGGTACTAAGTGGACCAGGATTTGCCGATGATATAAAAGCAGCCAAAAAAACTAAACTGACAGCTACGGATGATAGAATAATTGAACTATTTGAGACGAACTATCTTACTTTTGATACAACCGACGATAAACGTGGCGTATTAATGTGTGGCGCACTAAAAAACGTGTATGCTATACTGGCTGGGCTAGAGGAATTAGAGCCGAATACAGAAGAACATGCTAGATTCCTAACAGAGGTGTCGGAAGAAATGAAGGCGCTTCTTTCAGCCAATGACGCGCAGCCAGAAACGGTAGATTTGGTATGTGGCAAAGGGGATCTTAAGATCACCTGTGCTTATCCTTCGCGCAATTATGAATTTGGGCGGATTTTACGTAAGAATCCCGATGCCGAGCCAGAGAAAACCATAGAAGGCGTCTCCGCATTAAAACGCATCAAGCGGGGTGAAATAATAGTACCTGCTGAAGCCGTAAAACTAAAAGATTTGATGAGCAGGAGTAATAAGTGGGCCTAAATACTAAGCAAAAAGAAGCAGTAGAATATCTGGATGGGCCACTTTTGGTATTAGCGGGGCCTGGAACTGGCAAAACTCAGCTGCTTTCAGAAAAAGTAGCGTATATTTTGAAAAACACAGACACAAACCCAGAAAATATTCTGTGTTTAACTTTTACGGAAACCGGCGCTAGTAATATGCGCGAGCGACTGAAGAGTATCATTGGCAAAGATGGACTAAAAGTAAATATTGGCACATATCATGCCTTTGGCACGGATATTCTTACGCAATACAAAAATTACGCAGAAGATTATGATAGAAAATTAGATTCTGCAATAGATGAGGTTACGCAGTTCAAAATCGCCCGTGACATCCAGAACAGATTACCGGGGCGCGATATTTTACGCGGTGACAACGTAAAGGATATTATTAGTGTGATATCTTCGGCAAAATCTGCGGGACTTTCGGCAGATGATCTTGCAAAAATCGCCGAGCAAAACTTGGAGGATTCTAAGGTATTATCCGAAGCGATTTCGCCATTACTCAAAAATATTGTACCGCGTGCATTTAAAGAATCTTACGAGAATGCTTATCGACCAATATACGAAATACTCATAAACTACGCGGATGCGCAGCCAATTTTGCCAGGAGTAGAACGTTCTATTGCGAGCCTAGCGCGAGATTTAAAAACGGCAATAGTCGAAGCAGAATCTGCGGAAAAAATTAAGCCACTTTCTAGCTGGAAGGATAAATATTTTGAAAAAGACGAGAAGGGAAATTACCGACTTAAAGATCGCGTGGCTAATAAGAAATTACTCAGTATTGCTAAGGTAATGAGCGAGTATGATGAGTATTTGCGTGACAATGGCCTATATGATTTTGATGATATGATTCAGGAGGCCGTACGAATACTAAAAACCGATAATGGCTTTAAACTTACGCTGCAAGAACACTATCAGTTTATTATGTTGGATGAATTTCAGGATACGAATCCATCGCAATTTGCGATAATCAAACAGTTGACAGACTACGAAAAACCAATGATTATGGCGGTGGGTGATGACGATCAGGCGATTTATGAATTTCAGGGAGCGCTTTCTACAAACTTAACAGATTTTCAGGCACATTACGGGGCAAACGTAATACCACTGGTAGAAAATTATCGTAGCACACAAGAAATTTTGGATTTTTCACGCAAGATTATCAACCAAGCGCCGGATAGATTTGCAGATAAAGAATTAATAGCACATAAGCCTGCGCCGGCAAAGACGCAGATTTATCGGCACGAGTTTTTAAGTTCAGACATGGAGTATGATTTTATCGCACGAGAAATTCATAAATTAATAAAATCTGGCGTAAAACAAAGCGATATTGCGATTATTTCGTATAAAACTAAATATTTTATGCCACTTTTGCCATACCTGAAGGCGCGACCAGAGATAAAAATTGCTTATGAGAAGCGCGATAATTTATTCGAGGACGAAGTAATACACGAAATTCTAACTTTAGCACGGTTTGTTTATGAAATAAAGAATAATCTGAGTGGCAATACGTCTATTTTAGAAATTTTGGCCTATCCATTTTTTAAATTACCTATGTTGGAAGTAATAAAAGTTACTAGTGAGGCCAGAAAAGACCGCAAGGCGATATTTGAGCGTTTGGCTACTTCGGAGAATGCGGAAATCAAGCAGGTAGCAGAATGGTTGGCAAACTTGGTGGCAAAATCTTTTACAGAGCCGCTAGAAATAATATTAGATTATATAGTTGGTGCGGCAGAGTTAAGCGGCTACCGCTCGCCGCTTTTGGCATATTACACAAAAGATGACGAATATAGGGCATTTAATCTATATGAGAATTTGGCTTCACTGAGGGGAAAGCTGAGAAAGCATTTTGGCGAGAAGAGTCTAAAATTGGATGATCTAATTGATATGATAGATGATTATGAAGCTGCTGAAATGACACTAAATAAGACTAGTCCATATAAAGACGCAGATGAGGCCGTACAAATACTAACTGCGCATAAAGCTAAGGGACTAGAATTCGAATACGTATTTATTATATCGGCAGATCATGTGGCATGGGGTAAAGGCAAAGGGAATAACAACTTATTAGCCCTACCGAAAAATTTAATGCAAATACGGCACACTGGCACCACGGACGGTGAAAAATTGCGTATACTATACGTAGCCTTGACGCGGGCGAAAAGTACACTATATATTACGAATTCTTTGCATGATTTTAATGACAAAGCGCCGGATAGATTAGAATATTTCGAAGAGTATACGGATGGTGACGAGGTAATTTCGCCATTAATTCCGGCCGAAAAAGTAGATTGTCACTATGAAGCAAGCGCGTCCGTTTCTTCCGACAAAACAGAAAATTTAAGGCATTGGTTAGCGCCATATACCAAGCTAACGCCCGATATGCGGGCAATTTATCGGGATAGAGTGAAGAATTGGCGGATGTCCGCATCAAGCTTGACTTCGTTTATAGACATCGTATATGCTGGCCCAGTAGAGTTCTTTAAGCGGCAAATTCTGCGTGCGCCGGCAGAACCAGAAACGGAAGCTTTAGCTTTTGGTGATTTGGTACATAAAACTTTTGAGATGGTGACGAATCAAGGGATTTCTGATGAAAAAGCGGTAGAGTACTTCTTAGCAGAACTTGAGAAAAAAGAGTTACCACAAGATATTATGCAAAAAATTCGCGAAAAGGGCCCGGCTGATCTTGCGGTTTCATTAAATAAATTCGGGGAGATTTTGCGCCAGGGTAAGGCGGAAGTAAATCTTGCGCCGGAGAGATTATCTATAGATGGTGTGCCAGTAACTGGTAAAATCGACCATATATTGATAGATGATAATGCTAAAACGATTGAGATATATGATTTTAAAACTGGTGGCTATCACAAAGAAAAATGGCGCTCGCACGCCACGCTATATAAGTATATGCTGCAATTAGGATTTTATAAGTTACTCTTAAATAATTCGCCGACTTATAAAAAATACAAGGTGGAGCGGGCACATATATTGTTTGTAACGCCGGATAAAGATGAAGAAGTATACGATAAAGTCTATGAATTTAACGATGAGGACGAAAAAGAGTTGGTTGATTTAATACGTACTATATATAATATGATAGAAACTTTGAATTTTATGGATGATGCGGAGATATTCAGGATAGCGGATAGCAATTTGGGACTAAAAGATATTAAAGAATTTGTTGCTAAGATATTGGAAGATAGCCCAAATTGACATAGCTTAAATTTTTGTTATAATATAAAAGGTATTTTTGCACTTTACTTTTTTGGAGGTGAGATTATTGGGCATTTGGATTTCCTATATACTTGATGGTTTGTTGGCGCTTGGAGGGGTTATATCGGTTATTGTGTCTGTGGCGCGCAATGACGAATATTATATTACTATCTGTTTTCGTATGGGTGGCGTAGCATTATTGCTGATTGCGGCGATTGTCTTTATTCTTATCCGCGGACACCGAAAGACGAAAAAATAGTTTTACAACCTGAATATTCTGAAAGGGGGCAAAATGAGTGACCTGGAACTGCGAAAGGTGTGGTAAAACCTGTCTAAGCGAACGAGAGTATGACAGGCATAGGGCCCAATGCGGAGTGAACTACGCTATGAAAAAGTGTTATTACTGCAATGGGACAGGCTATGACGTATACCGTAGAAAATGTATCTACTGCGGCGGAAGTGGCAAATTACCATAAACCTCACAAGCAATGGCAGGGCGTAAGTCTTGCCATTTTTCTTGAAGTGTGGTAAAATGATAGGAATTATGGCAAAGAAGAATAATACTAAACGTAAACTTGTGGGCCTAGTTTCTGAAGAATCCGGGGTACGTGCTTACTATACCAAGAAAAACACGATGAACACTCCTGACAAGCTAAGCCTTAGAAAGTATGATCCAGTACTTCGCAAACACGTACTTTTCGTGGAGACTAAGAAAAATCTAGGTCGCAACGAAGTCAAGGAAAAGAAACGCTAAAAATTCCCCCGGAAGGGGGATTTTTGATATAATATTATTGCGATGAAAATAGAATTTATTCCGATCAAAACTAGGGTTGTCCGTGCTCCAAAGGACGACATATATGATATTATCGATTCACTTGATATTCGTGAAGGCGATATCCTTTTTATTACTTCCAAGATTATGGCAATACATCAAGGTAGAACTTATAGAATTGACGATATACAAAAGGAATCCTTAATCCGCCAAGAGGCTGATAGGTATTTGTCGTACTTAAATGCTGCGGGGAATTTTAGCGTAAATCTTGCCGTAACACAAAATGTATTAATTCCTGCCGCAGGAATAGACGAAAGCAACGCAAATGGGTATTATGTATTATGGCCGAACAACATAGATGATTTCTGCCAGGAAATTAGGCAACATTTGATTAAAATACATAAGCTTGAGAAGCTAGGTGTTGTAGCGACTGACTCACACACTATGCCGTTGCGTTGGGGCGTAACTGGGATTACGATTGGGCTAGCGGGCGTAGAACCATTGAGAGATATTCGTGGAAAAGAAGATTTATTTGGACGCGAGCTACAGCTGACGAAGGTCGATTTAATAGACCCGTTGACTTCGATGGCAGTATTATTAATGGGCGAAGGAGATGAATGCACGCCGATTGTGATTCTACGTGGATACGATGGGATACCATTTTCTGACACCGCATCGATGAAGGACTTCAAAATCGAACCTGAAATGGATTTATATAGGCCACTTATAGAAGCTTTACCGAAAGTTTAAATATATTGCAATAGACGATAATCTAAATCTCGGAGGACGTTTTCGAAATACATGAAACTTTCATATGGCGAAGCGTAGGCCGAGAAGTAGGCGTGGACGTCGCCGTCGTTCCAATATTTGGTGCACATAGAATATGGGTGGTCGGAAGTGGTCATATAACGCCAGTCATTAATTAATCCGGTATCTTGCGTGGCAAGAATTGCTTCGCGCATAGCGTATAAATCATTCATAGCGGAAGTTTGCATAGAGTTAGAAAGCCAGGCGGATAAATCGCGCTCGGTATCGGCCCAAGTGATGGTTTCGGGCATAGAAATTTCATCGGCAGGTTTATTAGTCTCGCAAGCTTCAGAGACAGTGAGGAATTTGTTTTCGTATTCAGAAAGCCAGCTAGAAATGAGATGATCCATAAAATTGAAAATGCCGGTGTCGGCCCATTGGTGCTCGCCAAAAGTTTCGAAATCCATAAATAGATTGATTAAATTACCACGCAAACAATCCATATTAAGCCAATTTTGGTATTTTGGCACAGTGAGTGGCCATTCTTTCCAGTCGTGATTGGAAAAACGGAAGGCGATATCATCGGAAAGGCGGTAATTTTTGAGGAGTAATTTGATATTTTTACAGCCCGCTGGGCGGTAAACATAATTTGGGCTACGCCAACCCAGAATTTTGTCCCAACCTTCGGCCAAAATGCCTTTGTAGCCCTTTTCTTCGGCCCACTGAGCGAGACTGTCATTATAGGCAAACTCGGTATTGCGGAAAACTTGTGGCGTGACACCAAAAACTTCTTGAATTTTGCGAGCGTGTTGGCCTACCTGGGCGTTAAATTCATCTAGATTATAAAAGAAGGCAAGTGAGTGATAATAGGTTTCGCCGACGATTTCAAGTTGACCACGCTTGACCATGCGACGGATTTGGCCAATAAGTTCCGGTGCCCATTTCTCGGCTTGGTCGAGCCAGGTGCCGGTAATAGAAAAAGAGACTTTGAAACCCGGATATTTTTGCATATTTTTTTCGAGCAAATTTAGCATTGGGCGGTAAGATTTGTCAGCAACCTTTTTAAAAATGCGCTCATTAGACTGACGACCATTATAATTATCATGGAAATAATTCGAATCGCTGCCAACATCAAAAATAGAATACTCACGATAACGAACCGGCTGATGTATGTGCAGATACAGGCAGATTGCGCGCATTCTAATTAAACCTCTTATGTTTGATATTTCTATTATAAATCTTCAAGCATTTTTTCGCAACTTGATTCCAGGAAATTTTGTGATATTCGTGCTTAACATTTTGTTGTAGAGTTTCTTTGAGCGCAGGGTTTGCTGCTACGGCGAGGATCTCATCGGCAAGCTTCTTTTCATCCCAAAAATCGTATTTGAGAGCCGACCAAATAATTTCGGATACGCCAGATTGCTTGGTAAGGATTAAAACATCGCCGTGATGAGCAGCCTCAAGTGCAGTCAGGCCAAATGGCTCAGAAATAGAACTCATCACAAAAATATCGGAAACCGAATAAATATCGCGTAGTTTTTTGCCACGGATAAAGCCGGTAAAAATGACATTTTTAGAAATGCCAAGGTCGGCAGAAAGATTAATTAATTCGTTACGTTCTTCGCCATCACCAGCAAAAAGGAAAATAAGTTTGGGGTTTTTAGAAATAGCCATGGCGGCAGCGCGCATCAAATTATGTAAGCCTTTTTGCACGGTAAAACGCCCGACAGTAGAAACTACGGTATAGCCGGCAGTTTTAAGCTTTTTTAAGTATCCGTATGTATCGTGGTTAAAAACATACTCGCTAGTGTCGTAATTTTCGTCCAAAGAGTTGTAAACCACGCTAATTTTAGAGAGCGGGATATGGTATTTTTCGTGAATGATGCGCTTGGTAGCTTCGGATACAGCAATGATTTCGTCGGCCAACATCAAGCCTTCACGCTCTATCTCGTGGATTAGGGGGTTGCCGTAATGCATGCCGGCGCGGTCGAATTCGGTGGCATGGACGTGCGCGATAAGTGGAATTTTGAATTTCTTTTTGGCGAGTACCCCGGCTTCATAGGTAAGCCAGTCGTGGGCATGTACGATGTCGGGCTTAAATTCCATCAAATATTTTTCGACAAATTCGCAATAAGATTTTTGGACATCGCGAATAGAAACTAATTTTTCTTTATCTATGGTAGGGATGATTTTCTCGAGTAGCCTTAAAGATTCGTAGGCGCCACCGCCGTAGCGATAGATAGGGTCTAGATGTGTGGCGGAGAGCACTTTCATGAATTTAATGTCGGGATGCTCAGCCTCATAGGGAACCACAAAATCAATGTCTGCGCCTTGCTTGGCAAGCGCCCGTGCCATGTTAAGACAGGCGACGCCCAGACCTCCGCTATTGTGCGGTGGCAATTCCCATCCTAACATAAGTATTTTCATCTATTTTATTTTAGCACATTTTATGATAGAATAGTAGGGTAATTTAAAAGTTAGGGGTGTAGCTCAGTTGGTAGAGCAGCGGTCTCCAAAACCGCGTGTCGTGAGTTCAAGTCTTGCCACCCCTGCCACAGGTTTGGGATTTCTTTTAAAAAAGAAACCCCAACAAAGAAAATTTAGTTTTAAAATTGAATTGGAAGTCAATTCCAATTCAATTTTTGTATATGATTTTTGTGATAATATAAGTATATGAAGTTTGAAGATGTTGAAAATGCGCGAGTACGATATAAAGACAAGCTCACTAGAGTCTCTTTAATTACCGTGAGCATACTGTTCGTGTTGGCGTTAATTGTGTTTTTCGCAATCACAGGAGCTAATTTTTCTATAGTCACTATATTGCCAGCACTATTCATGTCAGCAATTTTCGTATTCGCTATTACCGCCATAGTTGTAGCTATTGCAACGCGTAAAGAAGCGGCGGAATATAAAAAGACTTACAAAGCTTATTTTGTAGAACAAAATCTAGCCAAAACTTTTACAAATTTACAATATCAGCATGAAGCCGGACTTAATAAACAAGTTCTTGCGGCTACTCAGATGATAAATACTGGAGACAGGTATTCTTCAAATGATTTGACAATGGGCAAATATAAAAATGTCAATTTTACTCAGGCGGATGTGCATATTGAAGAAGAATACACCGACAGCGACGGAGATACACACTATACGACAATTTTTAGAGGGAGATTTATGATTTTTGAATTTCCAAAGAAATTCAATTTTAAGCTTGAAGTCGTGAGTAGATTTTTTGGAGTGGGCAAGGTTCCTGGCAGAAATCCACAAACTGGACGCAAATTTGAAAAATTTGAAGTGGAGTCTATCGATTTTAATAAAAAGTTTAAAATATATGCTGAAGACGGTTTTGAGACGTTCTATTTGCTGGATCCATCTTTTATTTTAAAAATTGAGAAGGTAAGTGCCGAATATGATAAGAAAATGATATTCTGCTTTGTGGACAATAAGTTATACGTTGGGATAAATGAGGGTAAAGATTCTTTTGAGCCACCACGGCCGTCTAAGCCGATAGATGAGCAGCTAGAAATAGAAAAAGTTAGTCATGACATTAAAGTAATTACGGATTTCGTGGATGAGCTTAGCCTAGATCGTAAGATTTTTAGCTAAGTTTGTACTTATCTGTGAGTTTGTGATACAATAGAGGTATTATGGAAGGTAATAAGAAAAAACTTAGGGCGGTGTTGGTGTTTGGGGCACCAGGTAGTGGCAAGACTACCTTTGCAGAGAAATTCGCGAAAAAATTCAACCTCGCATATTATAATTTGGACGAAATCAGGGAAGAATACGGCTTTTCGCATGAGGCGGTACTTTCTATTTTGGAAATCATTACTAAAGCCAAACAATCCATTGTGATAGAAGGTGAGCTGAAGACGGAAAAAGATCGCACCGAGGTGCGCAATATCTTGCGCGAACGCGGATATAAGCCAGCCCTAGTGTGGGTGCAGACAGATTTTACCACGATAAAGGTACGCTTGCGTTCAAAATATAAGACTATCAAGAAAGCTAAAGAAATATATGATGCAGCAGTGGCCGAAATGGAAGCACCAGCGGATTTTGAGCGACCAATCATACTATCCGGAAAGCACACTTTCGAAACACAAACCAAGCATGTACTAGCTGGCCTTGCCAAGGCACGCTAATTTATTTCAATGATTATTGAAGATAAAGAATTTGGTGAAGTAATTGTGCGCAAAAGCCCACTGGCGCGAAATATTAAGTTTTCTATTTCTACGTCGGGTAGACTGCAGATGTCTGTGCCGCAATATACTTCGGAGTTTTTGGCGAAGAGATTTTTAACTAGTAATCGTAAAATGATTCGCGAGAAATTACCTGTGAAAGATCCGCGTGAACAACGAGCACGTGATTACCAGAAAAAACAACTCATGAAGCGGGCAAAAGAATATTTGCCGTATCGGTTGGAGTATTATGCTAAATTATATGGCTATACATATGATAAATGCAGACTATCGCATGCTAATACACGATGGGGCAGCTGTTCTTCTAATCGTACGATTTCGCTTAATATCGGGCTCATGAAAGTGCCAGAGCCTTTGCGAGATTACGTGATACTGCATGAACTAGCGCACCTAAATCATATGGACCACTCTAAGGCTTTTTGGGCGGAAGTGGGGAGGCATGATAAAAATTATAAAGTGCACGAAAAGAAGTTGAAAATGTTTAGCCCGGGAGTATAAAGCACTAGTCCCCAAGCTATCTAGCCACGCAACGGACGGACCAGCCGGCACTCTTATCAACATAATCATGATGAGCCGGACTAACGTAATTAGTATTGAATACAAGGCCGTAGACATTGGCACTATCATAGATCGTACTGGACCAATAGCGTCCTCCAGTACCATAATTAGAAAGTACGCCGTCATTAGTTATACGGCCGGACTGCGCGAACCATAGGGGATACGCTATTAGGCCGGCTTCGCTAGTGGTAGAGCCGTTATTATATAAATTGTTCAAATTGCTGAATTCATTATTGTTGGCAACACTAGATATAGTAGGCAGTCTCCACCCTTTAGGACAAATAGAGTTTTGTGGATTATTGGCCACATTGTTATATGTGCTAGTCATTAGAGTGGAAGAATTATTAGATGCTATAGCTGCTGTCCAGTTATAATAATTGCCCAGCGATGCGTGACCTGTTTCTGTGCTATCTGTTTTGCTGGCGGAATATGGTGCAGTATTGCTACTTACCCAACCAGTCACAGCAGTACTATTGAAGTTTACAGTAGTAGCCGTATTCGCTGGCGTCCAGTAGATAGTATTCCCTGGCTTAGTGTATCCTTCGTTGTATTCTTGGTATTGTCCGTTGTTATAAATTACATTTAAATCTGTAGTCTCAGAGTTAAGAGCAGTATTAGCGCTTATATCAAAGTCTAGGTTCTGCGTCATCCAAATATTTCCGTCTTTTAGTTTTGTTGCCCAATAAATCTTACCGTCTCTAATATCTATTGCTTGTACGCTTTCTTCTTCGTCTAAATCATTCTTCCAATTAGCGACTTCCTGCATAATGAAATAGCTGGTGTCGGGCTCTGCTGCTGAAGGATGTGTTAATAGATACTTTACTTGTCCTAAATATGTTCCTGCAGCTTGAGTAGGAGAGATATATGTAGCATAAGTAGTAGTAAAGTTAGAACCTTCCTTCATATCAGCAGTAGAAGAAGGTATAGTAGCTACTTTAGTCCAAGTAATAGGGACTGTAGAGTAGTTATCAAATGGAGGAATAATGGTAGGCGGAGTAGAGGAAGTATCACCTGCCTTAAGACTTAGTTTCATAGCCCAGTTAGAAGTATCACCTGAAGAAGCAGTGCCTGAAGGTATATCATAATTATTATTAATATTGCTAACTAATACATTATTACCTTCGCTATTTAGACTATCACCAATAGCATAAACACTATAACCATTTTTATCATTACAAAAGGTAGATAATGTAGTAGTTCCTATACCTTCTTCATATCTACCATTTACTATACTGGCACTATGAGCTTCATCTACAGAACTAGATAAAGTACAAGAGGAAGGAACGGAAATAGCTAAACTATCCGAGGAGGAAATGCGGGCAGAAGAATGAGAAATACTTAATGCTAGGGCGGAGATGATAGTTAATGGTATAGAAACTAGAAGAATATTACGGAAGAAATGATAGTAGAACTCTGTATAGTTATTAGCTTTATCGCTTTCTACTTTTATTTTAGACTTTGTGGTTCTATAACCCATATGCATCGCCTTGTTTAGTTTCTTTATCTTTGTGATGTCATTTTGTGCAAACGGGATAGTATTACAAAAATGGCACCGCAAGGTGCGATACCTAATTATTTGAAGCCTAGAAGGTTGCAAACTTTTGGTCCTTACGGTGCCGTTTAGTTTTACAACCTTTTTATAGCCATTATAAAAGGCCTCATTTTAATTAAGTATCGCACTTTTATTGTAGCATAAAAAATGTTTTACAAACAAAAATCATAATTATTTTATGAAGCTTGTGCTATAATGAAATCAAGGAGGAGAGTGTGGAACTTAAGAAACGGTTAAACCTTAGAACTGTTTTGATAGGGCTATATGTAGTAGTTTTTGGTGCCTATGTGGTTTGGGGTCTGCAGCCAGCCGAAGCAGCAAAAAGTTATGAAATATCGACAAAACTAAATATTCCGAGCATTAACCTGACTACTGATGTAGCTACATTACAATTAGAAAATCGCGAACTTAAAACGCCAGACGCGATAGTAGGGAGCTTTAGTAAAGCCAAAAATAAAACTTTACTAATTGGACACTCCGCCACGGTATTTCAAAATCTTAATAATGTAAAAATAGGCGATGAGATAAATTACGACAATGGCATTTATGTAGTTAAAAATATAAGAGTATTAGAAAAAGCCAATGTTGATATGAGTAAAATCCTTGCGCCTGCTGAGAAACAGACTTTGGAAATTATGACTTGCATAGGGGATTTGCTAGACGGTGGCGACGCTACACATCGGCTAATAATTACGGCCGAGATAAAAGATTAGAGTTTCTTCAACTGTATCGCAAAACCGCCCCCAGGAGCCATATAGATATCTAGCGCTTCGCCACGACCTACATGTTTTTGCTGGATATTGATACCAAATGGATTTTCGCGGTAATGAGTATCGTCGCTGTCAGCATAGATGGTAGCCTGGTAAGCACCACTATCTAGAAAGTCTAAATCGATATGCACGCGTCGGCCATTTTCGTTGGTAACGCCACCTAGGAACCAATCTGCAGATTCACGATCTTTGCGAGCAACGACATAATACTCGCCAATTTCACCGAGTAAGGGTAGAGTTTTTTCGAAATTGGTGGGGACGGCGCGGATAAATTCAAAGACATTTGGAAAGCGATTTTCGTAAATAAACGGGCGGTCGGCGGCCATAGCCATGCCAGAATAGATAGTGACAAAGTAAGCCACTTGACGCGCTAGAGTAGTAGCCATGCGCTTGACGCTATTAGCTAGATCGAAAATGCCGCTAGTGTAATCCATGCCACCGGCAAGCAAGCGAGTATAGGGCAGGAAACAAGCATGCGAAGGACTGAGTGCGCCACCCTCATATTCTTGGCCGCGAGCACCTTCACGGCTAAGGAGGTTAGGCCAGGTACGTTCGATACCGGTACCCTTGATAGGTTCATGAATATCTAGACAAATATGGTTTTTAGCGGCGAGTTCTACAGTTTTTTGGTAATGATTAACACCAAGTTGGGAGTGGTGAAATTCGCGGCGACCGTTTATCATCATCATACTACCAGCATAGCCGGTTTTGATATAGTGGATGTTATTGGCAGCATAATAACTATAGGCAGCCTCTAGTTGTTTTTCGTAGTTATCAACAAAACCGACGGTTTCATGATGGCCGACCAGCTCAATGTTATGTTCTGTGGCATAGGTGGCGACTTCTTCTAAGTTGAAATCTGATGTAGCGACGGTAAATTTATTATTAATACCATTTTCTAGCCAATCACCCTCCCAGCCTTCGTTCCAGCCTTCGATAAGGAGGCCAGAGACACCAAGACGGACGGCGGCGTCGATGTATTCCTTGGCGTGCTCAGTAGTGGCGCCGTGACGTTCGCCTGGTGCCCATGTCCATTCGCCCACATACATCGCCCACCAAATACCAATAAACTTAAGTGTGTGAACCCAGCTAAAATCTTGAGTGGGGGCCTTGTTGAGGGCATACATTGTACGATTTGCGGTGAGTTCGATAGCAGAACTTGCGACCATAATTAGTCGCCAAGGTGTGTTGAAAGGTAAATTGATGTGGGCCTTAGTACCATCGGAAAGTGGCGTGATATCAGCCTTGAGAATATTCTGAGCGTTTAGTTTAATTGTCATGGAGCCATAATTGTAAAGCGCGGCCTCGTGGATGGCAAGATAGTAACCGTTGGGTGTGCGAAGCGTAAGTGGGGTATGAACGGAATTTTGAAGATCGTAAACGGCGGATTTTTCGTAATTATATTCGTAACGATCTGGCTGATAGGCGGGGATTTTCCAAGCCAAAGTATTGAGATCTAGGTTAAATTCGGTGAGCTCGTCTTTGATGGTAATGCGACGAAATTTGGGCTGAGGCGGGATTTCGTAGCGAAAAGCTACACTGTCGTTAAAAACGCGAAATCTGATAGTAAAAATACGCCGAGACTCTTTACTTTCGGCTAGATAAAAGGCCGTCTCGGTGTAAGTATTCTGGATATAGCGATCTTCACCCCACTGAAGTTCTATAATTTCATCATGTTTTCGAGTATGTGTGCGAATGAGTTTGAGATTGTCGCGTAGAGGATTTTCGCCGCAGATCAGAAAGCCTAATTTGGACGGGCGAATAATGACTTTATCATTTCTGGATACGGAATATGAAATATGTCCAGATTTAAGAGAAAAATGACACTTTAAGCGACCGTCTGGAGATAGAATATCTTTCTCACATACATCTTTGGTGCGCCATTTAAACATAAACTTATTATATCATATGGAGTGTGGTATAATTTTGGTATGATTCGTAGGAAGCGAAGTCGAACGAAATTATTCTTTGGGGGATTTGTGATATTTGTGGTGGTGTTTGTAGGGGCGTTTCTAGGAATACAATTTATTACGAAAACCGGAATTTTTCATGTGCCTGGTGTGGTGTATTATGATGAAAGCCTGATGCCGGAAGAACTAGCAAAATTAAAAACAATTTTTACTGAAGAGGTAGATTTGGATAAGGATGTGACGATCAGCGCAAAAGAGTATTCTACTATGCCGGAGCTTCATGAGGGTGAATTGCTATATGAAATATCTGTACCGGTGACGGATTTTTACGACGCTCGAACCGATACAGGCGAATTTACCGATGATGAATATAAAATTATTTCGGTAGAGGATTTAGATTTTACCAAAAAATTATTAGCTGTGGATGGCGAATATTATTTAGATGATTTTAATAGCGGAGCTACGTTTAGAGTGATTGATTTCGATTCTGAAAAATATGACGAAGAAATAGCTCCACTGGTGACTAGCACTTTCGCAAAACAGTGGCCAGGAAAATCTAGCGTACTGAGCTTGGCGCAAACTGGCGTTACAGCAATGAGCCGCGGGATGAACGCAAAACTAAATAGCGTAGGTGGCGATGCAACTTATTTTGCAGAAAAGATTAAAGATTATCTGTCTGCATTTGATTTAACTCATACTTCCAACGAATCTTCTTTTACCGATATGGCGACGGCGCACAATATATGTTCTGATCCGAGATTTATAGATGTTTTGACGGCGATTGGATTGGATGTCGTGGAGCTAACAGGAAATCATAATCAAGATTGTGGTAATAATGCAGCTAGCGATACGATTGATATTTACGAGCAAAATAATATTAAAATAGTGGGTGGCGGCAAAACAGCCGATGCGGCAGCCGTGCCATTAGAATTAGATGCTAAGGGTACCAATATTACCTTTTTGGCATATAACTTATCCACTGGTGGAGCCACTTATGGCGATACGCCTGGCGCTAATCAATATTATGAAGAAAATGCAGCGGCAGAAATCGCTGCGGCTAAAGAGCGCGGAGATTTTGTGATTGTAGATATTCAGTATTATGAGTGTAGTGGCTATGCTTCAGAAACAGAGGATACCACTTGCGACTATGCAGATTCGGCCGCTGGGGATCAAGTTGGATTTTTCCGCCATTTGATAGATTTGGGTGCCAATGTGGTAGTAGGTACCAGTGCACATCAGCCACAAACTTTTGAACTATATGGCGATGGTGCAATATATTACGGCTTAGGTAATTTGTTTTTTGATCAGATTTGGTGGCCGGGAACTACCAGAAGTTTAATTTTGGAACATTATTTCTATAAGGGGAAATTATTACAGACTAGGATTACGCCAACTGTTTATGATAGCAATATGCAAACAAAACTCTTAGATAAGGAGACCGCGGAATGGTTTATAGCGAGGCTAATCAGCGCAAGGCCATAGTACGCGAGGGTAGCGAATCGCGAATAGTTTTAGTTGCACTAATTGTTATTTTTATGATGACTGGACTATTTATTATTTATTATTTAGCGGCTGGAATAATAGATGGCGCAGACAATATCACAGAGAATAATATTATTACAAATGAAGAAAGCGCGTATGTTTCACCCGAAAAAACAGAGGTAGAACCCAAAAAGATAGACTTCCAGACGACAGTAGATAACTGGGCAAAAAATATTGATGGCGATAAAGGCGTATTGATATATGATTTAAATCGAGATGAGATGGTGGCGGAATATAATTCCAACCGAAGTTTTGCTACGGCATCTCTGTATAAGCTTTTTGTGGTATATGAAGGATATCGCAAAATTGAACAGGGCGAGTGGAGAGAGGGTGACGCCGCCGGCGATACTGGGCATACGATTTTAGAATGCCTAGACTTGACGGTACGCGAGTCTAATTCTGACTGTGCAGAAACTTTGTGGCAAATGATAGGGCATGACAAACTAGAAAAAATCGTAGCCAATGATTTTGGCATTATAAATACTAGTGTAGAAGATCTTGTTTCTACGCCTAATGACATCACTGAAACGATGAAAAGATTTTATGATCATACGGATATCAATGATGAAAAACTAATTGCCAAAATAAAAGATTCATTTTTAAACCAACCTATTACAGAATATAATTGGCGGCAGGGGTTGCCAAGTGGTTTTTCGGATGCAGTGAACGTATATAATAAAGTTGGGTGGGCGTATAATGATGAAGAAAAAGTTTGGGATATTTATAATGATGCGGCGATTATAGAATTTCCAGAAAAAGATCGCCATTTTATCGTAGTCGTAATGACAAATAAAGTACCATACCAACAAATTCGCAAACTTGGCACAATGATTGAAGAGGAATTTAATAAGTACTAAAGAATTGAGACCAATAGGTGCGATAAGTAGAGCTAGGATCAAAGACAAACCCTACGGCGAGTTTGGTATAATCTGGGTTTAAAATATTGGCCCGGTGTGACTCTGAGCCCATCCAAAGTGCCACCACGGTGGCTGGCGAAACTGCCGCATTACCGATGGCTAGATTTTCACCACTGGTACCACCAGAATCTGGTGCAGGGCATACGGTAGACCAGCTGCTACCATCTGGACGAGTGTGGGCATAAAGCGTCATTGTTTCGTTGGCGCGAATATCCGCAGCGGAGCTACATGTATCGCCCCAGGCTAGTTGGCCGAGATTGTTTTTGATACGTATCTTGTTAACTAGAGTTAGCACTTCGTGTTCCCATTGCTCTGCTGGGGGATCAATGACCGTGACAGTGATGGAGTCTTTACGTAGGCCATCATAAGTACCCGCGGTAATAGTAGTAGTGCCGGTACCATTAATGACTGGGTAACGACATGTGTCGTTATTATATCCCAGCCAAGTACGGGCTGAATCATAAAAACCACCAATCACATTAGTATCTGAAGTCTGCCAATACATTTCACCGAGATTAGACAAGCCTCCGCCTACGCAAATATCGGTATCTGGTGTAGCATAGATAGTAATAGCTTTTTCGTTCCAGAGCTTACCGGAGGGTACGGCGGAACTATCGAATTCATGGCTGGTAGTAGATACGTAATCGTCATTGCCAATCACGGATACGTCTACTTCGGAGTCAGAATCAGAAACAGATTCTAGCAGTTCCATTTCGCCAGCGGTATCACCAACAATATCGGAACGCTCGTCTACGGCGCGGAATTGAATTCCGCCGTTTAGCCAAATGGCACTGGCGATTAGCACGCCCACGATCAAGATAGCAGCCGCATTGAGCGAAAGCAAGACCGTCATGCGGTTTTTATTCGGGCGTTCGGTTTCCATTATTTTTGTTCCTTATTAGAATCTTGCCCCATAATAAGCGAGCGAATATGCGTCATTAAAGTGTTGAGCGCCGGAATCAAGGTGATGAAGATTAATATCATAATAAAGTTGAGGACAATTACCTCTGTAGACGGGGTGGAGCCACGGAAAAGCGCTGCGAAGATCATAGAAAAGATAATCATATAGACAATGGCGATAGACGCAATTACTACGATATACGAGAAGATACGTAGCCAAATAGACGAAAGGTTAAGCATACGATAGCGTAAAATGGTGTAATAGACACCCAAAATGGTCACCGCAAGAGCCAGAGGCCCAAGCCAAATTAATGTCCAGTTATTCAGTAATGGCAAAATCAAGTTGACAATCAATACGATGGCGCTAGAAACCGCAAAGCTTATCATAGTGACAATGTCGCCACCACGCTTGCGCTTGGATCTAGATTTTAAGAATTGATGGAAAAATACCGAAATAATAACTGGGACAATTGCGCCAAAGAAGGCAATGTAAGAAAAGTATACTGGCCCCATCCGCATAGTTACGCTATTGCCGGTATTGCTTAGGATTACATCCGAATAGAGCGAAGAGGGATTGAGAGCAATGGCCAAACTAACCATTAACCCCAGAAACAGGAAGAGGAGCGTAGCTATCTTACCATATTTTTTTTGCCAGGCCCCATAGCCCAAAAACGCTGCGTCTAGAAAAATTGCACTAATGAAAGTCCAGTTAACATGCCAGCCAATGACGTTGGCACGGTCCGGTGTGGCTACCATAAAAGTAGCAATAGATGCCATCCAGGCAGTAGCAAAAATTGCAGCAGCGAAATACCATGCCGAACGCACGCGGTCGCCCTTGGATGCACCGAAAAATACAATTGCGCCAGACAGAAAAGTCAATATAGAAACCGTGGCTAATAAGATTACGATTAATTGCACGAGACCTCCTTTTCCATAATTATAGCACAAGTAATAAATAAAAGTGCAAATTCGGACGGGTCCTGTCCTCGCATTTTCCCCCACCGTGCTCGGCTACCGCCTGCGCGCGTCGGGGGTCCCCAAGCTCGGCCGCCCGTCCGTGTTTGTCCTCTGTTGTTACCCGCCCGTAATTATCTTCTGTTACCGCCTGATGGCATCATCATATTATTGGAATTAGAATTGCCAATAGTAGTAACAATATCTGCAATAACAAAATCTTGGTACTTAGTGCCGTTTAGATATATAGTACAAGTTTCGCCAGTTTTAAAATATGCACTGCCAGCAGACATATGAGTAAAGGTCTTAGCAGAAGTATGCTCTAAAATAGTCTCATCATTACTATTTTTGATTTCAATTTTTGTACCAGCACTTTGCGAAGAGGTAAAGTACACACTAATATTATTAACGCTAGACGCACTACCCAAATTAGACGCCATGCCGCTAGAACCCACCGCAATAACTTCACCGCCATTCATAATAATGCCAAGGCCGCTATCCAGCGCGCCATTTCCGTTATTGGTAGGACCATCCACTATAACTTTACCACCATTAAAGTAGATATATCCATTACTGTCTACACCATCGCCAGCCACATTAACATAAACATTGCCGCCGTTTATGGTAAGTTCACAATTAGCATCGCCTGCCATCGCATTGGTAGATGTGTTGTCGGAGCTACCGCCAGCATTTATACCGTCATCGGAAGCCATTACGGAAACTTCACCGTTATTTATGATGATTTTTTGAGCCTCTAGCCCTTCGTAGCTTTTAGAAATATTGATAGCGCCACCCTGCATCATAAGTGTGCGGATAGCATGAATACCATCATCGCCAGAAGCAATCTCTATATTGCCATTTTCAATCAGAACAAAACCTTTGCCAGCATCAGTATCATTAGTGGATTTAATAGAATCGCCCTTAGATACGATATTAAAATTGCCATTTACAATATAGACTGAATCTTTGCCACGAATTCCATCGTCTGCCGCAGTAATATTATAAGTACCATCATTGAACTTGAGGTCATCTTTAGCGACTATCGCATCTTGGTAATTCGCCGTCAGCGTAAGTGAACCTTCACCGCCAAAAGTTAGGTCAGCCTTAGAATAAATTACGCCATTAGTATCTTCATCCAAATCGCCCGAATAGCTAGCGCCATCTTCTAAGTAATTATCGCCAACTAGCTCTATTACTAAATCTTCTCCCGCGATACAACGAATAGCTGGGCCAGATGAGTTTTTGATAGAAACATTATCTAGAATAAGCTTAACTTCGCCGCTTGCGCCAGCATTAACTAAAATTGAGCCGTTTTCTAGTGAGCCGGCAATACGGTAAACGCCGGAATTGGCAATAGTAATACTCTCCGTAAGTTCGAGATTTGTCGTAGCATAACGATCCCAATTGATTTTGAGATCACCGTTGTCTATATCCAATGCACTTGTAGTAGTGGTGGGACCGGTAGTGCCGTGATTGATATTTACAACAACTCCAATAATTAGCAATGCCACGGCAGCGGCAATAGCCCATAACCATCGTTTATCGGTTTTCTTGTCCGACAAATCCGCTTTAACGCGGGGCTCAGCGCTGTTTGGCACTTCGCCCCAAAAAGATTTTTCTTCGGCCATTATATTTCTTCCTCCATACATGGGTGGGATAGTAAGACTTTAAGGTTACAGTTCTTTACGCGGATTTCATCTAGAAAATCTTTTTCTTTAACGCCATTTTTCATCGTAATATCGTATGTTAGCTTATATAAGCTGCCCATATTCATTGTTTTCATGCGAGTAAGGTCGGCGCGAGAAGTATATTTTTTGAAAATATCTTCGAAAACTTCTTCGTAATCTAGATCTTCTGGGATAACTATTTTAAGTACACGCTGTTTTTTGTTTGGCTCCAAGAAATGCGTATAAGAAAAGAAAACAATTGCGACAACAGCGATAATAGTAATTACTACCGCAAACAAAATATGCCCCATACCACAAGCAAGGCCAATCATCATGGCAAAAAATACACTGAGCAAATCTTTGGCTTGCCCCTGAATAGAACGAAAGCGAATAAGCGAAAAGGCACCTAAAATAGCAATAGAAGTACCGAGGTTGCCGTTTATCATAATCATCACAGCCATCACCAGAAGTGGCAATGTGGCCAAAGTAGTAAGAAATCCTTTAGTGGTTTGCGAAGTTTTCATGTGGGTGATGGCGATGACTACGCCAAGTAGCAAAGCTACACCGGCGCAGATCAGCCCAGTAATGATGCTGAGTCCAGTGGTGGTAGAATCAAATATTGAATTAAACATTATTTTCCTTTCTTATTTTTTCGTATACTTTACCAATTTTTGAAAATTGCTGTGGATAGATTTTTTCGGCAGACATTATTTCGGCCAACCAAAGCGGAATAATACCATGCGCCTTAACCTCCATAATAACATTACGTTTATCTTTGAAATAAATTTTATCACGCTTTCCTTTAATGAAACTTAAATTTTGATGGCTGTATTTTAAATTTTCATCAAAAGTAATGCGTAAATTATCTTCACCCTTATAGCTTTCACGATTATAATATACCAAAATTTTAGGCTTTAAATTGAAGTGTGAAATCAAATAATCTACTTCTTTAGCAATTTGCAAATCATTATTGTTTTCTATGGAGCGCGCAGAAAGTTCGGCCAGCGTAGTTTTGCCGTCAACTAATTCTGCAAAATCTTTATGGGTGATCATTACGCGACGCTTGTAACCAACGTTAGCATCTATGCCTTTGATTTTAGTTTTAATTTCTAGAAAAACCCTATCATAGCCACCATAACTACGAGCACGTAACTTTTCTTTGAATTCTGGATGATCGATGGATTGAATTATTAAGTCGTAATTATCATTATCAAAGTATATATTATATACTTCGGATTTATGATAACTATCTGGTTGCATATATTTTTTGATAGTTTTGAGAAGCTTTTTCTTTTGCGCAGAAGTAATGAGATATTTTTTCTCTACTCTATCAAACACTTTGGTTTCCATATATGTTATTATATTATGCAAAACTTAAAAAATGTTTAAAATACATTTTTGGAAAGACGGTTGCTTTTAAGGTTGTTTTAAATTGAATATATTATAATAGCAATATGAGAATATTATATGTTGAGGATGAAAAATATTTAGCTGAAGCAGTGATACATCTTTTAAAGAAAGAGAAAATCGCAGTAGATTGGGTGGCGGATGGTGAGGAAGGTCTAGATTTAGCTCTAAAGCCAAATTACGATGCCATCGTGCTGGATATTATGTTACCAAAATTATCCGGCCTGGAAATTTTAAAAATTATGCGTGAACGAGGCATAAAGACACCGGTAATTATGCTATCTGCCTTGAATGAAGTAGAAGATAAAATTAATGGCTTAGAAATGGGGGCGGATGATTATTTGGCTAAGCCATTTAAAACGGCAGAATTAATTGCGCGTTTAAATGCTTTAGTACGCCGGCCACCATTAATGGATGCGAAGGTTTTAAATTTTGAAGATTTAAAGTTTGATTTAACGAACCGTACACTAAATGGCGTAGAACTCACCGATAAAGAAGCGGGGATTTTTGAAATGCTAATTAAAACACCAGGTTCAGCCGTAACGAAAGAACAAATTCTGGCGCACGTATGGGGGAACGAATCTGAATTCGAAGAAAATTACGTAGAAGTATATATTTCGTATTTACGCAAAAAGTTGAAAAGTTTGAAATCTCGTGCAGAAATAAAAACGATTAGAAATTTGGGGTATAAATTAGTTTATGTTTAGGAAGTTGCGCAGTAAATTAATATTTATTAATATGGGGATTACATCGCTAGTTTTAGTAGTGGTGTTTACGGCGATTTACATTTCTTCTACCAGGATGGCGAATGATCGTCCGCCAATGCCAAATGATAGACGAGAAGAGTTTTCGGAAGACGTAGAAAATTTTGTAGAAAAATCTATAGAAGAGGAGCGGGAAATTGCTTCGAGGGAATTATTAATTATGTTGATTGTTTCTGGCATAGCTATCGAAATAATTGTAGCTTTTGTGTCGTATTATTTAGCAGATGAGGCGATAAAGCCGGTACGTGAAGCCTACGAGGCGCAAAAGGTTTTTATCGCCAACGCTTCGCACGAAATTAAGACGCCGCTTGCGGCGATATCGGCCAACTTGGAAGCGGCGGATATTACGGGCAACAAGTGGATATCTAACGTAGAGAAAGAAACTGCCAAACTGACAGCGCTCAATGGGGAATTATTGACTTTGGCGCGCACGGATTTGGTAAATAAAGTAGTGGTAGAAGAAGTAGATTTAGGCGCCGCTACTTTACAAGAATTGGAGACTTTTGAACCGCGCCTGGATGGAATAGATTTCGAGAAAGATATTAATACGAGTAAGACGAAAATCAATATTTCTGACTATCGGCAGATTTTGGGGATTTTAGTTGATAACGCAATAAAATATTGTGATAAAAAGATCGGTATAGAATTAAGCGACAGGGAATTAAGAGTAAAAAATGATGGCACGGTGATTTCTAAAAAAGATTTGGCACACATATTTGACAGATTTTATCAAGCGGATAAAAGTGCGGAAGGTGTAGGATTAGGGCTTTCGATTGCTAAAACTTTAGCAGACCGCAATAATTGGAAAATCTCTGCCAAATCTACTGATAATGAGACTGAGTTTGTGGTAAAGTTTTAATCTGATACTTTACAAAATCTAGATTTTTGTTATAATTAAAGTATTATTCGAGACTTACTCGCCCACCCCAGCCTTGTGCCGGGGCACATTTTTATCTTGGAATAGTTTAATATAATTGGTTCTGATTAGTTCATAGTCTCTTTTGGATAATTTACCCATACGTTCATAAACTCTGGTAGAACTCATAAGTTTGGCTTGAATTAATATGGCTGTTTCGGTTTTGTTTTGAAAATCAAAAGATACATACCAGGTGCCTTTGTGAGGTTTAGAAGTAAGTGGTACGCCGGTAAAACATAATTTACTATGTTTTTTGAGCACTACTACTGGGCGAGAATATTTTTCACTTTTGCCGTCTATTTCTACGCCTACATTTTCACCAATTGCAGCCCACCAAATATCGCCTTCTTTCACTGACCTGATTATATTTTTATTATGTATAGATGATTTGATTTTCATCCATTTCTGATAATTTTTCTCATTATTTTCCATAGTCGGGACATTAGCACAGGGGTAGGAGAATTTCAACCCCCTACTTAGAAAATTGAAAACATAAGGGGTTTTACCTCTGGGAAATTTTATATTACACTTGTAGCTAAATTAAGCCTAAACGGAATATATTTCTCAAGAGATTTACCGAGCGAGGCAACGAATGGGATTTCCTGATCGTCTCGCAGCAATATATCTATTACAACTAGCCGGGGCAACAGAACTGGCGCTAAAATTAAAATTAGTCATATAGCATCCCGAAGGAATCGTACTAGACCTATAGCTTGCACTTATACCAACATTAGCAATACGGTTACTATCATATTCAACTCCACCCGATCTAACATAATAAAGCGGTAATTGACGAACTATATTAAATCCATTAGCTGTATATGTTGTTGAACTTTGGTTATCAATAACACCATACTGCGCCAATGAAATGCCGAATTCGTTATTATTAACACTGGGTAATCTCCAACCGGCAGGACATACAGAAGTAGCAATATCAGTCCCGCTTGTTACTAGATCGCCAGTATTGTTCGTGGCCATAGCGGCAGTCCAGTTATAATAATTACCAGTGTGATAGTGTTTACATTCTCCTTCCGTATGACCTGCAGATATACAAGCAGATAGTGAAGTGTATTTTATATCATCCGATGTGGAATTGGATGTATAGTAATATATGTCACCTGGGTCTGCAGAATATGGAGCATAACTACTACTCCAACCTGGGACAGTTTCACCGACAAAACTAATCGTAGAACTACTTGGCATCCAAGTTGATTGACTACCCGCATAACCTAAGTCTGTATCGTAGGAAGTGTAAGTTCTAGTGCTATCTATGTCAAAATCTAGATTTTGCGTCATCCAACATTTATCATCATCTAGCTTAGCTACCCAATAGAGATTATTATCTCTAGTATCTACTAATTGCGTTTGGGAAGCTTCGCCATATAAGCCTACTTGGTTACAGATGTCTGTAGTCATATCTTGCATGGTATAGTAAGTACCGCTTTCCGTGTTGACTGGGTTTTTGCCCTGCAGTGCATAAGCTTCATTAAAGCTTAGATTATTATTGTTACTATTTGGATGTACTATTACGTATTTAACTTTACCATTATAGGTACCAGCTGGTTGAGCGGAGTTAGCATAGATTTGGTAAGTTGTATTCAAGTATGAACCTGATACACTAGTGTCTGTAGTCATACTAGTACCTGATGTTCGTTTAGCGACTTGGGTATAGACATTTGGTATAGCACTGTAGTTATCATAGCCATTTACTATTATTGGTGGAGTAGTAGGTACACTTTCTCCGGTAACTGGATCTATACCAGTACCAGTGCCAGCAGTTAGTTTCATAGCCCAGGATGAGGGGCTAGCTACATTATTACTATCATATACTCCAGTCCTAATATTATAACTATCGCTAAATCCATTATTATAAATTAGATCTGTATTACCATCTACATCTCCACTACTACCTACTGCATAGATGCTATAACCATTATTATCATTACAATAAGCACTGAGCTTAGTATTACCTACATTATTATCTAATTGTCCACCATTAAGACTTACTGTATGTTCTGATGTAACTACCGCATTTACTGTGCAGGAAGTAGATAAGACTAATTGGATATTATCTGCTCCACTACTTATTTCTGCAGTTGAATGAGGAATAGTGAAAACAAAGATAGAAAAGATAATAAGAGGAACAGAAACTAACAATACATTACGGAAAGCATAGTAGAAGAAATCTATT
>CAMVDR010000003.1 GCA_947166295.1 uncultured Candidatus Saccharibacteria bacterium | reverse complement strand
GTGCCACTATATTAATGGGGATTAACAAAAATGGCACCGCAAGGGGTGCAATAACAAGTTATTTATACCAGCATACGCTCGCACAAAACTTGGTCCTTACGGCGCCGTTTGTATTTTGTGCGACAAATAATAAAAGCGCGCTAGGTTTCTACTAAATAACTTGTTATTGCATTTTTAGTATAGCACAATTATTTTGCTTTGTGTGAAAATTGGTTATTTCCAATAGGCTTTGTGGGGGAGGCGGACGTCTATATACTGGAATTCAGTAATTCCCTGGCCCGATAGATAGCGGAGCATGCGGTCGGCATCTTCTACTGATACAGCGGTGGGGCGATCTATAAACATTTTTATGTAACCACTGTAACCATCGAGGTAGAAATCTATTTCACGGACGGCGCCGGCCGGTAATACTGCCCTGGTTGGTTGATAACCAAGTGCACGAAAATCTACTTCGGTCTGGCCGATATAATCTTTCATGCGACTAGTGATTTTGCCACTAGTGGCGGCAGCGTCTTCGTCTACTACTTCAATAGTAGGCTGATAGGTGGGCTCTGGCTCTTCTACTACGGGCCGCTCTTCCCTACCCCGGATAAAAGCAAAATATACTACCGCTAGAATAGCCACTAAAATAATAAAACCAAAGCTCACGAAAAAGACGCGTAGATGATTCTTGCGTTTGTCTTTCTGGCGGGCAAGTTCGCGTTCGTTGGCGGTTTCTAGTTTTTCCCTTTGCTCACCAATGGTGCGGCCAGCACGCAAAGTAGAGTGGCGGTTAGCACTACGCCTAGCCAATACAAGCTCATTTTCACTAGAAAACGGGGCGCGTCCGTCCGGCCCGTCGCCACGGGCGGGCGACGCTACTCCTCGGCTTGCCAGCCTCCGGACCCCCTTTTTTCTAGTAAAAATTCGCTTGCCCACCTACCCTCCTTTACGCTTCTTCCAAAATTATTTCGGCTAGGCGCTTGGCTGCGTCAGAACGAGCTTCTTTGGCGAGGCAATCGGCCATATCGGCGCGGAGACGTGGAGATTTAACTAGGTGACGGATTTCTTCCAATAATTTATTAGGGTCAGCCATCATGTCGGCATCTTTGATGACTAGGGCGGCTTTAGCCTGTTCTAATCTCTCGGCATTTTTTACCTGGTGACCGCCGGGCAAACGTTCGAATGGTACTAAAATAGTAGCTTTTTTAAGGGAAGCCATCTCGGCGATGGTGGTAGCGCCGGCCCGGGAAACCACTACATCGGCAGCGCCCATTAGTTCATTCATGGTGGTATTGAATTCCCACATACGAAAATTGGATTCTAGGCTAGCCTTTTCCCAGTTTTCGTATTTTTTGAGATCTACCATGTTTTCGTAATGTTTACGGCCAGCGACCAAGCCCACAGAAGTAAATTTTAATAATTCTGGTAAGATTTGGCGAGTGGCCTCATTGAGGTTTTCTGAACCTTGGGAGCCGCCAGTAATTACCACTAAAGGTTTTTCGGCATTGAAAGAAAAGGCTTTTTTGAGCGAAAGTTGCTTGGCGGGACTGACCGGCTTGAATTCTGAACCAACTGGTATACCAGTCCAAACGTAGTTAGGGTGTTTTTCTAAAATATCTTCGGTGAGCAGCATACCAAAAGCGACTTTTTTAGCTTTCCGCATAAGTAAGCGATTAGCTAGGCCTGCTACTACATCGGATTCGTGGATAATGTAAGGGATACGGAAAAGGCGTGCAATCAGGCCAACCGGCAAGCAAACATAGCCGCCTTTGAGAAAAATAATGTCAGGACGGGAAGATTTTTTGATGAGCCGGAAAAATGCAGTAAAAATACCAAAAACAAAACCGAAGAAGCCAACAATGTTGCCAAAGATTAAATCTTTTAGCGTGATATCTAGATGTACGAAATAATCTTTAAAAGACCAACCCGAATAACGATGGAATTTCCCTGCCGGGATGCGACGCACGCGAATGTATGGGCCCTTGCCACGGTGTTCAGATTTGTTTTCTTCGCCCCAAGAAACACCGATTTCGGTGGTGAGTTTGGTGACGTTTTTATAATATTTGAAATCAGTCCAAAATTCTACACCCGTACGGGGTTTTTGACTGAGAATTTCACGAACTACGGCGACCGCTGGAGTGATGTGCCCCCCGGACCCCCCGCCGACTACTAATATCTTCATTTCTAGTTACCTCTCTACTAGTATAACATGAAAGTTGGCAAACTTCACCAATAGCAAAAGCAATAAAGATCATGCTGGTGCCACCATATGAAAGAAGCGGTAGAGTGATACCAGTAACCGGCACGAGACTGGTCATTGCCATGATATTAACTACTACCTGTGCTAAAGTCCAAGAGAAAACACCAATGACAAGTAGGCGATTATCGAAATCGGCAGTGCCTTCGGCGACTTTGAGCATGCGAAGCAGTATGACGCCAAAAATAGCGATAATAATAAATAGCCCGATGAAACCAAAAGTTTCGCCCATGATGGCAAAAACGGAGTCGTTAATAGATTCTGGCAAATAGCCGGTAGCCTGAACAGAATTTCCTACTCCCACTCCGAACATACCACCAGTGCCGATGGCCAACATAGCGTTTTCTACATGGTAGGTAGAGTCGGTACTTTCTCCGCCAGTGAGAGTAGTGAGCCAAGCATCTACACGTTGCATACGGTGAGAAGACGTAATGACAGAACCAACTGCTACAGCCAAAACTACGGCTAGCATAATGAGATATTGCCGAGCTGGTACGCCAGAAATAAGTAGCGTGCCAAAAATGATAGCGATAAGGGCTACGCCGGTACCAAGATCACCCTGGGCAATCACAACAAGAAATAGCGATAAGCCACAAACGATAAGTAGCGGTAGCCAAAATTCACGCCATTTGCCAATTACACCCTCTTCCCTCTTGCGAGAAAGAAAATCTGCCAGATATATCACCATGGCAAGCTTTAAAAGTTCTGCTGGCTGGAAACTGAGCCCACCGAAATTGAACCAACGACATTCGCCAAGCTCACATTTGACGAGTGATGAATGCATCATAGCCAAAATCCAAAGCAAACCAGATAGAATTAGCGAAATAATCATCAAGGGTTTGGCGAATTTCTTGACATATTTATATGGTATCCATTTGAAAGCGGCAAAAAAAGCCAAAAGTGAAAGACCAACAGAACGAAGCTGTCCGATAAAGAAGAAGTTTGGATCATAATCTGTACCGTACGTATTATTTAAAACATTGGCACGCATAGGACCGATGGCGTAAATCACAATGAGGCCAAGCGCCATTAATCCTAACGTGGCAAATACGATTACGAGATCGGATTTATGTTTTCTGATGGTGGGCATTAAATAGCGCCTCCGGTAGCCGCGATAAATACACCTAAAATAGCGCAGACGCCAGCCACAATCCAAAAGCGCATCACGATTTTAGCCTCGCCCCAGCCTAGAGCTTCTAGATGGTGATGGAGTGGTGCAGAGATAAAGATTTTCTTATGAAAGACTTTTTTGGAGAAAAGCTGAATTAAGCTAGAGCCAGCCTCTACCACGAAAGGCAAGCCGATAATCGGCAAAAGAAGAAATGAATTTGTCATCATAGATACAACGCCAAGGCCAGCACCCAAAGCAAAAGAGCCGGTATCCCCCATCATGAAACGAGCAGGTGGCACATTGAACCAGATGTAGCTGAGTAGCCACCCCACCACGGTAAGACAAAAACCAAAGAGCATGATATTGCCCTGAAAAAGCGCAATAACACCATAGGCACCGTAGGCCATCATAGCGAGTCCGCCAGAGAGACCGTCTAAGCCATCTGAAATATTGACCGCGTTGGAAGTGGCCACCACGGCAAAAGCGAAAATTAGCATTACCCATACGGCGCCGATTTGGAAATCACCCACAAATGGTACTAAAATATCCGTCCAGCCGAGTTTAAAAGTAAAAAACCATCCAAGCGCAAGCCCAACAGCCGAAATCAGGAAGAACTTTACCGGGCCACGCAGCCCTGCCGCGCCTTTACCAGAACCAAAAACGTTGATTAAATCATCGATCATGCCAACCGCAGCACCACCCAAAAAACCGGCTAACGGCAACCAAGTTTGACCACGATCCAAATTAAAAATACAGGTAACCGCCGTAACTGCAACTATACCAATAAGCCCCGCCATGGTCGGAAAAACACGTTGAAACTTGTGTGCATGGAGCTTGGTCATGATTGGCAATTCTTTACCATCCACGGTAGTTTGTTTTTGCTTTTTCCAGAATTTATATTTGTAAGCAAAGTGGGTATAAATTGGTGTCAAAAGCATGGCGAAAAAGAATCCCGCTACTGCCAGTAATAATCCGTAAAATACTTCGTTATCTATTTGGTTCATAAAATATTATGCCTTTGGTGGTATCTTTAAATAATTAATCGCGTAATTTGATATTTTATCAAATAAATTCATCGCATCGCCACTTTCGATGCTTTGACCCTCTCCCCACATTTTAACCATTATCACGTATTTTGGCAACTCCCCCTCCGGACCGACAAAGCCAATATAAGAGCCAATAAGTTCGGCAAAAGTATCGTCATAGGCACCGTTTCGTACCACCTGAGCCGTACCAGATTTGCCACCTATGGCGTAGCCTGGCTTATCTATACCTCCGCGTACTTTATAATTACGATTATAAATAAGCATATCACGCATAGCCGCACTGGTTTCATCGGAAAGAATTTTATCTTCTACGGCTTCGGTGTGGGACTTTTCAACTAGTTCCCCATTTTCCATGGTGCCTTTTACGATAAATGGCGTACGATAATAGCCACCGTTAACGACTGCTGAAAAGGCCGTGGCCGTCTGAATCATGGTGATGCCAAGGTTCTGACCAAAGGTCATATTGGCATAGACCGAATCACGCCCCCAACCCTCGTTGGGATCCGGGATAAAACCTTCGGCTTCGATAAGCTCAATGCCGCTAATTTGGCCTAGACGAAACTTATTGTAATAGTAATCGTAAAGTTTTTCACGGCCCTGCTGGGTAATTTCACTAGTGCTTCCACCGAGCAGCCTGAGGGCCTGGATTGAGCCAGTATTAAGCGACCAATAAAGGGCGGTTTTCATATTGATAGTGCCGTAAATTGAGGCGCGCTGTTCGGCGTTTTGGATTTTCCAACCGTCTACCGTAGTATAGCCTTCATTAAAATAGGTAGTATCGGCCGTCATGGCGCCTTCGTTGAGGGCGGCTGAAAAAGCAAAGCTTTTACAAATAGAGGCTGGTTCGTATGGCACCTCGGTGGTGTAATTAATATAAGCCGATGCGTCTTTAACATTGCCATAATCGCTAGGATTGTAATTTGGCAAATTCGCCATAGTGAGGACCTCACCAGTATTTGGATCCATAATAAGTACAGACGCATTGGTGGCGGCAGTATTATTAATGGCGTCTACGGCGATTTCTTCTACACCTTTTTGCAAACCGCGATCTACAGATAATACTACATTTTTACCATCTTCCGCAGGGATTTTAACGTTATCTTTACCAATGGAGAGAGCCACCTTGTTGACATCGGCGGTAGCCTTAAGCAAACCATCTTTACCGGAGAGTGTATCATTAAGTGAACCTTCTACGCCATACTGACCAAGACCATCCGCGTTAACAAAGCCAAGCAAGCCAGAAGCTAAATCGCCTTCCGGGTAAACGCGTTGGTTGTTTTTCTTAAACCAAACTGCGCCAAGATTTTCTGCCGCAATTTTATCGGCGGCCTCGCGCGGTACGTTCTTAGCAACAATGGAATAGCGCAAACCTTCAGTATTATATATATCGTCTATATTCACCGCAATGTAATCCTTGGCATAGGTTTCTAAGGCGTGCTTAATTCCCTCTTTTTCTGTAACGGCTGGGTCGATAATGATTTGGTAGGTGGTTTGGTTGAGCGCTACCGCTACCGGCTCGTCTTCGTCCATCATATAAATTTCGCCACGTTTAGCCGTAATGGTCTCTAGCAAAGTGTGAGCTTCATCGGCTTTAGCTACCCAGGCGTTGTGTTCGATAATTTGAATAAAAAATAGCCGTAGCAAAATAATACCTAAGGCTATCAAAACGACATTTTTCAAAATTTTAATCCGGTGAGACGTAGAGGCAGCCGGATTGGTCACCAAATGTTGGTAATTAGTCCGCGACATACCCCGTAACCGTGGCATCTTCCATAGCCGCAGCAACGGTGCTGTTTTTCGCCGTAGCAACAGAGTTCAGACGCGCTTTTTCTACTGCAAGATCATCTTTTTTTGCATTCATTTCAGTAATTTCATCTTCAACTTTAGAGATTTCGTAATCAAAGCTGGTAGCCTTGGTGCTTTCGGCTACATAAATAAGTCCAAAAATGAGGGTGAGCATGCTAACTATCACAATTTGAGAAATTGAGCCTAGGCTCCTTTTGGTGTGACGAACGGTATTGTGATTACGGGCAAAACTGTTTCCTGCATTTCGCCTAGTTGTATATGTTTGATGCATTTTTCCTCGCTGATGTTTGTTTTTGTTTTATTTTCTAACTCTTTAACCTTATCTTAGTCCGGGAACTTCTTAGCCAGGCAGAGCTATAAGTAACCTGACAAGAGTTCCCGGGAAGGTCATACACTTCACACTCTCTGTGAAACTCTATTTTGGCGGGCTTTTATCGCCCATAGCGCTAATCACGGAATCCGGGTAGAGGTTAAGCACTCTACCCGGGAAGGGAGACTAGCGGAAATTTACCTTAACTTTTTGAGCGCGAGATTTGTTCGCGACGATGATTTGTTTTGGCATGTTGCCTCCTTTTTTATGTTTTTATTTTTATCAATTCCGCTGAGCTATTCGCAACTTGGCACTTCTAGCTCGCGGGTTGATAACTAACTCCTGATTTTCCGCAACGATTGGTTTTCTGGTAATAATTTTTAGTTCGGACTCTTCGCCAAAGCTGGAAGCTTCTTTGAAATAATCTTTTACCAATCTATCCTCTAGACTATGAAAAGTGATAATACCTAGGCGACCATTTTTGTTGAGTAGCTTAGGCAAAAGCGGTAAGGTTTTTTCGATTTCGCCGAGTTCATCATTGACAGCGATACGAATAGCCTGAAACACTCTAGCTGCGGGATGAGTCTTGCTATATCTAGATTTACCGAGGATAATATCGGCAAGTTCTTTGGTAGTTTTTACCGGACGGTGATGGACGATTTCGCGAGCAAGCATTTTAGCGCGGCCTGACTTTTCCTCGCCAAACTTGACGAAAATTTCGGCCAATTCCCTTTCGCTATAATGATTCACGATTTCATCCGCCGTGAGGGATTGATTTTGATCCATCCGCATGTCGAGTGGGCCATCGTGTTTAAACGAAAAACCTCTCTCTTCCATGTCTATTTGCGGAGAAGAAACTCCAAAATCTGCCAGTATCATATCAAAAGTTTCTCCACACTCGGTAAGCTGTAGCACCGCACTGTAAAAATCCGTATGTTTTAGGGTGATTTCGTGTGGAAATTTGCGCTTTAAATAATTTATAGCAAATTCATCACGATCAACCAAAACAGAACCTTTAAATTGCTGTGTTACATCCAAAATTTCGCTAGCGTGCCCACCGTAGCCCGCGGTTAAATCCAAATATGTTTCGCCCGGCTGCGGATGAAGTCCCGCTAGAACTTCTGATAGTAATACAGGTATATGTAGTTTCTCCATGTATCTATTATACATTGTTTGAGATCGTTCAACTAGAAACTTCGGCGGTTTTGTTTTTGTTCGATTTTTATTTATTTCACAATATATCCACCACAATTTGATTTACGCGAAGCAAATCATAGATTATGGCCGTTGAGAGACTTATTGTGTTATGGTTTTGCAACCAATTATAGAGTTTTATTGGGAGGTGTGTTTTAAGGAAAGAGCGCACGATTTTGGTTTCGCATCTCGCTATCATTTAATGCGCGCCAAAACTCCTAGTTGGTCGATCTCAAACTTTTTTAATGTACGACTTTTTGTTTAGCGTTTTTGTTTATTTATTCGCTGATTTAAGTTTATGATAATTTTCAACAAAATGCAAGAGCTTTTTTGGACTTTTTTATTTTGGGAGTTTTTCACAAATGTGGAAAACTTCCCTGTTAATTTCCCGAACAAAGATGGTTGAAATTCTGTGGTTTTGTGGTGTAATAACCGAACAGTCCCCTGTTCTATGGCTTGGTTTTCTCTGTTATATTCTGTTATACTTGACTTTTTAGCTTAAGTGTGATATAATTAAGTTATGGTGGGGGTTTGTGGCTCTAATCGCTTCTGGCGATTATTTTTTTATATGGTATAATATAGGAAATAAGTGGAGATAATACATGGAAAATACCGATCCCATAAAGGAAAGTAATGCGACCGAACCGTTTGATGTCTTTCTCTGGGCGAACGAGATTGATGAAGTAAAAAACAACGTTTCGGCGGAGCTGTTTTTATTTAACAAAAATTACACACCATACAAGATTAAATATTCAGATAAACTGACCGGTGCAGTGAAATCGATGTTCATGCAAGAGGCGGTACATTATATTATAGAGGAAGCGGACAAAGGCCTAGAGGTACGCGATTATGAAAGAGCAGACGGCGAGGAAAAAGTAATTTACCGCACCTCCCTTTCCAAGGTTGGCCGTGCCGAAACTTTAATCCACCTGATCGAAAATGAGTATAAAGATATAGATTATTTCTCGGAAAACGAGTATGATTTTAAGAAGGTCAAGGGCATTATTGCGAAGTTTACTTACCCGGGCGAAGACGGGATGAAGACTTTCTATATTGCGAAGATTCTGCCGGCTTCGGCAGCGCTGAAGGGTGCAACATCTTGGGAGATTAACGGCGAGAGTTTTGAACCGTTCTCTGCCGAGATTGCACTCAAGATGCCAGAAGACAACCAGGTGGCAATAGTGGACGGCACGATTATTGTGTTTAACCAAGCTAAGTTTGAGAATTTGTTCCAATACGATTATAAATCGCAGGTGATTGCTGAGGCGAAGGCAAAAGAGTTAACTGAAAAATACAAACTATCTTTTGCGGAGGGATTGACTTTGGATGTACTGCTAGCAGACAAAAAGCCAATTCTTAAAAAAGTCCAGGCTATGGACATTGCCGAAGAAATGCCACAAGATAAACTGCTGGATTATGCGGACGAAATGCAACTAGAGTTAATGACAGACGACGATGGCTCGATTATTATCATGGATGATAAAGATCTTACGATGTTTGTGAATTTATTGAACGAAGATTATTATGTGTCGCCGGTAAATGGCAAGCGATATGAGATTAAGTCTAAGAAATTACTCGGCGAGCCAGATGGTGAACCACCGAGAGGATAGCGCTTACGCTTTGGACTTTTCTCCGGAGGTAGAAAAGTCCAACAAAAGAGGCTAGCTAGAAAATCGAAACGGAAGTCAATCCCGTTTCGATTTTTGATTATGTCTAATTAATCCTGTTAGGATTAATTAGTAGACTATTTTTGTAATTCAAAATACGCAGTTTCTACAAAATTGGATTCGCCGAGGGTTTCAAAAGTCTTTTTTAAGTCTTCCTTAGCGGCAGCTACGGAATCTTCGGCGGCGAGGTTGGATTCTATTTTAGCGTAGTAACCATTTTTACCGTCTATTTTATCTAAGTAAATATAGGTGCCTTCGCCCATTTTTAACTCTTGGCGGCGACGCGATACTTCTCCAGCCGGTTTAAAGCCAAGTTGCAGAATAATATTGACGGTGTTCTCGTAATCTTTGATGCTGGTTTCTTCCACTACATCCACACCAGAATCCTCGATATGACGGCGTAGAATGAACGAATATTTAGGTGGCTTATCTACGGCTTTCATTTCGGTGCGCATTACTAGGCGGGGCAAATTCATTCCCCGTTTGTAGCCGCGCGGCACGTATACGCGATCGTGCTGCCAATATATGCTCGAAAAATCTAAATCAATATCAGAAAGCTTTTCTTCAAACTTATCACGGCTGGTAAGTTTACATTTCAAGATTACTTTTTTCATAGGTTAATTATAGCACACTCTATTGCTGGAAATTTTGGTGTGGGTGGAAAATTGGAAAATTCAAAATTTTGTAAATTTTTGTGCATTTTGCTATTGCTAAAAATAAGCAAAGCGGAATAAAATTTAAGCCTAGGCGGTTTGTGATAAAATTGTTGTTCGCGCGACAAAATATTTTTGTGCGGGTGGGGGTTGAAATTATAAATAGAGTATGCATATACTATAGGCGGGTTGGCTTCGGAGTTTAATGGGCTAGAGTTCACAAGCTTAAAATTGTATTTAGGTTTGCGGTTGTGTGAGGGTCCATTAAACAGTTATTCTAGGCAGACTAGGATCCTAGAAGGGAGATGATTAAATGACCATACAGATTAATCTGCTATGTATCATCTTTCCAAATCGGAAACGCCGAAGTAAAAAATCTAGTTAGCTACAAAGCTAACTAGACAACCCAAAACTTAGAGAAGTCTTCCTAGAGGGCTTCTCTTTTATGCTTTGATTGTATCACGAAATTATCTCTATGTCTACAATGCGAGCCTCGGCAGATTTTACACCGTTGAAATCATTCTCCATTAGTTTAACCAGTGGCACTATTTTATCTTCCGAGGTAAGACTTAGCCACTGCTCTGGAGCATAGAAAGCGACGAGTTTTAGATTATTACCTTTTCTATCCCTGATATCTAGGCGGAGGTGATTTTGTTCGGTGCCCATGTGAGAAATATTAACGATATCTACTTCTGACAAGCGGAAAATCGGTTCTTCGTTCCCTGCACCGAAGGGCTCTAGGGATTTTAGTTCTTCTAGAAATTGCAGAGATAAATCAGAAAGGTTCGCGACATCTAGATCGGCTCGCTGCTTGAGATATTTTGTTTGATCCACTAGATGCAAGCTTTTATAATATTCATTGATTTTCTCGCGAAATGCATAGAGCTGCTTACTATCCACCCGCACGCCAGCGGCGCCAGCGTGGCCACCACCGCCAATGATAGAATCCTTGGCATAGTCTAGAGCTTTGGCCAAGCTAAAATCGCCAAAGCTACGGCCAGAGCCCTTAAAAATACCATTTTCTACCTCTGATAATACAAAAGCTGGACGCTGATATTCTTCTACTAAACGGCCGGCAATAATTCCTAAGATACCTTCGTGCCAAGAGCCGGTCTCTATAATGACTGGATCACCCGAAACGCCGCGGGTGGAGATTTCTTTGATAGCGGCTTGTTGCTCGGTTTTGCGTTTTTTATTGAGGTCTTCTAGTTGTTCGGCGAGGGCGGCGGCATCGGTAGGAGAAGTAGCGCGGAGCAGGTCTAGCGAAAGATGAGCAGACTTCAGCCGGCCGGCGGCGTTTAACCGTGGGCCAATCTGAAAACCGATGCTTTCGGCAGTTAAATTTTTTACTCGGGCACGAGACATTAATTCTTTTAGGCCAGCGCGGCGAGTTTTTTCTAAAACCTTGATGCCGTAATAACCAAGAATACGGTTTTCGCCAGTGAGAAGCATATTATCGCAAATGGTGCCTATTAACACTAAATCTAGCAGCCACTTCTCTTGGCCGGCAGGGATGAGACTTTTTTGCACTAAGCCTTGCGCCACCTTAAAGGCCACGCCTACACCGGCAAGGTCCCTCAGGCCATTTATGGCGACAAAATCTGGGCGCTTGGGATTTACTATGGCTAGAGCCTCTGGTAATTCGTCGCCACATTCATGATGATCCGTGACGATGGTGTCTATATTTAAGGTATTTAGCTCGTCTATAATGGCGTGGTTGCGTGAGCCGCAGTCTACCGTAATCACCAAGGTAACTCCCTGTTTTTTGGCGCGAGAAATTAAGCGCGGGCTCATGCCGTAACCATCCGCAAAACGGTCTGGCAACATAATATCTATATTTTCAGGATTGGCGCCGGCCAGGGTAAGCGCATCCGCCATTACGGTACTAGCGGTGACGCCATCTACATCGTAATCACCATAGATTAAAATCTTCTCGTTCTCTGTTATAGCTTGATTAATTCTGTCTGCCGCCTTATCTAAATCCGGTAAAATGAAGGGGTCCGTGAGGGATTCGTACTTGGGAGCCAAAAAACTGCGATCTAGCCCACGCGCTTCTAATAAGCGTTCAAATAATTTACTCATTTTAGCCTATGGTTTTGCTCGGCTTGCTGCCCTTTTGGCTTTTGATGACGATACTTTGGAGCTCTTTTAAGATTGGGAATTGTTTGTTGGTCTGGTAGATTTTGGTTTTACCCTTTTTAGTAACGATAAGGAACTTGCCTTCAGCCATGCGGTTTAGCTCCCTCTGGATATTGCCTGGATCTTCTTTGATGAGCTTAGCCAAGCCACGAACGTGGGTCTTAAAGTCTGGATATTTAGCAAAAACCACGATAATTTTGCGGCGCACCCGAGAAGTGACAAATATATCTAACATATTACCTCGCTTAATCTTTCACTATTATAGCACGTAAAGTGTAAAAAATACAACAATTTGGATGAGGCCTTTATTCACCACATAATATCTTAGCCCTACCCCATATGCTATAATGAATATATGTTTTATGAGGTAATACCGGGGAAGGTGTTTAATAAGGCTAGCGGTGTGCTAACCTATGAGTCTGATAATTCCCTGGTGCCGGGGCAGATTGTAGTGGTACCACTAGGGCGCGGCAAGGCGGTAGGTGTAGTTTGTAAAAAAGTTGCGCAACCGAATTTTGCTACGAAAAAGATTTTGCAAGTTTTGTATTCAAAGCCGCTACCAATGCACCTGGTGACAACGGCGCGATTTATTGCCGACTACTACCAGGTGCCGCTAGCTAGCACTCTAGGCTTAATACTGCCAAACGGGGTAGATAAGAGACGGCGAAAAACCGAACAAATGTTCGGGAACATGCTTAAAACCGAACAAACTGCCACAGATGCGGAAATTCCGCTCAATCAGGCCCAGAAAAATGCGCTAGAAGCCCTAAAAAAGGCTCCAGGAGCCACGAAACTACTACATGGCGTGACCGGAAGCGGCAAAACCAACATATACCTTAAAATGGCTAAAAATGCCCTTTTAGCGCAAAAATCTACTATACTTTTGGTGCCAGAAATAGCATTAACGGGGCAACTTGTTCGGGTTTTTACGGAATATTTTGGCGATAAAGTAGCATTACTGCACTCTAAACAAACTGAGGCCGAACGGCACCTGATTTTTAATTCTCTCTTAGAGACAGATGAGCCTAGGATGGTGATTGGACCGAGATCTGTCCTGTTTGCGCCAGTGGCGAATCTGGGATTAATTATCATAGATGAGGCACATGAGGGGACTTATTATCAAGAGAACGCGCCAAAATACTCGGCGATACGGGTAGCAAGTTATATGGCTGGAAAGCTAGGAATTGACCTGATTTTGGGGTCGGCTACCCCCACAGTGGAAGATTATTACTTGGCAAAGGAAAAGGGAGCCTTGGTAACATTAAAAGAAAAGGCCAAAACCACCGCGGTGAAGCCAGAGATTAAGATTATAGATCTAAAAAACAGAGATAATTTTAGCAAAAACCGATATTTCTCCAATGCTCTGTTAGCGGCAATAAAAAAGAACCTGGAACAGGGGCGGCAGACGTTGATTTTTCATAACCGCAGGGGGTCAGCACCGCTGACGATCTGCGAGGATTGTGGCGAAGAGATGCTGTGCCCAAACTGTTTTTTGCCTTTAACCTTGCATGCCGATAGCTACGAGCTGGCGTGTCACACTTGTGGACATACTGAGCGAGTGCCACTAAATTGCCCCAAATGTGGTGCGCCGGGGATAATCCATAAAGGGTTTGGCACTAAACTATTAGAGAGTGAGCTAAAAAAGCTCTTCCCTAGTGCGCGAGTACAGAGGTTTGATGCGGACAATAAGAAAAATGAGGGGCTAGATGCCGCGTATGAAGGGGTGCGTGATGGCAAAGTGGATATATTAGTGGGGACGCAGACTTTAGCAAAGGGGCTAGACCTGCCACGATTGGCTACGGTAGGGGTGGCGCAGGCCGATGCTGGGCTAGCCTTACCAGATTATATGGCGGAAGAACGGACTTTCCAGCTACTCACTCAGGTAATTGGCCGGGTGGGACGAGGACACTTGACAGAGGCAGAAGTGTATATCCAGACATTTCGGCCGGAAAGCCCGGTGATAAATATGGCAGCAGAGTCTGACTATTTTGGGTTTTACGAATATACAGTGAAAAAGCGACGCAAAGCTGGGTTTCCGCCGTTCATGTTTGTGGCGAAGCTAGAAATTACGATGAAAACAGAGGCGACAGTACTAAAGAAAGTACGTGCGACGGTAGTAGGCCTTACCCGAGATAAGCGACTACTGGTTTCCCCGCCGATGCCGGCGTTTCATGAGCATACTAATAAAGGTTACACTTGGCAGATTACCGCGCGGGCCAAATCGCGCAAAGCGCTAATGGAGGCGTGCCGGGGGCTAGATGCTAATTTTCGTATTACGCTAGACCCGCCAGGGCTGTTGTAGAAATACTAATTATAGTATGTTATAATTGAAGCATAAAAGAGAGCCTCTAGGAAACCCTCTTGTAGGGTTGGTCTAGTTAGTGATTGAACTAACTAGATTTTTTACTTCGGCGTTTCCGATTTGGAAAGATGATGCATAGCAGATTAATCTGTATAGTTATTTAACTCATCTCCCTTCTAGGATCCTAGTCTGCCTAGAATAACTGTTTAATGGACCCTCACACAACCACAAACTCTTTTTAGAGCTTGTGAATTTTGTGCCCACTAAATCCCGAAGCCAATCCGGCGTTATTATTAGCGTAAATGAAAGAATATTTCAACCCCCAGCGGGTGGCTTATGGTTAAGATTATAATAGCTGGGGTTAAATTTTATCTGGCAACGCAGCGTACAGACATCCCGGCTTGCCTGCCGTTGTTACGGGCTGGGTAGATATCAGTACCACTAAAGAGCAGGTTGTAAGCGTCGGTACTACTGCTAACCGTACTAGACCAGTAGAAGCCGTAGACACCGGGACTGTACAGGGTACCGCCACCGATACCGCCAAACCGCACAAAGTAGTATGGACTAGAACGTAATTTATTAAAACCGCCCGTCATATAGCCTACAGAATCATCACCGGCAGATAACATAGCGGTTATTTCAGCTTTATAAAGCATCCTGCCAAACTCATTGTTAACATTGTCTGCTTGTGAAGCATTAGGTAGACGCCATCCTTTAGGACAGATAGAGTTAGAGGCTATAGTTCCAGTAGTACTTATATTAGTAGAATTATTGGAAGCTATAGCAGCAGTCCAGTTATAGTAATTACCAACAAAGTAACGTTTGCATTCATCTTCTGTATGGCTTGCATTTTTACAGGCTTGAAGAGAGTTATACCTAGTATCGTTAGTGGTAGTATTTGAAGTGTAGTAATAAGTATCACCGCCTTCAGCTGAGTATGGCGTGGTGTAGTTATTGGTTGGCCAAGCAGATGGTCCAACGGAAGTACCAGAAATGTAGTAGTTAGAAGTAATGGCAGTAGACACTGGTGTCCAAGTCCATACACCATTGCCTTCAGTATAACCATTTGAGTAGATGCCGCTACCAGATGCGGTAGTACTGATATCCGTATTCTCGGATGTTAGTGCTGCTACGCCTGTGCCGCCGATGTCTAGATCTAGATTGCTAGTCATCCAGCATTTACCATCTTCCAGTTTAGCTACCCAGTAGAGGTTATTATCTCTAGTATCTACTAACTGCGTAGCAGTGCTTGCGCCAGTGCCACTTACAAAGCTACATATTTGAGAGTCCATATCTTGCATAGCATAATATGAATTGCCGCCTTCTTCATAGACTTTCATTTTACCAGCTGCAGCAAAGGCGGTATCTAAATCTGGGATGGTGTTATGATTACTATTTGGATGCACTATAACATATTTTACTTTACCATTATAGGTTCCTGCAGGCTGATAGGAATTGGCATAAATCTGGTAGGTAGTATTGAGATATGATCCAGAAGCATCGCTATCCGTTATCATACTAGTACCAGAAGTTCTTTTAGCTACTTGGGTATAGACATTAGGTATAGCACTATAGTTATCATAGCCATTAATGATGGTAGGTGGAGTAGTAGGTACACTTTCTCCAGTAACTGGATCTATACCAGTACCAGTTCCGGCGGTTAGTTTCATAGCCCAGGAAGAAGGGTTGGATGCATTGTTTTCGTTATATACTCCAGTATGGATATTATAGCTTTCATTTACCGTATTAATTAAGTCTGTATTACCATCTATGTCTCCACTACTACCTACTGCATAGATACTATAGCCATTATTATCATTACAGTAGGCACTGAGTTTAGTATTGCCTACATTATTATCTAATTGGCCACCATTAAGACTTACTGTATGTTCTGATGTAACTACTGCATTTACTGTACAGGAAGTAGACAAGACTAATTGGACATTGTCTGTACCACTACTACCAGAACTTACTGCAGAACTGTGAGAAGTACTAAGGCCTAAGATAAGAGCAGAGAGGATAAGGAGAGGTACAGAAACTAGCAATACATTACGGAAAGCATAGTAGAAGAAATCTATTCTGCTATTTACTAAAGATTGTTTTACTTTGTGGCCCATCTTGTACCTCTCTCATTTTATTGACTTAGTCTTTGTGGCGCCATCTAGTTAACGGGGATTAACAAAAATGGCACCGCAAGGGGTGCTATAACCTAATCACGATAGCCGCGTCTATTACGCAAGTACCTTGATGGTAACCTTACGGTGCCGTTTTAAGTACTTACATAAAATTATAAAAACGTGGCTTTCGCCGTAATTAAGTTATAGCAATTTCATTATAGCACAAACAAAAAGCGGATTTCAAGCACTTTTTTCTTCCCTGTTATTTTGCGGATTATTCGTTCTGTGATATAATTAGCTTATGAAAATAATTACCACGCCAGACCCGAGGCTGCGCGAAAAGTCCGAAAAAGTCACCAAAATCGATGATGAGATTTTGAAGATTATTGAGAACATGCGGAAGCTTTCCCTAGATTGGGAAAAAGAGCACCCGTACGAGCTGTCGGCGGCGATGGCGGCGCCACAGATGGGCGTAAATAAGCGCATTATCATCGTGCGTGACGATATGACGGATAAGTCTAAGGCGACTTTTACGGCGCTGATTAATCCAGAGGTGATAAAGGCGGATGGTAAGGTAAAAACTGATTTTGAGGGGTGTCTATCGGTGCCGTTTATTTATGGGAAGGTACCACGGGCGAGTAAGGTGCGCGTAAAGGCGAAATTAGAAGACGGTACAGAGGTGCGCATTAAGGCTACAGATGAACTAGCGCGAACATTACTACACGAGATAGATCACCTAGATGGAGTGCTGTTTATAGACCACATCAAGGGGGCGAAAGATGCGTTTTATGAGATGGACGACAAGGGCGACCTGAAGCCGGTGGACTACGATAAGAAAATTGCTAACAATAAAAAGTTGTTCCCTGATGGATAAGATTATCTTTTTTGGCAATGGGCCGCTAGCGGAGGCGGCGCTAGAGGTACTGGAAAAGCATTTTGAGGTGGTGTTTCATGCGCGTACGAAGGAAGATTTGGCTAAAGTTTGCGAGATAAAGCGCGAAATGCCAGAGGTGCACGGGGTGTTGGCCTCGTTTGGAGTGTTAATCAAATCTGAGGTATTAGAGTTATTTGAACCAGAGGGGATTTTAAATATTCACCCTTCCCTGCTACCTTTATACAGGGGTGCTTCACCGATAGAGAGTGCGATACTGGCGGGAGATAATGACTTTTCCGTATCTATTATGAAGCTAGCAAAGGCGATGGATGCCGGACCGGTGTATCATCAGACTACTTTGAAGGATTTACCCCTAGACAAGGCGGTGATCTACAGAGAACTGGCTAAGGCTGGGGCGGAGTGGATATGTGAGAATATAGACAACTTACCCACCCCTGCTTCGCAGGATGAAGCAAAAGCAACATTTTGTGGGAAATTTGATAAATCTATGGGGGTTTTACATCCTGAAACAGAGAGCGCGGAAGAAATTTTTAGGAAAATTGTGGCATTTCAGGGGTTCCCGAAAGCAAAATATGCGTTTTACGGCAAAAATTGCGCGATTTTAACCGCACATAGGCTAAAGGCGGGTAAGACAGCAGTTTTGCCGCTAAGGTGTGCCGACGGCCAAATTTTAAGCATAGACAACTTGCAGCCAGATGGTAAAAAGCCGATGGATGCGAAAAGTTTTATTAATGGGTATAAGAAATAATAATATTTTAACAATTATCGTCTCACCTAATGCAGGTTATTAGCAGTATAGGCAATAATATATTCAGAGCTACAACTAAAAAGGTAATAAAACCTGGGTGCTTAATCTTTCCCCAATTAGATATACTACGAAGTATAAATGAGCCCCCGATTATGTTAAGTGGGATACCTAAAAAGAATGAAGCAAAAAGCCAAAAATTATATCCGCCCCATCTGCTATCACATAGTGGGATGTGGCTATAAGATGAGAATATACAACAGGGTTCAATTATTCTAGGAATAACCAGAAGACCAAGCACAACAATTAATATAAACGCCATAAAACAGATACCAGCCCATAGCCTTATTTTGTCTACTTTTTGCATTTTGTTGGCGGAGACAACCTGATTACCCTGCGTTTCGGGTTTTTGCGTTACTGAATAAACCGCCTTGCCAGGCTCAATCTGAACGTTGTCGTCTGTTTTATCTGCGTCCATTTTTTATCTCAGCTTTAAGCTCCGACGAGGCGGGATCGGTTGGCGCGGATTTCTTCTTTCATTTCGTTGATGGTGCGAGTAACAATTTCGCGATAATCTGGGCGATTGATTTCTAACCACTTAGTAGCTTCGGCTTGGTCGGTGATCATATCAAATTGATTGAGTTGGACTTCGGTAAGGCCACGCGAAATACGTTCACCAATGCGAACCTCTAACTCTTCTTGAATATAATCTAGAAAACGTTGCTTTTCGTCCTCTGGCATAGCCGAAAGGCCCATTTCTTGTAGAAATTGTTCATTAAATTCCATGCTATTTGTATTGTACTACATTTATGCTTATTTTTCGAGACCGTTTATTACAGGATTAACGGGGTTGTTTGTACTTGAGATCTTGATAAGGGTAGCTAGTGTTATCGACCATTCTTCTGCCGTAGAAGCGGGCAAGGGTCCTAGTTATATAATGAATGATGAGTATATTCGCGAAAACGGATATGGTGGAAAGAAAAGGATCGCCGTCAAAAGTAAAATTATAAAAATCTTCCCAATCACCGATAAAGAGAACGTGTACACCATAGACCGTGGAATAGATAGCCATTGGTAGATAGCAGAGGAGCTCACTTAATCTATTTACCGCGGCGCCGTTAAATAGGAATAGCGCACAGGTGGCGGCAATTGGATTTATCAGGTGGAAGAAGAACATATCCCCCATAAACATACTGGCGCCGTTTTGACCGTGCATTAAACGAAGTGGTGCAAGAAAAAGCGCAACAACAACGAAGGTCAAATCGATAGAAACAACGGATAGGAAATAGAAATTAGTAAATTTAGTTCCAAACGGCCTCATAAATGAAGCGTTGTTCTTACGAGCGGTAACTATGCTGTGTCGCAAAGTCTTAATAAGGGCAATAGCCGCAGCGATAGCCATAAGAATATTACTATCTATGGTAAACGGTCTAAGAAAATCCCAACCGCTAACGCTGGCCCCGTCTTGGCCGCCGCTGGTGCCATATTTGATATCTATGGCTGTAACCACGATCGTGGACACTAAAATAATTAAATTAAAGAGTATAAATAAGGACTCCTTTTTTTGGGGGTTTTTGAAATACGGGCGTTTTAAGCGCCCAGATGTATAAAATTTTTTGGACATTTATCTAATATATCACGTAAAAAAGCATTAGCGCAATAGTTTTTTTGACAATTTTTCGGTTTTAACTGTTTTTCATCTGTTTTTTTTGACATTTTAGGCTAAACCCCCTAATTATTTGAGGAGGGGTCATAATAAGACTTTTTCAAAATGAGGTGTTTTATAAGTATATTAAAGAGTGCGTTTTTTAGATTCGCGGGTGAAGAATTTGAGACGATCACCGATCTGGAGATCAATTTTGGAGGCAGTCTTAAGGGCGAGGCCGCCAGTTTCACCAGCAGTAAGCTCTTTTACGTCGATTTTTTCTTTTTGCACTGAGGTAACTTCGGCTTCGCCAAGGAATTCTTTATTACGGACTATGCGAGCAAGAAAACCAGGCTTAGCATCGCCTTTTAGTACTTCCCCGCCAGCAATAATGCTAGTTTTTTCAGTACGAAATACGCCGAGAACTTTCATCTCGCCTTTGTCTTCTTCGATAATTTCAGCATCTAGTAAGTTTTCCATCTCGTGTTTGGCGTCGTCTAGGAGCTCGTAGATGACGCGATAAGTACGGATAGGTACGCCGTCACGTGCGGCCATTTTAGAGATATTAATAGGGACAGAAACATTAAAACCGTAAATTACAGTATTGCCGCCGGCGGCCATATAAACATCGTTTTCATTAATGTCGCCTACACCGGTAGAGACAATATTAAGAGTAACCTCACCTTTAGTGTCTATCATCTTGAGGCTATCTACTACGGAGGTGACGGAGCCCAAAACGTCGCCTTTAACGATAACGTTGAAAGTCTTGGAATTGTCGGCTACGTTCATCATGCGCAGAAGATCTGAACTAGTAACATTAGCACTGGCAGATTCGTTAGCTGCAGCCTGCGCATTAAGAAGAGCCATTTTACGGGCGGTTTTTTCGTCTTTAACCTCTATAAAGCGATCGCCGAAATTCGGAAGTTCCTTGAAGCCAGTGATAGTAACTGGGGTGGAAGGAGTAGCTTTGCCTTTGGGTTTGCCTTTCCAGTCTAGCATAGTGCGAATTTTGGCATAGGTAGAGCCTGCCACGATAAACTCGCCAGTTTTTAGTTCCCCACCAGTAACAAGAAGATTTACTACGGAACCTTTGCCAGTCTCCATGTGAGATTCGATAACGAGACCTTCGGCAGGGATATCCACATCGGCTTTAAGTTCTTCAATATCGGCGGTAAGGAGAATCATATCTAAGAGCTTGTCGAGATTTTGATTCATTTTGGCGGAAATTGGCACCATGGTGATATCACCACCCCATTCTTCTGGCTGGAGACCGTGCTGGCTAAGATCTGCCTTGGTGCGGTCGATATCAGCACCTTCACGATCTATTTTATTGATAGCAACGATGATCTTGGCATTAGCAGATTTGGCGAAGTTGATAGCTTCTACCGTCTGCGGCTTAACGCCATCATCTGCGGCCACCACTATAACTACGATATCGGTAAGCATAGCGCCGTGCTGACGGATAGCAGCGAAAGCCTCATGGCCAGGAGTATCTAGAAAAGTGATAATACGATCATCGTGCTTAAGCTGATAGGCAGAAATATGCTGGGTGATACCACCAGCCTCAGCTTCTACAGTTTTTTTGTGAAGAAGAGTGTCTAGAAGAGTAGTTTTACCATGATCTACGTGACCCATAACGGCCACCACCGGAGGGCGCGTAACGGCCTTATCTGATAATTCCCGATGAAAATCTGAGGTTTTAGTAGAAGTGTTTTTGCGTTCTAGCTTGACATTTTCGAGACCTAGCTCATCTATGATGATGCTAGCGGTTTCGTAATCTAGACGCTGATTAATAGTGGCGACGATACCGTTTTTAAAAAGTGTACCGATTAACTCGGTCACAGAAAGGCCAAGTGCGGTAGCCAACTCATCCACAGTAATAGAACCGGCAATTTGAATTGTTTTTTCTTCCATAACTCTCCTTTCTGTTTTAGTAATACACAAAAAATATAAATAGCTTCTTTAATTTTACCACATTTTGAGAAAATATGCTATAATAGAGGTATTCCCCTGTAGCTCAATGGTGGAGCAAGAAGCTGTTAACTTCGAGGTTGCCAGTTCGAGTCTGGCCGGGGGAGCCAAAATGAGCAGATAAACCCCCCTTTATCTGCTCATTTTTTGTTTAGTTAAGTGGCTCGGGCTTATAGCGTGAGTCTAGACGACGAGTGACGATAAGACTTTTGGTTTAAATGGAATAGTTGAAATAACGCTGCTCTTTTTTCTGTTTATTATAGTTCATATACTTCTCCTGTTTATAGTTTCATAATAGCAGGCGAAGCTTAAGCTAAACTAAAAATTATCCGCCAAAAATTACTCTAAACAACCCAAGCGAAACAGCGAGCATAATTAGACCAGCCACCAATACACCAGACATAATAGCAATCATAGTCTTCTTAAAGTCTAGATTCAAAATACTGGCCGCAAGAGTGCCCGTCCAGGCACCGGTGCCAGGGATTGGTACGGCCACAAAGAGAAAGAGAGCAAAATACGTACCATAGTTTCCAGCTTTCTTAAGCAGTTTGTTGCCCGCCTTTTCGCCTTTTTTGATACAGAAACTACAAAATTGCCTGAGAGGCTTCCACTTGCGTGTGGCGCCCCATTCTAGAAACTTTCGTGCAAAGAAATAAATAATTGGTACCGGGATAATATTACCGATGATGGCCACGATTAAGACTAGCCATTCTGGCAGGCCTAGATCCATGCCTACAGCTACCGGGATGGCACCACGAAGTTCTACTAGTGGCACCATAGAAATAAGCAATACTACGAGGATTTTCCAGAGCATACTTATTTTTTCGCCTTTTCCTCTTCCTCTAGCTTCTTGAACGCAACTTTGCCAACTTTGGTTTGAGGTAGCTTATCGCGAAATTCATAAGCTACCGGGAGAGCATAGATTGGGACATTGCGTTCTAGCAGAGCGCGGATTTCTCGCTCTATTTTCTTCCCTGCCTTATAGCCTGGTTTCAAAACAATAAACGCTTTCGGAACCTGACCTTTGTAGTGGTGATCTATGCCAATAACGGTAGAAGTCAATACACCCTCATGAGAATTAATGATAGATTCTAGATGAGTCGGGTAGATATTATAACCAGAAGAAACGATAATACGCTTGAGGCGCTGGGCAAAGTAAATAAAACCATCTTTGCCAAGATAGCCGATATCCCCAGTGTGCAGCCACAATTTGCCGTCTGGATGGATACGAAGTGCCTGCGCGGTTTCAGCATCGTCTCCAAGATAACCCATCATTACTAATGGACTAGAGATGCAGATTTCGCCTTCTCCGCCGACTGGGAGTTCATCAAAAGTGTCATTTTTGACTATTTTAAGATATGTATCCGGAAATGGGGCGCCGATGATACCGTCGGCAAAAGCATCTTCCGGAGACAAACAGACTGCGCCGGAACCCTCTGTTAAGCCATAGCCGACGCGAATTTTAGCACTGGAACCATGGGCCTTGAGATAATCATTGACTTTGTCACGCAGAGTTTGGTTGAGCGCATCGCCACCACAAATTACGGCAGTGACCGATTTAAGATCGTCGCGCTTGAGTTTAGTATTAACCAATGCTTCGAATAGGGTAGGTACGCCTACAATGAAGTTAGGGCTATTTTTCTTGATGATGTCCGCAAATTGCTTGTGCGAAAAAGCCGGTATCAATATGCAGCCCATACCTTTACAGAGCGGCGTGTGAATACAAACGCCCAGACCAAAACAGTGGAAGAGTGGTAGAATGGAAAGCACCGTAGCCCCCGGAACAACTTGACGTATCATGGTGGCGTCACAGATGGATTCGGCATTAATATTAAGATTAGAAAGCATTACGGCCTTGGGGGCGCCAGTGGTACCGCCAGAATACATAATCACAGCGAGATCTTCCCCGCCACGCTCCTCGTGGTAATTGCCCTGATAGAAATATGAATTAGCGATAAAGTCTTCCCAAAGTACTACACGGTTATCGTTGGCTGGAAGCCGGACCTTTTTAATGTGTAAAGTATTGTAGAGCTTTTTCTTCAAAAAGCCTAAGCCATCTGAGGGGCGTACCACAATAATGCGCTCTAGTTGCGCAGTATCGCGCAGACGGTAGATTTTGTCAAACACCGCGTCTATAACTAAAACGTATTTGGAATCAGCTACTTTAATGTAATACTCTAGTTCCTTCTCTGACGATAGAGGATGGACCATATTACATACTGCGCCAACCATATTTACGGCATACACCATCGTGATACCCTCTGGCGTATTGGGCATGCATATGGTAACGCGATCGCCTTCTTTAACGCCGTAATTTTTAAGTGCACGGGCGGCTTTTTCTATCTTGCGGATAAAGTTTTTATAAGTAACCTTGTGGCCGTAGTAAGAATAGGCTACATTATCTGGCCATTTTTCGGCAGATTGCATAATCATGTCTACCATAGAACAATCTGGATATTCTATACTACTGGGAATGTTTTCTTCGTCATAATATTCGAGCCAAGGACGTGCTTGGTAAGCTTTGTTAGTTTTTTTCACAAAAATCTCCTTACGCTAATTATACCACGAGCGTGACTAAAAACCAATTTTAACTCTAAATGCCTATCTCTCAATATGTCCATTAAGTTGTAGCCAACTTCTCAGCATAGTCCCGTACGGATGATATTCGCTTTCAAAATCAATCACGGCATCTTTGGCCTCTTGATTAAGACTATTCCACCATTGCGAGATACCTGTGGCAGTATTATTATCGTTGATATTGCCAGACATATAATTAACACCATCTTCTCCGACCAAATTGCCAAAATCTCTTCTTATGCGCTCGGTGAACTCGGCTTTTGCCGTATCTGCTTGTTCCGCTGATTGCGCGGGCGGAGTATTCCGTCCTAATGTGGCCTCCTGATTCATGTTATTATTTTCTGCAGGATTAGAGGCTTCGTTATTGATGTTATTGACAATTTCTTGTGCCTCGGAGCCTTCAATAATTTCTGGAGGAATGTCTCCAGTAGTACCTACTATTGCCATTGGACCGTCACCTCCGCCATTATTAGCGGTACGTGGGCCACCCAATCCGACTCGTGAAGTCTGAGCCGTCGCTATGCCACCGTATGATATATCGCGCGGAATTTCTGTAACTGTAGTTTTGACAAAATCATACATTGCAGGATGTTCTACAGTAGTTTCTGCTACTTGCTGAATCTTACCAGAGAAAGAATCCGAGCCTAAGTCTGTAGCAAATGGTATGATGTGGGATATACCGTTAGCATCTTTACCATTATCTAACACGATTTCGGCGTATTTATAGAGTTTCTCCCCGTTGTTACTAACTGCCTGAATAGTTTCACCGGTAGTCGTAGTAAATAATCCGTTCTCCCCCCACGCAAGCTCTCCGGCGGAATTGACCTTTGATGCTATCTCAAATTTACTATCACCGATAGTCAAATAAAGCTTGACTCGCCCTGCAGCTGCGGCCGCATCATAGTCTAACGCTTCCCCTCCCATCGTTGATACGCCATGCATGCCAGAAGTAATTTGACCGTTATTAAGATAGAGTCTCAATTCATTACCATCAGAAACAGACGTGCCATTATTGGCCCAGCCGTCATATTCAACCTTAACTTGGGCAGTAGACTGAGATGGATCAACTTCAACTAAATCTTTCTTGGTTTCTGTCCAGGCAGCAGTTTTTTCGACTTTGGTATACCCGGCCTGTTCATATTGATTTATTTCTGTTTGTCTATCGCCACTTATATCTTCGATTGTATCAACATGTGTTTCAGTACGAACGCTAGGCCCAGCTAAACTTGCAAGAATGGTTTCTTGCGCATTTTCGTTATTTTGAGTCTTAAGAAGACCAGCTTTTTCAAATAAACCAACTTTGTTTGGATCGATAGTCGCCATGATCTCTTGAGAAGCAAAGAATACTGCAGAACCAATCAATACGGTTTTACCAGCCTGCTTTACGGCTTGAGCCGCGCGTACTTTGCGAAAATCTTGATCATTTTCGTTTACGTCGTTATTAATTTCTTTACGAACTACTGTCTTTAAAATTTCCAATCTTCGTTTTTCTTCTTCGGATAGGCTCTTTTCGGCACGAATGACAGCCATGTCCAATCTAGTCCTCTCGTCTCCCATTTTATCCGCAGACGAATAGGAAATTAAATCTTTTTGCTCAGAATCGGAGTAGCCAATTCTAACTCTGGCCTCAGCAATAGCTCTCAGTTTAGCTTCGCTATCGCCAGAGTTCAACGCCTGAGCAATATTGGAAGTCAACTCACTAGCTGGCCTTAAATCATAAAGGGTTCCACCGATCCTGGCTTCATATTTAGCGCGCTTTTTGGCACGGCGACCTCTAATTTCTTCGTCAGACATACCATCATACTCTAAACCGACAGCAGCGTCCCTCATCATGCGCGCACGGTCTTCCGTGACACGGTTGCGCTCTCTCAACCCCGCCAGAGCGCCAGATACGGCTATGCCGCCCACGGGAGCCGCAATTCGAGCTGCACTCCTAGCGCCAGTTTGGATAAGCGACCAAGCTGTTCCCACTGCCATAGCAAGAGCTTCAGCTGGGATAACTGATCCAATTTTACTACTTTCTATTCTGTTGACTATTTTATCTATGTTATCGCGATGGGCTTCGGTGCGCATGTTATTACGAACATCGGCATTGAAAACCCTAAAACCTTCCATCACTCTGTCCATAGCTATGCCATGTTCCACTCTTTGCCTAGCTTGCATGGCGACTTCTAAATAATTATCAATCGTTGTCGCGTCTATATTTTGGCCTTGGTCCCTAGCCTCTGCCTTAATACGTTTGATGTCATTTCCAAAAATCCTTTTCAAGTCCTCGATCGAGCCCCCTTCTGGAATTTTGGCGCTAGCAAATTTTTCAATAGCACCACGTACAGCATTAGTGGTCTCGGCGTCGGCTTCGGTTAGTTTTTCGCCGTCGTACGTACCATCTTTACGTTCTTTACCGATCTTTTCGTGAATATATTGCATATCCTCTGTGGCGCCTAGCACAAAACGTCGAATAGCGCTACCACTACGATCCCTAATTATGTCGTCCAGCATAATGTCTTTGCCGTCATCGCCGGTGCCGGCCGCACGCTCGCCAGACAACAGTTGGCGTTCGTATTTTTTCTGATAGTACTTCCTAGCTATACTACCTTTCCAGATGCGCTTAATTAAATTAGATTTTGCTTGCTCTTCATTTAATTGTTGTTCGGCTATATCGTGAGCTAGCTCTTTCTTATCGTGGGTAAAATCAGCATTAATTGCCGCCAAAGGCCCTAGCTCCTCATCAATTTGTTTTAATCGTGCTTCGAGCCTTTTTTTCTCTTCTTCGTTTTTAATTAATTCTTCTAATTGCCTCTTTTTTTCTTCTTCTAACTTAGTTTTTTCTTCTTCCTCTACTTTAAGCTTTTCTTGCTCTTCGTGTTTTTCCTGTTCCTCCCCGATACCCTCTCCCGAAGCCTCTTTACGAGCTTCGAGATTTTTTTTATTCTCTTCATCGTGATTGCTTAACCATTTATTATACGCTTCTTGTTCTTCTGGAGTTCCAACGGATTGACGATCTACATAATCTTGCCTAATGCCATCAATCACATTAGTGGCTTTATCTAGCTGCTTTTCTAGCAATACCTTGGCATGTTCTTCTGTAATCTTGCCGTCTTTTATGGCTTGTTCTATTTTTTCAGAAATACGATCAAAATTGGCTTCCGCCTGAAGCTCCTGTTTACCTTGCTCTGATTCTAGATAGCTATTAGTCCTCAGATCATTTTTATCCGTAATCGCTCTAGCTTCAGCTTCCCTAGCCGCCTCTTCCGCTTGGTATTCTGCAGTTTTTTGGTGCATGAATTTTAACCTAGCCCCATACTCCTCATTGGTTTCACCAGGTTGTTTAGGATAAAGATCAAACTCCGTAAATGTTCGTCTTTTGCCGGTTCTATCATTGATATTCTTCTCGCCTGCATAATTAGATAAACTATCCCATTGGCTGGTCGCTGTAGCTTCGTTGTTGGGCCTTGGTGCGCTTTCCATTTTATTGCTCCGAAGAAAGGTAAAAGTTACGGAACTGAAGCATAGTCTCAAGCGCCACTTCGGCCAAATTAACACCAGAGGTCTGCATAAATTCAGTCATTTTTTCGTTAGTAAAATTTGGGTCATCCACCATGGAAGCAAGTTCTGCAGCTTTTTCTTCGCTAAGCTGCATAATGGCGGCCTTATTGATCTGATCTAGCAATCTAGTTTTCATTTCCTGAGATAATTCTGCTTTGATTTCTGGTTCAATGTCTGTAATTCCTTTATCAACTAGTAGTGACTCGATAAATTCGTCAACACTTTGCATTTCCATTTTTTGTATGACCTTTCTATTAAGTTTAAGCGCTTTTCTTCATTATAACGTTTATTGTTTAATAAGTAAAGAACAAAAATGACCCCTTTCGGGGCCATTTTTTTAAATTTATTTAGCGATTGATAAAGAGATTTTGCGACCTTCCTTATCGATGTCTAATACCTTGAAATCTTTGCGTTCATTTAGGGTAAAGATTTTTTCCGGATCGACATCGGAGCCTTCACCAAGCTCAGATACGTGAACCAAGGCTTCCACTGCTGGAGAAATCTGAACGAATGCGCCGAATGGAGTAATACGAGTAATGGTACCCTCTACTTTGGAGCCTTTTTTCAGACCTTCTACCTCAGAAATCCATGGATCTTCTACGAGTTGCTTCATAGAGAGAGATAGGCGTTCCTTATCGATGGCGATAATTTTAGCTTCGATAGTGTCACCTACCTTGACATAATCAGATGGATTATTGACGCGCTCCCAAGAAATCTCAGAAATGTGGACCAGACCTTCGATACCGTCTACATTTACAAATACACCGAAATCTACTACACCGGTAACTACACCTTTCACTACATCGCCAACATTTAGTTCGGCGAAGCGAGCAGCGAGACCGTCACGGATGGCTTCTTTTTCGGAGAAGATAAGCTTATTTTCTTTCTTGTTGGCATCTAAGATGCGAACCTTAATTGCCTTCCCTACTAGAGAATTTAGACGCTGCAAGATTTCATCCTTGTCTGCAGAGCCTACGCGTGGATAATGTTCGGCAGAAAGTTGCGAAACTGGTAAGAAGCCGCGGATACCTTCGTACTCCACAAGCAAGCCACCGCGATTAGCGTCAAACGGAGTAACTTCTACAGTCTCAGCGTTGTCTAGTTTGGCCGTGATTTCGTCCCAACCTTTATCTTTGACCGCCTTACGAAGGCTAAGCAATACGTAGCCGTCCTTCATCTCAGCCTCCACCACAGATGCAGTCACCTCGTCGCCAACGTTTAGATTACGCGCGAAAGATGCTTCCCTGCGGGGGACTAAACCTATGCCTTGCGGACCAAGGTCGATTAGTATTTCATGTTTTTTGACAGAGAGCACTGTACCTTTAATAGTGTCTCCTGTGATAACTTTTTTGAACAAATCTTCATTTGCTTTAAGAAGTTCGTCCATAGTGATTTTTTTGGCATTTGCCATATTTAATATTTTCCTTCCTTAGGCTCATTTAAAAGTGTCGTTTTGCGGCACTTATGAATGAGCCTAAAACTCTTATTATTTTAGCAGATTTTATGAAAAAAGTCTAGGGTTTATCTTGAGGTTGGAACGGTGTAGAATTTTAGGTATGGTATACTTAGCAATAGATATAGGGGCAACGAAAACATTGATTGCACTGTTTTCCAAACGTGGCAGAGTGTTAAGGCGGGTAAAATTCCCTACCGCTAGGGGCTCCAAGAAGTTTTTAGCTGATTTGACGGAAAATTTGGAGAACTTTCAGAAATATAAAATTAGCTCAGTAGTAGTAGCTATTCCGGGTATTGTACACAAAAATTACTCAGTTCATTTTGGCAATCGTGCCTGGGATGATATTGATATTCTTACCCCTATAAAAAATTTATTCAGTTGTTCGATTTATTTTGAAAATGATGCGAATCTAGCAACCCTCTACGAAGGCTACGGGCTATCTGGACGCACAGTGTTTTTAACCTTTTCTACTGGTATAGGTGGCGGCGTAGTAGAAAAAAATAGACTTTTACCCAACATAAACTTTGAGCCAGGTCACCAAAAATATGAATTTAATAACAAACTATCTGAATGGGAAGACATCGCAGCGGCTAGCGCATTGGAAAAATTTTATCATACAGATCCGGCCACCGATTTACGCGGTAAAAAAATAATGCAAGACATTGCCGCCAGAATATATCTAGGTTTACCCGACATCATCAAGAGCTATCAGCCCAATACTATCGTGCTTGGCGGGCCGATGGGTAAAATCTTTCGGCTATATTCGAAATATCTACCAAAGATAGCGGGGGTAAAATATCGACGACCGAAACGACCATTAGAATCGGTAATTTATGGATGCTATATCTATGCCAAGCAAAAGGAGCGGGAGTAATTCCCTGTTTTATCGTGGACGCTGGATTTTTACAGAGGTTAAAGGAAGATTATCCGGAATTTAGGTTTATTAAAGGCTCTAAATTTGCCTTTAGACCGCCTAAAACCATCGTTTTTGGGCCACCAGAGCCATTCTCAGAGCTTTTAGCCCTACATGAGGTGTCACATGCTATTTTAAAGCATAAGACTTTTAGAATGGATGTAGAGCGCCTTAGAATGGAAAGTGAGGCCTGGGAGAAGGCGCGAGAGTTAGCCGATAGATACAGCATAGAGGTTAATGAGAACCTAATACAAGACGAATTGGATACATATAGAGACTGGTTGCATAACAAATCTAAGTGCAAAAAATGCGGATTAACGCGTTATCAGACTCCAGATGGTATATATCACTGCCCTAGATGCGAGGATTTGGCGTAAAAAATCAACCTCTATTGAATTGAGGTTGATTTTCATATTATTAGGCAGCTTTTTTAGCTGGACCACGACGAGAGATGCGGCCACCCTTAGCGCCAGCTACGCGAGCTAATGCGGGGTTAGCGGCAAAACCGCCGGTGTGACCGTTTTGGCCACCTTTTTTACCGATACGAGCATAAAATTCTTTGCCGTATTTGGCTTTGTTAGTAGCAGCGGCTTTCATGCCACCAGCCTTAGTTCCAGACATCTAGAACTCCTATTCTGCCCACCAAATTCTTATAAATTAATAAAACAACCACCCTTTTTATGAGTGTATATGTACATTATATCATACCGCTTCCGTTTTGTCAATATGCTTTTTCTTAAAATTATGTTGTAATTTATTTAGAAAATCCGAACACTAATTTTAAAAGTTCTGCACAATTTGTGGAAAAAGCCTGTTGACATTATGCATTTTGTGAGATAAAATAGAGGTAGTTTTGAGTAGAATAAACTGCGAGGCTACTCAAACTATATGTATGACCTAAGGAACTATTCCGCGAGAATGGTTCCTTCTTTTTTCTCGCTACTATTACCTCTTGCCTTTTTGATGATTTTGGTGTAAAATTAGGACGTTGGGGTAATAGCTCAGCTGTTTAGAGCGCCGCCTTTGCAAGGCGGAGGTCCAGGGTTAGAGTCCCTGTTACTCCACCAGATCGGGGATATAGCTCAGCTGGTTAGAGCGCGTCACTGATAATGACGAGGTCTGTGGTTCAAGTCCACATATCCCCACCAAATTTTTATATAACTCGGCATTTTGGCCGATTTTTTTAGTAGTAAATGCCTGTTAAGTACCCTACAAGTTCTAGAACGCTTTTTTGTACCGATTTTACATAAAAAATGCGTCCGAAAACGCATTTTTTTACTCATATAAATTTGCCTGTTTATACCCTAACATTCTGGTCCATATGATATAATAATGGTTATGAAAATACCGTTAAGATATCAAAACACAGAATATGATTGCGGGACAACATCTTTCATCAATGCTCTAGCATATTTATATGATAGAGAAGATTTTCCAGTAGAATTATTGAAACAAATATATAGATTTACCTTAGACGTAAAGGGCCCAGAAGGGATAACAGGTGAAGGTGGAACATCAAAAAAACACGCAGAGTTGTTATCTGATTGGTTCGTTAAATATGCAAATCAAAATAATGGTTTTGATATAAATTGTAAAGTACTCAAAGGTAAAGATGTCACTATAGAGAATATTAAGGCGATATTGGATAAAAATGGGGTTGCAATAGCTCGTTGTTGGCAAGAATCTGAGCACTATGTCATAATTACGAAAATTGATAACTACTTTGCGTATATTTTCGATCCATATTATCTTGATAAAGACTACTACTTAGGTGATGAAGATATTGTCATGATATTTCACGAGGAATTCACTCATAACAGGTTAGTTAAAACTAGAAGATTATTCGATGAGTCTCATAAGGACTATTCATTATTAGAAGAATCTCGTCGTTCGGTAATACTGTTGAATAGATAATTTGAAAAACGAGAATTTTTACGAAGTGTTAATGCCTGAACAATTCACCACCGCCAAGACATATCCAAATCGGCAAAATGGCCGATTTTTTAGTAGTGGAGATCTGTCGACGCTTAGTGGCAGCCTTAGGTATTCATGATATAATAAGGTTATGGATTTTACATTTAGTTTTGGGTGGTTGTTCGGAGGGCTGGCTATCGCTTTAGCCGGTGGATTGATCGTGATATTTTATCGACAAATTGCAGACAATCTGGCGAACGGTGTATCTTCTTATGACAAAATAAAGCTATTTGGCGTGATTGCGATAGCGATTGGCTTCTTAATTGCCGCTAATCTGCATATACTGGTACTAACTTTTATTACAAATATCTTATTTGGTAGATAGCTAAGGGCGGAAATTATAATAAGCGGTGCCGGATTGGAGATTTACGCCGCGAATTTTGGCGAGCTCTGGTACCGTGACAAAATCATAGCCATCATTCCTAAGCTCATCTATAATAGTCGGGACGGCGTCTACGGAAGAGTCATAAATATCGTGCATCAAAATAACTGCACCATCGTGAATTTGTTCCTTGGTAACTGCCAGAATAGCACTCGGATCCTTACTTTGCCAATCTAGAGTGTCCACTGACCACAAAATCATAGGGGTACCAACGCTATCGCGCACGGTGTTGTTGATATTGCCATAGGGCGGGCGAGTAAGAGTGGGTTCGTGGCCCAGAATATCGCTAAAAACAGATTTTGATTCGGCGATATCATCTTTGATGGCTTGGGACGAAATACGTACTAAATTTTGATGATACATAGTATGGCTAGCCACGATATGACCTTCCCTTTCAGCGCGTTTTGCAATATCTGGCGCCGCGCGTACCATCTTGCCTAGTGCGAAAAATGTAGCTGGGACATCTTTTTCATACAGAATATCTAGCAACCTAGGCGTAGTTACGCTAGAAGGCCCATCATCAAAAGTAAGCGCTACAAGCTTTTTACCAGTAAGGTCGCGCTTAATGCGTACGTGATGTGCCATAGGAGCGATTTTAATCTTGTTGTATGGATCCGTCGTTTTGGATATAGTAAGATCCAATAAATCCAAGATGGCAAGAATGCCTATAGCCAAAACAGCGACGATTTTGAGCCATGGGAAACGAATATCTATGCGCCTAAAAAACGACCTGCCTCGCGTACTCATACATTGCTATCCCGGCGGCCACGCCTACGTTTACAGAGCGGGTAGAGCCAAAGCTCTCAATAAAGCGTACATCTTTAGCTTTTTCTAGAAGTTCCGGTGTAATGCCATTGTTTTCTGAACCAAAAATCAAGGTAGTATTTTGAGTAAACTTTTTATCGTGCAGGGGTTTGGCGCGCGGAGTGTTGTTCTCAATAGTAACTAGTTCCCTGCTTTTTTGAGTTTTTAAGAAATCTTCTATGGTGGGGTGGTGGATAATTTCTAGATATTTATCTGTGCACATGGCACCGCGGCGGTTGTATTTTTTCTTGCCGATGATATGAACTTTACTAACATTAAAAGAGTTGGCAGAGCGCACAATGGTGCCGATGTTAAAATCGTGTTCAACATTTTCTATCGCGACCTCTAATGGTATACGTTTTTTATCTAACGCAGCAAAAACTTGCTCGTTGGGCATACCTTTGTATTCATCTACGAGATTTCGCGTATCTTCCATATCTGTATTATATCATGTGATATAATTATTTTAATCAGGAGGTAAGATGAAATTAGACAAATACCAAAAACAAGCGGCGGAATTTGACTTATTTGAAACCTCGGTGGATTTAAAGGCTCCAGGTTTTTTGGAAAAGGTGTTGGGACTGGTGGGCGAAGCCGGCGAAGCAGCAGATAAGATCAAGAAGATAATTCGCGACAAGGGCGGGTATGCTTCGGATGAAGACCAGCAAGCTATCGCTAAAGAGTTAGGGGACGTATTGTGGTATCTTGCAAATGTTGCACGGTATTTAAATATCCCCTTGTCGGAGATTGCCGAGGGTAATATTGATAAATTAAGTAGTCGTAAAAAACGCAATAAACTACATGGTGAAGGAGATGACAGATGAAAATATTGCAACTAAACGTATGGACGGGGCGAATTAATGGAGCCTTGCTTGATTTCTTGAGGAATAATGTTTTTGACGTAATCTGCATACAAGAGGCGGTCTGGAGCAATGGTAAGCAGAAAGAGCTAGAAAATCTCTTTGCAACGGTTGACCAAATTAAAGAAGCTAGCGGTCTAGAGCATGAGTCTAGAAGTTCTAACTGGGGGATAAAAATATTCTCCGATAATAATATTGTGGAGCAAGGTAACGTTATTCTGAGCAAAAGCGAAATAATAGAAAAACAGAATGAGTTAGTTTACAGTAAATATGGAGTAGTAAAGAACGCACAAGATTTTTATGAGCATGCATACACCTTGCAAGTTGCCAAACTTGAGTGTGGCATTACTATAGTAAACCATCATGGATATTGGAAGCCTACACCTATGGGAGACGAGACAACCGTAGAAGTAATGAAAAAGGTTGCGAATGTGGTGCGTAGGATTAGTGGGCCCGTGGTAATGTGCGGCGACCTAAATATCGTACACGAAGCGCCTGCTATGCGCGAGCTGGATTTCTTGAGGGATTTAACACATGAATACTATATAGATAATACGCTATCTGGGCTAAAATTCAATGGAAAGGTAGCCTGTGACCACATACTAGTCAATGATGCTGTTAGAGTGAAAAGATTTAGAGTTTTAGACGACATAGTATCTGACCATAAGGCTCTAGTTGCAGAAGTCGTCATTTAAAATATCCCCGGTTTTTAGCCGGGGATTGGGGGCCAGCGACTATTGCCGTGAGCAAATTGGCAGATTTTTGGTATAAACCATACCAAGAGTCTCGATATACATCACGCCGTTAGCCATGTATTTGCTCTGAGGATATAGCAGATCCAGAGAGCTCCTACCGAACCTGTAAACATTCCTAGCCACTACCTCTGACACAATATAAAAGGTGTTATTGGTGGGCGGCGGGAATTTTTGTTCAATACCGCCATCTGAGAGGACAGTGATTTTTCTTAGGCGGGATGCAACAACGGGAACGTCGTTGATTATGGTGCCGAGGACCTTTGCTGCAACTGGCTGAACTGGATCATTGAAACATACATACGCTTTGCCGGCTGGAGGGAGGACGTCGGATTCGCCATTTCTGTCGACAAATACGATTGGCTTGCCGCAGAGATTAACGAGTTTGATCTCCGATGTTGCATCTTTGGCTTTAGGGCAAATCTCTGGAATCGCTCCTTTGATAGCTTGCTCATCTTGCCCCTCGTGGGCAACGCCGTCGACGAAGCCGGCGTACTCTAGAGCAGTTTTCCAATCGCCGAAGTAGCGAAAATATGTACTTCGGCTCGCCATTTCTGAGGTAAGGTCCTTTTGCCTTGGAACCCCGCCGATTGCCTTACCTAGATCCGCAAGCGCATCCGAAAGAATACGTCTGTTGTAGCATTTAGCCATTATATCACCTTCTATAAAGAATTTTACAGGCGAAAAGTGCCTACTTCCCACCTTAGTAATACTTTTCATTATAGTGCTATTTTTAACCAAAAGCAACCTGAAGCATTTTGGAATATGGCAAAGCCCCGACTATGAGGTCGGGGCAAAGTGACTATGCGGGGTATTTCTGTTTTGCTGCACGTCAAGGCCAGGCCTTGCTGATGAGCTCGCCTATGGAGCAGAGCTCTGTTCTTGTGATGATGTCGCTCTGGCAGATCGCCTTAGCGAGGCTCTTGTACTTCTTGAAGTCGGATTTTTCCGTGAGGCCCAACTCCTTGAAAAGTCTCGTCGTGTAGGCGATTGCCAGCGACGTCGGCGTTTCTGCCTTGGCGTCATCGTGGATTTTTACTTTGATGAGATTTGATTTCTCGCCAAGAGTAATTTGTTTGCCGTTGTTGGTTACGAATAGATATTGTGACATTTTTGTAGCCTCCTAATGTCGAAAATATACTAGCCCATGGTTAGTGGACCCGCTGCTATTGTAGCACATTATATGAAAAAAGTCAAGCTTAAATGAGCCGCTAGTTCCCTAGCGACAAAAATCACCCCTGTAATGGGGTGAAGTTTGTTTAACAACTTAGTTGTGCAATTTCATCTGTAGTTAAAAGCTTAATGTTACGTCTGGCGGACCAGAAATGTTATGATTCAAGCTTGCATAATCATAACCGTAACCGACCTAGATACATGCGTCCTTACGGATTCATGCTCATCAATTCCTTCTCAAGAAAGGAGGTAATCCATCGACACGTTCTCGTACCGATGCCTTGTTACGACTTAACCCCAATCATCTCCCCCACCTTAGGCCGCCGAGGCGGACTTCGGGTGTTGGTGACTCTCATGGTTTGACGGGCGGTGTGTACAAGACCCGGGAACGTATTCACCGCAACATGCTGATCTGCGATTACTAGCGATTCCGACTTCATGAAGGCGAGTTTCAGCCTTCAATCCGAACTGGGACCGGCTTTGGTGCGATTTGCTTCACATCACTGCTTCGCTTCGCATTGTACCGGCCATTGTAGCGCGATTCTAGCCCAAGGCGTAAGGGAAATACTGACCTGACATCATCCCCTCCTTCCTCCCCGTTACCGGGGCAGTCCTACCAGAAAAATACAACTGGTTGCAAGGGTTGCGCTCGTTGATGGACTTAACCAAACATCTCACGACACGAGCTGACGACGGCCATGCATCACCTGTCTTCGGGTTCCCGAGGGCACAGTTTCCTTTCGGAAGCCTTCCCGAGATGTCAAGCCTTGGTAAGGTTTATCGTTTACCATCGAATTAAAGATCACGCTCCACCGCTTGTGCGGGTCCCCGTCAATTCCTTTATGTTTTAATCTTGCGATCGTACTACACAGGTGGGATACTTAACGCGTTAGCTTCGCAACTCCAGGGGTCGATACCCGAAACTGCTAGTATCCATCGTTTACAGCGTGGACTACCGGGGTATCTAATCCCGTTTGCTCCCCACGCTTTCGTGCCTTAGTGTCAGAAACGTCCCAGTAGCCTGCCTACGCTATCGGTGTTCTTTCTAATATCTACGGATTTCACTCCTACACTAGAAATTCCAGCTACCCCTAACGCTCTCGAGCGGAGCAGTTTAGATAATAGTCTGAATGGTTGAGCCACCAGATTTCACTATCTACTTACCCTGCCACCTACGCAACTCTTTACACCCAGTCAATCCGGATAATGCTTGGACCCTACGTATGACCGCGGCTGCTGGCACGTAGTTAGCCGGTCCTTATTCATAAGTTACCATCATATTTCTCGCTTATAAAAGCAGTTTACAACCCGAAGGCCGTCATCCTGCACGCGGCGTTGCTCCATCAGGCTTTCGCCCATTGTGAAAGATTCCCTACTGCTGCCTCCCGTAGGAGTCTGGGCCGTGTCTCAGTCCCAGTCTGGATGATCATCTTCTCAAACCATCTAACGATCGTCGACTTGGTAGGCCATTACCCTACCAACTATCTAATCGTACGCAGGCCATTCCCAAACCGCCCGAAAGCTTTAATCCGAAGATCATATGCGGTATTAGCACACCTTTCGGTGCGTTATCCCTCAGTTTGGGGTACGTTCCCACGCGTTACTCAGCCGTCCGCCGCTCGTCAGCAGAATTCCACGGTTCCCTCGAAGTCAACAACCTACGATTATAGCGCTAGGTGTGTCAAGGAAACTGTGGAACTCCCTGTTACCGCTCGACTTGCATGTATTAGGCACGCCGCCAGCATTCATCCTGAGCCAGGATCAAACTCTCCATTAAAGTAATGTTAAATTTGAAAACTCAACATAATAAATAAACTGACGATGATTAATTGCACAACTAAATTGTTAAACTATTTTCAAAGACTCTTAAAATAACTTCTCGCAGCTTTGAACTGTTACCATCTTATCGCAGATTATTAGTTTTGTCAACACTTTTTTTGGAGATTTTTGGATAATTTTTGCGTTTTGGTATAAACCACCAAACGATTAGACCAATCCCAGCCGCAATGAGCGCGATTATCCACCATGGCATGTTTATTTCCCTACTATGATTTTCGGCAGGGTACGGCTCGGCACCGGTGTTGGGAGCTTTCGTTAAGTTATCTAACGCGGTGCGATTTATCGGTAATTCTATTGACTCTGGAATATCGCTAGCGGCGCCATAGCCAGGCTCTTCTGTGGGGTCTGAAACTACATCGCTAGATGTTGGCTCTGGCGTGTCCGGAATATCTGAAGTGGGTTCAGTTTCATCTGGAATGCTAGGCGCATCTGACACGGTAGAGGGTTCTGGTTCTACAATTTCGGCGCGGGGCGGAAAGAATTTCATCCATTTGTCGCCAGAAATCATTAGTTTACATTCTGCGCCCTCTTCGTAATCTGACGCATTAATACAAGCTGAGTAATTTGTATAGCCCATAGAGTTAAAACCTCTAGTGCCAAATATGGCGTGATCTAGCTTACCAGAGGTATTTAGTAGCAGATCTGAACCCGGCACAGGTATTTCTATTTCTTGCCAGGCGGGGAGATGCGCAACATCTAAACCTTCGGCAATACTGTCGTATACCGTGTGTAGTCCCTCTATTTCGCCGCTAATAAACTGTGGGCGATAAAAATTATAGATTTGCCCACGCCAATCATCAAACCAAGCAAGATAAAAGGAATTGAGGCGAATTTCTTCCTTAATGCCCATATGCGCAAGCATTCTGTCTTCGTCGAAAAAGAGGATTTTCACCGTTTCTTCCTTGGGATTAATAGAGGTAATCCAAAATTGCCCCTCTATAAGATTGTTAAGCGCGCTGTATTTGTTCCCTTTTTCTACCATCGTCATATCGAATTCTTGCGTGCACTCTACGTCTCCGCCGCAGAGTTCTGCCTTTTCCTGCTCTACCTGATTGTAAAAATCTAACATTTCTGCTACGGACCACCAGGTAGTACCATCATATCGCACCGCAGCGGAAGCTTGATTTGGCACTGCAGCAGCTAGAGTGCTAATGGTTAAAGTTAATATTAGTAGAGGGATCTTTCTACCCATAAAACTCCTTTTTAATTTTAATTAGGGGAGTATAGGCATAGGTAGACAAAAAATTCAACCCCCAGCGAGAAATTTTGTAAGTATAAACGGGTTTACCTCTGATATTTTGGGGTTTATGCTTGCGGTTAATGCAAAGTATAGACGGAATGAGCAAAGCGAAAAATAGGATTTTGGCTATGATGATTTGATGAAGTGTGGTATAATTTGGTTATAAAAAGAGAAAGTCTCTAGGAAACTTTCTCTAGATGGGTTTATCTAACTAGTGCGGAGCTAGTTAGATTTTTTACTTCGGCGTTTCCGATCTGGAAAGATGATACATAGCAGATTAATCTGTATGGTCATTTGGGCATCTCCCTTCTAGAATCCTAGTCTACCTAGAATAACTGTTTAGTGGACCCCCACGCAACCACAAACTCTTTTTAGAGCTTGTGAATTTCGTGTCCACTAAATCCCGAAGCCAACCCGGCGTTATTATAGGCATAGAGCAAAAATAATTTCAACCCCTAGCGGGTGGCTTGTGGTTAAGTTTATAATGGTTGGGGTTAAATTTTAGCGGGCGAGGCAGCGGACGGACCAACCATAATATCTATTATAATTGAAGGTTAATAAAATTCTACTATCGTTAAAGACTAGGTCATAGGCTCTGAGTTCGTCTTCGACAGTGTTAGACCAATATGAACCCCAAAAACCAGAACTAGTTAGAGTGTAATCATGGATGGAACCGGACCGCACAAACCACAAAGGGGAAACCCTGATAGTATTAAAACCACCCGTTTTGTAGCCTATATCACCCGATCCGGCTATATTATTAGTAATATTATAGTCGTAAAGTAGTCTGCCAAACTCGTTATGACTATTATCTATAATATCAGTGTATGGCAATCTCCAACCTTTAGGACAAATAGAGTTAGGGGCGTTAGCGTATTGTGTCGTAAGACTGCTAGAATTATTAGATGCTATGGCTGCAGTCCAGTTATAGTAATTGCCAGCATGATAATGTTTACAATCTCCTTCTGTATGATCTGCTGCTATACACTCGGATAGTGAATTGTATTTTATATCATTATCATTGGAGTTTGATGTATAGTAATATACATCACCGGGGTCTGCAGAATATGGATAGGTATTTTGATTAGACCAATTAGGAACAGAAGTACCGTTTACTGGTAGGTTATATTTACCATTAGTGGTATCTGGTTTCCATGTAGCATTACTATCAAAACTATTTGGATCCCAGCCTAGGTCTGTATCGTTATGAGTATAAGTTTTGGTGGTGTCTATATCAAAATCTAAATTCTGTGTCATCCAACAATGCCCGTCTTCTAGCTTAGATACCCAGTAGGTGTTATTGTCCCTAATATCTACTAGTTGGATTGCTGAGGCTTCGTTATATATATTTACCGCATTACATATAGCAGTATTCATGTCTTGCATTTTGTAATAGACACCAGAGCCTGGTATAGTGACTGGTTCTTTACCAGCTCTAGCAAAGGCATTACTAAAGTCTACTATATTAGAATTACTATATGGATGCAAGATAGCATATTTAACCTTTCCACTATAAGTCCCAGCCGGCTGATAGGAAGAAGCATAGATATCATAAGTAGTAGTAAAGTAAGAACCGGTAACATCAGTATTGGAAGAAAGATCAGTAGCAGAAGATCTACTAGCTACTAAGGTATAAGTACTAGGTACTAGACTATAGTTATTAAAGCCATTTACTATATTAGGAGGAGTAAGTACTACACTAGCACCAGTATCAGGGTTAATACCAGTACCAGTACCTGCTGTTAACTTCATGGACCAAGTAGAAGGAGAGGAAGGAGTAATAGTGCTACTATTGTATAAGCCAGTACTAATATTGTAGTTATCATTTATATTACTAACTAGATCTGTGTTACCATCTACATTATTGCTACTACCTATAGCATAGATGCTATAGCCATTATTGTCATTACAATAGGTATTAACTCTGGTGGTGCCTATTTCTCCTTCATATTGCCCACTGTTGAGTGTGGCTGTATGTGCTTTTTCTACTTCACTTCTGAGGGTGCATGATGAAGACAAGGTGAGAGTGAGTTCGTCCGAACTAGCGATACTATCGTTAGCGGAAGAATGAGGGAGAGAAAGAAGAAGGGCGGAAATGATAACTAGTGGAATAATAACAATTAATATATTGCAGAAAGCATAGTAGAAGAAATCTATTCTATATGACACAGTTTTATGTACCTTTACTTTATGATTAGTTTTAGTGGTTCTATGGCCCATCTTTACCTCACTTATATATATGATTACTACTACTCCCCCATGTGGTGCCACTATATTAATGGGGATTAACAAAAATGGCACCGCAAGGTGCTTTATCATCACTATTACTAACCAAAGCTTATTCGCCTGTTCAGAAATTTTGATGCCTCACGGCGCCATTACTACTTCTGAACAATATACCGGATAAGCTTTTAAAAAACTTTGGTCTTGTTAATAATAATGATAAAGCAATTTAATTATAGCACGAAAAGTTTGGTGAGAGCAAATAAAAATAACAGAGTTGAAACAAAAAATTAAGCCAGATTTCTCTGGCTTAATTTCCTATCTTTTGGCTTTATTTATTTTTCGGTTCTTCGGATTCTACTTTATCTTGTTCTTCTTCGGGGAGAACAATACCAATAGAAGCTACAGTATCGCCTTCGCCCATCTTCATGATGCGCACACCCTGGGTAGCACGACCAAGAGTTGGGATTTCTTTCATCGCTACGCGGATGGCTTGGCCCTTGGTAGACATCATGATTACTTCCTTGGCTAGCGGATCTAAGGTGTGAACCGCTACGATAGGACCAGTTTTCTCGGTAACGGCGGCGACTTTGATGCCTACGCCACCACGCTTGTGCGGTGGGAAGTTGGACACTAGGGTGGCCTTACCGTAACCATTGGCAGACACCACGATGAGCTTTTGTTTAGGATCTGTTACTACGTCCATACCGACGATCTCATCCTTCGGGCGGAGACGCATGCCACGCACCCCCATAGCGGCGCGACCCATGGCACGGACTTCTTTTTCGTTGAAGCGAGTGGCCTGGCCGGCAGAGGTACTAATGACGATATCGTTCTCTCCTGTCGTTTCTTGTACCCATTTTAGCTCGTCGCCTTCGTCTAGTTTGATAGCAATAAGGCCATTGCTGCGGACATTGAAGAAGTCTTTGATAGCGGATTTCTTGATGGTGCCTTTCTTGGTAGCCATAAAGAGGTAGCCGTTAGCACCAGCATCGCCTTGTTTGATGATGGCAGTGATTTTTTCTTCTGGGTGCATATTGAGCATATTTACAGCGGCGGTACCCTTGGCAGCTAGAGAGGCCTGTGGTACTTCGTAAGCCTTCATTCTGAATAATCTTCCTTGATTGGTAAAGAAGAGCAAGAAATCGTGCGAATTGGCAGTTAGGATTTGAGCAATAACATCCTCTTCTTTGGTGGTCATACCGCGCTTACCCTTGCCGCCGCGGTTTTGCTTGCGGAAATCGGTCTGCGGGACACGCTTCATGTAATTTTCTGAAGTAAGAAGAATAACACTCTCTTCTTCTGGGATGAGTTCTTCTTCGGAGAATTTGCCGACTTCGTGGTTAATGATTTTTGAGCGACGCTCGTCACCATACTTATCTTTGAGGGCTAAGAGCTCTTCCTTGATGACGCGAAGAATCTCATTCTCGTCAGCGAGGATAGCTTCTAACTTCTTGATGAGCTCGTGGAGCTGCTTCAATTCTTCTTCGATCTTGTCGCGTTCTAGGCCTTGGAGACGGCGAAGTTGCATCTGCAAGATGGCGTTGGCTTGAATCTCAGAAAGACCGAATCTAGTCATGAGCTGTTTGTCGGCATCGTCATAAGATGCGCGAATGACTTTAATCACTTCGTCGATATTATCAAGAGCAATCTTTAAGCCTTCTAAGATATGAGCACGTTCTTTGGCTTTCTTCAACTCGAACTCGGTGCGACGACGAATCACTACTTGGCGGTGTTTGATAAACTCAGCTAGGATCTCTTTGAGGCCAAGAATACGAGGCTGAACACCATTGACAAGAGCCAACATATTGTAATGGAAGGTAGTCTGCAGGCTAGTCATCTTGTAGAGTTGGTTTAAAATCTTCTTTGGGAAGGCGTCTTTTTTGAGCTCAACTACGATACGAATCTTGCCACGGGCAGATTCATCACGAGCGTCTGCGATATGGTCAAGTTTCTTAGAAAGGACAAGTTCGCGAACTTTTTCGATAAAGCCTTCCTTGCTCATACCATAAGGTACTTCGGTGACTACTATGTTATAGCGACCATTTTTACGTTCTTCTATATTGGCAACGGCACGGATTACTACGGAACCCTTACCGGTGGCATAAGCCTGGCGCATTGGTGCACCGCCGTAAACTTCGGCGCCGGTTGGAAAATCTGGGCCCTTGACGTGTTTCATGAGTTCGTCCAAAGTAATATCTGGATTATCTATCTGGGCAACGGTAGCATCTACTAATTCGCCGAGGTTGTGCGGCGGGATATTGGTAGCCATACCGACAGCAATACCCATCTGACCATTTAGAAGGATGTTTGGGAGAGCGGCTGGGAGCACGCGGGGCTCTTTTTCTGTGCCGTCAAAGTTGTCTACGAAATCGACAGTGTCTTTCTCGATATCAGTTAAGAGCTCAGCGCCGACTTTGTCCATCCTGGCCTCAGTGTAACGTGAGGCGGCTGGTTCATCACCGTCCATTGAACCGAAGTTACCCTGGCCTTCCACTAAGGTATAGCGCATCTTCCAAGGCTGAGCGAGGTTGACCATCGCCATATAGATAGAAGAGTCGCCGTGAGGGTGATATTTACCCATGACTTCACCGACGATACGAGCGGATTTTACAGTAGCATGAGGAGCTTTCCAGCCGTTTTTGTTCATAGCGTATAATATACGGCGGTTGACAGGCTTCAAGCCATCTCTGACGTCGGGTAAGGCGCGATCGATGATTACGGACATGGAATACTTGAGGAAGTATTCTTCCATGGTGTTTTCTACGCCACGCTTCTCGATACCGTCCTGGACGAGTTCACCCTCCAAAGTGGTATCTTCCGGCGCTTCGACGCCAGAAGTGGCTTCTGGAGCTTCTGGTGAAGTTTCTTCTGGTTTTTTGTTGATTTCTTCGTCTTTTGCCATATTTTCTCCTTAGAAGTCTAGATCATCCAAATCTACGCTAGCGGCGCCGGCTTGGATAAAGTTTTTACGGAGGTCGACCTGGTCTCCCATTAGCTTAGTAAATACTGCGTCGGCTTTTTCGGCATCATCAATATGAACTTGGACAAGAATACGGTTCTCTGGGTCCATGGTGGTCTCCCAGAGCTGTTTGGCGTCCATTTCGCCGAGACCTTTAAAGCGCTGTTGAGCGGTGTAGCCAGCCTGTTTGAAACGTTCTTGAGATTCGTCTATCTTGGTGCCGTTTTTGCGACGTTCTTCGATTTTTTCGGTAAGTTTGTTCTCTAGGGCAACTTCGTCGTAGAGGTAATCTATTTTACGAGTGCTACCAGTACCCTTGATGAGCCCAAATAGAGGTGGCTTTGCCAAGTAAACATGGCCTGCCTCTATTACTTGCGGCATGTAGCGGAAGAAGAAAGTCATAAGAAGCGTAGCGATATGAAGACCATCTACATCGGCATCGGTCATGAAGATAATCTTGTCATATCTGAGACCATCAATATTAAACTGATCACCAATACCTACACCTAGGCCCTTGATTAGGGATACTAATTCTTGATTAGCGAGCATTTTATCTAGGCGAGCGCGTTCAGTGTTTAGTACTTTACCTCTTAGAGGCAAGATAGCTTGGATTTGGGGGTTGCGGCCCTCCTTAGCGGAGCCGGCAGCGGAGTTACCCTCTACGATGAAGAGTTCACAATCTTCCCTGTTTCTAGAGGAGCAATCAGCAAGCTTGGACGGGAGATTTAGACCTTCGAAGGCGCCTTTACGAATAACATTGTCTCTAGCAGCGCGAGCGGCCTTGCGGGCACGTGCAGCTAGAGTGGCTTTGTTGACGATTTTCTTAGCGATGGCGGGGTTTTCTTCTAGGTAATAGCCGAAATATTCAGTCATTACCTTATCTACATAGCCGCGGACCTCTGGATTGCCTAGCTTATTTTTGGTCTGGCCTTCGAATTGAGGATCGGGGAGCTTGACCAAAATAACAGCAGTGAGGCCTTCCTTAATATCGTCACCTGTTAGATTATCTTCTTTTTCTTTGAGTAGGCCGTTTTTGCGGGCATAATCATTAACAGTGCGAGTGAGACCAGTGCGGAAACCTACCACGTGCATACCGCCATCAGGGGTAAGAACGTTATTAGCAAAAGGTTTCATGGTCTCAGCATAGCTATCGTTGTATTGGAGAGCTATTTCTACGGCAGAATCGCCGATTTGTTTATCTACATAGAAGATATCATCAGAGAGGACTTCTTTGCCGTTATTGAGACGCTTGACATAGCTTTTAATACCACCTTCGAAATAGAAGGATTCGTGCTCGCCGGTACGCTCATCCGCAACAGTGATGAGGATACCTTTGGTAAGGTAAGCTTGGTGACGAGCGTAATTAGAAACCCACTTGTAGTCAAAAGTAGTGGTTTCTTTAAAGATAGAAGGGTCAGGATAGAAAGTAATAGAGGTGCCAGATTCGCGCGGGGTGCCCTTGGTGATCTGTAGCTCCATAGTTGGCTTGCCGACGTCGAACTCAATATGGTGAGATTTGCCATCCCGATAGACTTCGGCCACCATGTGGGTAGAAAGAGCGTTTACCACCGAAGAGCCTACACCGTGGAGACCAGATGAGACTTTATATCCGCCATCACCGAATTTACCACCGGCATGAAGCACGGTAAGTACTGTTTCTAGTGTGGATTTTTTAGTTTTAGGGTGGATATCTACCGGAATACCACGGCCGTTATCATCTATACGAACGCCGCCATCTTTTAAGATAGTGATGTCAATTTTATTAGCGTAGCCTGCGATGGCCTCGTCTATAGAGTTATCGGCGATTTCTTTGATAAGGTGATGTAAACCATCATAACCGGTGGAGCCGATATACATACCAGGACGTAACCGAACTGGCTCTAGACCTTCTAGTACCCGAATTTCTGACGAGTCGTAATCTCCCGCTTTGTCAGCCATTTTTGTTATACCTCTTCTTAATATACCCCTATATTGTACATTATAAGGAGAAAAAATTCAAGTATTCTCTTGGCGGGTCCTGACCTCGCAGTTTCCCCCACTATGCTCGGCTGCCGCCTGCGCGCAGCGGCCCCCCAGCGAGGCCACCCGCCAGGATGTATGCTATAATCAATGCTAAGATGACATATCTAGACTATGCAGCAACTAGCCCATTGCTTCCAGAGGTAAGAGAGGCAATGCACCGGGCGGAAAAGCGATTTTTTGCCAATGCGTCGGCCTTACATACCCCTGGGCATTTAGCGATGAATGAAATAGAGCGCACGCGCGAATTGCTAGCAAAGATGATTGGCGCGGAGCCAGATGAGATTGTTTTTACCTCTGGGGCATCAGAGAGCAATAATGCTGTAATTCGGACTTTTGAAGGACATCAGATTGAGACTTCACCCCTGGAGCATCATTCTATAATAGAGACGGCACGAGAGTATAAGGGCGATAAGCTACCAAAATTATACTCTTATATGCAGGCAAACAATGAAACTGGGGAGATTTTGGACTTAGCAGAAGTGGTTAGGCGAGCCGCAAAAGATGAATCGGTGGACTGCCCAGAAATGTTTGATAAGAAAAACGATTGGGGCAAACCCCTGGTAACCGTGCGAAAAGGCGGATATATACACTCTGATTTAACGCAGACACTAGGTAAAATACCTATAGATATAAAGAAATTAGGGGTGGACTATGCGACATTTAGTGCACACAAGATAGGTGGGCCGGTAGGGGTGGGGGCTTTATATGTGCGAAGGGGGGTGCCATTTAAGCCTCTTATTATTGGAGGCAATCAAGAGAATAAGAGACGTGGTGGTACCTATAACACCGTAGGGATTATAGGGTTTGGTGCAGCGTTGGAGTATGTTTTACGAGAGAAAACTTGGAAAAAGTACGATAAGGAAGTGCGTAGATTGAGAGATGGTTTAGCTAAGAGGATTTTAACGGAAATACCGGGGAGTTCACTGAATACCAATCTTACTTATGGTGCTTCCCTGCCAAATATTTTAAATGTATCCTTTCGGGCGGCAGAAGGAGAATCTATTCAACTATATCTAGACGCCGAAGGCATAGTGGTATCTACCGGTTCGGCCTGTGCAGCGGGAGACACTAAGCCGTCGCATGTACTAATGGCAAAAACTGGTGACGCCGAGGTGGCACATTCATCTATAAGATTCTCTTTTGGGCTAGAAAATACGAAAGAGGATATCGACAAGGTGATGGAAGTACTACCAGGGATTATTAATAGATTGCAGCAGATTAGTACCATACAAAGCTAGGCGGGTCCTGCCGCCTTTTCCTCCCCCAAAATTTTGCATACGCAAACATTTTGGGGGTCCCCCTCCAGGCGTCACCCGCCTATTTTCTATAATTCTCTATCGCATCCCTTAAGGCATCGTGACCCAAGATAGAACAATGGAATTTGTGCTTGGGGAGTTTGCCGAGATAATTATCGATATCTTCGGCGGAAATTTTGAGAGCTTCATCTAGAGTTTTACCTTTGGCGAGCTCAGAAAGAGCAGAGGTTGAAGCTATAGCTGAGGCGCAACCGTAAGTTTTCCAGCGGATGTCTATGATTTTATCAGTTTTTTTGTCTACTTTAATAAACATTTTCATCTGATCGCCACAGATAGGGTTGCCCACTAGGCCGGTCGCATCGCACTCAAACTTACTTTCGTCGCCCATCAAGAAGTTGCGAGGGTTCAAAAAGTGGTCTTTCACAATATCGGTATAGATCCAATCTTGACCCTCGTTCATGAAACTTATTATACCATATTTTCTAGGCGGGTCCTGCCGCCTTTTCCTCCCCCAAAATTTTGCATACGCAAACATTTTGGGGGTCCCCCTCCAGGCGTCACCCGCCAGGCTATCTTATTGTCATTTAGCGAATTTTGAACACGGCTTCATCTGGCTGAACCTCTGGAGCTGATGTTGATGATGACGCGGGCGTGGAGTCTGGGGTAGAAGTAGGAGTAGGCTCAATAGGAGTTGGTTCTGGGGTTGCAACAGGGGCTGGATTTTGAGTCTGTTCTGGTGTGATTGGGGTGGCCCCCTGAGCAGTGGATAGTGGAGTTGGCATAGTTTTAGCTTTTTTATCCATCCAGTCATCCAAAAAGCCTTTTTTAGGCGTTTCTGGGGCCTTTGGCACGGTTTTAGGCGTAGAGGTGGTATTTTTATCGTCTTCAATCGGAACGACGTCTACGGAGCTTCTAGACGGCTCTAGCGGCATTTCTGGTTTAGTGGCTTTTTTCGCTTTTTCTGCAGCACTCCAGCGATCTTGAATTTCTTTCTCCACCTCGGCACGAGTACGGCCGAATTTGGTTGCAGAATAAGCTTTGAGGCTATCCATCAATTCTTCATTCGGTTCACCCATAGGCGCAGGGAGTTTCATGGTAAATGGGGCTGATGGCATATCAAACATCATCACTTTAGCCACGGCGGAGAAATTAGGGGTTTTAGTTAGATCTTCGGCGGTAAAGGTAGGAGTAAATGCTTTGACCATCAAATCTGCATCTGTCACGCCGATACGACCACAGATAATAGTGCCGACGTTACCAAGGAGTGCTTCCCTAATCTTTTCTGTGAGCTGAGTCATAAACTGATTAGCTACGATAAGATTGAGGCGGTACTTTCTAGCCTCGGATAAAATAGACTCAAAGCTATCTGTGGCGAAATTCTGGAACTCATCTACGTAGAGGCAGAAGTCTTGACGCTGATCTTCGGGAATATCCTGGCGACTCATGGCGGCTTGTTGGAATTTCATTACAAAGATCATACCTAGAAGATTAGCATTAATATCACCGAGCCGCCCCTTAGAAAGGTTGACAAGGAAAATCTTTTTATTATCCATAATCTCGCGAATATTAAAGCCGGATTTAACCTGTCCTAAGGTATTTCTCATGATGGTATTAGAGATAAACGGACCCCATTTACTAGAGAACCAAGTGATGACTTCGCCGGCGTCATTAGATTTCTGGGAAGCTGGGAATTCTTTAGTCCAGTAATCATAGACGGCCTTATCTGTGACGTATTTGAGCTTAGATTTAACGAATTCCGGATCCGTAAAACACTGCGGAATATCTATGAAGGTAGCGCCTGCTGGATCGCTCATTAAGAGAAGCGCAGCGTTACGGAACATGTGCTGGCCACGGGGACCAAAGAAACCTTGGTTATTAGGGTCAAAGAGAGATTGCAGCATACTAATTCCCTCTTGGACGATGAAATCTTTTTGATCTTGGGTGGTGTATTCAAACATATTCATGCCAACTGGATGTTCAATATCGGCGGGATCAAAATAGATTACATCATCTATGCGTTCCTCTGGTACGCGCTGGAGCAATGCTTCCACGGCATCGCCATGCGGATCAATAAAGGCAAAACCGTGGCCATCACACATGTCTTGAAAAGCTAGATTCTCCAAGAAAACAGATTTACCCATACCGGTTTGCCCAATTACGTACATGTGGCGACGGCGGTCTTTCTCTTGGAGATAGATAGCCTTATCGGTGCCACGGAATTGGTTAGTGCCTAGGAATAGTCCTTCAGTAGCCAATCTGGCCGGGCCATCTACTTGTTTGGTGAGCTGGCGCTCTACCTGGGAATTAGGTATGGCGTTTTGCTCTGGTAGATGAAAAATAGAAGCAAGTTCTACACTGTTTAGGATGGTAGAGTGATTTTTGAGCGGAAAAAATCTAAAAGTGTAGTCAATAGCCAGTTTTTTAGCATCTTTAAAAGTATTGACTTTGAAACCGTTGAGTTCTGGAGAGTTAAACTGAGAAAATGCCGAAACTATGCCCCCTACAATCGCTTCTGAGCGGGGTTTATTTTCAGAGCTGGCTATAATGCGGATAAGGGTTTCAAAGGCTGGAAAACGCATTTTATTAGTGATAGCGGTGATTTCATCTTGTTTAATGTTGGTAATTGTCTCGTGCTCAGACTTTTCGTGTTCTCCTGGGACTTCCCATGGGGCACGGATAAGATCCATTGCGAAATCGCCAAAACCGGCACCAATAGTTTTGCTAGTTTTGCCTTTTTGCATGTTTTCAATATATTGTTTGCCGCGTTCTGACCAATTTTTTTGTGCGGGGCGGAACAAAATTTGAACAGCCGCACCTTCATTGTTGCCCACACCAGAGAGGGCATTCAGGATCGCCATCTGGGCGTCGCGCTTGGAGTCTTCGTAGGTAGCGATAGGCAGATAGTATTCTTTATTAAGGGTAAGCTCGGCACCCGCTACGGCATCAACGCCCGTTCCGCCCTTAAAGATGTTCTCCTCGCGCCGTTCTTCTAGACGCGCAGTAGGGTAAGCAGACTGCACGGCTTGTTTTACCGTCTCTGTTAGTACGGCAGGCACGATAGCATAATATTTGATAAAACCGTCTTTAGCTATAATTTCTAGAGAAAAGTGGCGCTGGCCGTAAAGCTTAGTTTTGAGTCCTTTGGTGATAGTGGAAGAAAGAATAGAGTACATTACTTGAGCCTTAGAGATGACCTCGTTAGCAATGTCGCGTTTATCGCGGCCACCAGCCTCAATGTCATCTGTGGTAGGAGGAAGATGGATAAGCAGCGGTACCATTTTAAGGCCGCGCTCATATTTTTTCGCCTTGCGGAGTTTAGAGATATAAGTCCCGCCAAAAATCCCCGCAATAATACCTATTGCGGCCACGACAATTAGCGCTACCACCCAAGGCTCCATTACCTAGCTCTCCTCTTTGGAAAATTGTTGTAAAAATTACATAAACAGGGGTTATTACTCATGCGGCCAGCTTTCTATTGTATGAATTATTAAGATTTGTTTCCATAGCGTCGCGCGCCGTCTCATAAAAATCCGCCACATTGCCGGTATGTTTTAACTTGGATATAGCTTTATCTATTTCTTTAACACCGGCGGATTCTAGGCGTCCTTCGGTGTTTAGTGCTGTTTTGTCAAGACTCGCTTCAATAACATCTGCTTTTAGGGGTGATTGTGTTTGTGCTTCCCCGATTGCCGTTGGTGGCATGGTAGGTTCGATAACACCTAGGTGTTCTTTTTTCTCTGCCATAGTAGAGTCTGGGGAGTCTGGGAAATTGATAATTTTGTTGCCAATAGCTTGCGGATTTCTCTGCCATGATTCATTGGATTGTAGCCCCTCTTCAGTATCCAACTTCGCTTGTTCTGGTTTTACCCCAACATCCTCTGTTAGACCACTTGCAAAAAGTGCGTCGCTAGACGGAATATCATTATTTTGCGAGCGCTGACCATAATCCATATGCTTATTTTATCATATTAAACGCGTTTTGCGACGAGAAATTCAGCCAAAAATATAAAGAGACAAATAAGACCTGAAGTCCAGAGGTTAATGACACCAAAAGAGCGCGCCATTAAAAACATGATTGGGCCAAAGGCAAGTATAGCAGAATAGAGGTAATCTTTGTTTTTGAATTCTGTTTTCTTGAAGGCCAAACGCACAAAACTCTGCGTGAGCAGAGTAACTATACCAAATGACACTACGTAAACTGTTGTAAAAAATAATAAAACACCTAAAGGCCCAATATCCGTTGGCGAAGTAAAAATTAGCATAAAGATTAAGGCTGCGAGTCCAATTATGCTAATGATGGCTATAACATGGTTATGCTTCATATCATGTATTATAGCACAATACTGGTAAGCCCCCAAGAATTTTATTGATGGGAGAGGCGGAGGGATTATCCGGTGCTAAAATCACAACTATTAACCGCAATCCCTAATCCGCTTCCCTATTGACCGCTTCACGCTAGGTGAAGCATTGTCCTTATTAGCGTTTCCTTTCGTTCTGGTTTATGTTTTTGTTTTTAAGGAAGGTACTAACGAAAGATTTACTAATGCGCTCTACGCTTTTGATTTCCCCTGTCACCTGGAGCTAATCGTTTGGCGGAGCTCTAGGTAATTCCTAATGGTGTAATTTATGGCTAGAAATTACCTTTTCGCCCGCCAAGATCTATGGTTTATTTCTAGCTTTAAAGCGTTTTCTCTTCATGTTTTCCTTTTGTTTTTAATGTTTGTTTTAGTCATCTCGACTGTCTTTATAGTAGCACAAAAAACATAAAAAATCAATAGATTTGTTCAATAATTATAGAGTATTTTTTACAACATTTTATCTATTTCTTCCCTGTTCTAATTTTTTATTCAATATGTTGTTATTTTTACAACATTGGCACATTATTGGTAGATTGATTTTATGGTTTTGTTGTGAAAATTACAACAAAACCACGTTTTTGCTGCTCCTAATTTGGCGAATACCACCATAATATGGTATAATTTGATTAGTTGGGGCTGACAAAGCTTAGACGGATTATTAACAGATGTGATGCGTGTCGACTAAATACCGTAAGTATTAATAAGTGTAAAAAACACAAAAACTGCGCATGTTGCTTACATGCCAGCTTACGCCTAATTTATTCTAGGCTGGTTTTAGTCTGAGTTTCCGTAAGACTAAAATTATCATACTACGGAAATAAGGCCATCTAGGTAGCGTAGGATAGCACGAAAAATTAGCTATGGCAGCTATTAGTTTCGTTTTCTGTTTACTAATAGCATACGCCAAGACAAAAAATAGAAAACTACACACGTAGAATCATATCCCGGTGATAGTTCGGACGGGGAGGCAGTATCCCCCAGCTCCACCACAAAAAAGAGCGAGAAGAAAGAAATATAGTTTCTTAGAACGAATTTGCAGAACAAAAATCGAGAGCTTGCTCTCGTTTTTTTGTTCCAAGGTTTACAGAAAGCGGCGGAGCTGCCTTATTCGAGCGGCTAATTATGATCTCGTTTGTGGAGCGAACGGACCATTCTTCCTAAAAGCATAGAAACAGGCCGGTAACTGCGAGGAAAACCGGCCTGCTTTGTAGAGTGTGGAGTTATTTTGGCTAAAATGTTTGTTTTGACCTTCTGAATAATTTTTTTATTCAGAAGCTATCTCTATAATATCGCGAAAAAATGCTAATGTCAATATATTTTTCGTACAATTTTTTTATATTTTTAACGAGTTTTCCACAAGCTTTTTCGTTATTCTAATGGCTTTGCAGACTCCAAACATTTGGCACTATACCCGCCTCTAATGTACGTAGCAAAATTAAGCGTAAGCTACCCGGTGGGGGTTGAATTTTTAGTAGCCTTATGTTACCTAGGAGGCATGATCGCTAAAATTCATTCCGCAATCCCCTATGGCTTCGGGGGCAAAATAGTAGAAGTCGAAGGAGACATAAACCGGGGTTTACCAGCATTTAACATCGTAGGCATGGCCAATAAAACTATTAACGAAGCAAAAGAGCGCGTACGTAGTGCCCTAGTGAATTCCGATTTCTTCTTTCCTGATAAAAAAGTGACGATTAGCTTAGCGCCGGCAGAGCTACAAAAAGATGGGGCTTACCTAGACCTGCCAATCGCGCTATCTATATTAGTACTATCTGGACAATTAACCAAAAATGACGTAACTAGCAAGCTTTTCGTGGGAGAATTATCACTAAATGGCGAAATAAAGCCCGTAAAAGGCATCATAAACGTAGTAGAGGCCGCGAAAGAAGCCGGGCTCCTAGAAGTATACATACCAACGAAAAATCTAGCACAAGCTTCGCTGGTGGAAGGTATAAATATTTACGGCGTAGATACTCTGCAAGGCTTATTTTTGGCATTGAAAGGCCAGGTAGATTTACAGACGGCACCTATCAAAGCTGATGTCAAGCGGATAGCGAAGAGGCCCACAGGCGAGATTTTGGACCATATCCGTGGGCAAAAACTAGCTAAACGTGCAATAGAAATTGCTATTGCTGGACACCATAATATCTTGATTTCTGGGCCACCAGGGGCTGGTAAAACACTTCTTGCTAAAGCGGCAGCCAACTTACTACCCAATTTGACACCTGAAGAAAAGATAGATATCACCAAATTATATTCAATCGCAGGACTACTTACAGATAGAACCATTGAGGCGAGACCGTTTCGGAGTCCACACCATACAGCTAGTTCTACTTCTATAATTGGCGGCGGATCAATGGCTAATCCAGGAGAAATCTCACTGGCACACAAAGGCATATTGTTCTTGGATGAGATACCAGAATTCCCAAGATCAGTGCTAGAAGCTCTGCGCCAGCCGTTAGAAGATAAGGAGATTTCTATATCTAGAGCCAATCGTAAAACTACCTATCCAGCGGATTTTATGTTGATAGCCACGATGAACCCTTGCCCTTGCGGATATTTGGGTGACCCTACCCACGAATGCAAATGTACGGAACCACAAATTCAGAGGTACCAGAAAAAACTTTCTGGCCCGCTTTTTGACCGCATCGACATGACCATAGTGGTAGAGAAGGTAGACAATGTGGATCTACTGAAACCAGTTCCTGGTGGTAGCGCCGAGCATAATGTTGTAAAAAATAATATAACAGGGGCAATTGCACGACAAAAGGCGCGTTACGGCAAAGACGGTATTTACAATAGTTCCCTTTCTTCTTTCCAAGTATCTAGTCTATTACGCCTAGATCCGGCTGCTGGGAAGTTATTAGCTGGAGCATCGGAAAAGCTCAACCTCTCCGCCAGATCGTATTTTAAGACAATCAAGGTGGCGCAGACCATAGCAGACCTGGATGGTTCTGATATTATTTTGGGCAAGCACTTGGCCGAGGCATTAACCTATAGAAAACGCTAATTTACTCTTGCTTTTTCTCTGGGAGTTTGGTATAATTGTTATCAGGTTAATTCAAGAGAAGAAAGGACTATCATAAAAACTACATCACGCACTCGGCTAAATGGAGAAATTCGTTATCCGGAGGTACGCGTAATTGGTTCAAGTGGAGAACAGCTAGGCATTATGTCTAGCAAAGAAGCCCAACTTCTTGCGAACGAGCAGGGTGTAGATTTAGTGGAAATTGCCGCTAATGCCAATCCGCCTGTCGTTAAAATCATCGATTGGGGCAAATATCAGTACCAAAAGATGAAAGAAGATGCCAAAAATCGTAAAAAAGCCCGCGAAAAACAATCCGAGCTGAAACAAATGAAAATTGGCCTCAAAATTAGCGACAATGACCTTAACATCAAAGTCCGCAAAATGCGGGGTTTCCTAGATGACGGCGACCGAGTAAAAATTTTAATAATTTTCCGTGGTCGTGAGATGGCCCACAAAGAGATCGGCAACGAGTTATTAAATAGAGTTGTTGAGCTACTAGGTGATGGCATTGTCGTAGAAGGTAAACCTCAAATGAACGGACGTAACCTATCGGCGCAAGTGCGGAAGAAGTAATTTCCTACTTCCACGGCTTACCGATTGCTCTTTAGGTTTGTTGTGATTTTTAATAAAACAGATTGCGACAAGCCACAAAAATTAGGCATGTGCCTAAAAATATTAACTATAACCAAAGGAAAACTTATGCCAAAGTTAAAAACGCATAAAGGTACCGCAAAACGGATCAAAATTACCGGTAGTGGTAAATTGGTACGTGAGCGGGCATTCGGGAACCACATTCTCGCCAAAAAATCTAAAGCCAGGAAGCGCAATATGAAAACTGCTGCTACCATTAATGGCAAAATCAATAAGAATATTAAGAAAGCATTGGGGGTTTAGTCATGAGAGTTAAAAGAGGTGTCGCGGCACACGCGAAACACAAGAAGATTTTAAAAGCCGCTAAGGGCATGCAGCATGCACGTACCCGTAGTTATCGCTTAGGCAAACAGGGCGTGATTAAAGCTCTACAATACAGCTACAGGGATCGTCGCAACAAGAAACGTGATTTGCGCGCTTTGTGGATTACTCGCATCAACAACGCTTCTCGCGAATTAGGCGTTTCCTACTCTCAGTTGATTGCTGGGATGAAGGTCAAAAATATCAATCTTGATCGTAAGGTTTTGGCCGATCTTGCTGTGAATAATCCTGAGGCTTTTAAGAAAATTGTTAACACGGTAAAGGAGAAATAATATGGCTATTTGTGAAATTACCGGCAAAGGCAAAATGTACGGCCACAACGTGTCGTTCTCCCAACGCCACACTCGTAAGGTTTTTAAACCTAATGTATCGAAACGGACTCTGATTATCAATGGGCAAAAAGTTAAGTGCAACGTGTCAGCTCACGCGCTTCGCACTTTGAAGAAAAAAGGCTTGATTGAATCACCTAAAGCTCGCGCCGAGAAAAAGTCGAGTAAATAAATTATAGTTTATCAAAAAATCGCCCTTTCGGGCGGTTTTTTGATATGAGCCGTCTATAAGCCGGGTTCTGTAACCATATATAATATATGGTTGGCAACCATCTATCTTGACGTTACATTGCTATAACGTTCTAGCGGTGAGCGTGCATCCTCGAGCGAAGGTATATAGCACTCCTTGCAACAGGTAGGGTTTGCCTCCGCACCGTATCGCTACAACGCGCTGTGGGCTCTTACCCCACTCTTTTCACCCTTACCCTGCACTCTAGAAGGGTGTATTTGTTGCTATTCCTCCTTCGCTCATCCAGTTAAGATGCGCTTCAGTCGGAATAGCTACCAACTACACTCCTTCTAGAGCACAGGGCGGTATTGTTTCTGTGGTACTTTCCCTATCCTTACGGACGGTCGCTGTTAGCGACTACCCTGCTCTATGTTGCCCGGACTTTCCTCTTATAAAAAGCGGTCGCCTTTCAGGCTCCCCTGTATTATATCATAATTTAGAAAAAACCGAAATTCTTGACGGGTCCTGCCGGCTTTTCCTCCCCCAAAATTTTGCTCAGCAAACATTTTGGGGGTCCCCTCCAGCCGTCACTCGTCGATACTAAGTTCTCTGTAAAATTTCGTCAATAGCAGCATTAGCCTCGGAATCAGCAATCATATTTTTGTTACGCGGAACATGCGTGAAAGATATAGCGTCAAAATTATTGAGTTTGCTTTGAATGTCTTGATAGACTGGCGCGATGTCACGATTTTTAACATGAAAAATACCATTTAGCTGATTAACCACCATTAAACTATCTGAAATGAAGCGAACGGATCTATAACCTAGTTCGATAGCGCGCTCTATACCCTTTCTCATGGCACAATATTCCGCCATGCGCGAGGTAGCAAAGCCAATAAATTCGCCTTTGCGTTCGGTGATTTTGCCACTGCTATCGTGAATGCAATAACCAATACCAGATGGGCCAGGATTACCACGCGATGCTCCATCTACATTTATCGTGATACTATTAGCAGTGTCGCGCGGAGAACTGTGACCTGGGGCAACTTTTCCTTCTTCTATCTCTAGTACCGACATACTGGTTTCATTGAGGTGGATGCTGGAGTTGGTAAAATCTTTGACAAATTTATAGCCCGTATATCTATCACGCGGGGTAGGTTTGATGGGGTTATTAATTTCTAGATTATATATAATATATAGATTGCTAAGCTGACTAGAACCTTCCGGAGCAAGAAATGTAATAACGTCTTTTAGTTTTACCGATGAAGCGTCCAACCCAGTGTATTCTGTAAGAGAACGCGCCATGGCCTCTTCTGGTTGTTCGCCAAATTTAATTTTGCCAGTAGGTAATTCCCAAAAAACCGGGGCGTCACTGCGGCCTCGGCTACGTTTAAAAACTAATACCCCCTCTTCGTTTTTAATTAAACCAACTACGCGAATTCTTTGTTTCATCCCACCTCTTATCATAAAAGCCTCACTAGCCTGTTTTCCCCGTAATATATACAAGGTGGGTAAAATCTTATGCGATACACCCACGGGTGTAAGCCACGAAATCCCTAAAACATGATTATTCAGGAAAATCATGTCGCCAGTAAGGCTAATTTAATTATAACATACATTGGACTTTTCTTTAGATAAAGAAAAGTCTAGCAAAAGAAACTAGTATAAAAATTGAAATAGAAGTGAATCCCATTTCAATTTTTGTTTCTGTCTAAATAATTCCGTTGGAATTATTTAGGTTTATTGACCGACTATAAAATAAAAGAAATTAATTATGCCGTTCATGCCATTTACCATGATATGCGAAAAAACCTCGCCAAAGAAAAAGATCAATAGATAGACAATAATAATGCCGTAGCGTTCGATATTGGCCAGTACTGCGCGAAAACCGTCTGGAGAAATAGCATAAAGCACCCTGGAACCATCCAATGGCGGAATAGGTATAAGATTAAAAATCATAAAACCAAGGTTAATATAAATGATTTCTGTAAAAACAAATTGCCATAATTCCCCACCGGTACCATAGATCAGACCAGAAAAATGACCAATTAAGAAAAACACAAGAGCTAGAAGAAAGTTTGTAAACGGGCCTGCGACGGCCACTAAGGCCATACCCCATTCGTGCCATTTGAGCCTGTAGTAGTTTACTGGCACCGGCTTAGCTCCACCAAATACCGGTGCGCCCAGTATATATAATACTACTGGCACCAAGATAGACATATAAGGATCTATGTGCTTGATGGGATTAAAGGTGAGACGACCGGCGTCCTTGGCTGTATGATCCCCTAGCCAATAGGCGACAATCCCATGTGAAAGCTCATGCAATATTACAGAGCCTAATACTATGCAAAGTATGATGACTACATTGAGAAAGTCTAATCTCATTTTAATTCAAAACCACCACTTCTTTGGTAGCTGGCAAACTGTCTAAGTTTTTAACTTTGAGTTTTTTCTCGGTGCGGGCGGTAAGTTTGAGATCTGCTACCATGCCGTCTACGTTGCCCATAGAAATTATAAGCTTTGGTTCGATTTCACGAATAGCGCGGACGGAGGAAGTGCACAAAATATCCGCCACAATGTCATCTAGGTTTTCTTCTATACCACCAATAATGCCAGTATGGACGCCGCCAACCTCTACGTCGTAGATAGTCTTGCCGCTTTCAGTGGCGATACCGCGAATAGTAGCATCGCCAATTTCAAATTCACCAGGACCAGAGATTTTGCCGACTGCAAGACCTGCATCAATTATTGCATCGGCAATATTGAATTTGATGGTGGTCTTCTTGGTGATAATAGTGATTTCGTCTGGGGTTTTGCTTTCTATCTCAAACATCTTTACTCCTATTCTTTAATTAGTTTTTCAGGATCAATAATTTCGGAAATCTCCATTTCTAGGATTTCCATCACGAAACGGTCACGAACATTTTTACGGTAAGAAAAATCATCTGGAGACATAATAACATAATTCAGTGGTTTACCTTGTTTCTTTTCAACTACTTCAGCCCAACGAGTAAGTTTTTTTGTCTTGTCGTTGCCGATAATTAAAAGGTCTACACCATCCTGCCCAGGCAAACGATTAGTTACAACTAGACCTTTAAGATAATTCTTAACTGGGCGACAATAGCCTTCCCAGGTAGTTTCTTTAATATCTTTATCGCGAACTGTATCAATTTTTTTAGAAAAAATGTCAATCATCGGGCGATAGAACGGATGTTTACTATTGGCTGAGTAATAAACTTTATTGTCAAAGGTTTCATTCTTAATAATACCAATACCTTCAAGATTTAATAATTCCCTACGGACGGAATTAATCTGCTCATCTATCACCCTGGTCATTTCACGAACGTAAAAACTTTTTTCTGGATTTTCAAAAAATAGTTTCAAAAGCTTAGCGCGAGTTTTGGATCCGAATAATTTTTCTGTTGGCGTGTTAGTTTCTTTGCTCATTATGTATATATTTTAGCACAAATGGATAAATTTCTTCAAGGTTAAGCCAAATTATTTGTTTATTACGTTTGAACCACGTCATTTGACGTTTTGCCAGATGCCAATCTTCATAAAAACATTGTTCTTTTGCTTCGTCTAACGTTAGTTCACCTTCTAAATATTTATACGCATATTCGTAAATATCGCTCTTCATGGCTTGGCTGCCCCAACCATATGTTTGAACTAATTTCTCCGTTTCTGCGTATAGCTCCGGCGAGAACATTATGTCTATACGTTTCTTAAGGCGCTCCCGCAGTACCTCTGTAGGCCATTTGATGCCTATGATTAGAAAATCACCTTTTACCTCTGTTCTGTCTGAACAACTTTTTTGTTCAAAATCGCCAATTTTGGCGCCAGTGGGACCTTTGAAATGATAGTCATAAATAAGTGCGTCGATGTATAGTCCAGTGCCACCAGCAATAATCGGGACTTTGCCGCGCGCTTTAATGTCAGCAATTTTTGCTTCAGCATACTGCTTCCAATCGGCCACAGTGAATCTTTCGCCCGGCTCTACGATATCTATACCATAATGAGGAACTCCATCCATTTCTTCTGTGGTTGGTTTTGCCGTGCCAATATCCATGCCTTTATAAATAGCACGGCTATCGGCAGAAATAATCTCGCCGCCAATGGCTTTAGCAATCTTAATGGAAACACCTGTTTTACCAGAGCCAGTAGGGCCAAGAATTACAATAGTCGCGGTGTTTGGGCTAATGCTTTTTCGGAACGCTCCCTCGCGCCCGTCGTTACGGGGCTCGGTCACTCCGTATTTTCCCCGTCGGAAAATATGCTCCTCAAAAGCATTACGCTCAAACACTACAAGCCCCTGATAAAAACCCCAAGTTCATCAAGTTTAACCTTCTCTTCCCTATCCCGCAGACGTACTGAAACCATGTTGCCTTCCACGTCTTTCGGCCCGACAATAATCACGCAAGGGATTTTCATGCCGGTAGCACGGCGGATTTTTTTACCAAGAGAGTCAGCAGAATCATCCACTGTGTAACGAATTTTGTTATGTGATAGTGGATTTGATAATTCTGTTTGGTCTAGAATATCAGTGATTTTGCCTACGTAATCTGCAACTTGATCGTTCACAGTAAGTATGCGGACATTCTCAGGCGCGCACCACATTGGCAACCATCCGGCGGTGTGTTCTAGATATACGCTCATAAAACGCTCAATTGAGCCAATGAGTGCGCAGTGAATCATAATAGGCGTCTTTTTGGAGCCGTCTGCATCGGTGTATTCTAGATGGAAACGGACCGGCATAGCATAGTCTAGTTGCACGGTGGCAAGCTGCCATTCGCGGCCAAGAGCATCCACCGCCATAAAGTCCATCTTGGGGCCGTACATAGCTGCTTCGCCTTCGCCAATAAAATAATCCATCTCAAATTTATCCGCCATCTCTTGGATAGCATTTTCAGCTTTCTGCCACATTTCTGGAGTACCGATGTAACCATCACTGTTGTCACGGAAGGACAGGCGAAGCTTGAGTTTCATGTCAATTTTCTTATATAAATCTTTCGCGGCCGCGATGAGTTCGCCAAAGATATCGCCAACTTGATCTTCGGTACAGAAAACATGAGAATCGTCCTGGGTAATAGCACGCACGCGAGAGAGACCGCCCAACTCACCTTTGCGCTCATCACGGTAAACCATAGTGGTTTCTAGGTATTTGATAGGTAAATCTTTATAAGAGCGCGGTGAACTAGCAAAAATCTGTGAGTGGTGCGGACAAGATACAGGCTTAATGGCTAGATGATCCCCACTTTCTTGCGAAACAAATTGTAGCATTTCTGGAAACTTTTCGTAATGGCCGGAAGTTTTGTATAAGTCTACATTGGCAATGTGTGGGATACAAACTTTTTTATAGCCATTTTTCAAGCGATAACTCTGAGTAAATTCATTAAGTAAATCGCGCAAAACAGTGCCACGCGGAGTAAATAACGGTAGGCCCGAACCGACTAAATCTGAGAAACAGAACAAATCTAGCTCTTTACCAAGCTTGCGATGATCACGAGCCTTAGCTTCTTCTTGTTTTTTAAGATACTCTTGCAATTCTTCTTCAGTGGCAAATGCTACACCATAGATGCGAGTGAGCATTTCCCTTTTCTCATCCCCACGCCAATAGGCGCCAGCGATGCGGACAAGCTTAAAAGCTCCGAGTTCGGAAGTATTTTCTGCGTGTGGACCTTTGCAAAGATCTGTAAAGATATCGCCAAGGTCGTAAAAAGAAATCTCTTCACCATCTGGTAAATCTTCTATTAGCTCAATTTTATAGGTCTGGTTATTTTCGTGTGCCCAGTTTAGAGCTTCTTCTTTAGATGCTATGCGTTTCGTCATCGGCAGTTTACGAGCAATGATACCACGCATTTTTTTCTCTATTTTTGATAGGTCCGTATCGGAAATTTTGGTGTCACCGAAATCAATGTCATAATAAAAACCATTATCTATAGCCGGACCAATGCCAAATGTTGTTGTAGGATAAAGCTCCTGTACCGCGGCAGCAAGCACGTGGCTTAGAGTATGTCTCATTTTTTCTAGATTTTCCATGCTTTATCCTTTCTATATTTTACTAGTATATTATAGTTTATAGAGGGGAAAAATTCAACAGGTGTCACATTTTACGGTTATTTCTTGCCGGCGCCACCACGAAGCCGCAACGCATTGCAAGTTTTATGCAGGGTGTCCCTAAACCCATCATGGATTTTAACTCGGCCACTAAAGCAGGAGCGCAATTCTGGCTTAATTTCACTAAAATGCGTACAAGCCAGAATAATGTCGTTTGGTATAATTTTTTCCCTAGCGGCGAAGTTTTTGACAGTATTAAGAATTTCACATCTTTCAAGCTCACCGTTATCTATCATATCCAGCCAAGCATCCAGGGTTATGGTTTTCGTCCTGCGTTTGAGACGAAAAAGATAATTATAATAATTGATTGTCTTAGTGATAGCCCTCGTTGTGAGGACTAATGCTTCCCTTTCGCTTGATGTTTTTAGCTTGGGAAATTCCATACCAACGAACTTTTGGTGAGGATATTTGCGTTTAAAATATTTAAGGCTAGTAACAGATAGGAGGCAGTTTGCAAAGATAATAAGGTCTACTTTGTTTATGTAAGGAAGGAGGGCTGTTTCGGTGTTTTTGCGTGCTTCTTTATATTTTGTGTTAATTATATTGGAGTGTCGCCAATCTATCACTCGGACAACCTGAAGGATTGGTAAGTTTTCCTGCAAATAGTCCGCGAACAACTCGCCGCCGTAACCACTATCAAAAACTACAACTTTAAGCATTAAAAAACGCTCCTTCTTTTGCGCAAATTTTATCATGAAAATGATATTGTCAATTTAGGTTTTTATTTTTTATGCGACAAATGTTGCATAAAAAATTTATAATATTAAAAACGCTTATGTTTTGAATACGATTAAGCTTTTAGTATAATTGAATAAATTGGAGGTGATATGAAAAAATTTTGGTATTATTTAGACTTAGTGCGTTTATCTGCCGGAGCAAGTTTATTAATAGGGCTAGGTGATTTTGTACTATTAAAAATAGGCGAGCCACTGGGGCCATTTTTGTTTGCTTTTGGTTTGCTAGGGGTGTGCGTATTAGGGCTTAATCTCTTTACCGGAAAATGCGGCTTCTTAGTAGAAGATAGGATTAAGGTTTGGGATTTGATAATAATTTTAGTGGTAAATTTAATATGTGGATATGCGTTTGGCGTGATTTTCAGCTTATTCGATACAGCAATCGTAAGCGTAGCGGAAACCAAAGTGGCGAACTGGGATATGAGCCTAGAATTTTTCCTAAAGTCTGTAATGTGCGGGATAATTATGTATCTAGCGGTAGAACTATATAGGCGTGGCACGAAGCTTGGGATCTTGTTGGGCGTGCCATTGTTTATCTTTTGCGGATTTCAACATTCCATCGCTAACGTTATCACGATGGGTGTAGCAGCAGATTTCAGTTGGACAATTTTATTGTGCGCAGCAGGTAATTTTGTAGGAGCAATTGCGGCGTGGGGGCTATACAGAAAAAATACTAAGTAAAAGACAGGCGTGTTAGCATTTTCACTAATCTCTCAATATATGGGTTATGTGCTATAATTAGTTTATATGATGGAAAGTGAGGCATTTTTATTGAACAATACCGGAGAAATAAATACTAGCAACGAGAAGGATGCTGGGGGAGAAAGTAATCCGTGGCTAGAGATGGCAGAAGAAGTTAGATCTTCTAGAGAGGGCGAAGTGGAAGTTCCGGAAAAAGATAGTTACACCTTTGATGGAGTAGAATATAGAAACGTTGATAAGATTGGTATTCTAGATAACAAAGGCAAGTGTGAGTGGCTAGGTGGTATTCTAGAAAATGGTGTGCTCAATACAAAAACAGAGCTTGAAGAGGCAATGCATTATGGCGATAGTAGCGAAGTCAATCGTAAGAGAACTCAATTAGATTTCATAGAACGTCAACGGACTATTTTGGAAGAAATGGGTAATAATGATGGCGACGACAATATTATCGATTCCCTGCAACGCGAGCATCATGGCTTGTATGCTAAGCTAAATGATTTGCTTAATAGCGATGGTGCCGCCCAGAAAGATATAGATGAAACGTTTAAGAATTATAGCGCCACGTTCAATTTACTAGGGTTACTAGAATCCGAAACAGCGCGACGTGATCCTAATTATTTTTCCCCTGATGGCATGCGGAATATATTAGCAAATAAAATTGAGCAGGCTGAACAAGGTGTGGATGCAACGATGTTCAATGGCCATATAGACGAAGATGGCCTGATTAGACTCACCAATGACGGCGAAAGACTTCCGAGCGTTGCAACCGCAAATGCTGAAGTCATTCTAGAAGAAGCTAAGCAAGACGCTGAAGTGTTTGATTCTATAATGGGTATATATGATGCTGCTCATAATTATCAAACGCCGCACGCCATAAAGAAAGAAGATTTTAGGCCGACTATTGATGACTATGTTAAGGGGCACGAAAATCAAATAGCCCGCTTAACAACAGAACTAAGTTATTTGACCAAAGGGACGACTGAGTTCTTAGAAAAAGAAAAAGAAATTCAGAGACAAAGGAAGCATCGCAATACTGCTATAAGATTGGCGACTACATATTTTAATTAATTTAACGGTGATTAGTCCTGAGAATAAAAAATTAAACCCCTACGGGGGTTTGTTTTACTGGTGGGTGATGAGGGGCTCGAACCCCCGACCTTCTCGGTGTAAACGAGACGCTCTAGCCAACTGAGCTAATCACCCGCCCTTATATTATATCATATTTTTGAGAAATGTGGGAAATTATCTGGCAACACAGCGTACAGACTGCCCGTTGTACCTGCTGACGTTACGGGCTGGGTAGATAACAGTACTATTAAAGCCCAGGCGGTAAGCGTAGGTACTACTGCTAACCGTACTAGACCAGTAGCGGCCGAAGACGCCGGGATTGTTCAGGGTACCGCCACTGATATAGCCAGACCGCACAAAGTGGTAAGGATCGGAGCGTAATTTGTTAAAACCACCCGTTGCGTAACCTACAGAATCGTTACCGGCAGATACTTTAGCAGTTATTTCAGCTTGATATAACATCCTACCAAATTCGTTGTTAACGTTATCTGTTTGTGAGGCATTGGGTAGACGCCATCCTTTAGGACAAATAGAGTTAGAGGCGATTTCTCCTACTGTGCCGCCTATGTTGGTAGAATTATTAGATGCTATAGCGGCAGACCAGTTGTAATAGTTACCGGCAAAGTAACGTTTACACTCATCCTCTGTATGTCCGGCGTTTTTACAGGCTTGGAGAGAGTTATATCTTGTATCATTGTCAGCAGTATTAGAAGTGTAGTAATAAGTATCACCACCCTCTGCCGAGTATGGGGTAGTATAATCGTCGTTGGTCGGCCAAGCTGATGGTTTAACGGAAGTGTTAGAAATGTAGTAGTTAGAAGTAATAGCAGTAGACACTGGATTCCAAGTCCAGACGCCATCCTTCTCAGTATAGCCAGCTGAGTAGATACCGCTACCAGATGCGGTGGTACTGATATCTGTATTATTGGAGTTAAGTGGGGCTGTATTGGTGCCGCCTATGTCTAAGTCTAGATTCTGTGTCATCCAGATATTCCCATCCTTTAGTTTGGTTACCCAGTATTTCTTGCCATCCCGCATATCTATGGCCTGTACACTTTCTTCTAGAGCTATCATATTCTTCCACTTGTCTACTTCTTGCATATAGTATACGTATGGTTGGATGGATGGATGAGTGAGAACATATTTCACTTGTCCATTGTATGTCCCAGCGTGTTGGTTAGAAGTAGTGTAGATGGCATAGGTAGTAGTAAAGCTAGAGCCTTCATCCATATCAGTAGTACCGGAAGCTCTTCCTGCTACTTTAGTCCAGTATTGTGGGACTAAACCGTAAGTATCGTTATAAGCTGGTTCTATAACTGCTGGAGTAGGAGAAGGATCATCTGGTATATTATTTAACTTCATAGCCCAATTAGAGATTAATCCACTGGTCGCTAATCCTGTGTCTATACTGTATTCAGGATGTTCTGCGTTAATGAGTTTAGTATTGCCATCTTCGTTGTTGCTATAGCCAGCAGCATATACACTATACCCATTACCGTCATTACATAGTGTAGTAATGGTAGTCTTACCTACATCACTATGATAAGTACCATTATTGATTTCTTTGGTATGAGCTTCGTCTACTACACTAGATAATGTGCAAGAAGAAGAAAGTGAGAACTGGATTTGGTCTGTACCAGAACCTGTGGCGGAACTATGAAATGATAAGTGAGATAAAACAATACTAGAAGCAATAAGAAGAGGAATAGAAACTAACAATATATTACGGAAAGCATAGTAGAAGAAGTCTATTCTACTACTCATTAATGATTGTTTTACTTTGTGGCCCATCTTCTACCTCGCTTATATATATGATTACTACTACTCCCCCGTGTGGTGCCACTATATTAATGGGGATTAACAAAAATGGCACCGCAAGGGGTGCATCATCTAATCATCTGCGCTAGAATTAACTACGTAAACGAATCGATACCTTGCGGCGCCGTTTCTTCGCTCACGTAGAATACGCATATATATTAAAAAGTTCTAGCTTAAACTCAGATAATTAAATGATGCATTTTTATTATATCATGCCAGCAGAAAAACAAGCAAAAAAATAAGGACTATAATTCTCTATTCTGTACAGAATATGTACAACTTATTTTTTGACGACTTTCTTGGTGACGTCGAACTTTTCCATGTAGAGACCCAACATGAGTCGGGTCTGCGAATAAAACGCGGCGATAGATTGATAAAGAATGGAAGTAACTGGCATCAAGATCCACTGCAAGAGCATAGAAATATTGCGGCTCTTACGATACTTAGCGGGGCGTTTTGGCAACATACGGAAAGAAATTAGCACGGTAACAATAAGCCCGGCAGCTGCAAAGGTCTCTACCACGCTTACGATATTTGGAAGATTATACCCTACCATAGTATGAGCAGATAAGTTCATAATCATAGGTACCCAGCCACCAAAGGCAACAATAGGTGCCATGATTGCTAAAGTAACGTGGCCGTCTAACAAGCGCCAAAATTTAGGGAAAAGTTGCCAAAATGGCATGAGGCGTTGTTCTTTTTTGACAAACAGCTTAGAACCTACATAGGCTACGTCACTGGCACCGTAATCCCAGCGGCGCACTTGGATAAATTGAGCCTTGATTGTTTTCCAGAGGCTATCGTCTATGACGGCGTCCTGGTAAATAGGTATACGGATAGGAAGCACAGAGTAATCTCCAGAAAAGAAGAATAGACTGCGCCAATATTGGTGGCCATCCTCTACGATAGTGCGCTTGCTCCAGAAATCCATAGCTTCTAAGGCTTGTAGAGGCTGCGAATGTGAAGCAAAGTTGCGCAAAACGTGCGGCCGCATAGTAGAAATCACATTGAAGAAAGAATTAGATACTGCAATTACGCGAGATGGTGCCGGAGCATCCCAAATATTATTCATAAATAATGATACTGGCTGATAGCTGAGACGCTGACGGTTGGGATGAGTGATGAATTCATAAGCGACGGAGTCTAGATATTTAGGCGCCATATGATTATCGCTATCTAGTGAAGTAACTATGATGTTTTCTATTGGCAAATGCTTGGCCTCCACATACTTAGCAACTGCTTTGCCGGCATAGGTGAGGTTGGGACCTTTACCAATGACTTCGCCCGGCAAATTATCTGGATGTTTTACCAGCATAAACTCACGGAAAGTATCTTTATATTTAGCCTTGAGGCGCATGGCGGTTTGCTCTATTTCTTCCCCACCCCTAGCTTCGTAAGCTAAAGTAAAAATGATATGGTCATTGGGAAAAGTGGTGTCTTTGACGGCTTCAATAGATGGACCAAGGACCTCCTCGCCTTCGTTGTAGGCGGTCATGATTACTACGTGATAAATTTTGTTAGGGTTCGGATATTCCTTACCCATAGCAGTCATCATCTTTAGGTTTTCTAGATGCTCTTCAAAATGATAACTTTTGTTGCTATCGTCGCAGAGACGCTCATAAGCATCGTGCGGAGTAGCAAGATCTTCTACGCGTTTACGCCAATCTACCCTACCTGCGCGCTTGATAACTTCGTAGCCCTGGATGGTGCGATAGGCAATGCCTACAGCCTTGACTAAGGTGCTAGCAATTAGGATGAATAAATAAATTGAGCCTAGCACAGGGTCTACCCATGACAAAATGAATAATAAAATTATTGCACCGTAAGAGAGGGCACCTGGTAAAATCTCTAGAAAACGATAGAGTTTAGTGCGTTTACCCTGTGGTATTTCTAGATTTTTACGCATTAATTAACCTTCTCCAAGTAAGCGAATCAGCACTAGACCAGTGCCAGCGATTAAAGCTGTGGTAGTAATAAGAAAAAACTTGGTCATACCACCGCCACGTTTATGAAAAATCCTTAAGGCAAGCAGATTATGCAATATACCAAAGACGATAGCTAAAAGCGGAAAAGCGAGCATATCTGCCCAAGAACCATCACGATACCCCCCAATATCACCATATCCAACCTTTACTACGGCACTATTGGGGTTAAGATTAATTAAAGAAAAAACTAGTAGTGCAATAGCCAGTAATAGATTAATAATCATTAAGATCAAAATGCCGCGTTCAGTACGATATATTTTAACAAAATCTTCTTTGAAAGTTTTCATGGTTATTTGGTAAGTTTTTCTACTACAGTGTTAACTTGTTGAATAAACATGGCATCGCCAATAATACCGATGATACCAGTAATAATCATCATCCAGCCAATAAGTTGCACTACGGCGCCAGTATTAAAGGTGACAAATATGCCTAACGCAAGCATAACTAGCGCGATGATTAGGATATAGCTCCAGACCTTGATTCCGGTAGAGTGAAGTTTAATGGCGGTGTTGACGCGAACTAATGATTCGTAAATCATCCAGATACCGATGATAATACGGAAAATACCAGCGATGTCTTCGCCAATAACAATAGCAGCGATGCCTACAAGGAGAGCTACAGTACCAGATAAAAGCCCGTTGTTGAAAAAGTCATTCTGGCCTTTAACGACAAAATAATTAATGATTTGATAAATTCCGCTAATGATGAAGATTGCGCCTAGGATATTAGCCGCCACGATGATAGTGACATCTGGCCAAGCCACCAGTAGGATGCCAAAAACCATAATAACGATGGACTCAATAGCTGCAGACCATGCGGATTTCTTGAGGCTCCAGCTGATTTTTTCTATCGGGCGTTTAACGACTTCCACCTTAGACATAGTTTTCTCCTTAGTTGTTCTAATTATATCATAAATGTGATATAATTTGGGAAGTGTTAGTTTTCTAGCACGCTTGTCGCTTTACTGAATAGTAAATGCGACAAGGGGTGCCGATGTAGCTCAGTTGGTAGAGCAGCTCATTCGTAACGAGCAGGTCACAGGTTCGATCCCTGCCATCGGCTCCATAAGAAATATCCGTGCCTGAAGGTGCGGATATTTCTTATTGTACTAATCTATTTTTTTTGTGAGGATTTCTATTTCCTACGCTCAGCATCAAGTTCGGCCATCCTCTTTTTAACTTTTTCTATAGTCCCTGGAAGCTCAGATTGATCTTTTAGCCTATAAACTTCCATTGGCCTACGAAAATCTGATCTCACATGACCGCCCGTTTTGTATCTATCAAATCCTTCTCCGTGTTTAGAGACCCGAACATCGTTCGCCACAAAGTCATCCATAATGTAAATCTCCACCACTTCGCAGTCTTCGGCAGGGATCTCTTCAGAAATAAACTCTCTAAACTTACCCTCAAACGGACCCCAAGTGTCTGGATTTTCTGCAGTCGGAATAGCCTTAAGGTGGTTTTCGCTATTATTAATTTTAAATACTACCCCTATAGGAATTTGTTCAACTGGAAGGGGCTCATCGTAGAACGTCACGCCGTCTGTGCCTACGGCGTAAAGACTAGCGTATTTTTTATCTCGCGCTGTATAAACTTTTCCGTCTCTGTTATGCGTTGTTTCATGTCCTTTAGTTGAAAGATCTCTATGACCCAATTCGTCAATATTGTCCAGATAATATCGTTCGCCACGCCACATAGTTTGAGGTACGCCGTCTATATCTGGTCTATCATCTAAACCTTCGTGGGCGTCTGGAAAATCCTCCCAACGTTCGCCCGCATTGGACGCATCTTCATTTGCTGTTTCCTGAACGACTGGTTCGGAATTTGAGCCATTACGCACATCTCCAGGAAATGGAGCCTCGTTACCGATGTTATCCCATTTTTCGAATTGGCTGCCATTATCCGACCCTGCCATCGCAGTAATTTCTTCAATATTGTTTCCCATGCTTTCATTATAGCATTCTTAAGTCGAATCATATTGCAGACTATTTTTGCTCCCCATATCGGTAAGCTCATATAGAATAAATTATTTATTTCTGGTTTTGCGCTTTCTCTTGGGCTCGGCGGGGGCGGGTCTATCAGAGCGGTTGAGACGGTGGAGAAGTTTTTGGCGGGCATGAGAGGTGATGATGCGGTCTAGCCATGAGGTTTTAGGTGTCTGGTTTTTAGAGGTGAGGATTTCAACAATATCACCCTGTTCTAATTTTTTGTTCAAGTTGCTCATCTTGCCGTTGATTTTTACACCCACTACGTGATCGCCAATTTCAGAGTGAAGGCGGTAAGCAAAATCTAGTGGCAAGGCACCAGTGGGCAAATCTATAATATCGCCCTTGGGAGTATAGACAAAGATTTTGTCGGCAAAGAGGTTTAGTTTAAGCTTCTTTAAGTCTACCTTTTTACCCTCGCGGAGTTTGGCGGCGGTCATCTGGAGTTCGGTAATCCAAAGAAGATTAGTAGGCAAATGTTCTATCTTCCCTTTTTTGTAGTTTTCTGTTAATTTCTGTTCGTTGTAGTAGAAGCTAGCAGCGAGACCGCGTTCGGCGTATTCGTGCATTTCGCGAGTGCGAATCTGAAATTCTACAATGTGCTTGTCTTTGGTAATTACAGTGGTGTGAAGAGATTGATAACCGTTTTGCTTAGGCATAGCAATATAATCCTTGATGCGACCGTTCATAGGAGTGTAAAGAGAGTGGATTACGCCAAGCGCCAGATAACAATCCGTAATATCATCCACAATGATACGAAGCGCAGTAAGATCGTAAATCTCATTGATGTTTTGATTGTGCTTGGCGAGCTTTTTGTGAAGGGAGTAAACTGACTTCACACGACCAGAGATATCGAACTCAATTTTTTCTTTTTTTAGCGCAGAAGAAACTTCGGCTTTGATTTTTTGGAGGGACTTTTCGGCGGACTTGTTGCGCTTGGTGATTAAAGTCTTTAGCTCATTGAAGCGCTTAGGGTTTACATATTTGAAGGCGAGGTCGGCGAGCTCTACACGGAGTTGTCCCATATTAAGCCTGTCCGCTAGCGGGGCAAAAATTTCGAGAGTTTCTTTAGCGATCTTTTTTTGTTTGTCTGGTGGGAGGGCGGAAAGGGTGCGGATATTATGCAAGCGGTCTGCGAGTTTGATGATAAGTACGCGGATGTCGTCGCCTAGGGCAATCATCAGGCGAAGGAAGTTGTCTTTGGTGGCGGGGAGATAAGTATCAATATCGCGCATGCCGGTGCGAGCAGTAGAGAGCTTAGTAACGCCGTCTACCAAAAAGGCTACGGATTCGCCAAATTCTTTGCGGATATCGTCTAGAGTAAGACTGGTATCTTCTACGGTGTCATGCAATATGCCAGCTATCACAGTATCTTCATCCATTCCCCATTCTTCGAGAATTTTTTTCACAGCTAGAGGATGAATGATGTAGGGCTCGCCGGTTTTGCGAAGCTGACCTTTGTGAGCCTGCTTAGCCACCTCGATAGCACGATTCAGACGTTCGGATTTTTCTTTTTCGGCGGGTTTCATAGTTTTATTATAGCATCTGGGATATAAAAAAGAAGTCTTCGATTGGCGATCTAGATAAACCCCCGAGAGGCTTATTGATTGCATAAAAAGATAGGACTCGCCTATTCCGAGGCAAGTCCTATCTCGATAGTTGTATTATATCAGAATCACTTCTTGAATTCAACTATTTTCTTGTTCTTTGTAATAATCTTGAGCCGTTGTATGCCTTTGGATTTGCAAAACTGCTTTTCTAACTCCTGCAAACATTTTGCCTGATGGATTTTGATCCTGTCCAAATCAATTATTACATTTGACGACTGTTTTGCTGATTTCTTCAAAGTATTCTCTAAAAGCCAGCGGCCCTTTCCTTTTGGGCTTTTCATCTCCCATTTTAAGCCATACATAATAATATCTGGCGTATGAATCCCTTTTTTATTACTCTTGGGGATTAGCTCTACATTGGCCCCCATTTCAGTAAATAGCAATATCGTCTTGTACTCGTGTTTTTCGAGAATTACGCCGTTAGGAATTATTTTGCCTTTTGTTTTTTTTCATATTGCCACCCTAACACAAGGGGTGGAGAATTTCAACCCCCCAGCGGGTGGATGTTATGGCTGAATTTGTTAGCGAGCGAGGCAGCGGATAGAAAAGCCATGATTACGAGGGTAATAGTCGGCAGTTCCTACGCGGACCATGTCAAAAAACAGATATAAAGATTGTCCTTTGTAAACTGACGTAGAGGATGACCAATAGCGACCGTTGCCCGTAAGAACGAAGGAATTATTATTATAAAAATTCGTAACTGATAAGTTTGGTGTGGTTTTTGGGCCTGCTTCCACAGTTAAATATTTGCGGGGAAAATAATTATTTAGATAAAGCTTTGATTAGAGCCCTTAGATCATCTTCGGTTTTGCAGCGGAAGGTGAGACTGCGGCCAGCGATGCGAGCCACGGAATTATACTTGGCGCTTAAAGCATCTTCTTCCTTACGGTAAGCATCGCGCTTGATAGCGGCGGTGCTGGATTTTTTCTTATTCTCAGCGAAGTAGCGTTCTACCTTGCGGGCAGTCCAGCCTTCTTCAACGATTTTCGGTAAGACTTTCTTTACTGTCTTTTCGTCAGCGGAGACAAGCGGGCGCATCACGCCTTCGGATAATTTCTCTTTTACCATGATTTTCTTAACGTCATCTGGAAGATTAAGCAGGCGCATAGTGTTTTGCACGGAGGCTTCGCTCTTCCCTACTTTGGCGGCAATATCTTTGGAAGAAAGATTGAACTGAGTTTTGAGCTTGGCGTAGGCCGTAGCGAGTTCTATGGCATTGAGATCCTCACGCTGGGCGTTTTCGATAATGGAAAGCTCTAGGCGGTTTTGGCTATCTAGAGTGCGGATGATGGCCGGGATTTTATCTAGGCCGGCGATTTTAGATGCGCGCCAGCGGCGTTCGCCGGCGACGATTTTGTATTTGCCGTCTTCTTTGGTGACGACGATGGGCTGGAGCACGCCATGCTCTTTGATAGAAGCGGCAAGAGCTTCGATAGCTTCCTGGCTAAACTCGTGACGAGGCTGATCTTCATCCCGGATGATGTCGGTAAGTTTAAGTTCTTTCAATTCGCTACCCTTTTTATCTTCAGCGGCGGTGATATCAAATTCTTCGTCTATTAATTCGGTGGGGATAAGGCTTTCAAATCCTCTACCTAAACCTTTGGCCATGTTTATTTTGTCCTTTCTAATACTTCTTTGGTGAATTCTTTGTAGGCTTTGGCGCCTTTACTAAACTTATCGTATGCGCCGACTGGCACGCCGTGAGAGGGGGCTTCTGCCACACGGACATTGCGAGGGATGGTGGTGCTAAAAGTAAGCTGCTTGAAGTATTTTTTGATTTCGTCGTAAACTTGAGAAGAGAGACTGGTACGTTTATCGTACATGGTGGCAAGTACGCCGAGTAATTTCAGGTGCGGGTTAGCTTGTTTCATGACTAATTTCATGCTCTCTAGTAACTGGGCTACGCCTTCTAGAGCATAAAATTCGGTTTGGACCGGGAGGAGTAGATAGTTAGATGCGATCATTCCATTAACGGTGAGGAGCGATAGGGACGGCGGAAGATCGATGATGACATAGTCGTAATTCTCTGCTATAGTACGGATGGCGTCGCGCAGGCGAACAAATTTTTTCTGCTGGCTGGTGATTTCTACTTCGGCATTGGCGAGCTCTGGTGTGGCTGGTGCGATATCAAAATTTTTATACTTGGTGGGGCGGATGGCTTCTGCCATGCCGGCCGCGCCGAGGATGACCTCTGTCATGGTGGCGCCGAGAGTGTCTTTGTCTGTCTTTTCAATACCGAGGCCAGAAGTAGCATTGCCTTGAGGGTCGAAATCCACTAGGAGAGTCTTTTTCTTGTCTTTGGCGAGATAATAGCTGAGATTTACTGCGGTGGTGGTTTTGCCCACGCCGCCCTTTTGATTTGTCACACAGATTACCTTCGCACTCATAATACTTAAGATTATACCACATATTTGGCTAAACACAAAAAAGACGGGTCCTGCCGCCTTTCCTCCCCCAAAATTTTGCGTGCGCAAACATTTTGGGGGTCCCCCTCCAGGCGTCACCCGTCTTTTAAAGTTTAACCGATTTTAGTGATTTCGATTTCGGTGTATTTCTGGCGGTGGCCAGTTTCTTTATGAACGCGTTTTTTGGCTTTGTAGCGGATAACGCGAACCTTGTCACCCTTTACCATTGGCGTAACTACTTTTGCTGAAACTTTCACGCCTTTTACTGTCGGGGTGCCAACCGTGGTCTTATCGCCGTCAATAAGAAGCAAAGCGTCAGTTTCGAGCTCTTTGGTGCCTTCCGGGAGGAGGTCCACCCGTAGGGTCTCTTTTTCCTCGACGAGATATTGCTTCCCGCCTACGAGGATAACTGCTTTCTTCATATTAATCCTTTTTTAACTTCGTCTATTATACCATATCATTTGGTTTTTGGGAAGAGGTATCCTCTGGAGTATCTCCTTTAACCTCTTTTCCAGATACGGACTTTTCGACAGTCTTTAAAGTCTTCTGTGTGCGATAGAGGTAGTAACCGCCGCCACCAATGCCGGTAATAATTACGATGGCTAGCACGATTTCGAGCGGGCCGGTGTTGGGGAGCTCTTGGCAACCTTCCATTTCGGGATTGGTTTTACAGTTCTTCTCGGGATTTTGGCAACCTGGAAGGTTTGGGTTAGTGGTGCAGTCTTCCGGAGTGGGCTCTTCACAAGGAGCAGAAACTAGAACTGCTGCCTGGTTCCCAAGCGTACCATAACCGCCATCTTCTAGCGCATAGTCCATATATACCGAGTTTATTGCTCTTGCAACCCCACAAGTTTTTCCTTCAAATATTTCGTCAGTGATTTTAGCGTCATATTCAATATACCAACCTTCTCCGCCCACACTCAATTGGTAAGCTTGAGCGCCAATTGGCGTAAAGAAATCACTCGACAAGGCTTCAGTTTTTATAGATCCACTAGTTGCAGTATCTTTAAATATGGCTTCTGTTGTTGCCTCTAGCCCAGTGGCTAGTTGATCTTTAATGGCTATTTTAGTAGTAGCAATACTTCCTAAATTTTTTGCGACAACTTTGTAATGGATTGTATCGCCAACATTGGCGGTGACATTATCGTAATAATTAACGCCATCGGTTGATGCCATCTTTGAAAGATAAATTGAAGCTTGTTCAACTTTGACTTTATAAATAATATAGCCAGAGTATTCAGCGCAGCCAGGGACTTCGCCGTCTAGAGTGCAGTTTGTTTCGCCCTCGGTGCAATAGCCGATTAGCGCGCCTGTAGTAAACATATCTTCGCCAATTTTAGCTGTAGTCTTTCCGCCGTTCCAATAAATTGTTGCGGAATCTTCTACGTATCTTAGACGTACACCCACGTTTGATTGATTGATAAAATCAGCTTCATCCCAAACGCTAGTTGGGTTAGCATTGGAGGCCGAAATTTTTGCGCCAGTTTCAGCGGTAGAATTACCCGAGATAATGCCCGGGAAATAGGCAAAAACCTTGGTATTCTCGGCGACTAGCTTATAGTTCGAAGCGGCATTGTTGTGATAAAATACATATACTTCGAACTCTTGGCCGTTTTTAGCGTCCGCATCGGATATTTCGACTTGATCTCTGAAGGTCGTTTCTCCGGCCTTACGAACACGTACGAAGTTTCGCTCATCGCCAAGACCAATAGACTCGCTACTTTGATTGTCTGTAATCGAGTTAAAGGTGACATACGATGCAGGTTTCTCCATCGTGAAGGTGGCTCGCTCTGGCCCCCAAGCGTTTGCAGCGCTTATGCCAGTGAGCGCCAGAGCCACTGCGGCAATTGCCCCGCTCGTGTTTCTGAAAAATCGTTTCATAGTTCTCCTTATTCTATGTTATTAATGTTAAAAACCTTGACCATAATCACCTGAGGGATTTGCCTCTTGATTGCCCGTTGCGCTATCTAGGTTTTCTTGAATCGTATTTCCACTCCCATCCGCGCTCTTATCGTCGCTGGTAGTTTCACCGGTACCGATGGAAGCACCAGCATCAAAGTTGTTGGCTTCGTCGGTATCTTTGGTAGCTTCAACGGTAACGGTATATGTACCATTATCAACTACATCGTAACCAATCTGGGAGGCTATTTCGGCCGGCATGTAGTAATAAGTATTTGAATCTTGATTGTATTCATGGTCTTGATCGGCCACAGGCTCCTTAGTAATCTCACGTTTCTGTTCTTCTGGAGTTACAATGCCTTGTTTTGCGCCAGAGTTTATATCGGCTTCTTGTTGGTTCTTTGGTGTTGGTGGTTCTTCTGGCGTATTCGGTGTTGGAGTTGGCTCTGGAGTAGGAGTAGGAGTTTCTGATGAGTCGGTAGGAGGCGTAGTTGGTGGGTTTTCGGTAATTTTGGTAAGTCCGTTATAGACGCTCGTCTTGACTCCAACAACCTGATTGCAACCTCTAAAGCCTGTAATATTGCCATTACCGTCATATACTGGTGTCATTTTCACGTTCATTGTACCGATTTCCTTGCCATCCTTATCTACCCAATATAGTTGAGTAACTTCAAGGTTATTCTCATTGGTAGTACAAGCAACTAGTTCCATATTGCCATGAGTAGCACCCTTATTGGAGTCTTTTAATCTCATGTAGGCGTTGTTTTGTTCACCATTGATTGTGACTCTGCGAGTATATGCTCCATCTATGGTGATATCGAAAACTTGTTTGACCGCTTCGAACTCTTCGTCTGATAAGCTTTCGAGTTTTTTCTCGGTTTCCAATATTGTGAGGCCTTTAAAGCCTTCCGGCTGGAGCTCTTCTGGGAGATTGGCCAGGTAGTCTGCATAACTTTCTACCTGATTGCGGGCGGTGTATTTAATCATCTCGCATTCGTCGTTATCGCAAACCTCGGCAACTTCTTTAGCAGAGGCAAAATCGTATGAACCACCTTTATTTTCAGATAACCACATGCCCTTTTCACCATAACCATCATAAATTCCTTCAGTCTCATGAGACTCGCCAACTGCAGAACCAACATCCGCTACATCCGTAACGCCTGAACGGTCTGGATTATTATTTGATTTATTGTTCTTATTAAATGCATTTATCCCAAGCCAGGCGCCAGCAGCTATAATACCAGCCATGGCTACGGCTGCCGCAGCAATAATAACTTTTTTGAAGCCTTTATTCTTTTTGGTTTTATTAATGGTATTTTGGATGTCTTCGGGAGACGGCTGAGTTTCTGGATTGTTAGCGCCGGTTTCGCCAGTAGCGGGGTTAGCATTACCGGTTGTATCTTGAACAGGTTCACTCTCTGGCCCAGTAGAGATAGGTTGCGTCCTCGCAATTTCTGGGCCTGTTGGATTTCCTGGAGCCATTGGGGCAACTGGCGTTCCCATTTCTGCCGGAGAGTTTTCTGGCTCCCCTGATCCTTCTAGGGTTACAGGATTCTGGCTTTGCTCGGATATATTTTGGATGCCTAGTTTTTGCTTCGACTTAGCTATTTCGGCATTGAGAACTTGGAGTCTGTCCATGATCCTGGCGCGCTCTTCAAGTAATTCTTTTTCGCGCTGTTCATGCTCTGCTTTCAAAGTAGTTTCGCCGCGAATCTCGTAAGTTTGACGAGGGGTTTCGCCAGCCAATTCCCCGTTAGTTGCTGGGGTAGCATTAAAGGTTGGAGATTCTGGGCTAGGCATTTTGACCTCCTAAAAATTGTTTGCCGAAGGCGGTCATAGTATCGCCAATGGTTTTTTGCAAATCTAGGCCGGCATTTTGAAAGAAGTTTTGAAAGACTTCAGGGGATTCTTCGCCGCGATCAAGAATTTGGTTGAATTCTTCAAGTTGTGGAGTGGTTAGACTGCCAAAAATCGCCATGCCAATCTTATCGTCGAGAGATTTAATACTTTGTTCTCTGAGGGCACTTAACTCCTCTGCCGTACTCGCGGGTAAAGGTTTTTGTTTCATGAGTTCATCGACAAACTGGCCCAAGGTTTCCCGATCAATAAGATAGTTGTCCATATTTTAATTTTATTTAATAATGTTGACCTTTCTGGTTTTAGTTTAACATAACCTTTTTTTAAGGTCAAACATTGAGAAAATTGGAGAAAACTAAAAACCGAACACAATGTTCGGTTTTTAGCGTAATTTATGGTTCCCTTGCGGTGTTTAGGATCGTAATGGCACCGTAAAACAAATTTTGATTTTTAAATAACTGGCGTCTATCTTATAGGCAAATTCCTTTCTTTGATTAATGTTTAATGATTTTGTCTTACATGGGTTTATCCTTTCTCTTGGAAAACTTGTGACTTTTTATTTTAATCGTCGCATTATTTTAGGCGGCGACTTCTTTGTCTTTTTCTCCTTTCCAATTCCATAAACCATCTATAGATAATTTGATGGAAGATTTTTTGATTTTAGCTATAGTTTCCTTTGTAACGTTGCTTGGCGAGATATACGTACCTTCGTCTTCAAATGGTTGATAATCTATGTCGTCTTTCCAATCCGAATCTATTACTTTGGTTGGTAGTTGGATGGTTTGTGTTGTCATTTTGTTTTCCTTTGTTTTTATTTTTGTTTAGTTGTGATTTGTTAGAATTTTTGTTTTGTTTTCTAACTTGTTTTGAGTATAGCACACATGTGTGATTTTGTCAATAGTATTTATGCTTAAAATATGGTGATTTGTCAAGTTAACAGGGGTAAAAATATACAAAAACTTAAATGAGCCTTGCTAAAACATATCTTATAAAAAACCTCAAAACTCGCATTTTTCTCGGCGATTGAAATGCGCGCCAAGATAATTTTTAACAACACCAGGCGGCTTTCGACCTGGAACTTTCCAGGTTTTCAAGCCGTGGAGTTGTAAAAATTATATGGGCGATTTCAAATGCTTCAAAAATAGAGTTTTGAGATTTTTTGAGAAGCTAAGTTTCTGCTACTTACCTTGCTATTATTAGGCTTTTAAACCTTCTCTAGGGTAATCGTGATGTTTTCGCCGTTTAGCTTGGCGATTTCATCGTAGGAGTAGTTTTGATTTTTAGTTGTTTCGGTAGCATTGACTTCAAACTTTATCAAATCTTCGTAGCCTTCTGGTAAATCTATAGATAGCGACAATTTAATTTGATCGTCCACCTGGAGACCGGCGTGCTTGCGGGCGGCTTGAACAGCACGGATGAGATCGCGAGCGTAGCCTTCCCTCTTTAGCTCTTCCGTAAGGGTTTTGTCCAATGTTAGCTCTGGGCCATTTTCAACTTTCTTTACGTTCACTTCGTCGGCAATAATCTGTTCGTAGAATTCTGGCAATTTTTCACCGTCGTATACAAGTTTGGCGAGGGGCTGTCGGATTTTGATTTGTTGCTCGGTCTCGGATTTTTGCATACGAAGAGCTAAGGCATCGGTGATAATCTGGCGCGTGCGAGCCATCTTGGCTAATACATCTTCGTCGATTTCTCCAGCCACAGGCCAATCTAATAAATGAACAGATTCGGTACTACCGGTCATTTTCTGGTATAGCTCGTCAGCTAAGAACGGGGTAAATGGTGCTAAAATTTTGCTAAGATAAACTAAAACATAATAGAGGGTAGCGTAGGCAGAGGTTTTGTCGGCTGCGTTGTCGTTTTTGCTGAAGCGACGGCGAGAGCGGCGGACGAACCAGTTGGAAAGATCGTCAATAAATGGGAGAACATTTTCTAGCGCTTTAGGGATATTATATTCTTCCATACCGGCGGTGATGTCGTTTCTGAGCTGGTAGATGCGGGAGACAATCCATTGATCCAAAGGATTTAATGTTAAAAATACGTCTTTCTCGGAACGCTCCCTCAGGCCCGTCTGTACTTCACGAGACAGAACTGCCTCGCTCGGAGAACCAAGCAAGCTTGGTTCTCTCTCACTTCGTTGTTCCGTCGTTACGGGCTTCGGTCGCTCCGTATTTGGCCCGTCGCCAAATATGCTCCTCGAAAGAGTATTTTCTAGCATCTCTTCTAGCTTGTCACTGTCAATATTATCAATCTCGGCGTAGGTCGTAAAGAAGTCATAAACATTCCAAATCATAGCGAGCTTGCGGTTGACGTCGGAAACGTCTTTATCAAGTAAGGCGAAGTCTTCGCCAGAAAGAACTGGGGAGCTAAGTAGCAAGAAGCGGAGGCTATCGGCGGAGTATTGATCCATTAAGATATTTGGGTCGGTGTAGTTACCTAAGGATTTACTCATCTTGCGACCGTCATTTCCCGCTAAAGTACCAGTAGTAATGACGTTTTTATAGGCGTTTTTAGGGCCGTTTT
>CAMVDR010000002.1 GCA_947166295.1 uncultured Candidatus Saccharibacteria bacterium | reverse complement strand
TAATGAGTAGTAGAATAGATTTCTTCTACTATGCTTTCCGTAATGTATTGTTAGTCTCTGTTCCTCTTCTTATTGTTTCTAGTATTGTTTTATCTCATTTATCATTTCATAGTTCTGCCACAGGTTCTAGTTCTGGTGTAGATCAAATACAATTCTCTCTTTCTGTTTCTTGTACATTATCTAGTATAGTAGATAGTGCACATACTAAAGAGATCACTAATGGTACCTATCATAGTGATGTAGGTAAGACTACTATTACTACACTATGTAATGACGGTAATGGGTATAGTGTATATGCTGCTGGCTATAGCAACAACGAAGATGGCAATACTAAACTCATTAACGCAGAACATCCTGAATACAGTATAGACACAGGATTAGCGACCAGTGGATTAATCTCTAATTGGGCTATGAAGTTAAATAATATACCAGATGATCCTTCTCCTACTCCAGCAGTTATAGAACCAGCTTATGACAATACTTATGGTTTAGTACCACAATACTGGACTAGAGTAGCTTCTAGGCCTTCTGGTACTACCGATATGGATGAAGGTTCCTCCTTTACTACTACCTATGCCATCTACACCACTTCTAACCAACATGCTGGTACATACAATGGACAAGTGAAATATATGCTAGTGCATCCAAACAATAATAAACCAACACTTAATAATCTAGAATCAGCATTTGCTTCACATGGCATACAGCCAATCTACCGAGATGAAGATAACAAATACTATTTCGCCATGCAGGATATGACAGCAGATATATGCAGCTCCGTATCCGGAGATGGAGAAAGTACCGCTACACAGTTAGTAGATATTAGGGATAACAACCTTTACTGGGTAGCTAAGCTAAAAGATGGACATTGTTGGATGACTAGCAATCTAGATCTAGACATCGGCGGTACGAACGTAGCGGCACTAACATCAGAAAACACAGATATCAGTACCACCGCATCTGGTAGTGGTATCTACTCAGTTGGTTATACAGAACAAGATGATGTCTGGACTTGGACTCCAGCCTCTACTGCCATTACTTCTAACTACTACATTTCTGGTACTTCCGTTAAACCATCTGCTTGGCCAGTCAATAACTACACCACACCATATTCGGCCGAAGGCGGCGATACATATTACTACGCATCTAACACTACTAGCAATGATACAAGATATAATTCACTACAAGCTTGCAAAAACGCTAGTCATACAGAAGATGAGTGTAAACGTTACTTTGCCGGTAACTACTATAACTGGACTGCAGCTATAGCTTCCAATAATTCTACTAATATAGGCAGTACAGTAGGGGAAATCGCCTCTAACTCTATTTGTCCTAAAGGTTGGCGTCTTCCTAATGCTTCTCAAACAGATAACGTTAACAATGAATTTGGTAGGATGTTATATCAAGCTGAAATAACTGCTAAAGTATCTGCCGGTAACGATTCTGTAGGTTACACGACGGGTGGTTTTAACAAATTACGTTCTAATCCTTACTACTTTGTGCGGCCTGGCTTTATAGGTGGCGGCCTCCTAGACAGTCCCCGCGCCTACGGCTTCTACTGGTCTAGTACGGTTAGCAGCAGTACCAGCGCTTACAGTCTGGCTTTTAACGGCAATAATGAAATCTATCCAGCCCGTGGCTACGGCAGATACTACGGGTGGTCTATACGCTGTGTTGCTCGCTGATTTAAAATAAATAACCCTAAACGAAATAAAGCTAAGCGTAAGCTACCGGTGGGGGGGTTGAATTCCCCACCTCTATATGCTAGTGTGCTATTATGAAAGCAAAATATAATATCGTGATACCGGAGAATATTTACCCTAGACCCACTACTAGAGAAATATCGGCTGCATATATTTTGGCAGGATATTTTAAAGCAGATATAAAATTTATCCCACGCAGTAATCAGAGAACACCAGATTTTCTAATTAATAATTTGCGTTGGGAGTTAAAGACTCCTACCGGCACTGGCAAATATAATATTCAACATTTATTGCATTCCGCAATTCAACAGTCTAAAAATATTATAGTTGATGCGAGATTCTCCAAAATGCATATTGCAAAAATAAAAAACGAATTAAGATATCACAGCAGCGTTACTACCAAAGGTATCAAAAACCTTCTTCTTATTTCAAAAGATAAGAAAATTGTTGTAATTATTTAGTGTCTATGTTATTATGAAACTAGCGAAAGCTTGCAGGCAGCGCTGTAATGCGCAGGTTCGGAGCTTTCTTTTTTCACTTCTTCCCATCCATAAATTCTTTAATACGCTCTACTTCGTCGCGTAATGTTGCGGCGCGCTCAAACTCTAAGTTTGCCGCGGCGAGTTGCATTTCGGAAGATAATTGCTTAATTAATGCCGGCAACTCATCCTTTGGTATGCGTTTAATATCTAGCTTATTTTCCTTCTCTTTTTCTGGAATAATCGCGCGTAAGCCCGCCGAAATCTCCTTTTGCACAGAATGTGGCGTAATATGATGTTTTTCATTATACTCTTGTTGGATTTCGCGCCGCCGGTTAGTCTCAGTAATAGCTTTTTCCATACTCTCGGTAATAAAGTTTGCATACATTATTACCTTGCCTTCTTCGTGGCGTGCCGCTCGGCCTATTGTCTGGATTAGAGCAGACTCGCTTCTTAGGAACCCTTCCTTATCCGCGTCTAGTATTGCAACTAGCGACACTTCTGGTAAATCCAGCCCTTCGCGCAGTAAATTAATCCCTACCAGCACATCATACACCCCAGCGCGTAAATCACGCAAAATATCACCACGCTCCAGCGTGTCTATATCGGAATGAATGTAGGCAGTCTTTACGCCCCGCTCTTTTAGGTGGTCTGTTAAATCTTCTGCCATTCGCTTGGTGAGAGTGGTAATCAAAGTACGTTGGCCTTTGGCAATGCGCTGGTCTATTTCTTCCATCAAATCGTCTATTTGTCCGTCGGACGAACGTACTTCTATTTCTGGGTCTAGTAGGCCCGTGGGGCGGATCACTTGTTCGGCCGGCGCTGGGGATACTTCTAACTCGTATTCTCCCGGTGTAGCCGATACATATATAGCCTGATTAATGCGTGCCTGGAACTCGCCATAAGTCAGTGGCCTATTATCTAGAGCAGAAGGTAAACGGAACCCGTAATCCACCAAATTTAATTTTCGCGCGTGGTCGCCGTTGTACATCCCACGCACCTGTGGCAAAGTCATGTGGCTTTCATCCACTATCAGTAAGAAATCTTCCGGGAAGAAATCTAGTAGTGTGGCTGGCGGCTCGCCTGCACGGCGCCCATCTAGGTGGCGCGAATAGTTCTCAATTCCCTTCACGAATCCGGTTTCTTTTAGCATCTCTAGATCGTACTTAGTGCGCTGCGATAATCTCTGCGCTTCCAAATATTTTTGGTGCTTTTCAAAATATTTTAATCTATCGTCAAACTCTGCACGAATTGTCACCAATGCTTGCTCCAGCTGATCCATTGGTGTAGCATAATGGGTGTTTGGGAAGATATGGATATGATCCGGTTTCTCGCGCACCTCAAAAGTTAGCGGATCTACGATTTTTACTTCTTCCAAATCGTCAAAGCCAAATTCAAACCTATAGGCATATTCCCCATTAGCCGGATACAAATCTATCGTATCGCCCATTACCCGGAAGTTCCCACGTTCAAATGCTAGGTCGTTTCTATGATATTGCATAGAGACAAGTTGTCGGATGAACTCCAATTGGTTAATGCTAGCATCAGATATTTTCTCTAAGGAGCTTCCGCGACTAACGAGGAGCGGGGGAGCGCCGGCTCGCCCGTGACGACGGGCCGAGCCAAGCGTCTCCGAAGAGAAATCATCTGATGCCCTGCGCCAACCATCTTTGGTTCGCCACATCGGCAACGACATTTCCAAATAATGCATCGGTGAACCAATGCCATAAATACAGGATACCGAAGAAACCACAATTACATCCCGCCGTGTCAGCAACGCTTCCGTCGCACCATGTCTTAGTCTATCTATCTCGTCATTAATCGCCGAATCCTTCTCGATATAAGTATCGGTAGATGCAATATAGGCTTCCGGCTGATAGTAATCAAAGTAACTCACAAAATAATGCACTTCATTTTCAGGGAAAAACTCGCGAAATTCCGAATACAACTGTGCGGCTAAAGTTTTATTATGTGCCAAAATTAACGTCGGCTTTTGCACGTTTTGAATAATATTCGCCATCGTAAACGTCTTACCGGAGCCAGTCACACCTAGCAACGTCTGCTCGTGCGTGCCCGCCAAAATACCATCCGTCAGCTGTTTTATCGCTGAAGGCTGATCGCCAGTGGGCTGATATTTTGACACCAATTTAAATTTAGGCATATACCTAAATTATACCATATTCGCCTTTCTTGACCGCTCTCCCCAAATTCATTAAAATAAAGATATGAAAAGTATAGTTGTTTATTATTCCCGCCCAGATGAAAATTACGGTGTCGGTGAAGTAGAAGTTGGCAATACCGAACTTTTAGCTAAAGAAATTATCAAGCAAACCGGTGCTAATGAATTCAAAATTAAACCAAAAGTTCCCTATCCTAAAAATTACATGGACTGTGTAAATCAGGCTACCGAGGAGCTTAAAAACAATGCTTGCCCAGAATATCTTGGCGATATAGATTTGAAAGATTACGATACAATTTATCTTGGTTATCCTATTTGGTGGGGTGATTTGCCAATGGTTTGCTATACTTTTCTAGAAAATCATGATCTTACTGGCAAAACCATTATTCCATTTAATACCCACGAAGGTTCTGGCAATTCCGGCACTTATGCCAAGTTGCAATCCAAGTTCCCTACCGCCACTTTTAAAGGTGATGGTTTTAATATGTCTGGCCACAAGGCACGCACTAAGGAAGGTGCCGCTAAGCTTTCAGGCTGGCTACAAACTCTATAAATTATGGCAAAATATCTAATCACCGTAAAACCCGGCACTTCACAAGAAAAGGTTGTAGAAACTGCTCCTGGCGAGCTAACTATATACCTCCGTGCCAAGCCACACGATGGCGAAGCCAATACGGCGCTCATCAAAATTTTAGCTAAGTATTTTGGTATTCCAAAAACTAGCATCAAAATCACTCGTGGTGCCAAATCTCGCACCAAAACTATTGAATTTTAGTGAATATAATTAAAGTTTCCTACGATACTGGCTGGGAAAGTGGAGCGAATTACGCGGTATGGAATACCATAGTTCATTTCCGTTACCACGATAGAACCATCCGGATTAACTGCTTCCACATATCCTACGTGGCCATACCAGCCAGAAGTGCTCTGAATCACTGCGCCAGCTGCTGGTGTACGGTCTACCAAATAACCATAGGCCGCCGCATTGCGTGCCCAGGTATTAGCATTACCTAACATATTCGGCAAATCCTGGCGCTTATACCATGCCCACTGTGTACACTGCCCAGCCCCATAAGGGCCACCTAAGCCATAGAAGTAACCTACCACTTCTATATTTTCGCGCTGGGAAGTATTTCCAAGATAGGTATAAGTATAGGTGGTGGTTGGGCGGGCTGCCACAACTACTGGCGCCACATATTCTGGCCTCTCCTTTTCTGGTAACGAGCCACCCTTCACTACAATCCGAATTCCTTCCGATATTCCAGACACCTCTAGGTCGTTAAGGGCAATAATTTCTGCTGCGTTTGAACCGTATTTTTCAGCGATACTTTCCACCGTATCACCAGATTTCACCGTATACACTATGCCGGACGTGCTAGGTATGTATAGCACCGTACCTGCCGATACATCGGTGGTTTTTAAGTTGTTAGACCAACGAATATCATTGGCAGAAACGTTATATTTGCTAGCAATCGTATTTACGTCCTCGCCTTCCGCCACGGTATATTCTATTACGCCACGCGAAGCCGTGATGTTGGTTATATTCGGTTTTTCTAATTTACCAGCAGAAGTCTGACCGGAATCATACATTGTGTTAGTAATGATATAGTTGGACGCCACATCTGATGCGCTAGCTAGCCCTAAAGCATCTGATAGGTCCGCCACCACATATAATTCTGAAAGCTGATCTGTAGATACGTCATAATTATTGGCTGCAAAACTAGATAAGCTTAAACTTACCTCTGAATTGCGCTTGTCTAATGAGCCAATCGTTACTAGTGCTAAGGTAATCACCCCAGCAACAAGATACGGTAAAAAACTCTTCCACCGTTCAAGATTAACTTTTTTCTTTCTTTTCGTCATAATGCTACATTACAGAGGTTTTGGCAATGACTGTGAATATTCTGAATATGCTCCGCCTCTGTATAACTATAATACATCATACCGTCGTCTCCTGTCAAGAAGTAAAGATAAGAGGTTTCTGCTGGTTCTGCCACTGCAAGAAGGGCCGCTAGCCCTGGATTGGAGATAGGCCCACAGGGTAGCCCCGCATAAAGTCGCGTATTATAACAAGAGTCTATCGTTAGAGCCGTCTGATTATCGCTATACGTCTGTCTATCAGGGTCTACCTGTTCAACAGCGTAAGATACCGTTACGTCGCTTCCTAGGGGGATTCCGTAATTCAAACGCGTCAAAAACACTTGCGCCACAGTCGGCATTTCAGGGGTGGGAGCTTCCTTTTGCACGACGGAGGCCAATGTAATTCCCTCAAAAAGTGTTAAACCATGGGCCGCATAGCGCTCCACTAGGCCATTATCTGTAATTGCTCTTTCCATCCCCGTTAAAAATGTTTTGATGATGTCTTTTACTGGGGTATTTTCGTAAAACTCATGCGTTTCGCCATATAGATATCCTTCTAGACTAGCCCCCTCCGGGCGCTCTCTTAAAAAATCAAAATCATAGTCGGCATTTAGCGCGGCATCTACCTCTGTAACTGTATATCCAGTCTCTATTAGCCCCGCCCGGACTTCTGCTAGAGTCTCCCCTGGCCGAATAGTAAAACTAAACACTTCAGCTTGCATATTGGCCTCTATCTGGGCGAATTGCTCTTGATATTCTTTGTATCGCTGATCTCTGATAAATAAGGCTACGCCAGTTGCCGCTAAGCCCAAAATTGCCAGTATTACTATCCCGGAAATCCATTTTGTCGCTGTTTTCATCTTGTGCTTTGCCTTTTTGGTGTTAAGTTTTACTTTATCCGTCTCTTTTTTTGTGATATTTGCTACATTTTTTCCTACCCCAGTTGCGGTGGTTTTTAATCCGGCTACTACCCCTGTAGACCGCGCAGGATTTTGCGCTTCCTCCTGTGCCATTTTTTCAACAGTGAAGGTTTCCAAAAAATCCTGCAAGATGATAGATGCGGCCTCGGCATCTATTTCACCTTTTTCGTAGCGTTTTTTGCGCGATTTAAGCCTTTCTTCTGCTACTACAGAGGTGAGAGACTCATCCTGAAACCGAATTTTTATCCCCGGTACTTTTTCTACTAAAACCTTAGCAAAATTACGTACATATAGAGATTGCGCTGTTTCATTGCCTTCATTACTACGTGGCAACCCCAGTACGAAGAAATTAGTGTTATTGAGGCGTGCGGTTTTGGCTATTTCCTGCCACTCTGAGCCATCTACATTAATGAACCCTACTGGTACCGCAATCCGGGTAGTTGAATCGGCACGAGCCACGCCAATGCGCTTTTCTCCCACATCAAGGGCTAAAATTTTCATTTTAGCCCTTTCTGATAGAAATTCTCGCCTCTGTTAAACTTCGGCACTACTTATCCTTCAGTTCAATATTTACGGTAATTTTATTGGTATTTCCAGGGACAGAGCCAACCCAAGGATAAGATTTATCAATACTTACAGATACTACACCGTTAATATTCTTAAGATCGTGTTGCGCATCGCCGATACCTTTACCCTTGATCATCTCTACGATATCGTTCTCTGTCACCTTTGGCCCTACTGCATAAGAAGTCTTTAATCTGCCAGCAAAGCCACTATCACCCTTCACGAAGTTCTCTATATATGGGTTGTTGATTTCGTAAATCTTCTGATCATCACCGAGTTTCGCTTTTTCAGAAATGAACTCTTCAACCTTATTTTTGTCTATTGCAAACACGGTGGCGGTAGTTGTGGCCTTTAGCACTGGCTTTACGCCGTCTTTTACTTCTTCGCCAGCCGCTGGAGTAGCCGTAGCTGCAGACGTATCCTGATTGAAGCTACTCTCTATTATCATCATATCTTCACTGATGCCCTTAAAGAGCTTTTCTTTCTCTTCGTCTTCACTAGAAGATTTAAGCTGGTCTTTGGCCTTTTCAATATCAGCCTGTTCTACCACGGTTACGATATCATCTGTACCGCCGGTCATTGCGTTATCAGAATACGGGAATACTCTAGCTATTGTATCCCAGCCCGTGCTAGACGCCGCAATGTTGTATTTTGCTCCTGGTTCGCTAGCAACTACAGCTATAGTGCCGTTTATTCTACAGCCATAATCTACCAAACCAGCAGAATTGTCCTTGTTGGCACACTGATTTTTGCCATCGCCGTTATAAGTAAGAGTTTGGCTTTCTGCCGCCAGGAAGGTTAATCCAGAAATAGTAAACGCTGTACCCTCGGAAATCTGTACAGAAGATTTAACATTTAGTGGGAAATATGCATAAACCTGCAACTCGCCTTTGGCTTTTTCGCCCTTGTTTTTCTTACCGGTAGCCTCAAAACTCACTTCTGCCACGGTTTCTACCTTCTTCTCTTGGATATAGAATTTGCCATCGGTAGCATTTTCGTCTGCAGCATTGGTAGTAAAGGTTACATTTTCAGAAAAATTATTGTTTTCCGTTTTGATTCCTACCGTTACAGTCACCGCAGGTGCAATAACAAACGCCCAAATCATGAATATAATCAACGCCACTAGGGCAATACCACCAAAAATCGTCAATTTTTTGTGCGCTTTAATCCAATTTATGATAGGATTGCCGTCTTTGTCTGTTTTCTTCTTTTTAGCGGCCTTATCGGCTTTTTTGTCTTTCTTTTCCATCTCCTCTTCTTCGGTGTCCTCTGCCTCTCCTGCTTCTTCCTTTTCCTCTTCTTTTTTCTCTGCTTCCGCTTCTGATTCATCTACAATTTCTTCTTCAGACGTCTCTTCTATCTCCATATCCGCAGTAGGTATTGCCGGTGGAGTTTGTAGATTTTTCGTTACCGGGATCCTGGTTGCTGCCGCCAATTTTACAATGGAAGGATCAGTGGTTACTAATACAATAGTTTTTTCCGCTGTTGTCCCCGCTTTAGAAACCAATTTAATATTTACCACACTTCGAAACACGCCAGCTTTCTTGGGTGGCACCAACGCTACGATTTTTTCTTTTGAATTTTCGATTTTGGTAATGATATCGGTAATATCATCCTCGGGTTCAATATAAATGACGTCTTTATTCATAGTTAAAATATACCACATTTTATCTAGCTTGTGTTAAAATAAGTGTAGATGAATATGTTTAAGCGCAACAACTCTAAAAACAGCGCAGTTAGCCAAGCTGGCTTAGCTGAGCTGGCGCTCAAAAATATCCATGATGGTGTAATTATTACTGATAAATCCGGTGTAATTCAATTTATCAACCCTGCCGCCGTCACCATGACAGAATGCGGCTCTGCCGATAAGGCCACCGGGCTGGACTATGGTTTACTATTAAAATTAGAAACCAAAGAAGGTCGCGAGCTATCCGAAGCCGAAAACCCTCTCATCCAGGCCATGTCTACGGGCCAGACTCTAGAAAATTGCCAAGTTTGCCTTATCGCCACCCAGTCCGATAAACGCATTCCTATCTGCATTTCTGTACTCCCGGTAGATGGGCTAAGCCAAAATCGTATCATCACTTTTCGCAATATCACCAAAGAACTCGCTGAGGAAGGCGAGCAAACAGAATTTATTTCTACTGCTTCCCACGAAATGCGTACCCCAGTCGCCACCATAGATGGCTACCTGTCTTTGGCTCTCAATCCGCAGACTGCCGCCATAGACGAACGTGCTCGTGGCTATCTCACCGCCGCCCAGAAGGCATCCAAGCACCTTGGCAAACTCTTCCAAGATTTGCTAGATGTTACTAAATTAGACGACGGCAAAATCAAGCCGCATTTTGAGCCTGCCGAGATGGTGTCCTTAGTCAAGGATATCTCCGATGATTATACCGAACGCGCCCGTGAGTCCAAACTCAACTTTGCTTTTGGTTCTAATAGTTCAGTTGCTGGTGGTCGCCAGATGGATCAGGTCGTATATGGTTTTGTGGATACCAATTTTATGCGCGAAATCATGGATAATCTTATCGAAAACGCTCTCAAATACACTCCGTCAGGCGGCTCTATTTATGTAAATGTACGTGGCGATGGTGATCGCGTGCTAATCAACGTTACAGATACCGGTATTGGTATTTCGTCAGACGATCTCGGTCACATTTTCCAAAAATTCTACCGGGCGGACAATTCTGACACTCGCACTATTGGCGGCACCGGTCTTGGACTTTATCTTGTCAAACAGCGCGTAGAGGCTATGGGTGGCCGTGTTTGGGCCGAGTCTGCTTTTGGTGAGGGCTCTACTTTCTATGTTTCTCTACCGCGTATCACTAGTGACGAATACGAAAAACGTATGATTGTAATTCGCAACCAACAGATGCAGGCTCAAATGGCGCCAGTTAGCCCTATCCCCTCATCTGCGCCCGCCATGCCAAATGTGGTGCCAGCTCAAGCTGCAGCTCCTATTTCACAATCTACGCCAGCAACTCCAGTTACTCCGCCAGCAACTCCAGTTACTCCGCCAGTTCAATCTGCGTCAACAACACCCGTCACACCGCAACCACAGGCTCCGGTTAGGCCAGTTGCACCATCTCAGTCAATACAGCAAACTCCTCCGTTGCAAACTTCGGCGCAGTCTCAGTCGGTTTTACCGGCACAACCAGCGTCAGCTCCGCAATCTCAGCCACCCTCTCCACCAAGCCCCACCCCTCCGGCTCCACCAGCAGTTCCACCCATGCCTCAACCTATTCAACCACAAACTAATAACAACTTAAACGGAGTACAACAATGAGCAAAGTAATGGTAGTAGAAGACGACGCAAGTTTGCGTGAGATTTACGGCATCCGCATCACTGCCGAAGGTTACGACGTAGTTTCAGCCGGCGATGGCGAAGAAGCCCTCGCGATGGCGGTCCGCGAAAAGCCAGATTTAATTTTATCCGACGTAATGATGCCAAAAATTTCTGGTTTTGATATGTTAGATATCCTTCGTACCACTCCAGAAACTGCTAATATCAAGGTAATCATGATGACCGCCCTCTCTGCCGAAGATCAGCGCCAGCGTGGCGAACGTCTCGGCGCCGATAGGTATTTAGTGAAATCACAGGTCGGTATCGAAGACGTGATCAATACCATCCATGAAGTTCTGGGCGATCGTGCAACTCCGGCTACCCCAGAACCAACTACAATGGAGCCAGCTGCTCCAGTCGCCGCAGACACAGCCGCTCCGGCACCCATGGCTACTCCCGCTATGCCAGATCAAAATATGGTGCAGTCGTCTGCTGCCATGCCAGCTACTCCTGTCGAACCCGTCTCTCAACCTGCTCCGCAACCCACTGTAGAACCTCAACAGCCACAAGCTTATTATGGACCAACCCCAACCAATCCGGCTCAATAAATTCCTTGCCGAACGCCTTGGCATATCGCGCCGCGAAGCAGATGATTTAATCTCTGCGGGTAAGATCACTATAGATGGAAAGCCAGCCTCGCTAGGCGCAAGGGTTGACTTTTCTTCAAAAGTGTGCTATAACGGTAAGATAATCCCGTTTGAAGCGGACTTCTTGTATATCGCCTTTAATAAACCAGTAGGTTATGTTTGTTCTCGTCGTGCTCAGGGGGATACTCCTACCCTATATGAGTTATTACCTAAAGAGTATCGAAAACTAAAGACTGTTGGCCGGCTAGATAAGGATAGCTCTGGCCTTATTTTGCTTACCAACGATGGCGATTTCGCCTACCAGATGACTCACCCAAAATTTCATAAAGAAAAAGTTTACGAAGTCACCCTAGACCGCTCACTTGAACCACTTCATCAACAAATGATTTCTGACTACGGTATCATGCTAGATGACGGCCCCTCGAAATTTACTGTAGTAGCATCGGCGGGTGGCGGAGCTGGGGGGACCCCCGCTGCACGCAGGCGCGAGCCGAGTACAGTGGGGGAAACTGCGACGACAGGCCCCGCCGAGCGTACGCACCTTACAGTAATTCTTTCGGAGGGCCGTAATCGCCAGATTCGTCGTACCTTTGCGGCACTCGGCTACCGCGTCATTACCCTCCACCGTACTCAGTTTGGTAAATACCAACTCTCCGGCCTAAAACCAGGAAAATATGTTACAATTAAAGCATGAACACTATTTTGGCGCTAGATATCGGTACGGAGTTCGTCAAGGCAGTTTTAGCTAAGTCTGGCAAAAAGGGTAATCTAGAAATCCTTGGCGTGGGTAAAGCTAAGCAGCTTGAGGGCAATATGCACGCTGGTGCCGTGGCAGATATCCCTGCCGTAGTTTCTGTTTGCGAAGAAGCTCTCGTCAAAGTAGAAAAACAAGCCGGTCAGCGTGCCGAACTTACCGTGGTGGGTATCGCCGGTGAGCTTATCAAGGGCAATACTACTACTGTCCGCTATAGTCGCAAAAACCCCAATAAGCCCATTTCTGATGCTGAAATGAGCGATATCATCAAAAAAGTTCAGCAAAAATCTGGCGAAGTCGCCAGAAAAACCGTAGCTCTAGAGACTGGCAATAAAAACGTCGAAGTTCGCCTGATTAATTCTGCCATCGTTTCCCTCACTATTGACGGCTACAAAATCTCCAACCCCATTGGCTTCAAAGGCTCCGATGTAGTAATTCAATTTTATACTGCTTTCGCCCCGCTTATCCATGTAGCTGCTATAGAAAAGGTGTGTGCCGAGCTTAACCTAGATCTCCTCACCGTAGCTGTAGAACCTTTTGCGGTTTGTCGTGCTTGCTTGGGTGATGATCTAGAGTCTAATTTCTCTAGCGTAGTGATGGATATTGGCGGCGGTACCACAGATATCGCTGTAGTAGAAGACGGCGGCGTGGAGGGCACCAAGATGTTTTCTATCGGTGGCCGTAGCTTTACTCACCAGATTTCTGAATCTCTCGGCGTAGATACCGAAACCGCCGAGCACTACAAACTAGATTTTGATAGCGGCAAATTAGATGATCGTATCAAGGCCAAAGTGGAAACCGCTATTTCGCGCAACCTCAGTGTTTGGCTTACTGGTGTAGAAGTTGCGCTAGAAGAATTCGGCAACATCGGCAGTTTGCCTCGTAATGTTTTGCTCTGCGGTGGTGGTGCTAGTTTATCTTTGTTACAAGAAACTCTCGCGATTTCTGATTGGTATCAGGGGTTACCATTTGCGCGTCGCCCAGTCATTCATTTGTTGGACGTTAATGAGCTACCGAATTTAATTATTAAAGAAAATCAACATTTAGATCATTCTTTCGCCACGGCACTAGGTCTTCTCCGCGTTGGCACCGATACCCTCGCTGGCGCTCCCGAAGAAAACAAACTTAAAGCCAAACTCGCCAAACTCCTCCAGAACTAAGCTCAGGAAAAAGCCGCCTTGCGGCGGCTTTCTATAGCAAGGTTACGTCGGTCATTAGTATTGTCTGCAACTTGATATAGCATTCCGGATCTTCCTTCAATTCATCTCTTACCCCGTGGACAGTCCCATAATCAGGTAGTAAACAGAATTCCTTTGAGGAATATGTAGTATTTTCTCTGTACCATTTGTCTATCCTGTCTAGAGCATCGTCCAGTATGGATACGTAGTTATCTACGGCAAGTTCAATACCCTTTCCACGCGCCCTCTCTTTCCATTGTTCTATCGTCTTTTCCGCGTCTTTCCGTGGCATGTTGAATAATTCAGAGTCAGTGTAGAAAAACTCAGAAAACTCAGGAGTAGTGAAAAGCTTATACTCATCTTGTAAATCAACATACCCATAGGCAAATCTAAAGGTAAGCGAAAAATTCACCTTATAACAACACGACATAAAATGTACACCCCCTTTCTACTATAATTGTATCACACTAATTCAAAAAAGTCAAATTTTACTCTAGTACCGCTTTTATCCGCCGTACACCAGCAGAGGACGACTCCTCTTTTTTGATGCGAAAATGCCCTAGCGCCCCAGTGTGTTCTACGTGTGGGCCACCACATACTTCGCGCGATACGGGATTGTCAAAATCCCCAATTGTGTAAACTTTCAAAATCTCCGGGTATTTATCCCAAAACTGTCCGTGTGCTTTCAAGGTATCGCGTGCGTAGGTTTTCTCATATTCGTCAAACACTACCGGAAGATCTGCAGAAATCCATTCGTTTACCTGATCCTCTACCGCGGTAATTTCTTCTGGTGTCATTTTGTGATCTAGGTTAAAGTCAAACCGCACTCTATCTGCAGTAATATTAGAACCTTTCTGCACGATATCTGGACTGATATGTTTTTGCAAAGCTGCAAGTAGCAAATGGCACGCCGTGTGATATTTTACTGTTTGCTCGCCGTGGTCTTCTAGTCCGCCCTTAAACATGCCTTTACTGGCTGTCTGTGAACGCTCGCGTTGCTCCGCTAGAGCTGCCTCAAATTCTTTTAGGTAATTTTCAGACAACTTAACTCCCTCACGGTAACACTCCTCTACGGATAACTCCAATGGAAACCCGTAAGTATCTTGCAACTTGAATAAATCATTGCCAGTTAATTGTTCTGCCTTGCTGGCTATTTTCCGCAACTCTTTTAGTCCCTTATTTAAGGTCTTGCGGAAACTCTCCTCTTCTTTCAAAAGCACCGCCAAAGCACCTTCTCGGTGAGTTAAAATGTTATCTGGTAAATCTTTGTAATTCTCCGCTATGATTGGTACAATCTCGGATAAGAAATTTGCCGAAATCCCAAGGTCTAACGCTCGCAAAATTGCCCGCCTTACCAAGCGCCGCATTGCGTAGCCCTGGGTTTTGTTAGACGGCGCTAAGCCTTGCGCTGCCAAAAGATACGCCCCACGGATATGATCGGCAATTACGCGCATTTCGTCGGTATTATTGTCGTATTTTTTACCAGAAATCTGTTCCAATTTATCGATAATTGGCTTCATTAAAGAAATCTTAAACACATCAAACGAACCAATCGCTGCTGCGGCTATCCGCTCTAGTCCACCACCAAAGTCTACATTTTTCTTTTCTAGTTCTTCAAAAGTACCATCTTCCTTGCGGCGGTATTGCATAAATACTTGGTTGCCGATCTCCATGAACCTTGCACCATCACTAGCCGGATGTGCCAACCCATATTTTTCCTCATCTTGTAGTTCTTCGCCAAAATCATAAAATACTTCAGAATCTGGCCCACATGGGTCACCAATTGGTGTAGTATCGCAGCCGCCACCGCGACTCCACCAGTTTTCTTTGTCGTCATAGAAGAAAATTCTTTCACCTGGTTTGATGCCGCGTCTATCGCCATCCTTAGCAGAGCCAATTTCTGCAATCTTTGCATCTACGCCGGCCTCAGCGAATACCTTTTGCCAAATCTCGGCTGCTTCGGTATCTTTCGGGATGCCATATTCCGCATTGCCAACAAAGCAGGTTACGTAAATTTTCTCTGGGTCTAACCCTACTTCTTTTGTCAGGAATTCAAAAAAGTTCCGGATTTGCTCTTCCTTAAAATAATCACCTAGCGACCAATTCCCTAGCATCTCAAACACGGTAGTGTGGCGCGGGTCACCCACGTCCTCAATATCCTGCAAACGCATAGACGGCTGAGAATCTGTCAGCCTGGTGCCTTCTGGGTGTTCTTTGCCAAGTAAATATGGCAAAAGCGGTTGCATCCCAGAGCCAGTGAAAAGTGTGGTCGGGTCATTTTCTAGCACTAGTGGCGCCGGCTGAATGACTTTATGTCCTTTTTCTACCTGAAAATCTAAAAACTTGCGTCTAATTTCGTTTGCGTCCATAGAGATAATTATAGCATTTCTTGCCACTTTAGTAAATCTGTGTTAATATAAACTTAAGTATTATAAAAAGGAAATATTATGGCTCAAGCAAAGAAAAAAACTGCAACCAAAACCGCGAAAAAATCTACTCGCACCACCACTAAAAAAGCCGCCAAAAAAGGCATCTGCTACGAAAAATATCAGCGTGGTCAAAAATCCAACACTTTCTTTATTATTTCCATGAGTGTTCTTGCGGCTACTCTCCTCTTCGCCAATCTATTGATGATTGTAGGATAGTTTAAGGCTAAAACAAAAATCTGCCCTCAAGGCAGATTTTTTATGCAATAATCCCACCACCCAGACAAATTTCGCCATCATATATCACGGCGGATTGCCCACTGGCCGGGCGTTTGATTTTATTTTCAAACTCTAGCGTCGCTACGCCATTTCCCGTGAACACTATTTTTGCTGGGACAAGTGGCGCTCGGTGGCGGAGGCGTACATTCACACGGACGGGTGGCGCCACTGGGGGGACCCCCGCCGCGCGCAGGCTTTCGCCGAGCACGGTGGGGGAAACTGTGGCGACAGGACCCGTCCGGAGGATGACGTCATTAAGCTCCAGTCTTTCCGTCCAAATATGCTCATCATTTAGATTTTTGGATACATATACTATATTTTTGTCTAAATCTTTCGCCACTACATAATACGGCAAGCCGTCGTTTATTTCTCCGGCTACACCATTAAGATATAGCCCGTGTCTCTGGCCAATCGTATAAAATGCTGCGCCTTCGTGATAGCCTAGCACCTTTTCGCTCTCTATTTCGCGAATTTCGCCAGGCTTAATATTAATATATTCTTTGAGAAAATCCTTCATCCCCACCTCGCCCACAAAACACACCCCCATGGACTCTTTTTTGTAGGCATTATGTAGGCCTTTTTCTTCAGCTAGCTTTTTTACCTCTGGCTTTAGCATCTCACCAATTGGAAATAGTGTGTGTGCTAAGGATTCGTCGGATATGCGATATAGAAAATACGTCTGATCCTTATTTTCGTCTACAGCACGTGCTAATTTGCCATCTACAATTCTAGCGTAATGTCCCGTCGCGATATAATCCGCCCCGCGTTTCATTGCTTCTTCGTAAAACAATTTGAACTTAATCTCTTGGTTGCACATTACATCCGGATTTGGCGTGTTCCCCTTGCGGAACTCTTCCAACATATACTCTACCACCTTTTCGCGGTAGGCATCTTCAAAATCCCACACCTCAAAATCTATCCCTAGCTTTACAGCTACACGTTTGGCGTCGGCCAAATCTTCCGCCCATGGACATTTCATGCCGGGCAGGTCTTTAGACCAGTTTTTCATATATATACCAATAACTTCGTATCCCTGTTCTTTCAAAAGCGAAGCAGAAACGCTAGAATCCACTCCGCCGCTCATCCCTACAAATACCGTTTTAGCCATTGATTCTCTCCCGCTCCGTAGTCACTACTTCATTAATAATCCGTGCTGCTTCGTGGATTTGTTCTTCGGTATTGGTTTCTCCCAAGGTTAAACGTAATGATCCGGCTATTTCTGTATCACTTAGCCCTATCGCGGTGAGTACATGCGATTTTTGCCCCTTGGACGCCGCACAAGCCGCCCCGGTAGCCACATAAATTTCTTTTTCCTCCAAGAGGTAAATTAACCTCTCTGCATCTGTACCATTATAGCACAAAACTATAAAATTGTCAAGCGTATGCTTTTTGTTGATCAGCTCGTACCCCTGTAATTCAGACAGTAAAATTTGTTTAAAATTCTTATATTTTTTACGATTACCGTTCAAGTGCTCTTTTGCTTCTTTTATGGCTGTGGCAAACCCTATTACACCTGGCACATTTTCGGTACCCGCCCGCAAGCCTTTTTCTTGTCCGCCGCCCATGGTGAGGGGTGATAATTTTACATCATGTGCTACATATAGCGCCCCCACACCTTTTGGCCCATAAACTTTTGCTGCGTTTAAGGTTAACATATCTACGCCGAGTCGCGCCACACTGATATCCAGTAAATTCAACGCCTGCGAAGCATCGGAGTGTAGATAAATTGGAATTTTAATGCCGCGCTTTAGCCTATCTATCCTAATCTCTCGTACCAGCGAGCCAATTTCCGCCAGCGGCTGAATTGCCCCGAGCTCGTTATTGGCTAGCGATACGGAAATAAGAGTTGTATTATCGGTAATTTTAGCTTTCAAATCTTCCAGATTAATTAGGCCACTCGGTAAAACTTTTATCGCTCTGCCACCGTGTTGCTGCGCTACCGCTCGTACTGAATCATGCTCTGTTTCTAGATATAAGACCTCGCCCTTACCATGGTTGTGCTGCGCCACTGCGGTGAAAGCTAGGTTGTTTGCTTCTGTTGCTCCGGCGGTAACCACGATGTCTGTTCCCTTGGCGCCAATCGCATGCGCTATCGTATTTTTTGCCGCTTCATACTCTGCTGCCACTTTTTTGGCTGGCAAATACGCTGCGCTAGGGTTAAAAAAATTCTGCGTAAAATACGGCTCCATCGCCTGCAAAACCTTACGCGACACCGGCGTCGCCGCTGCATGATCCAGATATATCATAAACATATTATAACATATTTTCGCCCAATCACAAAAAGAAGCCCTCGCGGTAGGTACCTTCGGCGCCGTGCAAGTGCTTCGATATTTACATTATATCAAATCATAGAAGAAATATCAATAATCTGGCCGCGCTTTGTGATCATGATTAGTTTTTTAATTTGCTTTCTGCTTTTAGCTTGCGATATTAAAAATTTTTTCACATTATTGTCACGCGAATTTTTCATACGAGAAGTGTCTATAATAATATTCGAAGATTGCTTTAAAGCCTTCTTTAATAAATGTCCTAAAGAATTCGCATTCGCTGATTTTGGGGATTTAATTTCGAATTCAATGCCATTTAGTAAAACATCTGCTGTGTGTAAATTAGATTCTCTGATAAATCTTACATTGCATCCAGCCATAGCCAATATTTCCGCCGTATGTAATTCGTGTGGCCAAGGTTTTACTCCTGCCGGAATTATAATTTCCCCAATTTTATTATTTTTCATAGCAAAACCCTAGCACAAGGGGTAGAAAACTTCAACCCCCACTCACACGCTTACGCTTAACCCTATCCCGCCTAGGGTTAATTTTCTTGCCGGGCGATGCAGCGTACCGACCTCCCGTCGCTCCTGCCGTAGTTGTCGGCCGGGTAAATACCGCTACTATAGAAGTACAGGTCGTAAGCGTTGGAGCTACTGTAAACCGTATTAGACCAGTAGTAGCCGCTCACCGCTGGATTGCCCAGCGAGCCACTGTACAGGTTGCCGGACCGCACAAACCACAAAGGGGTAGTTCTCAAAGCGTTAAAACCACCGGTCTTATAACCCACATTGCCGGAGCCAGCTATACTGTTTGTAACGTTATAATTATAAAGCAATCTACCAAACTCATTATAGCTATTGTCTACGGTGTCATCATTAGGAAGTCTCCACCCTCTTGGGCAAATAGAGTTATCCGCTCGGGTTTTATCTTTGCTGATACCGCCAGAAGCATTAGAAGCTACAGCAGCAGTCCAGTTGTAGTAATTACCTGTACTATAATGGAGACAGTCTGCTTCACTGTGATCTACCCTACAAAGATCTAGAGAATCGTATCTTTTATCATTATTATTGTTACCAGAAGTATAGAAATAAGTATCGCCACCCTCTGCAGACCTTGGTGCCGAACTTTGATTATCCCAACCAGTAGCCGTATTGGTGCTGTAGTTTACTTTTATGCTAGAAGTAATAGAAGCACTAGCTGGTGTCCACGTCCACACTCCACCACTTTCACTATATCCTCCGGCAGTATTGTAGATACCTTTGCCAGAAGCTTCTGGGTTAATGTCTGTATTCTCTGATGTAAGTGCCGCCACTCCCTCACACCCAATACAAAGGTCTAGATTCTGTGTCATCCAGATATTCCCATCTGCTAGCTTGGTCACCCAGTATTTCTTACCATCTCTTTCGTCTATAGCCTGGACAGATTGGTTGAGGCTTAAGCTATCCTTCCAAAAGGCTACATCTTGCATAAAGTAGGTGGGGGTAGGAATAGCTTGGTTATTATGTAGTAGTAAGTATCTTACTAAACCAGTATAGGTACCAGCTGGTTGTGTAGTAGAAGTATAGGCTGCATAAGTAGTAGTAAATGATGCCCCAGTCTGAGAACTCACTGTACCACTAGCCTTAGATACTACTGGCGTCCAACTAGCTGGTACTGCTACGTATTTATCTTCAAAGGCTGGGTCTATCGTAGGAGAGTCATTCCCTACATTAGTGACGACATTATTAGTAGTAACGGTATTGCCATTACTATCTATATTAGTATTAATATTACTCTTACTTAACTTCATCGCCCAAGCAGAATCAGCTCCTGAAGTAGCAGTACCAGTTACTATATCATAGTCACTATCAATAGAGCTTACTAATATACTTTGATTATTAGTATTAAAAGCCGGAGATGCTACATATACAGTATAGCCATTACTGTCATTACAATAGGTAGTCATGATAGTCTTACCAATATTGTCCTTATAAGTACCATTGAGTAATGTAGTATTATGGGCTTCTTCTACATTACTCACCAAAGTACACGATACCGGAATAGCAAAGTTTAGATGATCCGCAGAGGAGCTAAGGTCAGAGCTAACCATAGCAGAGCTATGTGGCAAAGACAGAGCGAGTGAAATAATAACGAGGAGTGGCACAGCAATAATTAAGACATTTTTAAATAAATGATAATAGAATTCTGTGTAATTATTCGTTTTGTTGCTATGACTCATATATGCATTACCCTGTTTAAGTTTCTGGTCTTTGTGGCGCCATTTTGTGTAAACGGGGTATATTACAAAAATGGCACCGCAAGGGTGCTATATCCAATTATTCTATGCTGTGTCGCCTAGAAGAATGGTCCTTACGATGCCATTTTATCTTCTGGGCGACATTAACAATAAATATCACAGCATTTTAAATAATTGAATATAGCACTTTCATTATACCACGAGAATATTAAAATAGCGTAAATAAAAAATCTAATATATTGCTACGACGGTAAATTGTCAAATTTTCAAACCTAATTTTTAATAGCATTGAGTAAACCAAAGAAATTTTGAACGAATTTTAGGAAATTTGTCGCAGCGAACCCCCATCCGGCGTGAGACGCGCAAATTTCCGTTAAAAATTCGTGAAAAATTTCCTTGCGTGCAACGAAGCCGCTATAAAAATTACGGTTTAAAAATTTAAACACAAAAATAGTTGCCAGGGCTACTAGCAACTATTACGGCTAGAATCTTTAACTATTCTCTTTCACCAAAAACTCTAGCGTTTTTTCAATAATCATCCGGTTTTTGATATCCATTTTCACATTTGGATCTTTGAGGCTCTTCAAAGCTTCCGGTGATTTTTTGTACACATCTTTTAGTTCGGCAATTTTTGCAGCTACTAAATCGTCAGATACGGTAATCTTATTCTCTACCGCCAAAGTTTGTAGTACTAGAGACGCTTTTACGCGTGCTTCGGCGATTTTACGCGCTTCCTTTTCCCAGTTCTCCATAGTTTCGTTATTGCGCTCTAGGAAATCTTCAAAACTCATACCTTGCGAAGCGGCGTTGCGGCTCATGTCATCTTTGATCATCCGCATTTGGTCGTTGATCAAAATTTCTGGTGCTGGCACGGTAGATTTCTTTACCAAAGCATTGACAAGGTCGTCTTTGAACTTCTCTTCCAACTTGTGTTCGTTTTGCGCTTTTAGATTCTTTTCAATATCGGCCTTTAACTCTTTCAAATCTTTGAATGGACCACACTTTTTCGCCATCTCGTCATCTATGGCTGGTTTGGTAATCTCGTTTACTTGTTTGAGTAATACCTCAAATACGGTTTTGGCGCCGGCCAAATCCTTTACGCCATAATCTTTCGGAAAGGTAAGCTTTAGATCAAACTTATCGCCTGGCTCGTGTCCGATAATGCCGTCTTCAAAGCCTGGGATAAAAGTCTTAGAACCTAAAGTCAAATGATAATCCTTGGCCGAGCCACCCTTAAAGGCTTCGCCGTCTTTCTTGCCGACAAAATCAATAATTACTTCATCACCATCCTTCGCGGCGCGCTTTACCGTCTTCTTCTCGGCAAATGAAGTGGCAATGTTTTCTAAAATTTCTTTAATTTCCTTTTCAGAAACTTTCACTTCTTCCTTCTTCACACCAAGCTTTTTATAATCACCCAGCTTAATTTCTGGGATAATATCTGCCGTGGCGGTATATTCTACTACCTCATCCGGTACATATTTGGTGACATTCACGCTAGGCAAAACTAGTGGCGACTTTTCGTTGTCTGAAAAAGCCTTAATCACCGTAGTGCGCACGGCGGCATCTACTGTTTCGGCATTCAAATCATTCTCCGGGATAAACTTTTTAGCCACATCTACAGGCACCTTACCTTTGCGGAATCCTTCCACATGGATTTCCTTGGCTAATTTTTCTAGAGCCTTATCCTTGGCTGGTTTCAAATCTTTTGCATCTAGCGTCACGGTAATTTCTACGCGCGAATCAGACAGTTTCTTGACTGTAGTTTTCATAATAACTCCTATATATTATATGTATTATAACATAATTTTTGGGAGGCTACTATCCCGGAAATGCGTCAAAGTAAATTTAGAACTAGCCCCTAGTTTGATATCCGGATTCAAGATTTTATTTTGGTCAAAAATCTCTTTAATCTTGGTGTATAAATCTTGTTCGGCGTCTTTCATTTCGGTATTCGTTACCACTGCTTTTAACCTACCTTCCGGTGTGCCACCGGCCAGCTTGCCATCCTGCCTATCTATAATATATGCTCCTGCGCGTAAGAACGTGGCGGCTTTTTTATTAAAATCCTTTTCTTCCAAATTAAACTTGGGCCTTAAGCTATAAATAGATGTGGCATACGAACCATATAGGGCCAAATCCAGCTTCAACTTTTCTTCTAAAACTTTTAGATCTTTCAAAAATCCGCCAATATTGCGTGCTGGCAAATAAAAATCTGTCAAAATTGGCACTCGCTCGCCATTTTTCGGCGAATTGAGATACACCGATAATGCATTTTCAAATTCATTAAGTGCTACGCGATTATTGACGTTTTCAAAAATAAACTTGCTACCACGTGGATAATCTTTTTGCATATTGGCGAGCTTTTTGATACAACTATTTACCCGTTCGTCTATACTTACTAACACTACAAATCCATCTTCGATTTTGCGAATTACGCCGTCTAGATTTTTACCAGACTCGCGCGCCTCTTGAATAATCTTTAGGTCATAAAAATCAATTTTACGTGGTTTTAAAGATTTTGCTGCATAGGCAAATTCTAATGCCGAATCTAGTTCCTTAAACGTGGCCACTACGCGCGTAGGCTTCTTGCTAAGTGGCACTGCACGCAAAATTACTTCAGAAATCACTCCTAGCGTACCCTGCGCACCGAAAAACAGAGGCATTAAATCCAGTGTATCTCTACGCTGAACCTTAGTAATCATCGGGTAGCCACTTTTGTCGCGTGGCGGATTTTTGGTAATATCAGAAATTAATTCAGCCTTAGATTTTAGCAGTTTGGATATTTTGCGATAAATATCGCCTTCCAGGGATTTTTCGGTGGCTTTTTTGGCGACATGATATTTTTTTAGACGGTTAGTTTGCAGGCACTCGCCGTTGGCTAGTACTACTTCTATGCGCTCTACGTAGTTTGCAATCCCGCCATATTTGCTGGCGTTGTTGTCTATTGGCGCGTTGGAAATTAACCCGCCAATCGTCTCATGACTATGGTCGCTAATCGGTATGGTGAGGCCCGACACGGAAAGCGCAGTATTCAATTCTTTTAGTGTAATTCCGGCCTGTACACGCACCAATCTTTCGCGCGGGTCTATTTCTAGCATCCGGTTTAATTTTTCAGTAGAAATTACTAGCCCTCCGGCAGATAAATCTGCCCCACCTTCGTCCAGGCCAGAACCACGTGCCGTGACGGACACCGGTATATCTTTTGCGGCAATCTGATTGAAAAACCGCATTAATTTACGGATATCTTCGGTAGATTCTGGAAATGCCACGAATTTTGGCTTAATTTTAAGCGCCGAACGGTCTGTAGAGTAAACCTCCAAGATTTCTGGGTTGTCAAAAACATTACCAACAATCAACTGATTCAAATATTTGGTAATTTTACCCATCCTGTTTATGATTATATCATAGAAAACGGCCTAGCCAGTTTCAATTTTTAGGATAAAAAATACCCCCGGCCAGTGGTCGGGGGAAAGGCAGGAAGAATTGGAGGGTCAGTCGCGCAAATACGTATTATGGCGGTAGCTTCGCTCGCAAAATGCCGCGATGATTGTCAGATAGCAAAGGTATCTCCTTGCCAAACTTGACTTTCCGCAGATCTTTCCTGCGGAATCCACGAAACGATCGCCGTAGGCCAAAAGCTGCTCACGTAAGCACGGCACATTCTCTTTGGTTGCGCCTAACGCCTTGAGTACCTCGTTCTCCTCGTACGTTATTGCCAGCCATTCCATGCTCAAGGTGTTGATTATCTTGTCAACACCTATTTTGTTTCGCTTCAGGAAATCTGCGTATTGCAGGCCCTTTTCCTCGCTGTCGTCCGGCAGAAGGTCCAGCACAACGGCCAGTCCTTTCAGGAGGGTCGATTGCTGATTGGTCGTCGCCAGCAGACATATTACATCCTGGCTGCTTTTTTCTGACATATAAGGCTGACCATTCAGTGCGGCAGCCACGGTGTCGTGCATGTCGGATCCGCGCGTACAAATCTCAACGGCGTCCCAGTTGGGGATAAAGCCGCGCTCCAGGTACTCCTTGACTTCTTCCTCGGTCATTTTGCTGTGCTCAGGGTCTCCTTCGATATACAAAGGCTCGCTCAGCTTGTAGCCGGTTACGACCTTCTTACCCTTTTTGTCTCGGCGGCATTTGATTTTTAGCGGCCGTAAAGCATCGGGAACTTCCCGCTTGCATTTCACGATAAAACCCGCCAACTCGGAAACCGCGATGCGTTTTGCGTCAGAATAGACACTTCCAATTCTTGCTGTTAAAGCTACGTTACTCATAATTACATGCACCTCCAAAAAATATTTTTGTTATGAGTATAACTATGCCATTTTAGCATACTTTTAGGCATAAGTCAACTATTATAATAAAAAATAGCCATCACGGCTACCACAGTGGTGCCCGGAACAGGATTTGAACCTGCACACCTTGCGGCATATGCTCCTAAGGCATACGTGTCTACCAATTCCACCATCCGGGCGTATTCCCATTATATCATAAAACGTCAAAAAAGCGAGACTTTCTGCAAATCTCGCTTTTTATAAATTAGGCTTCTCTCTTAGCTAAGGCCGCCGAAGAAAGATACATTACTAACATCCCGGCAACTAGCGCGAGTGGCAAAAACTCCTCTGGGCCGGTAGATGGCATTTGCTCCGTAGTTGCTGTTACCGAAGTAGATTTTTGGGCAGCAGTCTTTTCTTCGGATTTTTTGCTTTCACTATTCGCTTTTTCCGTAGAAATGGTCCCTACTGCATTATTCTCTGTGGTTGTTGTATTTTTCTCGTCGTTCTTTTTCTCTTCTTCCGTAGTGGTATTTTCTTCGGTCTTATTCCCGGTTGTCTGCTCGTTATTCTCTGCGATTTCAAACGTGGTATTTTCGCTATTATTTGCGTTATTGGTGCGACTAGATTTTTTGGTAGCCACTACGATAATTGCCACAATCAAAATCAAAATAATTGCTACTATTGCCGTAGCTGCGGCGATAATCTTGCGACGTTCCTTTTTCTCTACCTCTGTTTGTTGATACATAATAAACTCCTTATACCTCCATTATACCACACTTTGTGAAAAATGTCAACATAAGCACAATATCCTCAGCAAATGAAAAACCGGTGCATTACAAATGCACCAGTTTATGGAGAAGCACATGGTAGTCTGCTGCGCACATCTTAGCGCCCAGCAAATCTGGCTTCATGAGCGAATCGGTTGGGTCGACCTTGTCAGTTTCGACGATAAATCCGCACAAAGATTCAACCAGGTCAATTATTCTTTGATAACTAGACACTTTTCCGACTATAAGGTAGAATCCGCTATCTCGTCTAGATGGACGAAAACTTATGATTCTATCTTTTCTGTAGTATCGATCGGAAAAGAATATATTTCCTAGATACCTAATTGTCTCAGCGGTATCATGATCTATGTTCCCACCTTGGTAGCCAACAAACTCTAGATAAAAACGCTCCACCGTGCGATGTTTGTAATGGCGTTTTCCGCAAGAATATATTCCTGATGCAATTAGTTCTTTCACTATACCTCTCCTAACTAAGGTGCAAAATTTCGAGCTCATGCTCGATACGTCCATCAATAATAGCATAAAAATTAAAATAATTCAAGGAAAAGGCCAGCACTTAGTGCTGGCCTTGGAGATGATTTAGTCGTGGACTAGGCGGATACCGTGTCCACAACCACGATAATACGTTTGAATCTTGGGCCTGGCGACCCTATGAACGGTAAGACCTTGGGCGTTATCGTCGGCGGTATCACTCAACAACCAAAACCTGCCCTCAATCATCCTATTAACGATAAGGTCGTTGACGGCCTCTTTGTCCTTAGGGGCAAAATTGTATATATTCATGCCCGGATAGATAAAGCCATCAAGCTTCAGGCCAAGCTGCGCCATAATGTTGGCGCTGGGGTTAAAGGAGCCTTCCTCTGAAAAATCCGTCAACCAAGCCCCGGCTTCCGTTACGGTGGGCAGTCGCCAACCTTCCGGAAAATAGCCCTGCTCCTGGAGAGCCTCTGCTTCGTCCAAGGTAAAGAACTCCTTGCCGGCGTGCAAGATAGTGACTTCGTCGGGGTCGCCACTTTTGTCTACGCCAGTCAGAACAACCTCCTTGTATAAGACGAAATTTTCCGGAGCCACAATGAGTCCGGCCTGTGTTCTCTTACCGCTTTTGATCCATGTAGGAACGTTCATTTTTAATCTCCTTAATGTACAAATTTCAGAATTCCGTCTGATACGGGCGAATTGATATCGCTTTACAATTATGTCATACTTATGATAAAAAGTCAATTAAAAGCAAGAAAAAGCCAGCACCGTAGCGCTGGCTCTAGAGAGATTAGATATCCTTGACGAGTAGTAAAGGTAGTCCGTAGCCCATATAGTATTTCGTCAATTTGAGTTGCAATCCGGAAACCTCTAGTAAAGAAGCAGAAGTGGATGTTGGTATGTATTCGTCTAACCAATAGCAGCCAGTTATTCCCCGGTGTGCAACATAGCGGCCAAATCCTGTGGGGCAGTATTTGTATGCCACCATGTTGGATGGAATTATATATCCATCATGCCCAAGTATTATCTTACCGAGCCGACGTGCATTATAAAGCATCTTGATCTTTTCGGCTTCGGCCGGTTTCATCATCCGCCAGTCGGCCGGGACGTTGCGGTTTTCCACTAATTGATGCGCCGTTTCCCAGTCGAAATACTGCGCACCCTCCATCACGGCTTTGCCGTTTTGGAAATAGATTCTCTCCGTTACCCGGAAGATCTCCGGAGCAATCATGATGCCGACATTCGGCAATTTGGTTGCTTTTTGTTCCCAATTACTGCCATATGGAATCTTTTTCATAACAATCCTCCTCTATCTTAGGATAGTCAAAATGCGGTTTTTTAAGCCAATATAGATATTTTGCAGCCCACTCTTTGGCGCCGGCCAAATCGTGTTCTTCGTAATTGCTACACTCCTTGGCATTAGCACCGGTGATTTCGCCTTCAAAATCAATGATGAATTTCAACATTGATTTTATCGTCAAGAAAATCGGCGATTCCTTGTGCAGGGGATTTTGCCAACCGGATACTATCAAGTAGAATCCGGTTCTGCTACTCATTGACCCGAAATAAATCAGCCCGATGTTGTGAACTTCTCGGCTCCTTAGATAAGAATTGCCGAGGTGTTCGATGGTATGCATCACCGGTGAAGGCAAATAGACGCCGTGGTTGGGGCGGATGAATCTTAAATCGAGAGTGGTGGTACCATGACTGTGCTGGAAGATATACACTCCCGGGCGTAATCTAGTACAATCTACCTCAAATTTTTTCATTCCTTTCAATCGTATCTCTCTCCTTTCAAGGTACATAGTTTAAGGTCGTGACCTATAAAATACTAAATAATAATACCATATTTTTGTCCAAAAAGCAAGGTCAGCGCGCCACGCAGCGCACAGATCTTCCGTTGTACCTGCCATAGTTACGAGTTAGGTAGATATCGGTGTTATTAAAGCTCAGGTCGTAAGCGTTGGCGCCACTGCTGACTGTGCTAGACCAGTAGCGGCCAAGAACTGTTGGGTCACCTAGAGAACCATTATAAATATAACCAGATCGCACAAAGTAGTATGGATTGGAGCGTAGTTTGTTAAAACCGCTATCTTTATAACCTACAGATTCACCGCCAGCAGATAAGTTTACAGTGATACCTGCCTTATAGAGCATAATACCAAACTCATTATTAATATTGTTTGTTTGGGAAGTGCTAGGTAATCTCCATCCTTTAGGACAAATAGAGTTAGCCGCGATTGCTCCAGTAGTACTTATATCGGTAGAATTATTAGAAGCTATAGCCGCAGTCCAGTTGTAGTAGTTACCAGCAAAGTAACGTTTGCACTCGGCTTCAGTATGACTTGCTTTGCAGGCTTGGAGTGAATTATATCTCGTATCATTGTTGGTAGAATTAGAGGTGTAATAGTATGTATCGCCTCCTTCTGCTGAGTATGGGGTAGTGTAGTTATTAATTGGCCAAGCTGGGGAAACAGTGATAGTGCCAGTATTTGGATATGTAATATGCGTATTAGCGGTAATAGCAGTAGATGTTGGTGTCCAAGTCCAAACGCCATTGTTCACGGTGTAACCATCCACGTAAATACCACTACCAGATGCAGTGGTGCTGATATCTGTATTTTCAGAAGTGAGTGCTGCTACGCCTGTACCACCTATATCTAAGTCGAGATTGCTAGTCATCCAGCATTTGCCATCATCCAGCTTTGCTACCCAATAAAGATTGTTATCTCTTATATCCACTAATTGTGTAGCAGTACTTGCGCCAGTATTAGCTACAAAACTACAGATTTGAGAGTCCATATCCTGCATAGCATAGTATGATTTACCACCTTCTTCATAGACTTTCATTTTGCCAGCTGCTGCAAAGGCAGTGTCTATATCTGGGATAGTATTATGAGAGTTACTATTCGGGTGCACCATCACATACTTCACTTTCCCCTCATAACTTCCAGCAGGCTGGACTGAACTAGCGTAGATGTTGTAAGTAGTATTAAAGTAGGAACCAGTAATATTAGTATCTATGGTCATATTAGTGCCAGAAGTTCTAGAAGCTACTAAGGTATAGCTACTTGGTACTACATTATAGCTATTATAACTATTCATAATAGTAGGTGGGGTTAATTCACTGCTACTACCAGTACCTATTCCTGGTATTAATTTCATGCCCCAAAAGGAAGGAGTAGAGGTATCTATATTATCACCATTGGCATATGCTCCTGTATGAATATTATAATGTTCATCTAGATTACTAACTAGATCTGTATTGCCATCTATATTATTACTGGTACCTATGGCATAGATACTATAGCCATTATTATCATTGCAATACGTATTAATTCTAGTATTACCTATACCTTCTTCATACTGTCCACCATTAAGTGATGCATGATGTGGAGTAATTACAGAACTACTTAACGTACAAGACGTAGAAAGGGTGAGAGTGACACTATCTGAGCCACTATTAGAATTAGAACCTGTGGCGGAGCTATGAGAAACACTAAAGCCAAGGATAAGAGCAGAAATGATAACCAGCGGAATACCTACAATTAATATATTACGAAAAGCTTTATAGAAAAATTCCGTATAACTATTTGTTTTATTTGTTTCACCCATTTTACCTCACCTATAGTTTAGTTTGATTAATTTGTTATTGCATAATTCATTATGTTAAGGGACATAAAGGCAAAATCTGCCGAAGGCGGATTCTTGCCGCCGTAAGCCCCTTGGGACGCTCTAGCGAAGCGAAGCGAGCGTCAGGGGCGGAGTTGATGTGATAAAATTTATTATCACATCACATAGCTCCCGAAACATAATGAATTATGCAAAAGTATATTTTCTTATCTTTGTGGTGCCACTTTACATAAACGGGGTAGTAATACAAAAATGGCACCGCAAGGGGTGCAATATCCAATCATCTGCAACTAGCATTCATAGCACAAACGAATGAAGCCTTACGGTGCCATTCTAATCTGTGCCATGAATACGCTATAAAAAGTGCTAGTTCTCACTTATGATTGAATATTGCATTTTTAGTATAACAATTATTTTACTTGATGTAAATAGAGATTCTCGCGGCGGCGTATTTACGAGTTTTGTTCAGCTTTAAGCCGCTGATCTCTGGTGCTTCACCAGGATGAGAAAGCACAAAAACTCCACCTTCCTCTAAGAACTTCGCTAAATTTTCTATACCCCGCAGGTCAAAATTATCGTATGGTGGGTCCGCCAGTATCACGTCAAAATTCCTAGGTGGCAAGAAATTTTTTGCATCCCACTCAGACACGCTGGCTTGCTCAGCTAGGCCTAATTCGGCTAGATTTTTACGGATTACCCCAGCAATGCGCGGATTTTTCTCTATAAACATCACATAGTTCGCTCCGCGCGATAAAGCTTCTATCCCTAGTGCCCCGGAGCCAGCATAAGCATCCAGCACTACTGCCCCAGGCAGGTATCCAGAAATCATGTTAAATAGTGCCAGCTTTTCCCTGGCCCCCATAGGATGGGTGAGTCTAGAATTAGGCGATTTGATACTTCTGCCCCGATATTTTCCAGATGTAATTTTGATATTATCCATAAATAAGTCTACAAACAAACAATATAATTGTATATTACGACGGGTGGCGTCAATATCTCAGCGTAGCGGTATTGCGGAGCGCGGCAGCGCGAGAATTAGCGCCGGCCACCCGTGGCGACGGGATGGCCGGACGCGGCCGCAAGCGAGATATGACGACAGGACCCGTCGGAAATGTTAATTTAACGTGGTAATCTGCTGGTATTTGGTAATACCGCTCATCAATTCCTTATATTTTACCATATTTTCTGGATTTTTCAAGAATTTTGCCACATCCTCTTGCGCGCGATGAATCAACCTAGTATCAGATAAAGTAGCAATGCGTAGATCTAACGCTCCGTGCTGTAAAGCTCCGTAGATTTCCCCTGGGCCACGCAGTTTTAAGTCTACCTCCGCCAGATGGAATCCATCTGTAGATTTTTCCAGTTCTCTTAGCCGTTGCGATGGCCTTGCATCGCCAGAGGTGAGTAGATAACAAAAAGATGCCTTGCTTCCCCGCCCTACACGACCTCTTAACTGATGCAGCTGCGCTAGGCCATAACTTTCGGCGTTTTCTATCGCCATCAGGGTGGCGTTTGGCACATCTACCCCCACCTCTACCACCGTAGTAGATACCAATATTTGTATTTCGCCCCTAGAAAACCGTTCCATTACAGCGTCTTTTTCAGCCGGCTTCATTCGCCCATGCAAAAACTCAACTTCTACACCTGGGAAATCCCGTGCTAGCTTGGCGGCACGCGATTTTACTGAGGTAGTTTCAGTACGGGGATCATCATCTATGGCTTTACATATCCAATAGATTTGACTTTTTTGACTTAAGGTTTCGCGAATTTTGGGGTATAAAATCTCCCTAGTTTCCACCTCTGTTAAAATTTTAGTGGCGATTGGTTGCCGCCCCTTAGGCAATTCATTTAAAATGGACACATCTAAATCTCCAAATACCGTAAGTTGTAAAGACCGCGGTATAGGGGTAGCCGTCATCGCGAGTAGATGTGGCGCTAGCCCATCTGGGGATTTTAGCAGCAATTTCTGTCTCTGCTCCACACCGAATCGGTGTTGTTCATCTATTACTACTAGGGATAAGTCATGAAACTCTGTATCATCGGTAAGCAGAGCGTGCGTACCAATTACTACGTCTATTCCCCCTGTGGCTATTTGTTTTTTTAGCTCCGATTTCTTCTTGGTGGCGCCGGTAAGTAGTGCTACTTTCACTCCAAACGCGCCCAGAAGCCGTGAGAAGCCTTCGCAGTGCTGGGTGGCCAATATGGCGGTAGGTGCAAGCAGGGCCACCTGACGGCCCTCTAGTGCGGCCGCGTAGGCCGCTAGGGCCGCCACTACTGTTTTACCGGCCCCCACGTCTCCCTGGAGTAGCCTGTTCATCGGGGTATCCTTTTCCATATTCTGGAAAATCTCCCACGCCGCCAATCTTTGCGCCCCCGTTAGCTGAAACGGCAATTTTGCCACAAACTCCTTGATTTTTGCCGCATTAAAGGGTATTTTCTCGGCTTTTAATTTATCGTTCTCTTGGCGGTTGAGTTTGGCTGCCAGTATTAGCTCAAATAGTTCCTCGTAGGCCAGATAATCCCTGGCGTTTTGGGCGGATTTTAGCGAATTCGGAAAATGGGCGTAAAATAGGGCATTTTTACGCGTGCCAGGCTTTACTGTGGGGAGCAAATCAGGAATTTCGCTGAATTTACTGCGTGAATTTGCTACTAATCTCTTGAAATCATGCGATTTCAACGCTCCGTGGGCCACGTAGACGGGGCTTAGGCCGTTTTTAGGGTCTATGTCGGCTACCTCGGCGGCAGATGGCGAAATTAGGCTGTAGCGTCCGTTTTTAAGCTCAAAATTGCCAGTAAAATAGTATTCTTTCTCCGGTGAAAACTGTTTTACGCGGTAACCCTGATTAAACCATACTACTTTCACCGCCCCTGTGCTATCTCTGACTACTCCTTCGGTGATAGATAAGCGCCTACGTTTGGCCCGGCGGGTAGATAAGCTATCTATTTTGCCCTTTATTACCACTTTACCTGGGCGCATTTCGGCGATAGATTCGGCCGCCTGGAAGTTTTCATAGTCGCGCGGTAAATTATAAAAAAAATCCCGCACCGTACGGATACCGGCTTTCTTCAAAATCTCCGCCCGTTTCGGGCCTATTCCCTGTAAACTTTCTACAGAATCCGCTAAATTCATGCTTTGCCGCTGTGCTCCGCGCGCCATTTAGCGATTTCACCGTGGTTACCAGAGAGTAGAATATCCGGCACCGTCATCCCGCGAAAATCATAAGGTTTAGTATATTGGGGGTATTCCAGGTTGTCTCCATCAGAAAAACTCTCTATCTGTGCGGACGTTTCACCCCCGAGCACCCCTGGAATTAATCTCACGACGGAATCTATGATAATGAGCGCTGGCAATTCCCCACCAGTGAGTACATACTTTCCTAGAGAAATTTTATAGTCTACAATAGAGAGAATTCGCTCGTCGTACCCCTCGTAGTGTGGACATAAGATGATATAGTGCGCATTCTCGGCTGTTTCGGCAAAATTTTGTGCCATTTTTTGGTCCCAAATCTTTCCTACTGGGGTAGGTAAAATCACTTTGGCATCCGGATCTTTGGCTTTCACCGATTCTATCGCATTAAACACCGGTTCGCAGCGTAGCAACATTCCGTCCCCGCCCCCATATGGTGTGTCGTCTACAGATTTATGCGGCCCTAGACCAAAATCTCTTAAATTCACAAAATCAAACTCTGCCAAGCCCTTTTCGGTGGCTTTCCACATCATGGAAGTCTTTAGATATGGTTCCAAAGCTTCCTGAAATAGCGTGATTATTGTGAATTTTATCATACCCATATTATACCATTTTTTCCCTATAAATCCAGTCCAGGAAAAAACCGCCGCTTCATTGCCGCGACGGTTGTGTATTAATCCAAATCTACAAATCCACCCTCGTAGGTGGCTTCATACAGACGGCTTGCGCCAGACTGGTAGATATACTCCTTGCCTTTGAACTTTGTAATATCACCAGTCCATCTGTTGACATAACGCATGCCGTTTTCATGGGTGAGTACGGCGGGTCCACGCCAAGGGGCGTCGTGGTCCAGGCTTGTCAGCGCGGCTCTTAAACAGGTGTATATCGGCTCTTTGTCTATTCCGGCAAACACCTCTCCTCCGTACGTCATCACCCAGCACACGATTCCTCTGCGCCTTATCACCGTCATACCGCGGAAGGGTTCTCCGCCATACCAGATATCGGCATATTCGAGCTCTTTGCCCTCCTCGGCGTAGGACAGCATATGCGTGCCATCCTTGCTGACAAAGGGCTCTTTATCGCTGCCATATCCGTTCAACTGTGCTCTGTATAAAAACTCGAGCAATTCATTTGTAAATTCTTGGTCTATGCTACGCCTTTCCATTTTTCCACCTCCTATTTTATAATCTCGGATAGACGTATTATTGTAATTATAGCATAAAACTACAAAAAATCAACTTTAAGAATACATAAAAACCGCCGCGGCGAACCGCGGCGACAATTAAATTATGTCAAATATCCACCGCTACAGGTGGCCATCCAGAGAACAACCCCGTAGGCATTGCGGATGGTCTCTTCAACAGTGAAGTCGTCATCTGTGCCGGAATAGACCGACGCGTATTGCAACTGCACTTCGTCGTCGAGTATGCATTCTGGACCGCGCCAGGGCGCTTCAGTATCGTATTCCGCGGCTGCCGCCAACATGCAATGCGTTACGGCATCTTCGCGTTGGTACGCCGCCTCATATAACCTGAAATTACGCTCCATGCGCCAGATCTTTTCGCCGCGAAAATAGAATATGGCCTCCTCGGTATAAGGCTGACCCTCGCGGGTCAGTTTACCGCGGAACTTCCAGTTCCCATCTTCGAAGGTAACTACCTTGCTCTTGGATTTTCCGCGCGTTGCGGATTCGTGGTAGCGCGGATCATTCCGCAATCCAATCAGATACTTGTTTACCGATACAACGAATTGCTTGAACTCGTCGACCAGCTCCGGCACCTCCTTACTAAAGAAATAGTGGATTTTGACATTTTTAATGTTCTGGGTAGTATTTTTCATGTTTTGCACCTCCATATATTTATTGTTGAGAAAAATACTAGTTTTCTTATAATAACATTTATGCCTCGCAAAGTCAACTCATTAAATTGACATTTTTGCCAGGATAAGATATAAGATAACTAAGATTGTTGAATATTGGGCGAATTCAAAAATTGTACCTTAAGGAGGTGAAAATATGAAATATCCATCAATCTGTTTCGATCGTTTCAAGATGCCAGGGTTTGCAATCGCTACAACGGATTTATGCCATACAGACGATTTGGCAAAATATTGTAGGTATACGAAGGGCAAGAAATACTTCTCTTACGAAGAAGCTATGCTTCTTGTAGACTTCCTAAATTCTGGCTGTCCAACCGGTGGCTACGGTTTTACTCTTCCTACGGATCGGGAATTTGAACAAATTATCGCTAGATATGGCTATAAAGATGGCATTTGTCATAGCTATAACCTGGCTACAGCGCTCGGTCTCGGATTTTATGGCTCGATCGGTATTCTTACCACTTTGGAAGACTACAATAAGTCTCCGCTAGACTTTACTTACCGTCAAGCTATCGCCTATGGTGTCACCGGGCATTACTGGTGCAAAGGTACTGGCGAATACGGGGGCCAAGCCAGCATCTTATGCATGAATTCGTGCGGCGAGCCTACGTTTATCAGAAATGTTCTTGATAATGGCAAACATATCGGTTGCTCAGTTCGATTAATCGGCAGACCATGGTAGCACCTCTAAGCCGGCCCTAGTGCCGGCTTTTTCTGCTCCTAGCAAAATAAAGAAAAAAGACGACTTTTTATGGTCGTCTTCCTTTCGCGCTGATGCGCGCCCACCCTTGGGGCACATTGGTTTGTTTTAATCCGCTGTTTTTGTTTTTAATGTAAGTCTCCACACTCCACTAAGTAACTCAGTGGAACCCCTGTGAAGCGTATCAGCTTAATTCAATATTAAAGCATAAGCGTACGGCCGTCAAGTCTTGATTTTTTAGCATAAGTATGATATAATAAGGATATATAGTGTTAATTCTTGCAATATTCCCCGTAATCTGTCATAAATTGGCTTTTTATGGTATAATTATGGCATGTTTGTAGATATCGCCAAAGTAAGCTTAAAAGCCGGTGATGGCGGCAATGGTGCCGTTTCTTTTCGTCGTGAAATCTACATTCCCAAGGGTGGCCCAGATGGTGGCGATGGTGGCCGGGGCGGCAATATCATCTTCAAAGCAGATAAAGATACTAATACTCTGATAGATTTTCGCTTCACTCCTATCTTGACTGCCGAAAACGGCAAAAACGGCGCTGGCCAACGCGCCGCTGGCCGTAGCGGCAAAGATTTAATCGTAGAAGTACCAATTGGAACGGTAGTGTATAAAATAGAACGCGAGAAAAGCCCTCATTCTCGGAGCATATCTTCCGACGGGGAAGATACGGAGCGACTAAGCCCCGTAACGACGGGCGCGCAGGAGCGTTCCGAGAATGACGGATATTCTCGCGTTTTCTTGGCTGACTTAACACAGGATGGCCAAGAAGCAATTATCGCCAAGGGTGGCGACGGCGGCTTTGGTAATGCTCATTTCAAGAGTTCCACTCGCCAAGCCCCAATTATTGCTGAAGTTGGTGAACCAGGTGAAGAATTTGAGGCCGAGTTAGAGCTTAAAACCATGGCCGATGTCGGCCTAGTGGGCCTGCCAAATGCCGGTAAATCCACTTTTCTCTCTGTAGTTTCCAATGCTAAACCAGAGATCGCAGACTATCCTTTTACTACTATCACACCAAATCTCGGTGTAGCCACGATCGACAGCCGTGATTTATTGATTGCTGATATCCCTGGTCTTATTGAAGGTGCTGCCGAAGGTAAGGGCTTGGGCCACGATTTTCTCCGCCATGTAGACCGCACCGCAGTTCTGTTGCATTTGGTAGACGTTTACAATAATGACGCCGGCGAAGCCTATGCCACCATTAGAAAAGAACTCGAAAAATATTCTGATCTAAAAGATCGTCCAGAAATTGTTGCACTTACCAAATGCGAGGGTGTAGACGAAGATATTATCAAGATGCAAATGGCTTCTATCCTGGCCAAAAATCCTGATGCCAAGATTTTTACGATTTCTTCTAGTGCCCACTTAGGGATTAAGGAGCTGCTGCGTGAGCTATCTGCACGAGTGGCGGCGAAAAAAGCCCCTAAAGATAGCATCGATTTAGGACGCGAGAAATATTCTCATTCTCGGAGCATATCTTCCGACGGGGAAAATACGGAGCGACTAAGCCCCGTAACGACGGAACAACGAAGCGAGAGAGAACTAAGCTTGTTTAGTTCTCTGAGCAAGGCAGTTCCGTCTCGCGAAGCGAAGACGGGCGCGCAGGAGCGTTCCGAAAATGGCGAATATTCTCACGCTTCCGGAAATGATCTACCTGTAATTTCCCTAAACCCCAAGGAACTCAAGACCGCTTGGAAAGCAGAAAAAACTGAAGATGGTAAATTTATCGTCACCGGCGAGAAAATCGAAAAATTCGCCCGTCGTACAGATCTTAATAATTATGCCTCCGTCAACCGCTTACGCGACATTATGAAAAAACTCGGCATCCGCGGCGAGCTTACTTCTATGGGCGCCGAGCCAGACTCCATCATTAGTATTGCTGGTAAAGAATTTACCTTTGTAGAAGATTATTAGATTATTTTTTCGTAGTCTTTTTCGCGGATTTCTTGGCCGCGGTTTTCTTGGCAGCAGTTTTTCTCTTTGCACCACCTCGTACTCCACGCCGCGTAGTTTTGGGTTTATTGGCTAGCATTTCTTCTGCTTGCTCGCGCGTAATAGTCTTAGGGTCAGTTTCTTTCGGAATTTTTACATTATTGCGTCGCCCCGGCCCTTTGATATATGGCCCATAAGCGCCGTTAATAATCATGATTTCGCCCCAATCAGCAATAATCGAATCTACCTTTGCCTGGTATAAAGGCAAAGCTTCTTCTAGGGTCACCGTATACGGGTCAAAATCCTTCATCGGGATATTATATTTGCCGCCCTTAAGGTACGGCCCAAACGGCCCGTTGGCGGCAATTAACTCTGCGCCATCTGGTGCCTTGCCTAACTCGCGCGGCAGAGCAGGTAAAGCTAATTGTTTCAGGGCCTGCTCTAGATTCACGGTTTTTACAGATTTGCGCTTTGGCAAAGGCGCGAAACGTGGTTTTTCGCCGGTTTCTTTTTCGTTATCTCCCAATTGGATAAACCCGCCGTTTTTGCCAACTTTAGCATAAATCGGCTTGCCGGTCTCTGGGTCATGGCCGAGCAGGCGCGCATTGTTGTAACGTTCTACTCCATTCGCAATCAATACCGTATCTCTAAATGGCCCATAAAAATCTTTCAACATTTTTACGCGTTCTAGCTTGGCGTCAGCCACAAGGTCTAAGTCTTTCTCAATATTTGCAGTGAATTTATAATCTACGATATTCTTGAAATTATCAGTCAAGAACCCAGATACTAACTCGCCAATCGGCGTAGGAATTAATTTACCTTTGTTGGCACCGAATTTTTCTTTTACCACATTGCGTACTACATTACCCTTGGCGGCTTTTAGCTCTACTACTTCGCGTTCTTCCCCTTCGCTTTCACCTTTTACCACATAGCCACGCGCCTGGATCGCCGTCATAATTGACGCATAGGTAGATGGCCGGCCGATCCCTAGTTCCTCTAATTTTTTCACTAGCGAACCTTCAGTATATCTAGCAGATGGTTTCGCAAAAGTTTGCCGTGCGGTTAGCTCCAAACAATCCATTTTGTCGCCTTTAGCTACTTTTGGCAGCTCTAGATCCTTGGATTTGCCGTAAACTTTCAAAAACCCGTCAAATACCACCACTTCACCTTTGGCAATGAAGATTAGCTCTACGTCGGCGGGTGACGGAGCTGGGGGGGTCCCCGCTGCGCGCAGACGCGAGTCGAGCACAGTGGGGGAAACTGCGACGGCAGGACCCGCCGAGGGGCTGGCTTTAATACGAATAGTGGTTTTGGCTACCTTAGCGCTTGCCATTTGCGTTGCCACTGTTCGTGCCCAAACCAAACGATACAGGCGTTTCTCATAGTCATTTTTACCAGCATCAAGCCTAGCTATATTGGTTGGCCGGATCGCTTCGTGCGCTTCTTGAGCACTAGCATCTTTAGTCTTAAAATGTCGCACTTTTAAATAATCTTTGCCAAAATTTTCTTCGATATAAGCCGAAATCATCCCGATAGCCTGGCTAGATAGATTTAATGAATCCGTTCTATGATAAGTAATTAGCCCCGCTTGATACAGCCCTTGTGCTGCGCTCATAGTGGTACGCGAAGTAAACCCCAGTTTAGAGTTAGCCTCTATCTGTAAAGCCGCAGTGGTAAACGGTACAGGGTTAGCTTTACTACCTTCTGTTTCTTCCACTTCGGCCACTTCAAAATTCGCACCAGATAATTCCTCTAATAGCTTACGTGCAGCATCTTCTGCCTCTGGCCCTTTGCCATCCAATGCGGCATCAAAATCTGCTCCATCTTTCGCAAATTTCCCCGTTACCTTAAAATTGAATTTACTTTCAAATTTTTCAATCTCTTTCTCACGCTCCACGATTAAGCGTAGGGCCGGACTCTGTACTCGCCCTGCCGATATTGCCCCCGGTACTTTCTTTCGCACGATATCAGAGAGATCGTACCCCACTAGCATGTCTAGGGTTTGCCTAGCTTGTTGGCTGGCAACCATATCCATATCTACTGTACGGGGGTTTTTAATGGCATTTTCCAGTGCCGGCTTAGTAATCTCATGAAAAGTAATCCGCGCTGTATCTTTTGGAAGCTTCAACACTTCACATAAATGCCACGAAATAGATTCTCCTTCGCGGTCTTCATCGGTTGCGAGCCAGATTTTCTCGGCCGCTTTGGCTTCTTTTTTTAGTTCAGTAATAATAGATTTATGCCCCGGGTCTATCTCGTATGTCACATCAAAAGTAGTCTTATCTACTTTGGTGTCTTTTCTAATGTGCCCCACGCTAGCTAGCACCTTAAAATCACTGCCGAGATATTTCTCGATGGTGTGTGCTTTCGCCGGGCTCTCTACTATTACCAAGTTTTTAGACATAATACTATAATATCACACCACGTCAACCGTGACCATTATCTAGATTGCGCTGGCGGTGTTATGAGTTTATTTGTCTTGACAATCTTAATAATAGAAATAATGGATAATGCCGTGAAAGATATGACTGGATATGATGCAAAACTAACAATTGTCCATGCGGCGCAACTCGATCCTTCACAATTTGCGAGTTGTGTGACTAAATTCACTACCACAACAACCGCCATTAATAGCATTGCTAAAGATATACTTCCCACGATACTATAAATTAGCAATTTTCCATTCAATTGCGGAGCGATAGTTTGCGACAATTGCTGATATCTTTTTATGGATAGTGATACTACTGCAAATGCGAAACAAAACACTACTACTACTGATATGCTCATTGTCAGCGAAGTAGATTTTTCTTGAAGTGCTGAACTAACAAACATAAACAGCGTAGGTATCGAAATTATGAGCAAGTAGCCTAACAATATGGCCAAAAGAATCTTTATTATCTTCCAGACCACTCTAATAATTTTTATTGCCGGTCTTTCTTGGGTAAGAAACTTTATGTCATGCTGTACTGAATTGCCCGCACTTTGCACAAGCATCTGTTCTTCGTGTTTGGTGTTATTCGCTTCGTATGGTGCGTTGTTATCCATACGCTAATTATAGCATAAACAAAAAAGCCTCAGGTAAGGGTGGGCATCACCTGAGGCTATTTTGCCCTCTAACGCTTCACTACTATACCGGGTGAACCCCGGAGCGTAACCCACCTCACACAATTGGGGCCCGCCGGTTAGAGGGATTGCTATGCCTTCGAAATTGTCCTTTCTAAGTGGAGGTAATACTTATAAAATTTAAAACCATGAAGAAATTTTAAATCCGAAAGGGTTTCAAAAGCACGCAATTTCTGCTACACTGGAAGTAGTATAGCTGAAATTATAACTTATTTAGGTGCGGTGTAGGGTGTTTTTGTTACCCTAACTGTATTCATTATATCACACGAGGTAAAAAATGTCAACACTTTTTTCACACTTTTTTCAAAAATTCAACCAAATTTCACCCCTAGAAGCCAATTTTACAGAGGTGTTAGACTCCATTGCGCTTAAGCCTAAAACATTGTATTTTCATGGTAAAATGCCGGAAAATATGTCAAAAATGGAGGAATCCGCAACACTAAAACAGCATAAAAATACTATAAAATCAAGCACAAAAAACCGAACAAAGCGTCCTAAGTCTGTGGCTATTGTGGGCGCACGGCGTAATACCAGATACGGTGAAGAGGTAGCCTATAAAATGGCTTATGAACTCGCTAAACATGGCGTCGTGGTGATTTCTGGCTTAGCTTATGGCATAGATAGTATCGCACACCGAGGGTGCCTAGATTCCGGCGGCGTTACGGTAGCCGTACTCGGTACACCTATAGATCACATCTATCCCACCGCACATAAGTCACTAGCCAAGGAAATCATAGACAAAGGCGGGGCTATCATTAGTGAATATGCGCCTAAAAACACCCCAGTAAATCATCGTCATCCTCTGGCGCCAGTAGAATATATAGACTCTGCCACCGGGCAACGTAATTATGATCCTAAAGCTTCATTTCTTTATCGCAATCGTATAGTGGCGGGCCTTGCGGATATCGTGGTGGTGGTAGAAGCTGCCGAAAAATCTGGCTCGCTCAATACTGCCGCCCATGCCCTGGAGCAAGGTAAAGAAGTTTTTGCGGTACCGGGCAATATTACTAACCCATATTCTCAAGGATGCAACAAACTTATCCGCCAGGGTGCCAATCCTTACACTAGCCCAGACGATCTCTTGCGCGTGCTATTTCCAGGGGAGTATCTTAAAAAGCGCACAAAATCCACCCAAGCCCTACTTTTTGGCGACACAGAAGAAGAAACAGCTATTTTGCTAGCACTATCTAAAGGTCTCCGTAACGGTGAAGAAATCATGCAAGCTCTCCATCTATCTGCCAGCGATTTCAACCAAATAGTAACCTTACTAGAAATCAAAGGCCAAATTCGCTCCCTCGGCGCGAATAACTGGAGCTTAAGCTAAAACATTATCGAAATTTTGTTGATTTTTAGCGGGTGGACATGGTACAATGGTGGTGCAAACATATAATCATTTAAGGAACGTCTTATTTTATTACGAATAATGGTTCTTGAAAGTGTAAATGGTACCGCGAGGTATTACAGCTTTCGAGCACCATTAGGCGTTAGATTGATTGTATGTTTGCACCCTTGCGGTGCCATTTTTGTTAATCCCCATTAATATAGTGGTACCACATGGGGGAGTAGTAGTAATCATATATATAAGCGAGGTTAAAAGATGGGCCACAAAGTAAAACAAGCTTTAGTAAATAGTAGAGTAGATTTCTTCTACTATGCTTTCCGTAATGTATTGTTAGTTTCTATTCCTCTTCTCATCTTTTCCGTTCTTATTCTTGGTCTTAACGTTTCTCATTCTTCTGCCGCAGAACTTTCCTCTGCAGATAGTGTTAATATTTCTATTCCTACTTCCTGTACATTGGTTAGTGATATTAATAATGCTCACAATGCTTCTATTATTAATGGTAGATATGTATCAGATATTGGTAAAACCACCATTACTACTTATTGTAATGATGAAAATGGCTATGTAGTCTATGCTAGTGGCTTTAGTAATAATGAATTAGGTAACAACAAATTAATTAGTGACCGTAGCACTAGTACCAATAACTATGACATTTCTACCGGTACTGCTACTTCTGGCCCTATTTCTGCCTGGACGATGAAACTTAGTACTACCAATGTGGGTAATCTGGGTGGTGAAACAGGTGAAGAATACGGCTATATTACCAACAACGATGGCAACGTAGTACAAACCAACCAAGGTAGCGACACTCCTAGCATTATACCGCCATATAATGAGTATTCCGCTGTTCCTAATGGATGGACGCCAGTCATCTCTAAACCTAGTGGCACTGTAGCTAGTACTACTGGCTCATCCTTTTCTACTACCTATGCCGCCTACATTTCTACTGCCCAACCATCCGGCTCTTATACTGGGCAAGTACGCTACTTAATAGCCCATCCATATACCGGCCCAAGCGTTCTCTACATGCAAGATGTAGCTAATTGGAAAGATACCTTAAATGTAGGCGATACTGCTCTAGTGTTAGATAGGCGAGATTATAAAGCCTACTGGGTGACTAAGCTAAAAGATGGACATATTTGGATGACGCAGAATTTGGCCATAGATTTAAGCTATGTAGACGGTGCTGGAAATACTGTAATGCGCACATTTACATCCAATGATACTGATCTTGTAGATTATCCTTCTGCAGCTTATACAGATGGTTATTCATATGATGAAAACACACAAGTTATTACTTGGATACCAAAAAATACCGCCATAACTAGCACTATTCGTGGCACCAGCCCAGACTGGGCCAACTCAAATGTTTACCCATATTCTGCCAAGAAAGTAGACGGCCCATCTACTGGCCATGAATCCCTAGGTAATTATTATAACTGGACGGCTGCTATAGCTTCTAGTAACTCTTCTTCATTAACACAAAATACATCAAGTGATATATCTAAAAACCCGCAAAACTCTATCTGTCCTAAAGGATGGAGATTGCCTACTATCTCTAACCAAGCTAATACACTCCCTGGTTCTACTAATGAGTTTGGTAGGTTGAACCAACTTTATAATGACGGTCAAACTTACGGTACTGGATCTGGGGCTAAGTTAATGGAATCTCCTCTATGGTTTGTACGATCCGGTTTTATGAGCAATGGCTCCATTAACGGTTTTGACAACCGCGGTGACTATTGGTCTAACACGATCTGTAGTAGTGGCTGCGCTTTTAATTTATACTTTAGTACTAACGTCGTAGGTCCAGCCGACAATGGAGGCAACAATAGAGGATACGGGCGATCTGTGCGCTGCGTTGCTCAGTAAGTAAAACTGTATAAAGTTTAATTTGTCTACCGCTTTCACATAGTTAAATCATAGCTCATCTCTACCAGTGGCGCTAAAGTTCTGGCATCTACCGTGCCGTCCAGTATCACCGTTACCCAATATCTTCTGTTCATATGAAACGCCGGGAAAATCCCTGGCGTTTTTATTACGTCCTCTATCATTTCTGGGTCTAGCTTCAAATTTACCACATCGATTCTCTCGCCATCGGTATACTCCCGCACGGTATTATCTTCCGGTTTTAGTTTTAGGAGCTGTTCTTTTGTCGCATCAAAAACTAGTGCTAGCCATTTCTTATTATCGCTGTGGCGATACACTGTATATGTGGGATTAGATTCCCATGGGTGATCATGTGTCACGCCACCAAATTCCCCCATTACAAACTCGCCAAAGTCTTTTGTATTCATCTAATCTTCTTTAGATTTCATAGTTGGGAAAGGTACTGCTTCTCTACCTGGCACACCTTCTAGTAGCCAGAAATTGCGTTCGCTGTTGCCCCAACCACAAGCCGGCGGCATGCCATACTCTAGCATCTCCACAAAATCCATATCTAGCATCTGAGCTTCATCATCGCCTGCATCGCGCGCTGCTTGCTGTTCTTCAAATCTCTCTAATTGATCCAGTGGGTCATTAAGCTCCGAAAACCCATTACCCATCTCTGTGCCAGCAATAATCGGGTGGAACCGCTCGGTTACTAGTGGATTATCTGTAGACTTTTTCGCCAGTGGCGAAAGCGACAAAGGCTCTTCTATCAGCCAGTATGGACCCGCCGAGGTTTTGCGGATTAGTTTCCACACATGGTCTATTAAACGCGCTTCGCTTACGTCAAAATTCGTCTCTACACCGTTTTCTTTCAAAATCTGGACTAATTGCTCACGATCTGGGTTAAATACGTCTACATCGAATTTTTCCTTAAGTAGATCCGCATATTTTACGCGTGGCCACTCGCAGTCTAAATCAATATCAAAGCCACCTACGTGAAACTTTAGCGTGCCCCAAGTTTCCATCGCTACATATTTAATCATTTCTTCGTATAGCTTCATGCCATCTTCGTAGTTCTCGTATGCGGCGTAGCTCTCAAATGCGATATGTTCTGGCAAGTGTTCATCATCTACGCCTTCATTGCGAAATCTCGGGCCAATATCATATACCTTTTCAAATCCACCACCAAGCAGTCGTTTCAAAGGTAGTTCATGCGAAATCCGCAGATAAAAATCTTCATCCAACGCGTTCATGTGAGTAGTAAACGGTGTAGCATCTGCACCGCCCGTAGTGTGCTCTAGTACCGGAATATTTACTTCAATAAACCCGTGTTTATTCATAAAATCTCGCGTAGCTTGCCAAAACTTACTGCGCCGTACCAATCTTTCGCGCACTTCTGGATTCACGTTCATATCCACATAGCGTCGGCGATAGCGTTCTTCTTTGTTGGTGAATTTTTCTGGTAAAGGCCGCAAAGATTTAGTTAGCAATTTTACAAAATTAGAAAATACGGATATTTCACCGGTTTGTGACTTGCTGACTTTACCGGTAGCTTCAATAAAATCACCGGTGTCTAATAGCTTGATGTCTTTAGCCCCCAACAAGCCTTCTGGCGCGGCGCCCTCGGCTTTCATGAAAATCTGGATTTCACCAAAATAATCACGTACCTTAATAAATACTAATTTGCCAAAAGATCTTATCGCTACGATACGCCCAGCTATCGTTACTTCTTGACCGTCTTTTTCGTCAAAATGATTGATAATTTCAGAAATTTTAGTATTACGCGCACTTTTAGCTGGATATGGATCTAGTCCCCGCGCGCGGAGTTCTTCTAGTTTGCGTAATCTTTCATTGCGATAATCTTCAAGTAACATAGTATATATTATACCATATCTTACAGAGAAAGAAAAATAAAAAAGCGACCTATATCTATACAGAAAAAGCCGCTCATAAAATATTTACTTTATTTCTACGATTTTAATTTTTTTACCGTTAAATTCTAGCTCTTCGCCAGCCTTATGCCCAAAAATCACTTTCCCAATTGGTGATTCGTTAGAGATTTTACCTTCAAGCGGATTTGCTTCGGTGGGCCCTACTAGGGCATATTCTACTTTGCGGCCGTCCATGTCTAGCACTACGGTGACACCTAGACCTACTTTGTCTTTCTTGCCGCCACGAATAATCTTAGCATTTTTCAAGATATCTTGAATTTCCAGAATTCGCCCTTCGGCTACTTTTTGCTCGTTACGCGCCGAGCTATATTCTTCGTTCTCGGACAAATCTCCAAAAGCCCGCGCCGTAGCAATCCGTTCTGCAATTGCCGGCCGGTTCTTAATTAATTCATCTAATTCTTTTTCTAAATCCTTTTTACCTTCGGCGGTCAAATTCACACTTTTCTTAATCATTTTTACTCCCACTTTACAATCTGCTATCCAGTCTACCAGAAAACGCTTACTAATTCAACCCTTTTTGGCTAAAATTTTGCTAAATCCGCCAATTTTACCATCTGGCTTTCACCAGTGCGCCGATCTGTTACTTCTGCGGCATCTTCCGCTAGAGTTTTATCGGATATCACAATGCGATACGGCAATCCTATCAGTTCTGCGTCAGCAAATTTTTCACCGGGGCGAGCTTTGCGATCGTCAAATAGCGTCGTATCTTCACGCCCTACGTAAAACTTCTCCGCCTCCGCCATGCCATTCTCGCCAATTCCTACCAAGTAGTATTTGTATGGTGCTACTTCTTCTGGCCAGACCAAACCCTTATTATCCGCAAATTTTTCCGCTATTACCCCCATCACACGCGATACACCTATGCCATAGCAGCCCATATATACGGTCTGCTGTTTGTTTTCTTCATCTATATATTTTAACTCTAGCGGCTCAGAGTATTTAAACTTCAGCTTAAATATATTCCCCACCTCTGCAGCGGTAGTTTCTTCAAACTTTTCACCAGTAGCGCCCAAATCCTCTAACACTTCGTCGTTGTAGACCTCTTTGTTTAGTACTACTGACTTGTCGGTATTATAATAAATTGTATCTTCTCCCACCGGCAATATGGTCTGAAATTCGTGTGAATATTTGGCAAAGATTCCGCCACTCGCAAATGTTTCATATGTATCTTCACCAATGCCTAGCCTAGCAAAAATTCGCCCATAGGCCTTCTCTACCTCCGCGTAAAATCTATCTAAATCTTCCTCGGAAGTATGGAAGCTATACAGATCTTTCATCAAGAACTCACGTCCACGCAAAATCCCAGATTTCGCCCTAAGCTCATTGCGGAACTTCGTCTGAAATTGATATACATAGAGCGGCAAATCTTTATAGCTAGAGATATAAGATTTTAACATATTAGTGATCGGCTCTTCGTGTGTTGGTGCTAAACCCAATTCTCCGCCACTAGATAGATTAGTTTTAAACCAAATATCTACTTCTTGGTCTGAAAATCTGCCAGTTTTCTCCCATGGCTCTGGATTCTGCAAGGCAGACATCTGTACCTCTTCACAGCCGAGCTTGTTCAATTCCTCGCGAATTACGCGTTTAATATTTTCAATTACGCGAAGTCCCAGTGGCAAATAATCATACACCCCGGCCATCTCTTTATGAATATAACCTGCACGGGCAAGAAGTGCGCCATTTTTGGCGGTTTCATCCTTTGGCGCCGTGCGTAAAGTCTTGGTAAAAGTTTTCGAAAATCTCATACCCCTCATTATACCACGCTCAATATAACAGGGGTAGTATTGACATTTCAACGTACTTATGATATAATAAAAGTATACCCACTTGCCGTGGGTCTTTTTGTTACCCTATACCTAAAATATACAGTAGGTAAAACGCTACGCCGTTCTTTATCATGTGGGTCAAAATACCAGCATATACGGTACCAGTAATTTCACGCAGCCCACATAATACTATAGACATTGCAAATACATTCACCCCTACATTCCACTGTAAATGCACAATGCCAAAAAGTAACGACACCAGGAATATAGAAATCAGCATCGACGCGCGGTCGGACATCCTGACAGAAAGCATCGGGCGCAATTTCCCGTACAGCCAGCCACGAAAAATCAATTCCTCGGCGATTGGCGCTACCACTACCAATATAATAAAGGCCACCACCCGATCTATCCCCGCTAGATACACGCTAAAACCTACTTCTTGAGTCTGTTCGGCATCAAACCATGGAAATAAATTAAAGATTGCTACTAGCCCAGCTGCTAGGAGCGTAGAAATAATAAAGCCCACCGGCGCCAAGCCAATATCTGTCCAGGTAGGCGTACCGCGTAGCCCCAAATCATCTCTGCCTATTGCTTTTGGCGAAATTTTACTATCTAACTTTTGCTTACTGCTCTTTAGTTCGTTTTCAATCTTGAGTTTTACAGTGATTTTTGGTGTTATAAAAATAATCCATAACAATGCCAATATATAAGATAGCGCCGAGTAGATTGCTGTCGGTACTGGTTGGGTGAAGGTTTCACGTCCTAAAATCCATAGCATCAAGTACCCCACAATAAGTTGCGCCGCGATTACCGCTGCCGCTACCCATACCAATAGCAACAGAGCTTTCAAAATCACTCTCCACCTCTGTTTTTGCGGAACTTTGTTACGCGCTTGCTTCAGCGATGCTTTTTTATTCATCATTACTGCGCTATCCTAATAATATCCAAAATTGTTACAATGAAAATCAATGCGAGTAGCACAATAAATGCGCGTGAAACGATTTTTTCTTCAGTCTCTTTGGTGAGTTTTTTCTTGCGTAATTTATAAATTGCAATTAGCAGCCAACGCCCACCATCTAGGGCAGGTATCGGTAAGACATTCATACAAGCCAAGGATACCGATATCAGTGCTGCTAGAAACGCCAAATTGGTGGGCCCGGCAGAAGTAAACGCTGGGAACAGCACGCCAATAATCCCCACTGGCCCCGATACGGAATCTTTTACTTCGCTCAGCGCTTCTTGCCCTTCCTCGCGCACCTCTGAGTTAGGACTAAATAATCGTGCTGTTCCGGATACCAGGTTTCCAATCATAATCCCAATCCCCTTGTAGGTTTCGCCAGTCAGCTGCGCAGTTAGGCCTATGCCTACAATTGGCGCAGACCAAGTAGAATAAGACAAAGATTGTGAGCTTGCCATAGTCACGCCAAGCAAATATTCGCTATCTGCGGGGTTTAAAGTAACCTTAAGATTCAGATCTTTATCACAATTGCAATCCTCGGCGCCCTTACGGAGAATTTTATATGACACCTCTTCTCCGGCATGCTCAGTATTGATATCGGTGATCTCGCTAGCATATCTTACCTCTGTTCCATTTACGGCCACTATATAATCATTTGCCGCCAATCCTGCTTTCGCGGCTGGTGAATTTTCGGCCACAGATGTAATCTGCACTGGGGTAGCATCCGTACGTGTGTCATTCGCCACCGTGAATTGTCCATCCAAAAATTCCGGCATGCCCGTCCAGGCTAATATTGTAAAGATAATAATTGCCACCAGCCAGTTCATTGCGACGCCGGCAAACAGAATTTTGGTTTTTGCCCAGAACCCAGCCTTGCCAAAAGTCCCAGCACGCGTGTCAGCTGCGGACTCACCATCCATTTGACAAAAACCGCCAATTGGTAGCCAGTTCAGGCTAAAAATCATGCCTTTCTGGGCAAAATCTTTATTGCCATCTGAAATAACTACTTTTGTGGCTTTTTCTTTTGTCCATTCTTTGCGTGGCAGTCTGCGCCATTTACCGGTCTTAGGGTCTTTTACCCAGGCTATCGCTCGCGGCGGAAAACCAATCCCGAATTCTAGCACGTTTACGCCGTTGCGTCGTGCCGCAATAAAATGCCCAAACTCGTGTGCTGTTACCAAAAACATCAGCACCAAGAGCCCTACAATCACACCTACTAATATATCCATAAGCCTATTATATCACTATTTACCAAATCGTCTATTGCGACTATTGTATTCATTTATAATCATTTTAATGTCATTGGCTTCCATTTCTGGGAAATATTTTTCAAGGAATAAGAACTCTGCATACGCTGCCCGCCATAGCATAAACCCAGAAAGCCGCTCCTCTCCGCTGGTGCGCACCACCATATCTAAATCTGGCACTTCTGGATGATATAGATGCTTGCGGATAGTTGCCGGCGTAATCTCGCCGTCTGCTTCCACTGCGATGTTTGCTGCATCAGCAATTTCCTGCTCGCCGCCATAGTTAAAACAGAAACATACCGTAGTTCCGGTACAATCCGCGGTAATCTTCTCGGCCTTTTCAGCCAAAGACGTTAAAGTTGGGTTAACTTTGCCACGTGTGCCAAGAATAAGGAGCTTTATATTGTTTGCTGCCATTTTCTCGGCCATCTTTATGATTTTGGTTTCGGCCAATTTCATAATATAGTTAACTTCCGCTTCTTCCCGTCCCCAGTTTTCAGTACTAAAAACGTAAAATGTTATGTATGGTATTCCGGCCATCGCCGCGGCACCCACTAACTCCTCAATAGTTTTGAGTCCTTTTTTATGTCCTTCTATCTTAGGTAAGCCATTTTCTTTTGCCCACCTGCGGTTTCCGTCCGCGATAATCCCCAAATGTTGTAATTCCATTGACAAAATCTCCAAAGTATGATATAATAGAATTATATCTTCATTATTTCTTCAGATTTAGCCTTAAATTCGGCTTCAATCTTGTCATTAAATTCTTTGGTTAGGTCGTCAATCTCTTTTTCGGCACGTTTTTTGATGTCTTCGCTCATGTCCTCAGCATTTTTAATTGCCTTACGAGCATCCTCGCGCGCATTGCGGATTGCTACTTTTGCTTCTTCTACCTTGGCGGAAGCATTTTTGACAATTTCCTTGCGGCGCTCTTCGGTGAGTGCCGGAATCGGTACGCGGATAATTCGGCCGTCATCAGCTGGGTTTAATCCCAGACTCTGATCCGCCCGTATTGCGGATGCTATTGCTTGAATATTAGATGGGTCGAACGGAGTAATGACTAGAAGCGTAGCATCGGCTGCTGTGATATTTGCCACCTGGTTAAGTGGCATGTATTGCCCATAAACTTCCACCTTAACTCCAGAGAGCATATCTGGGTGTGCGCGCCCAGTGCGTACTTTTTTCATTTCGTTTTTAAAACGCTCAATCACCGCTTCCATTTTTTTGCGATCCTCTGCTATATCAAACATAATAACTCCTTATTTATATTTTCATTATATCAAAAATAGCCCCGCAGGGCTATTTTTTCTATTCGGTTACGCCAAGTTCGATGCGCTTGAATTGGCGTACGGTGATATTTTCACCAGTTTTAGCGATAGCTTCCTTGATGAATTGTTCTACCGTCTTAGAATCGTCTAGGATATATGGTTGATTCATCAAAACTTTGTCAGAAAAAGCTTTTTTCACTTGGCCTTCCAAGATTTTCTCTTTCATATTTTCTGGGCCTTTGAAATTAGCTTCAAGTTCTTTAATCTTAGCTTCACGTACTTCGGCAGGAATATCCTCTTCAGATACGTAAAGTGGTGCCATCGAAGCTACTTGCATGGCGATTTGGTGGGCCAAAGTCTTAAACTCATCAGTCTTGGCCACAAAAGAAGTTTCGCAGTTTACTTCTACAATAGCTCCAAGACGGCCATCGTGAATATAGCTATCCACTAAACCTTCGCGAGTTTCGCGGTCGCCACGTTTCTCAGCCTTGGTGAGACCTTTTTTGCGCATCGCTTCAAGAGCTTTGTCAAAATCACCATCGGCTTCCACCAAAGCTTTCTTTGCATCGGTTAGCCCTGCGCCAGAAAGCTCTTTTAATTTTTTAATTTGTTCAACTGAAATTTCAGCCATAGTTTTTGCCTCCTTAAATTAATTTTACGCAAGTTATTTTTTACCTTCTTTGATTGCTTCTACGAAATAATCAAGAATTAGTTTAGTAGCCTTGATTGCGTCGTCGTTTGCCGGGATTACGTAATCAATATTGGATGGATCCACATTGGTATCCGTGATTGCGAATACCGGAATACCTAGTACTTTAGCTTCTTTGATAGCGTTCTTGTCCTCGATCGCGTCAATTACGATTACCGCTGCTGGCTGTTCGGTCATATCCTTGATGCCGCCATAGCGTTCATTTAGTAGATCAATTTCTTCTTGAAATCTCTGAACCTCTAGTTTGGAATAGCGGTTTTCAAGCTCACCAGAAGCCATCCGACGTTCTAAATCTTTCAATTTTTTGATTTGGCGATTTACCGTAGCTACGTTGGTGAGTGTACCGCCGACCCAACGCACGGTTACATATGGCATCTCTACAGATTCTGCCGCCTCTTTTACGGCATCTTTCATCTGTTTCTTGGTGCCTACAAATAATACTTTTTTGCCACTCTTGGCGATTTCAGTGATTTTTGGCAAAGCCACCTCTAGACCTTCCACGGTCTTCTCTAGGTTGATAATATGCGCATTTTGGCGCTTAGAGTGAATATAGGGCGCCATTTTAGGGTGCCAACGACTCGTTTTGTGCCCAAAATGAGCACCAGCCTCGAGTAAAGCCTTCATATCGACATTTACTGCCATAATATGATTTCCTTTCCTTTGACTATGGAGCTCAGGGTAACCTACCCCAGGAAACCTCCCATAATCTGTTTCGTTAAATTAATATACCTTTTCATTATATCACACCTTTACAAAAAAGTCAATCTCTGGTATAATCAATCTAATTATGAGTAAAACAGAGTTACACCCTAAAGATTATCGCGATGTCGTCTTTTCAGACGAAGCCGCTGGCTTTTCGTTTTTAACCAAATCTACTGCGAAAAGCGAAGAAACCATCAAATGGGAAGATGGTAATGAATATCCACTAGTTAAGGTTCAGATCTCTTCTGCTTCTCACCCATTCTTCACTGGTGAAGAAAAGATTATCGATACCGAAGGTCGCGTAGACCGTTTCAAGGCTCGTGCTGCGAAGGCTGCCAAGATGAAGGAAGCTTTGGAAAACAAAGCCAAAAAGGCCGCCAAAGAAGCCGAGAAAAAGGCTAAAGCAGAAGAAAAAGCTATCACTGCTGAATAATTCTAACAAAAATATTCGCCATTAATCAAAAAAACGAGTTGAATTCCACTTTCAGCTCGTTTTTTCAAGCTAAGTTTTTTTGTTGGGGCTTTTCTCAAAGAAAGTTCTACATCCCCAGCATGGGCGCCCTCGCAGTTATAAGCGCCCATGCCAGGCCGTTTACCGACGTTTTTTGTTTAACCGTGATTTGTTGCTTCTGCCTTTTACTATAAATATTATTCCGAGTATCGCTGCCAAAAAGAATATTATTAATCCAGTCACTAAATAATCAGTTCTTGAAATATTCAAATTGCTAAATAACGTACCAGTGTTAGGTACAGGTATCATCTCGTAGTAATAATAAGTTACATACGGTTTATAGAGTGCGTCGCCCTCCACATTGTAGGCTGTAATTTCAATTCTGTAGTTTCCTGTAGGTAGATTATTTTCGGCAAACGGTAGCTCCACGCGCATATCAGGAGTATTCACGGTGATAGGCGAAAGTACATTTACCAAATTACCATTTTCATCATAAATGTTAATCCCAATCGTATTAATATTTTCATTTTCGGTATCGTATTGCAAATCCAAGTAAACTTTACCGTCATCAGCTTCGCTAGCCTCTCCTATCACCGGATATAATGCAAATTCTACCGTCTCAAAATCTTTCACATCATTAAACCCGATCCCAACTATCTCTACGCGATATTCGCCATAGCCATAATCTTCGGCGAGTAGGTCAAGCGGTGTAGAATACGATCCAGGGATATAGTCCACAAAGCTTTCCGGATCGTCTTTTTCTAGGAGCGGAATAATATGTTCTACGTCGTCTTTATCAGTGTAGCGTATGGTGATGGTGAGATATTCGACGTTCTCGTAATCAAAGCTCAAGTCCTGGTCTGGATAAATAAAAACAGAGCCGTTGATTGGTTTTACATTCAGAATATCCGGCACGCTTCCGACCACTCGCACGGAAATAGTATCCGTCACGGAAGTTATGCCGCCTTCTGCCGATGCTTCTGGGCCCGGCAAAAAAGCTGCAAAAATTGTTGTGATGATCACTAGGACTAACCCCAGTAAACCAAGAACCCGCTTTTTTGTTTTTTTCATACTTTACACTCTTTTATTTTTGATGTTTGTTTTGGTTTTGTAAAGTTGCTTCTAGACAGCCAATCTAGAACGGCGCTCTTTACGCTTCCTTACTGCCATTATAATCCACACAATTATAATTGTCAACAAGATTATGGTAATTACGATTGCATATGGCGGGATCAAGAATACTACCATTTCTTCAGTCTTGGTCTCTTCCCCCGCCGTAACTGTCCAGGTAACTTTATATAAGCCAAAGTTTGGCGTCTCTTCCCATTCGTCAGATAGCACTAGTTCTGCATCTGGAATAATAGACATTCTGGCTTCGTTTTCTGGCGTTTCGTAGTAAGCTCCACCTAGGATTCCCTCCACTTTCAATACACCACGTGCATTAAAATCTAGATTTCCGGTGTTTTTTACTTTTGCTGATGCATTGATATGGTCTATCACGGTATTTTTACGTACGGTTTGGCCGTTTTCTTCTGCCGTAGTTTCTTTGGTGATATTGCGACTAACTTTGATGTCAGAGATTTCGGCAGAGATGATTGTTTCGCCGTTTCCTCTACCATAGATCACCATGCCGGGGCTAGCCTCAGTTTTGATGCCGCTACCACTCGCAGGGTTAGATATCGTATGTGCGAAAAGCACTGCGTATTGCCCGCCAGCTGGGATGCTATCTGGGGTAGTGATTTTATAGAATACCTCAACTGTTTCGCCGGGTTGTGCCGTGAAAGTTGGCTTAGCTACGTAATTCCCATCCTGACCTTTTATGCTGATCCACCGAGTAATTTGAGTATAGTTGTTTTCGTTATTGAATCCCAAAGAATAAGTATCATTCTCTTCCGAATAAACATAAGAGTACGGCGCCGCATATACCTCGAAATTTATGACATCGCTACCATCGTTTGTAACTTTGAGTACATCTTCGTAGGTAGAGCTAGCATTAAGCTGAAAAATCCTGCTTACCGGCGAAATGCTAATACTGGTGCCTGGTTTCTGAGCTTCCGTTTCTTGCTCTTGATTATCTTCTGCATATGTTGAACTTGTCAACGAAAATGCTACGCCAAACAAAATCGTGAGTCCTACAAAAGCAACCGTTGCGAACTTTGTAAGAATATGTTTCATTTACCTCCTTTGTTTAATATGATTATAGCACGAGCATTGCAGATTTGATGAAAAATAGTAAAAACGAATAGAAATATGTTATAATATAAGAGTACATTTATAGTTGCGCGCGTGGTGGAATTGGTAGACACGCTACCTTGAGGTGGTAGTGGCTATATTTACGGCTGTGCTGGTTCGAGTCCAGTCGCGCGCACCATTGACAAAAAAATGCCTGTAGGGCATTATTTTTTGTCAGAAGGTATGAGCGGTTAGACGAGAACGAAGTTCGCCTTTGGTAGGAGTTGAGTGAAAAGAAAGTCCACTTTCTTTTCCGAGACGACGCCCCAAAGATAACTTGCCGTAGGCAAGTGTCGTCCAGTCGCGCGCACCATTGATAAATAGCGCCAAAAATGATGTTATTTTTATTTGCTAATAAATCAGCCCCTCCGTAGAGGGGCCAAAATGGGGAAGGGGTGATTACTCACTTGTTATCGCTCGTGCCGCAGTGTCCGCAGCCGCCACATCCCCCGTGACATCCGCCACAACAGCCGCCGCAGCCGCCACCGCAACAACCAGACTCGTCGGCATGACCATCCTCAGAATCGTCCTCGGATTCGCTTTTGTCGGATTTCTCATCGTCGTCATCATCTTCGTTGCCGGGCAGTACACAGATCACGCACCTGATAGCGCTCGGCGTTTCGCGATCGGGCTCCTTCAGGCTTGCCGCCATGTAGGCAAAGAACAGGCAGGGCGATATCAGCTTATGACGATAAACGCTCTCGAGTATGGGCGTAGCGAATTCGTAGTCCAGGCGCTTAACTTCGCCGCTGGTTAAGTAACACAGCAGAACGATGAACTCTTCTTTGGAGAGGTCCTTGATTGCGCCTGCAGTCTCGTTGCTGAACCGATTTTTGCAGATAGCCTTCCTCAACTTCTTGGGAAGAGGGCCGAAGTCCTCGGCGATGTCGTAGTAAGTGCTGTGATATACGAATTCCAGCAAGGTAGCGGTGGTCACTCCGGACAGATAGCCGATGATTAAACCTGCCATTTCCTCGGTCAGAGCGTCTTCGGCTTCGGCCGCAGCAGCAGCGGTCAAAACGACGTATGCGAACATATAGCTGTCATCAGTGAAATGGGAGGGGGTGCCTTCTTTTACAAAACCGCACTCCTCCAACATCTCGACGATGAAAGCGCTGTCGTCGCCGTATATGGCGTCGCATATCTCCTTCTTTTCCACCGTGAATCCGTCTTCAGTTCTAGTTAACATGGTAATCAACTCCTAATTGTAAAAATTCAAGGCCCTGAAGTACGACCTCGTACTCTAATTATATCACAGATTAGTATAAAAGTCAAGCTTATTTTATAATGTTAACCAATTACGGGGTTTTATTCTTGGTTTCTTTTACTGCTGCCCAATCAGTAATATCGGTGAACCGATCTAGCTCCGTCACCAGACGAACATTATCGCTAAATGTCCGCACGTTTCGGTTGTAAATATAAGTTAAATTAGGCTGAAATAGCCCTATCGCCGGTACATCATTTACCCAGTATTGCAAAAACGCTTCATATTTTTTGGCTCGCAAAACTTCATCCAGGGTATCCCGTGCGCCTAGCAGTAAATCATCTACCAGTGCATTGCGATAATTAGATAAATTTAACCCTGATGCCGTAGTTTGCGAAGAGTGATAGTATGGCAATAAATCCGGATCCGCCCCGAGTTCTATATCATAAACCAATATACTATAGCTTCTTTTTGATATTATATTACTGATAAACTCTTGGTTTTCTTCATATTTAGACACATTCACTTCAAACCCTAAATCGCGGAGCTGTTCTGCCAACTTGTCTGCAACGGCAGGCAAATAACCAGCGTTGATAGTGGCTATTTCTAGCCCCATAGCACCATCTCCTAAATTACTAGCAATTGTATCCTTAGCTGCTTCAAGGTTTTGCTCTGGGATTTCTGGGTATCCAGATAAATCAATTTGTGAATCAAGCAAAGGATAATTGAGTGCGGTGGTATCCGGAGCTGCTGCGCGGATTTCTTCCAAATTAATTCCCTGACGAATCGCCGTACGCAAATCTTTATTCTTCACTATCTCACTAGCAGTATTGAAGAAAATATATGCTCCAGAATTTAAACTAGAATTTTTCTTAATGAATTGCCCTGCTACTACCTTATCGGCGTCGGGGCCAGATAATTCCGCCGTGGCCGTCACTGCTCCAGAATTTAGAGCGCTTACTACCGAATCCTTATCTTTATAGGTGTGCACAGCAAAACTATCTAACAGAGCGCGCCCTTTATAATAATTTGGATTAGCTGAAAGATAATAGACTTTCTCGTTCCCGCCTGCCGCAGACTGTAAAGCATTAAAACTGAATGCCCCAGAAGTCACCGGCGTATTAGAAAAAGTATCTTCTATTAAGGTTTTTTGATCGGCGTCATCTAATTCATGTTTTGGCACAATTGGGATATTGAGTGCCGAAATAAAATCTGCGTATACGGAAGGCAAAGTAAATACTATCTCTCCGTTTTCGTTTTCCGTCACTTTAACATTTGCTAAATTTGAATCATATATAGAATTCACCGAAGGGCTTTTAATTAAATCTACCGTAAATAATACATCTTCGTTGGTAAGTGGCACACCGTCAGACCATTTCAAGTTATCTCGTAATTTTACTGTCCAAACTCTGCCACCTTCGCTTGGTAAAATAGAAGCTGCCAGGCCTATCCCCGGATGTCCAGAATAATCTATCGTAGCAAGCGTAGCAAACATTAAGCGGCTCAGCGTTTTTTCGCTATTAGTGGTAGCAAAAAGTGGATTTAGCGAGCTTACGTCGCCAAGAGTGGCTTCAGTATAAGCACCACCGCTACTAAAGACATCTTCAGAATAAGTATCTCCGAACCAGATAGATTGCGTTACTGCTAACATGATTAAAGCCGCCACTAGTAAGCTCCACTCTAGCACTAGTAGCCGGATATTTTCAATATGCGAAATCCGCCCAATCAAATTCTCTTTGATGTGTTCCTTGCCTTCACTGCTGGCCTTCAAAGACACACGTGAAAACTTCCGTATAAATTTTTGCCCACGCTTTTTGATAGAATCTGCCATATTATGCCGGAATTAATAATAGTCCCAAAATAGATAATACGAATATTACCGCAAATACAATTGTCGCGATAAACAAAGATTTTTCTAATCCACGACGCGTAGTGTATAGCTCGCCAGAACTGCCAAACCCTGCGCCAAGTGATGCACCGCGTTGCTGTAATAAAATCAAAAGAATTGTTAGAATTGCCGAAACGAAGGTAACAACTTCTAGAAAACTTCCTATTTGCATAAAATAACTCCTACGGCTATTTTAGCATACCTTTTCGTTTGAGTAAAGAATGGTAGGTAATCGCAAAGCGGTGGCTCTCTTCATCTACTCTTGCAATTAAGCGTGCAATATGGGAACTGGACGGCAGGTGCACCAGGTCTTTACCGGGTACTAAAATTTTTACTCCTGCGCTTTTAGAGTGGTCACCAGACTTATCACGCCCAATCACTGGTATATTGTATGGCTCCACTAGTGGTAAAATCGCGTTTACTTGTGTGGCACCACCATCCAAAATTATAAGATCTGGAAAATCCCACTCTTTATGTTTGAGTCGCCGCGTGATAACCTCCTTCATGCTTTTAAGGTCGTCATTGGTACTGGTGCGGATTTTAAACTTCCTATATTCACTGCGCGCCGAGGCGCCATTGATAAACACCACCATACTGCCTACGGTATCCGTACCAGATTGGTGCGAAATATCATAACCTTCTATTCGTCGTGGCGGTTCTGGTAATCCCAATAACTCCTGGAGTTGTTTCAAAGCTTGATCAGACGAAATATCCAAAAATTCCTTATCAGAAAACACAATTTTTTTCTTCAACTCTTTTAACCCCATTAATTGATCGCGCGCTTCGGCGGCCAATTCATAATTCCCCGCCGCAGCTTCTTCGTGCATAGTCTTTTCTAATTCTTTTAAGAGCTTTTCTCGGTCACCCTCTAAATAGCGCATTAATTTTCGTAGGTTTCGCTTATAATCTTTGGGTGTGGTTTTGCCAATCTCTATGCCCGGTGTCAGCCCCAAATCTGTATCCAGAGTTTTCTTGCCTGTATAAGGCTTTACGTAATACGGGAACACTCGGCGCAATATCCGTACCGCTTTTTCTACGGCAGACTTCCCATAAAACGGCCCAATATAAGTAGCCTTATCATCTACTGGGTTTCGCGTAAAAGATATATACGGCACCTCTTCGTTCATACTAATCCGTACGTAGCTTACAGTTTTGTCGTCGCGCAGTAATATATTCCATTTTGGCATATAGCGTTTTATCATTTCGGATTCTAGAAATAATGCATCCATTTCGGTGTCTACCGTAATCCAGTCTGTATCATTAATCTCCGCTACAAGCGCCGCAGTTTTTACGTCTTTTTTGGATTTCTGGAAATATTGCCGCACACGATTTTTGAGCACGGCTGCCTTGCCCACATAGATTATCTCCCCAGCGGCATTTTTGTGAAAATAAACCCCCGGGTCCACCGGGAGTTTATTTAGTTTTTGTTTTAAAGCCTCGTTCATACTTTAATTATATCACACTTATGGATATTTGTCAATCGTCTACGTCAAACGCACTAGGCTCCAGCTGGTAAACTATACATGCTAGACATAATTTCCTGAATTACGTCAGAAAAATTTTTGTATTCTTCTGGCTCTGGTACGTTAACATTGGTCGGATAAGAAAATCCAAGATCTATTGTCATTGTTCCCTCGCCGTTATTTAGATTGGATGTCAGATATAAGCGGGTGAAATTATTGTCGCCGTCCACCTCAGCATAAATCTTTGGCATGACGTCCACCATTTTTGCTACGTCGTCTTTACTCACGCTCACGTTGTTCGTCCAGCCCAAGCAAGAATATAGGTTCGCTGTCATTTCAGAGTTTTGAATAGAGTTCACGAAGTTTGCAAACTTTTCGCTATTTACGCTCACTTGGTAGACTGGATGGTTTTTACTGGCAAGACTTACGTCTTTATTTGTAGAAGAAATGAACGGATATTTGCTATATAGTTCAATCGCACTGTTACTATTGGTATTAATATCACTCACCAGATTCGTTATACAGCTAATATTGCTATTGGCTGTGATCCCGCCCGAAAGCATATTCAGCTCATCTACTGATACCTTTAGCCACTCGCCATCTACCACCTTTATTACTCCGGCTAGTGAAGCAAAATAAGCTATAGTATTGGCATCCAGCACATTTTGTCCGCCGTCTAGTACGTTTAATTTGGTGTCATCAATTTCTGTTAAATTGCAATTTTCTCCATCCGCACAAGTGAGAGCTTGTATTTCTGTCGTCTGACACACTGCATCCTCACCACAATCTATTTGTCCTGGCATTTGATTAGATAAATTCAAAAGATACAAAATCCCAGAATCTTCCAACGCGCTGGTGGCGCCATCGATTTTGAAATAAAGATCACCGTTTCCTGCATATACTTCGTCAAATTCTATATTAAAGTCACCCACATTGCGAATAGTGGCCGTTACATTGGCTACAGAATTATTTATCGCCGAGCTAGAAATTATTTTAGAATTCAATGCAATCTTTATATTCGAAACTGGCGAAAACTCATTATTCAGTGTAATATTAATGTCGCCATCAATTGCTACGTTGGTTGGAGCTTTGCCGTCCATGATTTTTTTCATAGCTGCAGTTACCGGATCTGTTTGATTCATCATTATAATCGCGATTGCTGCCGCTACTCCACCAAGTATTAACACTACTACTGCTGCGATAATTCCGGCAATCAATCCGGTTTTCTTTTTCTTGACTGGCGCGGCTTCCGCTGGGGCGGCCTTTTCCATCGGCCTGTCTTCTGGAGCCAGAGAATCTACTTTAATAGTGTTAGTCACCGGAGCGGTTGGCTGCGCTGGTGTTTGCGTAGGTGCAGTGCCTGGTGTAGAATTCGCTATTGGCGTTGGCGCCACCGGACTAGGAGCCGGATTCGGTGCGGGGCTAGGTGCGGCGCTTAGCATCGGATTTGGCGCCGGTCCTGCTGCCGGAGTTGGATTAAGAGGATTCGGCGTTTCCCCTGGGTTTTCGTTCATTAAAAACTCCTTCAAAATTATTACTCTTATGCCTATTTTAACATAAGAAATATATTTTGGCGACTTGATATTCATAAAAACGTGATATAATTAAATTGCTAAAACTCAATAATTTAAAATATGCCAGCCAATTTTATTGCAGCAGCTGTTCTAAATATTAACGGCACCGTAAGGATAACCGTAAGTTTGGGACAGTTCGCTGGCACAAATTATCGAGTTTTAGCACCCTTGCGGTGCCATTTTTATGCATATTCCATTTAGGTAAAATGGCACCGCAAGAGAAAAGCTAATATAAGCGAGGTAATCTAATGCGGGACAAGATAAAACGATATCAATATGTATGTAGAACAGTATTTAGTTTATTTTGTTTTATAGCTACATTAGTATCTATTACACAATCTTTTGGTAGTGTATCTGCTGTAGAAGGTTCTGCTTCTGCCAACGCTTCAGTCACTGTCTCTTCTGCCTGTAGTTTTGGTAGAACTAATGGTTCTGGTGAGTATAATGGAATACTAGCTAATAATAGTAGTATAGAAATAGTTGGTAGTACCTTTACTACTTTCTGCAATGATCCAGGTGGTTATGCAGTATATGCTATAGGATACAGCAATAATGAATATGGCAATACAGATTTAATTTACAATAATGAGCCTACTAGCACTAACAACATTAAAACCAATGGTGATACTACAGGAAGCGGTAATAGTAACAACGGTAGTAGTTGGAAAATGAAACTAGTACCAGTAGAGAATAACTTCACTCCTGCTATAGAAAATAACTATAGTAGCTATAACAATATCCCATCTACCTATACCAAAGTAGCTTCATATAATAATGTTACTGCTAACGATTCAGATAGTACTACTGGTTCCAGTATCACAACCCATTACCAAGCCACTGCTTCTTCTACCCAACCAGCAGGGACTTATGCTGGTGCAGTGAAGTATACTATGGTGCATCCGGGAGCTAATATTCCAAATCAACCTTACGATTGTCCAGCCAACAAAATCTGCTATTTTCCTAATGCCGGTAATACAGTTGCAGACACAATGGGAGACCAGCCGATAGCAACAAGTGATGATTCTGCCGTGTTGTGGGCGAGTAACTTTAAAAGACCAGGATATGGATTCGTGGGGTGGTCTGATGCCTATGATTATGAAGCGAACGAAGGAAGCAAGACTAATAATAGGGCACATATCTATGGGCCAAATGAAACTATTGATCTTAACAATCTTTCTACTAACGGATTATCTTTGTATGCTATATGGGTAGAGAGTACTGACATAATTCAGGACTGGGTATGCCCCAATGATGAAATCTTTCCGATAGGCAATGTAACGGCGTTGACTGATCTACGCGATAAACAAACATACGCAGTGGCAAAACTGGCGGATGGAAATTGCTGGATGATAGAAAATTTAAGGCTCAATAATGGACCGAACGTTACAGCCTCTTTATCGCAAGGATTTGGTGATGGTTTTATTGGCTTAGCTGAGCCAGAATCAACTAGCCACTTTAATTCTACCGAGCCTAATAGCCTATATAATACCGGTAACGCCTATACTATGCCGAGATTCGACAATAAAAACACTATGAGTCCAATAGCCAATATGACCAATATCGGTCAACAAGTCTATTCTTATGGTAATTACTATACATGGGCAGCTTCGATTGCCAATTTAAGGTCATATGGGCCAAACTATGTCTCTAATTCCAGTTCCATTTGTCCAAAAGGCTGGCATTTGCCATATGGGGGCGACAGTGATGGCACCTATGGAGGCAACACTAAGGGTGGCTTCTATCATTTAGGTGTGCAACAGGGCTCACTATATGACTCTGAAGATTGGCGTCGATATCCTAATAATTTTCTATTGTCAACCTTTGGGAATCAGGCATATAGATCAGCTACGACATCCAATTATGGTGGTAATTATTACTTAGAAATAGATAGTTACGAATCTAGACCTGGCACGTTAAATTATTTTAGGTACTCCAGAGGAGTCATTCGATGCGTTTCTCAATAAATCTTATAGATTTAAAAAATATAATATTAAAAATGTTATAATAATTCTTATGGATAATTTTACAATCAGTGATATTAAAGCAAGACAAGTTTTGGATTCGCGGGGTAACCCCACGGTAGAAGCCGAAGTATTTTTGGAAAACGGCGCTTTTGGCCGGGCCATTGTGCCATCCGGTGCGTCCACCGGTACACTAGAAGCCCTAGAACTTCGCGATGGCGATAAATCGCTTTACGGTGGCAAGAGTGTGTTTAAAGCTGTCTGGAATGTAAACTCCAAAATTAAAGATGTATTAGTAGGCAATTCTGCCGACCCGCGTGCGGTAGATCAGCTAATGCTAGAACTAGATGGTACGGAAAATAAAAGCAATCTCGGCGCCAATGCTATTTTGGCTGTTTCCCTGGCCAATGCCAAGGCTAACGCTCGCGCTCGCAAAATGCCATTTTACAAATACATTGCCGAGCTAGCCGGCACTACTAGTAAGATGTCTATCCCCATGCCAATGATGAACGTGATGAACGGTGGCGAGCATGCCTCTTGGGCCACAGATTTTCAGGAATACATGATAGTGCCTAAAGGCGCAGGTAATATTGCTGAGGCCGTACAGATGGGTGCCGAAGTTTTTCACGCCCTGAAAAAAGTTTTGGAAGAGCGTAATTATCCTACCACCGTGGGTGATGAGGGTGGCTATGCGCCAAAAGTGCGTGATGGCAACAACGAACCTCTAGAATGCATCAAATATGCCGTAGATAAAACTAGATATGAATTCGGCAAAGATATCGCTATTGCCATGGATATCGCTTCTAGCGAATTTTACGATAAAGACCACTACGTCCTAAAAACTAACGGCGATTGGAAATCCGCCGACGACCTAATTAACTGGTATACCTGGATTATTGATAACTATCCAGTAGTGTCTATAGAAGATGGTCTCGCGGAAAACGATTGGGCAAACTGGAAGATTATGACCGAACGCCTCGGTAACCGTGTGCAATTAGTGGGCGACGATTTATTCGTTACTAATGTAAAATTATTAGAGCGCGGTATTACGGAAAAGGCCGCCAATGCGATATTAATCAAGCCAAATCAAATCGGCTCGCTTTCCGAAACTATCGATGCGGTGCTTTTGGCGAAAAAATCTGGCTACAACACTATTATGTCGCATCGCTCCGGTGAAACCGAGGATGTGTCTATCGTACATCTCGCCGTGGGGCTTGGTACCGGACAAATTAAAACTGGCTCCCTTTCCCGTAGCGAACGTATTGCAAAATATAATGAATTAATCCGTATTGCCGAGAGTAATTCTAGGTTAGGTTTAGCAAATCCCTTTTAATAGAGGATAAGAAACTACTTTTTGTTAGCATAATGAGATCTAGATCGGATCTATTTGACGCAATTTATACAACTTAGCAATGAAAAATGTCCTTAGCAAAGCGGCTAAAGACATTTTTCTTACCCTATGCTGTATAAATTACAAGACAAACAATTCCAAGCTGACAAAAAGAAGTTTTTCTATTCTCTAGAAATAGCACTTGCTTCACGGAATCCATCATAATAATTCTCAGAAATTTTTGGATGCCCAATTTTGTTTGCTGCTTTCACGACTTCTGTTACGTCATTGGTGATTTTGAAAATCCCCGCATCTTTTATATTAATCAGTTTAAGTATCATCATTTTGCCAATTATTTTGTCAAAACCTTTCCAAAAATCCTTGCCAATCAAAAACACCGGCATTTTTGGCATTTTAGCTTCTTGCATTAAGCATAAAATTTCAGAAAGTTCATCCATCGTCCCAAACCCACCCGGAAAAAATACGAAAACTTTTGCCGCCATTGCTAGTGATACCTTACGTGCAAAGAAATATTCAAAAGTAATGCAGTCCGTTAAGTATGGGTTGGGAAATTGTTCGTGCGCCAAAGTGATATTTAATCCGATAGATCTACCACCTAGTTCATACGCGCCGTGATTGGCAGCTTCCATAATCCCCGGACCACCTCCCGTTATTACTGTGTGTCCGTTTTCCGCCAGTAAGCCACCTAATTTTCGCGCCATTTTACAGTATTTATTATCTTGTGGCAGTCTGGCCGAACCAAATATTGTCACACCCTGAGAAAACGAACGTACCGCCTGCAATCCCTGCCCCAAATCCCTAGCATAGGCATTGGCCCGCTCTAAATCTGCGATGGATAATTTTTTGAGTAACTCTTCTTCTGTTTTTAGCATAATAATCCTTATAATTTCTGAATCGGCATTGGATGTAGAGGTTCATCGCCAAAGAGTGCACCTTTATTGGCTCCAAGTTTGGAGACTACCGCGGTAGAATTAGCGGAAGCAAATATTAGTGAACTCTTAAAGCTCTTACCGCTGGCTAAATGTGCCAAAAACCCTGAGCCAAAGGCATCACCTGCCCCAGTAGCATCCTTTACTTTGCGATCTTCGTAGATTCCAAATCTATAAACCTCCGCACCATTTCCGGCAATGCCACCCATTGGGCCATCGGTAATGATCACAGTTTCTACATAATTATTTAGTCGGTATAATAATTCTGTTAGCATTACGCCCGGTACAATTTTGGCTGCTTCAGATTTGTTTACATTTAAGACATCTACATATTTTAATAAATTGATTAGTTCTTTAGTGCTTGCTAATTCTCTTACTCCAGGATTAAACATCACTTTCGCACCAATATTATGCGCCTTCTTAAAGAAACGCGTCAAGGTGTCCATATCTCCCCGCAAGGTTGTGACATATAGCCAATCTGGCTGAGCCAAATCTAAATCGTTTTCGGAAAAATTGCCAAATTGTTCACTCGCGCCGCGGCAAGTTAAAATCGTGCGCTCACCACTTTTGCTATCTAGTAATACCACTGACGTGCCGGTAGTTTTACGTTCTAAATAATTTATATAACTTGTATCTATGCCTTCGCGATCCAATACGCGTACTACCGCGGCACCGGCTGGGTCGCGCCCAATATTACCTAGGAAAATAGCCTCGTGCCCGTGCCTTGCAAAAGTAATTGCCGAGTTTACGCCGCCACCGCCTACTTCGTAAGAAATCTTATCAATATCAACTTTTGATCCTACTAGCACCTTGCCGAAAATCGACTCATTACCAATATTGGTTGGCGTCAAATCATCATGGTCCACCAAATATATATCCTGCAACGCTGCGCCTAGCGAAACAATCCTAGCCATTAAAGCACCACTCCATTTTTGTCAATTTCAGCTACTAGCTCTTGGAATGCTTCAGCTGGGTTCGGCGCATTAGATATTGCTGAGCCTACATTTATTACGTCTAAATCTGCATGAGCTAGTGCGCGCACGTTGTTGATATTAGCACCACCATCCCAACCAATTTCTACTTCTGGTTTCATATTACGCACTAAAGCAATCTTTTCCATCTGCATTAAATCTGCCTGCCCGCCCTGCACACCTAGCTGTCCAGCAAAAATCAATACATGGTCTGCCGCATCTATGTATGGCTTTACATTTCCTGGATAAGTAGATGGTAAAAGCGCCACACCTACCTTGATACCGGCATTTTTTAGTGTCTCGAAAATTGGCAGTAAATCTTCATTTGTCTCGGCATGAAAAATGCATAAAGAAGGACTAAGTTTTAGAATAGTGTCAATATGATCAGAAGGTCGGGCGACCATCAAGTGTAAATCTGCTTCCCAGTTTTTTGGCCACCACACATTGGTAATATCCAAAGTTTCAGTAGGGGCAAAAACTCCATCTGTAACATCTATTTGCACACGGCGCGTAAAAGAATTAATAGTTTCTACTTTTTCGCGATACTCTTGTTTATTGTCGGAGAGAATTGTTGGCACAATTGATACGGTTCTAATCATAATCTTCCCTTTCGTCTAAGCGATTAATGCGCCTCACGCGGCGTTCATAGTCGATGAATTTTGTTTCTAGAAAAGTTTTGATGATTTCGCGCATCGTCTCATCGTCCAGCAAACTCGCAGACATACATAGTACGTTTGCATCGTCATGCTCGCGTGCTAGCTTGGCAGACTGTGCACTATCGCAATTTGCCGCCCTCACCCCCTTAAACCTATTTGCCTGAATTGTTACGCCATGGGCAGAACCACATAGCAGTATCCCTCTAGCATCCCGGTTTTTGCGCACCATTTTGGCTACTGCTACGGCCGGATCATTATAATCATTTTCGGAGCTGTCATATGCGCCTAAATCATGCACTGCGTATTCACTTTTTGCCAAAAAACTTAATACTTTTTGTCGCTTTTCAAATCCACGATAATCTGCCCCGACAAATATTTCCATTATTTTTCCTTTCCAAAATCTACGGCAAGTTCTACCAGGCGGTTAGAATAACCCCACTCATTATCGTACCAAGCCACAATCTTGATCATATTACCACCCACTACATCGGTTAGGGGCAAATCTACGATGCAGGAATGTGGATCGCCGATGAAATCAGACGATACCAACTCTTCTTCGGTTACACCTATGATGCCCTCATAATATGGTTCATTTGCAGCCTTTTTAAAAATCTCATTTAATTCTTCTTTGGTGGTATTACGTTTTACGATGGCAGTGATATCAGATAGCGAAACTACCGGTGTAGGCACACGTACGGATAATCCATTGAATTTTCCTGCCAGTGATGGAATAGCTAGTGCCGCAGCTTTAGATGCGCCAGTGGTAGTCGGTACGATATTTTCGGCCGCCGAACGTGCTTCGCGTAAATCCTTAGCTGGTGCATCAAGTAATTTTTGTGAACCAGTATAAGAGTGTACCGTTGTCATCATAGCTTTTTCAATGCCAAGCTCATCCTCTAGCACTTTCATTACTGGGGCAATGCAGTTAGTAGTGCAAGAGGCATTAGAAATAATTTCGTCTCCAGCTTCTACTACTTCCTCGTTCACGCCGAGCACTACGGTCTTGGCGCCTTCACCCTTAGCTGGTGCAGAAATTACTACTTTTTTAGCGCCCGCCTTTATATGTGCACGGGCATCTTCTGGCTTAGTGAAAAAACCAGTAGATTCTATAACTACATCTACGCCCAGATCCTCCCATGGTAGTTTCGCTGGGTCTTTTTCGGCAAAAACCGGTATCTCTCGCGAATTAATTACAAGTGAATTTTCTTTTGCAGACACTTTTTTATCGTATGCGCCATAAGAAGAATCATGCTTTAGAAGGTGAGCCAATGTGTTGGCATCAGTAATATCATTTATGGCGACAACTTGTGCATCGCGCCGTTCTAATAATATCTTCAACGCATTCCGGCCAATTCTGCCAAAGCCATTGATTGCTACCTTTACCATTTTTACCTCCTAATTCTACTTATGGTAATTATACCACGAGTTTAGTTAAAAACGCAAAAATTCAAAAGCGGGCGGCTGGAACATGCTTTTCTGTTAGTATAAAATTGATTTGGATTTTTAACACGTATATTCCTGACGGCACCGAGAAAGTTACCAGTAATGGTAATCTTTCTCGGACGCCCAGCGTATGACATGACGTGCTTAAAAATACAAGTCCAACTAACAGAAAAACAGGTCCAGCCAGGACCCGCTTTTCTGTTGATTTTTTTGCACACGCTTTATCGTGCAAAGTGTGCGAACGCACGGTTCGCTTCGGCCATACGGTGACAATCTTCTTTCTTCTTGAAGGCTGCACCGGTTTCATTGTAGGCATCTACAATTTCAGCTTCTAGGCGTTTAGCATAAGGCATGCCACTGCGGGCACGTGCAGATTGCACTAGCCAAGAAAACGCAAAGTGAAGTTGCCGATGTCCAGCAATTGGAAATGGAATCTGGTAGTTAGCGCCACCCACACGGCGAGATTTTACTTCAAAATCTGGCGATACGTTGGCGATAGCCTTTTCCAATACCTCTACTGGGTTTTCAGAATTAAGCTTCTTTGCAGCGCCTTCGATTGCGGCATATACTGCACGTTCAGCAACTTGTTTTTTGCCATCTAGCATGGATTTGTTGATCAATCTTTGTACTAACATGGATTGATACTTACGATCAGGGTTAACCTTGCGTACTAGAGATTTAGTAGTTTTGCGTGGCATAATTACTTACCCTCCTTCTTTGCGCCGTATTTGCTACGACCTTGCTTGCGACCTTGCACACCCTGAAGATCCAAAGTACCGCGTACGATGTGGTAACGCACACCAGGCAAATCTGGTACACGACCACCGCGCACTAGCACCACGGCGTGTTCCTGCAAATTGTGACCTTCGCCACCAATGTAAGCCCAAACTTCTTGACCGTTAGTTAGGCGCACACGTGCAACCTTACGCATAGCTGAGTTTGGTTTCTTTGGTGTCTTGGTAGTTACCTTAATACAAACCCCACGCTTGAGCGGCGCAGCCTTTTCATAGCGCTTGGTTTTCAAAGTATTCACAATGGAGCCAAGTGCTGGGGATTTGGATTTTTTCGCAGCCTTTTTGCGAGGCTTGCGAATCAACTGATTAATAGTTGGCATTAAATCTTTCCTTTTTAGATTAACATATAATATATAGTGAATTTTACTACGCTACATATAGCGTTTTATCGGTTAAAAACCACCTCAAAACCCCATATCTAGTGTTCACTATTTGCCAGTTTGCGTACAGCAATTGCAAACCAGCCGAAACTCTTCCTTGCATTATACCATACTTGTCCTAAAAAGTCCACAAAAAAGAAAGCCCCGAACCTGCGCATTACAGCGCTGCCTGCAAGCTTTCACTAACCATATAGTAACACGATAATCAGATTATTACAACAACTTTTTTATCTTTCGTAATCAGAAGCAAATTTCTGATGCCTTTAGTAGTAATACTAGCGTGGTATTTTAATTCGTTTTTTACCCTAGTAATGTGCATTTTGGAGAATCTTGCATCTACTATAATATTTTTTGATTGTTGGATAGCAGAATGTAATAAGTGTTGGATATTGTATTTGCCAGTGCCGATAGGTGTTTTTAACTCCCAATGCAAATTCTTTATTAAAAAATCTGGTGTTTTCTGATTACTACGTGGAATAAATTTAATATCTGCTTTAAAATATTCTGCCAAAATATATGCAGCTGATATTTCTCTAATAGTAGGTTTAGGATAAACATTTTCCGGTATTATAATATTATATTTTTTCATACCGTCACCCTAGCATAGTAGGTGACAAACTTCAACCCCTACACGCACGCTTACGCTTAGCGTTATTCCGTCTAGGGTTATTTTTTAGATGATGGACAAACTACCGTGCCAAACACCGTACGGATTTCCCTCCGTATTTACTATACCACCCATTATAATAAGTACTTGGGTATACACTATTCTTATCGATATTTAATACATAGTCGCTATCGTAGTCAAAAACAGTACTGGATGAATATAGGGACGCAGTTGCGCCATTTCGTACTGCGCCAGTGGCAATCATCCCTGCCCTTACAAACCACAAAGGAGCTTTACGGATATTATTAAACCCATTAGTAGTATAATTCACTGGATTCCCTATTTTTTGCGCTGTTATTCCTTGCCCATATAGCATTTCCCCAAACTCATAGATAGATTGGTTGGCGTTAGTAGCTATAGGTAATCTCCACCCTTTAGGGCAAATGGAGTTAGGAGCATTAATATATTGTGTGGTAAGGTTCCTAGAATTATTAGATGCTATAGCAGCAGTCCAGTTATAGTAATTACCAGTATGATAGTGTTTGCAATCTCCTTCTGTATGATTTGCCGCTATACACTCAGATAGTGAATTGTATTTTATATCATCTGATGTAGAGTTTGACGTATAGTAATATACATCACCTGGATCTGCAGAATATGGATAGTCATTCTGATCGGACCAACCAGGAACAGAAGTACCGTTTACTGGTAGGTTGTACCTACCATTAGTAGCTGGTTTCCATGTAGCATTAATATCGAAACTATTTGGATCCCAGCCTAGGTCTGTATCATTATGAGTATAAGTTTTGGTGGTGTCTATATCAAAATCTAAGTTTTGTGTCATCCAAATATGCCCATCCTTAAGTTTGGTTACCCAGTACTTCTTGCCATCCCGCATATCTATAGCCCGTATGCTTTCCTCCATGCTAAGTTGATCTTTCCAATCAGCTACATCCTGCATATAGCGCACTGGTGGTCGTTGAAAAGCTGGATGCACCAACATGTACTTCACCTGCCCCTGATAAGTCCCAGCATACTGGCTAGATGAAGCATATACGGCATAAGTAGTAGTAAAGGATGAACCCTCAGCCATATCAGTAGTACCAGAAGCACGTGAGGCTACCTTAGTCCAATATGGTGGTACTATACCGTAGACATTATTGTAATCACTTTCTATAGTAGGTGGGGTAGGAGAAGGATCATCTGGTATATTGTTTAGTTTCATAGCCCAATTAGAGATCAATCCACTGGTCGCTAATCCTGTATCTATACTGTAATCAGGTCTTTCAGAGTTAATAAGTCTATTATTACCTTCTTCATTATTACTATATCCTACTGTATATACACTATACCCATTACCATCATTGCATAGTGTAGTAATGGTAGTCTTTCCTATATCACCTAAATAGTTACCATTATATACTTCTGCATTATGAGGAACATTAACTACACTAGATAGAGTACAAGATGATGAGATAGTAATAGCTAGACTATCTGAACCAGAGTTTGTAGCAGAGCTATGAGGTAATGATAAGACGATGGTTGAAATAATGACTAACGGAACGCTAGCGAAAAGTACATTACGGAAAGTATAGTAGAAGAAATCCGTTTTACTATTTGTTTTATATTGTTTATCATCCATTTTACCTCACCTATAGTTTTAGTTTGATTAACTTACTGATGCATAATTCATTAATGTTGAGGGACATAAAGGTAAAATCTACTAAGTGTAGATTTTGCGCCCCGTACGGCGGAGTGATGTAATAAAAAATCTATTATCACATCACGTAGCTCCCGAAACATAATGAATTATGCAAAAGTACTTTCTCTTTGTGGTGCCACTATATTAATGGGGATTAACAAAAATGGCACCGCAAGGGGTGCAATAACCTAGTAATCTATCGACACTTAAAGTGAGACAAACACATGGCTTCCTTACGATGCCGTCTTTTTGTGTTTGACTCCTTTCAAAATACAAAAGGTGCCGAATTAATTATTACTAAGTTATTGCACTTTAATCATACCATATTATTATGATTTGTGCAGAAAATTGTTAAGTCAAAAAACAACCGTAAAACAGTCTGACGCTTAAAAACAATTTCTAATTTTCTGCAAACTGTGAGTTGTAAAGCTCTGCGTAGAATCCATTAGCCTTCAAAAGCGACTCGTGATTCCCTTGTTCCACGATATTGCCATCGCGCATTACCAAAATCAAATCTGCATTACGAATAGTAGATAGCCTGTGTGCAATCACAAATGAAGTCCTACCATGCGTAAGTTTTTCAAACGAATCTTGAATTAGCTGTTCCGTGCGTGTATCTACATTAGATGTGGCTTCATCCAGAATCATCATCGGTGGGTTTGCTACCATGGCCCGCGCAATCGTCACCAGCTGCTTTTCGCCCGCCGAAATATTATCAGAATCTTCTGAAATTTCAGACTTATAAGCTTTTGGTAAAGCTTCAATAATATGGTTTACATTACTAGACTTTGCTGCCGCCACGACTTCTTCATGTGTAGCTGTTTGATTGCCGTAGCGTAAATTGTCTTCCACTGTGCCACTAAATAGCCAAGTATCCTGCAATACCATACCAAATAATTGTCGCACATCCGCACGTTTCATCTCGCGAATTGGCGCACCATCAATAGTGATATATCCAGAATCCGGCTCGTAAAAACGCATAAGTAGATTAATGATGGTGGTTTTGCCGGCGCCAGTTGGCCCCACAATCGCCACGTTCATGCCGGGCTTTACATTTACGGAGAAATTCTTAATAACTGGCGTTTTCTTGTCATAGCTAAAACATACATCGTGAAATTCTACTTCGCCACGAATATTTTTAATCTCTAACGCTGGAGTTGCATCGGGCTCTTCTTCTGGCTCCTGCAAAAAATCAAATATACGTTCGCTTGATGCGAGCAAGGATTGTATAGTGGACATTGTAGAGGCAATCTCGGTGATCGGGCGGTTAAACCTCGAAACATATTGTACGAAAGCCTGTAAATTACCAATATTCACGCGTCCAGGAATCACAAAGAATCCGCCCATCACACAAATAGCTGTGTAACCTAAATTAGTAAATATATGCGTTACTGGCATAGATAGTGCCGAAAAAGCCTGTGCTTTCATGGTGAGTGTGGTAAGATTTTGATTAATCTCACTAAATTCCTCAATTGCTCTCGGCTCGTACGAATTAGTTTTGATAATTGCCTGCCCAGCATAGTCTTCTTCAATGCGACTATCCAGGGTACCAAGCATTTTTTGGCGATCCAAGAAAAACTTTTGTGCAAAATTCATAATTCTCCCAACTACAATCACGGAAATCGGCACTACTACTATGGCTACCAGCGATAATTCTACGGAAATAGTTAGCATTATTATAAGTACACCAATTAGCGTAGTGAGGTTCGTAGCAACATCAGTAATTTCTTGTGATAATGAGGTAGCCAACACATCAATATCGTTTGTCATCCGTGATAAAATATCGCCATATTTGTGTGTGTCGAAATACGAAATCGGCAAACGTGCAATTTTATCAATTATTTTGTTTCTTAAATCTTGAGTGTACTTTGCAGCCACAACCGCCAAAATATAGCCTTGTATGTAATTTAATAGTGCAGAGCCAATAAATAATCCTACCACGATGGCAACTTTTGCCAAAATCTCCCCAAAATCAATTTCCGGATAAGTATTTACTGCAATGTTCGTCATGTCGCCTAGAAGTTTTGGGATAAATACTCCAAGGCCTGCCGCTGCTACAGAAAGTATCATAGCAATAATAATCGCAGCGCGGAAACGTTTAATAGATTTTAAAAAATCTTTCCAGGCACGCTTGGTATTATGTGCTTTCCCGTTATCTCTGGATGCTCCTGGTCTAGGCATTGGCCTCCTTCATTTCGCGCGCAAATTCTTTCTCAGATAATTGAGATTTAACAATTCCCTGGTATACTTTACATTTTTTCAGAAGTTCTTGGTGCCGGCCTTTCCCTACCACCTTGCCAGAATCTAGTACTACGATATGATCGGCATTTTTAATCGTGCTTACTCGCTGCGCTACCACCATCACTACCATATCTTGGATGATTGGATGTAAAGATTCGCGCAATTTTGCGTCTGTTTTCATATCTAGCGCCGAGAAAGAATCATCAAAGATAAATACATCCGGATTTTTGCAAATTGCCCGCGCAATGCTCAGGCGTTGTTTTTGCCCGCCAGACACGTTGGTGCCACCTTGTGCAATGTGTGCATTGTATTTTTTTGGCAATTTTTCAATAAAGTTTGCTGCCTGTGCTATTTTGGCGGCTTCTTTCATTTGTTCGTCTGTGGCGTTTGGCGCACCAAATTTAATATTAGATGCCACCGTGCCAGAAAATAGTACACCGCGTTGTGGCACTAAGCCTATTCGTCTCATCAAATCATCTTTTTCATAATTTTTAATGTCGATACCGTTAATTAAAATCTCACCACTAGTGGGCTCATAAAACCTTGGTACTAAATTAATCAGCGTGGATTTGCCGGAACCAGTGGAGCCAATGAAAGCCACCGTCTCGCCCGCCTTGGCGCTAAACGAAACATCGTCTAGCACCTTTTCTTTAGCTCCTGGATAACTAAAATCTACCTTCTTAAATTCCACTGACGCAATTTTAGCTGGCACGCCTTCAGTTTTTGGTTTCCAAATGATTTTAGATTTAGTATTAAGTACGTCATTAATTCTTTCTGCCGAAACATTTGCGCGTGGTAGCATTACAAAAAGCATAGAAAGCATCAAGAACGATACCATTAGTTGTGTAACATATTGCGTAAAGGCAGACATATCACCCAGATAATTAAAGTTTTTTGTGAGCAAAGAAATGCCAATATATGTACACAGTAATGTCAGGCCATTAAAAATCACATTAATCATTGGATTAGTGATTTTCATAATTTTTTCTACAAACATTATCAGCTTAGTTAATTCTGTATTAGTCTCTTCAAACTTCTTTTTTTCTAGAGTTTCATTATTAAATGCGCGTATAACTTTGAGGCCAGTTAGATTTTCGCGCGTCAATAGTGTGATTTTGTCTACCATTTTCTGGAAGATTTTGAATTTCGGGATTACTAATACCATGATAATGGTAATAGTAGTAGCAATAGCTACCGCACCTACTGCAATAATCCAGCTCATATCCGGTGCCGTCTGGATTGCCATAATTAATGAAATTACACACGATATTGGCGCAATTAGCATTAGTGACAGCATCATCATTATTGTCTGTTGTATCTGGTTTACATCATTAGTGGTGCGGTTGATTAGTGATGCGGTACTAAAATCTTTCAAATCTTCACTATTTAGGCTAAGTACCTTGCTAAAAATATCCGCCCTCAGATCTCGCGCATAGTAGGCTCCAATTCTTGCCGAAAGAAAACTAGATAGCAGCGAACAACCTGCTCCCATCAGTACGAATAATATCATCCGGATACCTACTTGCCAGATATAATCTGTGTTTTCTGCAGTAATGCCGCCGTTGATAATGTCTGCCATTTGTGCTGGCAATTGCAAATTGGCAAAAACCTGTCCTCCGGTAAAAATTATCAGGAGCAAAACTTGCCACCAATACGGTTTTAGATATTTAAACAATTTAAGCATACTTAACTATTATATATTATACTACACATCTGCCGGTGTAGTTTTTTGTTTGCGCTTTTTCTCTAAATGCATAAAGAAATAAGTTACGGCCCCCATTATTATGTAAATATAATAGGAGAAGAACCGCCATACCAACATCGCCCAGAATACGTAGCCTTCTGACAATGCGGAAAATACCACATAGAAAGTGCCTTCTGCCGCACCAGCATTGCCGGGCGTCGGCACAAAGTAGACTGCGCTAGTAATAGCAACGGTAGTTACGAAACATGGCAAGAAATCTACATTGCCGCCAAAAGCTGTTAGTACGAAGAATGGAATCATAGAAATTAGGATATGAAAAACTATAGAAATTAAAATTGTTTTGATGAATAAACCCTTGGTTTTTAAAATTAGCTTAATAGACCGTGCATATTCCGTTACTTCTTGCTCGGTCTTTTTGATTGCCCTTTCCTTGTCTTTCACTAAGTGCATTTTGGCTAATAGTTTCACCAAAGCATTGATAATTTCGGTAGTGGCTTTTGGCAAGAAGGTTGCAATCATTACGGCTACCGGCCAAAATGCATAGAATAGCAAGCCAAAACATGCCGTAGCGATCAAAGTTGCATTTTCAATAGTTAAGCTACCGAGCAAGAAACAAAAAACTGCAATGATAATAAAACCGATTTGCCCAGAAATCATTCCAAATAGTGGTATGGCCGTGGAAACTCCGTTTGATAGGCCACTGTTTTTCCGCATATAATAAATTTGAAACGGTTGCCCACCTACCGCAGCCGGAGTCATATTATCGTAATATCTACCAATCAATATGGTGCGTCGTGCGATTTTTCGTGCCCTGCGTGTGTCAAACTTCTTTTTGTCTGGCGTTAGCTCGCGCATCATCATTACATATTTGGATATCTCTAATACTATTGCCACCACAAAACATAGCGTCGCCGGGATTAGGAGCCACCAATTTATCACCACTTCGGATAATTGCGCGGCATTTTTGGAATTACCAAATTCAGATGATGCAGTGATTGCGATTACTGCTACGTTCAGCAAAATAAACAAGAAAATCATTAGCGGCTTTTTGAAAAATTTTTTCCGCGAAAATCCAGAAGCAAATTTATTAGAATTATCTTTTGGCATTTTATCCCCTAGCAGCTTTGATATTTGGATATTCTTCTACCAATACACGAATACAACCAGCAATCGGGATAGCAATAATTGCACCGAGCAGGCCAAACATATACATACCTATCACGACTGCACAAAGTATTACTAGTGGTTTCAACTTTAACGCGTCGCCTTGGATTTTTGGCGAAATAATATTGTTTTCAATCTGGGAGTATATTATATATATGATGGCGAAAATTCCGCCAGCCACAGGATTTGAAAATAGTAGTAGTAAAGTTACCAATGTGCCGCCAATAAACTGCCCAAACATTGGGATTAAATAAAATGTCATGGTGATGAGTCCCATCGGCAATGCTAAACTTGAAGAGAAATTGAAAATCAATGACAAAACAAAAGTAATAGTTGCAGAGGCACACCCGTCAATAATTGCAATCATCACTTGGCGTGACATATAAGTAGAAATCACGTTTGCCATTTTTGTGATAATTCGGTGCCCTACTTTAGCCGGCTTATTTTCACCATCTTTAGTCCCGACGCGATTCCAGAAACTTTCCATCATCCCCGGCCCATCCAGCAAGAACAGCAAAGTCAAAATCAATATCAGCACGACTTTCATCACAATATTCGCCACACCGCTCACGCTAGACACTAGGTTATTTCCTAGCACGCCGAGCAAATTGTTAGAAAGCCCAGATAGTGCATTGGTGATTTCGCCTTCTAGATTATTTACTCCAATATTTCTCCCGAAATTATTGATCCCTTCCCATCCGCCAAAGGTAGTTTCAAAAGTTTCTGGGAAGTGTTGCACAAATCTGGCGGTTTCGTTCACAACTACTGGCCCTACTATGGCGATAATCGTGCCGAGCACCAATACTACTATCAAATATGCTAGTACCGCAGATACGGTTTGATGCTTTTTGTCTCTCCCGAAATGTTTAGTAAAGAATCCATTTACCTTCTGCATCAACGGCCGAAGTGCTATGGCTAAGAAAATTGAAATACCTATAATAATTAGCCCAGTAAGAGCCTTCTCGATCAAAAATATTACCAAAATAATGCCAATCGGCACCAACCAGAATTTAACAAAAGTCTGCAAATCTGTTTCAATTCTTTTAGACATAGACCTCCTTATAGAATAATTGTAGCATAAATGTTATAATTGTGAAAAGATTATTTAGTTTTAAAGGTATTGGTATGAAAAAAGTTTTAATGCATACATGTTGTGCGCCGTGCAGTGTTTATTGCATAGATAGCTTACGTGCGGAGGGTATTGAACCCACAATTTTTTGGTATAATCCCAATATTCATCCATATATGGAGTATAAAACTAGGCGTGATTGTCTCAAAGATTATTGCGCTAAAATTAATGTTGAAAATATTTTTATAGAAGATTATGGCCTAGACGAATTTTGCAAAAACGTGGTTAGTGATATTCCTAATCGCTGTGTTAATTATTGTTATAAAAAGCGCCTTACCGAAACAGTACGTTATGCTGCAAAGCACGGCTACGATGCCTTTACTACTACGCTCTTAGTCTCGCCCTATCAAAAACACGAAGAGTTAAAACAAGTATGCGAAGAACTAGCTGCGCTTTCTGGTGTAAAATTCTTGTATCGTGATTTTCGCATAGGTTTCCGCGAAGGCCAAACTAAGGCCCGCGAGCTCGGTATGTATATGCAGAAATATTGCGGCTGTATTTTTAGCGAAGAAGATCGCTACCGCAAGCAAATTGAACGCGATTTGACAAAATAAAACGCTTGCAATTTCTCTAAAAGTGTGCTATTTATATGATATATAAAAGAGAAGCCCCCTAGGAAGACTTCTCTAAATCGGGTTGGTTAGCTACGGGTTGTAGCTAATCTTTTTTCTTCGGTTTATTGTCCTTGTTCCGATTAATAATAATCAAGGCAATTTGAAACATATTAATCCTCCCTAGGGCAACTTTGGCACCTAGAATACCGTTTAGTGAGCCCTCACACAACCGCAAACCTAAATACAATTTTAAGCTTGTGAACTCTAGCCCATTAAACTCCGAAGCCAACCCGCCGCCATTATAGGCATAGAGTAAAAATATTTTCAACCCCCAACGAGAAATCACAAAATCATAAAATCTTTCACCTCTGTAAAAACTCTTATCACGCTTGCGCTAAAAATAAGCCTAGGCATTATTAAACTCGTGTTATAATAAAAAAGTAAAAAAGGAGGTCACCGGTGAAAAAGTGTTTTGATGCTGAAAAATACTTGAAAATCCAGAAAAAGAAAATCAAAGAACGTATCCGCATGTTCGACAAACTCTACCTAGAGTTCGGCGGCAAACTGATAGACGATCAGCACGCGGCCCGCACTCTCCCCGGATTTCTCCCAGACCTCAAGATTCGTCTCCTCCAAGAATTCAAAGACGACGCTGAGGTTATTTTGTGTATCAATGCCAATGCTATAGAAAAATCCAAAATTCGCGCCGACCACATGATTTCTTATGAGACCGAAGTTCTGCGTTTGATTGAGTTTCTTTGTTCCAAAAACATTACCGTTAATTCTGTGGTAATCACACTTTTTAACGGCCAGAAAAAGGCAGCTGATTTTGCCAAGAAACTAGAAGATTATAATATTACGCCATATTTCCATACTTTCACCAAGGGTTACCCTACGGATGTAGATACGATTGTGTCAGACGAAGGCTATGGCGCCAACCCATTTATCAAAACCACCAAGCCGTTAGTGGTGGTATCGGCTCCTGGGCCTTGTAGCGGCAAGCTTGCTACTGCTCTTTCGCAACTTTATCACGAGAGCAAGCGTGGTAAAAAAGTTGGCTATGCTAAGTTTGAGACTTTCCCAGTGTGGGATTTACCGCTTAAACACCCAGTAAATATCGCCTACGAAGCCGCCACAGCCGATCTCGCCGACAAAAACATGATAGATTATTTCCACCTAGAAAAATACGGCGTTACTGCTGTTAATTACAATCGCGATTTAGAGACTTTTCCGGTATTGAAGGAAATTCTTACACGCATCAACGGCAAAAGTATCTACTTCTCTCCTACCGATATGGGCGTAAATGTAATTGGCAAATGTATTACAGATGATAAAGCTGTACAGCGTGCCGCCAAAGACGAAATCATCCGTCGCTATTACCGTGCATTGGTGGATTTAAAGAAAGGCGCCGTAGACGAAGTGGTGCCAGAGCATATTAAATTACTTATGAACGAGTTAGAGATTTCCGAAGATGATCGCACTGTAGCCATAGAAGCTGCCAAAAAACGCACAGATTCTGGTGGGTTACCTAGTGCCTGTATCAAAGCTGGCAAAAAATATATCGTAGGCAAGAAGACCACCAATCTTTCACCAGTTTCTAGTACTATGCTCAATGCTATCAAATCTATTTCTAAAATTCCGGAGGACATAGATTTAATCGCTCCAGCGATTTTAGAGCCGATTTTGGAAATTAAGAATAAGACGTCTAATTTTCAGGAATCATATTTGGGGCTTGGCGAAGTCTTGATGGCACTGTCCATTTGTTCCACTACGAATCCGGTTGCTAAAAAGGCTTTAGCTAGTCTAGATAAACTTCATGGCGCCCAATTCCACGCCACCCATATGATTCCAGACGACGAAATGATTGTGCTGTCAAACCTCGGCATTGATGCTACCTGTGGCACGGAGATTGATGTAAACTGATTTTGGCAGATAATTGCATAATTCACTCGTATTGAGGAACATAAAGGAAAAAATCGCCAAAGGCGAATTTTTCCGCCGAAGGGGCGGAGCAATGTGATAAAATGAATTATCACATTGCGAAGCTTCCGAAATACGGTGAATTATGCAAAAACTATAATCATTCCGTTATTACTGGAACAAACGTGAATGTTTCGTCGCCCCTGGTCAGCATCAACATATTTCCATTTTGGTCTAGAGTATAATCAAATTCATCATTTAAAGTATATAGCCACTCGGTATCCACTTTTAATTTACCATCCTCTATCGCCCAAACAAAACCATAATCATTGGTATGGTTATTGGTGGTCAATGTTCCCTTACCTATTTCTGTAAAATTCCATATCACGCTTGGCTCATCCTGCTCTTTCCACTCGCCCACGGAGACTAGATATTCGCCATCCGCTATGCTCGGGCCGGCACTTAATCGCACTATCAAAAAAACCACACCAGCTATTAGTGTGAGCAAACCAATAATAAAAACTATGAGTGAAACGCGCTTTTTATTCATAAGCACATTTTAGCAATAAAGCTTGGTTTTGACAAGATTTAGATATCCGCGCGCCGCTTGGCGGAAGTTGTTTAGTTCTGCGCCTTCAATTTTTTGGTAGGATCCGTTATTGGCTTTTTTGTACACTCCAGTTGGGCGCACTTCGTAGCGGATTGTCATTTCTTGTAACTTACCAAATTGATCTGTCCAGTTTTCGTGCCAAATCCAAATATTCTTACGAGATTCAAAAAACTCACGTTGATGCCCAGCCGGGATTGGCCCAAAAAGTGTTCGGCCCAATTCGGATTCCGCATTAATCAAATCATCCAAACTAAGTTTATTGGTATAGGTCGGCTGTGCTGCAAACGGATTTTTTAGGAATTTCTTGAACGGCATTTTTCGATCTCCTCCGCGATAGCGTTTAGCTCTTCGTAGACATTTAGCGAATCTTTCGTTACGTCAAAATTATAGACTTCGCGCTTGGCGAAAGACGGGATATTAAATGTGGAAGAGTTGTTCTGCATTTTTCGTGGTTTCCCTCTCTATAATTTGATAATCCACGCCTAATTTACCGCTTAGCCACTTGGCTATTTCCGGTATATAGGCCGGTTCATTAATTATACCACGAAATGGTTTAGGAGTCAAGAAGGGGGCGTCTGTTTCTAAGAGAATACGTTCCAGGGGTGGTGTGGGTAAGGTAGAATATGTGGCCATACCATTGACGCCAATATAAAAATCTGTTTCGGTAAGGATACGTTTTAGATTCTTTTTGTTGTCTGAAAAACTATGTACTACGCCACGGACTTTGGAAAAGTTTGCCACCACCGGAAAGAAATCATCAAACGCTTCGCGCACATGAAAAGATACCGGTAGATTATTGTCAATAGCCAGCTGTAGCATTTCTTCGAAAAGCTTAATCTGCGCCGTACGATCATAACCATCATAATGATAATCCAGTCCCACTTCACCGATAGCTATGAGGCGAGAAGAAAAGTTCCTTTCGAGGAGCATATTTGGCGACGGGTCAAATACGGAGTGACCGAGCCCCGTAACGACGGGCGCGAGGGAACGTTCCGAGAAAGGACTTTTTTCTCGCCCTGCGCTTTCTGGGTGAATGCCATACGTCCAGTAAACATTTTCATGCTGCTCTGCGAAATCCCGTGCCACTAAGGAATCTTCGTGGTTGGTACCAATGCAAATAATCTTCTCCACGCCTTTTTCATGCGCACGTTTCAACATCTCCTCGGCTTGAGTCTCGGAAAAGAACTCTCTATCGTGTAAATGGCAATGTGTATCTATTAAAAAAGCCATAAAAACATTATAGCATGAATAACTAAATAGTATTTTTCGGGGCATTCCGGAGGCTGCTGCCGAGGGTTAGCGTCCGGGCCCCGTGAAGACGGGAGCGAGGAACGCGGCCCCGAAAAACACCTATTTAGTTATTTTAATTATTGCGGTTTTCGCGCTTTCTTTTAATAGGATCCAGTTGTCGCTTGCGAAGCCGTAGCGACTTTGGTGTGACTTCTAGTAGTTCATCATCTAGCAGAAAATCCAAACACTGTTCTAGAGATAATTGAGTATATGGCGTTAGCTGTATTGCGCCATCACTAGCATGCGTCCGCATATTGGTAAGCTGTTTTTCGCGGCAGACATTTATATCTAAATCATCTTTTTTATTAGAAAGCCCCACGATCATGCCCTGATATACTGGTACTTGTGGTGGTATATATAATACACCACGCGCCTGCGCCGCATCTAGCGCATAGGCTGTAGACACGCCAGTTTCAAAGGAAATCAATGCGCCGTTTCTCTCTGGCTTGTATTTTGCATCTACTGGCTTATACCCACTCGGAATACTAGACATTATTACGGTACCCTTGGTGGCAGTAAGTAGATTATTGCGTAAACCAATCAGTGCTGCCGTGGAAATTTTATACACAAAACGCGTCGCGCCGGTGGTGGTCATTTCTTGCGAAACTAACTCGGCTTTGCGTACACCTAGTTCCTGACTCACCGCACCAACAAATTCTGGTGCCACCTCTATGGTGAGGTCTTCCATTGGTTCACATTTCACGCCATCAATTTCTTTGTATACTACCTCTGGCCGGCCCGCTTCTAGTTCATAACCTTCGCGGCGCATGGTTTCAATTAATACGGATAAGTGTAATTCTCCACGCCCAGATACTTTGTAGCCTAGACCATCCGGCTGGATTTTTAGAGCAATGTTGGTCTCTAGTTCTTTTTCTAATCTTTCCGCAATTTGCCGTGAAGTGGTAAATTCGCCTTCACGCCCCTTAAGCGGTGAAGTATTTGGTCCAATATAGATAGAAAGCGTCGGCGCTTCTAGTTCAATCGTTGGTAAAGCCTCAGGATTATCGCCTGTAGCAATAGTGTCGCCAATGTTAGCTTCCGCCACACCGGTTACCGCTACAATGTCGCCGGCGATGGCTTTTTCAATTTCTTCCTTCCCCAGCCCCCTGTATGAAAAGATTTTTTCTACTTTGCCGTTTTTTACTACATCTCCATGTAAAATTTTTATATTTTGGCCTTTCTTCAAGTGTCCGCGGAAAATTTTACCAATACAGTATTTCCCTAGATAATTATCCGCTGCTAACGCTGCTACTAGTAGCTGTGCGCTTTCGTTATCGCTGTCTACGCTTGGCGCCGGAATATCGTTAATGATGGATTCAAAAATCACATGTAGGTCGTTATCTAAATCTGTAGTTTTACCGGCTTTGCCTTCGCGCGCTATTGCGTAGTATATTGGGTAGAAAAGTTGGCTCTCATCCGTGGCGAGCTCCAAGAACAAGCTCTCAATTTCGTCTTTTACTTCGTCAATTCTTGCTGCCGGCTTGTCAATTTTATTAATAATCACCACGGGTTTTAGATTTAATTCTAAAGCTTTCTGCAACACAAACTTTGTCTGTGGCATTGGACCTTCTTGGGCATCTACTATTAGTAGTACACCGTCTGCCATATTTAGCGTGCGCTCTACCTCGCCAGAAAAATCCGCGTGTCCCGGCGTATCTATAATGTTGATTTTGTAACCGTTATAATATACGCAAGTTTGTTTGGCAGTGATAGTGATTCCGCGCTCATGCTCCTGATCCATGCTATCCATGATGAGAGTTTGTTGCATTTCTGCTTGGTTGTCACGAAAAGTATGAGATTGCTTAAGCAAGCCATCTACTAGGGTGGTTTTACCGTGGTCTACGTGCGCAATAATCGCCACATTTCTTATCAAGTCTTTATTTAGAGTCATAGATGTTATTATACCACGTTTTATCAGATACAGCAACCGCTAGTATCTTAAATTAGAAAATAAATCAGAACAAAAAACAAGTCTATTGTTTATGGTTTTAGCGTGATAAAATGAAAGTGCAACAATTAGATATATACAAAAGACCTGCGTTTTTAATATGGTCGTATATAACACGATAAATGGCACCGTGAGGTAGTCAAATGTGTTCTATACGACCCAGGTCGACGAATATATCTGATTGTTGCACCCCTTGCGGTGCCATTTTTGTATGACTACCCCGTTTACACAAAATGGCACCACAAAGATTAGGAAATTAAACAGGGTAATACATATATGAACCTCAGCAACAAAACTAATAACTATACGAATTTCTTCTACCACGCTTTTCGCAACGTCCTCTTCATATCTATTCCCCTAGTTGTTGTTTCTGCTATAACATTAAGCCTCCCCCATTCTGCCATTCATACTTCCGCCATAGACAACTCCAACCTAGACAATCTCACTGTCTCTATCCCAGTCTCTTGTACTATGAATGTCACAGGTGGAGATACCCATATCACTTCCGTAGTGTCTGGTACCCATAAAGAGAACATCGGTACTACTACCATTAAAACCCTTTGTAATGATACTAATGGCTATGCTATCTATGCTATAGGAGCTTCTGGTGATAATAGTGATCCAAGTAACCCTACAGAAGGCAATACTGATCTAGTTAGTAATCTAGGTTCTGCTCATAATATTCATACTGGAGTCTATGATCCAGCTGGTAGTTCTAGCTGGGGCATGAAGGTTACTGCTGTAAATGACACCTATAAACCTACTCTTGGCTCTTATTATTCTTCTGGCAGTTATGTAGCTGTACCAGATAAATGGGAAAAGGTAGCCTATTGGGAGAATGGTATTATTAATGCTTCTGTAGGCTCTTCTATCCAAACTACCTATGATGTCTATGCAGAAGGTGCTCAACCAGCTGGTACTTATAAAGGTATGGTAAAATACGTATTGCTTCACCCATCTAGCCTAGACCAACCTACTACCCTAGAAGAAGTCTTTGATGATGTAGTAGGAGAAAAGAATAAGGTAGAAGTAGATGGCAGTAAATACTATAGAATGCAAGATATGACATCTAGTATCTGCAATGCTGCTACTATCCTAGGTGAAGCTTCTCAAATGGAATTAGTAGATATTAGAGATAATAATATCTATTACGTCACTAAACTGATGGACGGCAACTGCTGGATGACTCAGAATCTAGCTCTTAACTTAGACAAGACCGTAGCCTTTACTTCAGAAAACACAGACCTAAACCATATTAATAACCCTAGTGCTAATGACTATCCAGAATATGGTGATACTGGGTATACTAATAATAATGGCATCATTAAATGGACTCCTTCTACTAGTACCGTAAATAGTGCTGCTAATTGGAACAATAGTAATAACTATCCTAGGTCCTTAAATAGTAGCGGTGGCTATACAGACCAAACCAAAGGAAGACATGGTTTAACTGGCAATTACTATAACTGGTCCGCTGCCATTGCTTCTAATAACTCCCAGGGTATTAGCGCTGATAATATTGCTGGTGAAAATAGAGAAGCCACTAACTCTGTCTGTCCTAAAGGTTGGAGACTACCACGGATTAGAAACTATGTTACTTACAATACAGGCGACAATGACTTTAATAACCTCAATCTCTACTACAATGGCGGCAAAACCAACACTGGCGCAGGTTTACTAGCAGCCCCTCTTTACTTTATGCGGTCCGGCAGCGTGTACGATACTTCTATTTACAATTTCGGTAACTACGGCTACTACTGGTCCAGTACGGTTGATAGTACCACTAATGCCTACTACCTGCGCTTCAATTCCGGCTACGTTAATCCCGCCAACAGCAGCAATAGGTTCAGCGGTTTCTCAGTACGCTGTATAGCTCGTTAACTCACCTCTGTAAAACTTGACATTTTGCATAATCTGTGCTAAAATAAAAAGATATGGCCAACCGAAACAAACACTTAAACCCAAACCAAATTTACGAGCCCAAAAGATGCTGGGTAGGCGAAAGCCATAAAATTATTTACGATACTCGCGAAGAAGCCGAGCTGGCCGCCAAGGTCGCGCAGTATGATCACGATTCCGGCCCACTCTCTGTCTATAAATGCGAATATGGCAACCACTACCACCTAAGCTCCACCTAGTGACAGTTGGAAAAATACCAAATTTTTCTCATTGGCTATGGCTCATTTTTGTTATATTGCTGTCGTGATTAAGCATGGATTCTATATCTCTGCCAGAATTGATAATAGCTTGGATAATTACCTCAAAACGAGAGCTATTTACATAATAAATGATAGTGTATTTCTTAAAATGAACAAAACGATATTCTCTAATAAGGTTATCTATATGGTGTATGGGTGAGCCTTTCGGAAAAACGGCCAGAGATTCACATTTTCTAAATAGCTTGGTGGCTATTTTTGTAGCGTCTAACGGATTATTGTAAGTTGTTTCTATGTAATCTATTATATCTAGAATATCTTTTCTAGCGCCATCGCTATAAACTATCTTATATCTTTTCACGTGTTGCGCCGAGTCTTTCTGTAAGTATTTCGCGCATTTGGGTGGACGTATATACCTTGTTGTTTTGTTTTTCTCGTTTACTCAGAAAATCAATCAACTGTTCTTTGGTTTTTATATCTAAATTTTCTGGCAAACGTTTTGTCGTGGCTATGTCCATATCTACACGTTTTTCGCGAATTACTTTTCTTAATGTAATATTAATTAAGTCTGACATTGAGATCCCGATTTCTCGTAGCACTTCCTCGGAATCTTTTTTTATTTTTGGATCTATTTTTACATGTATATCTGCTGTAGCTAGCGCCATATATTCTCCTTTTCTTGCATTATAGCATCTGTTCATATTATGTACAATATATGTACATAATATGAACATGATACTTTCTAGTGTTTCCCAGTATTTGGCGCTTTAGGGAGAGTTGCTGGCTCCAAAGTGTTGAAAATCTCGCTACTAGCTTCGCCAAACCCTTCCAAAGTTAGCGCTACCTCTACCCCTTCTCCGCGTACATCGTCGCCTAGTGGTATCAAAGTCAGCCTATTCTCTACTCCGCTATGTAGGCCGCTGACTGTAATTTCGGTTTCCCCGGTTACGCCCAAAATCGTGTCGTTTAGTACTACCAAGGTACGAGTACCATTTGTGTCAAATTTTATCCTCACGTCATCATCAACTTGTTTCGTCTCAGTAATCTCCAAAGTCGGCAGTGTAGCGGGGTTAGTATTTTCTTCTACTCGTGGCAAACTATCGTAACGTTCAATAATATAATCAGTTAGTAGGCTTAGCTCATTTAAATTCGTCACTACTAGGCCGTCCGTTTGCTGCGCTAAATCATTATAATAACTACCGTAGCTAGAAGTCGTAATGATATAAAAATTCACGGGGTCTATTGTTTTACTGAGCCGTACCACCTCGTCAAAAGTCATCCCGTCGCGGTCTGGCGAAAGAAAATTCGCATCAGTTAATACTACTAATGATTTTGTCGCACCATATTTCCAATTCAAACTCTGCATAGTGTGGAAAGATGCTGAAAGTAATGATTCTGGCGTATCTCCACCGCCATCTGCATGAATAGTCGCTAGTTCGTTTTTAAATACTCCCAGTGTGCAAGTTTCAAAATTACAATGTTCCACTGGCGTATATGGGTCGCCCAGATCGCGATAATCAAATAGTGCCACGCGCCCACCCGAATTTAAAGTCTCTGTAGCCAGGCGCAAAGCTTCAGCCTTGTAGCTATTTATCATGCTGGCCATCGAGCCAGTAGAATCTATCAAAAATGCTGTATCATGCGGCGAAGAAACTTTGTTTTCTATGCCAAAAATTTTGGCAATCTTATCAAAAATCACTCGCGAAGCATCCTCGTACAAATTATCCGCCACATAGCCTACGTGGTCGCTAATACTTAGCCTCGAGCTACAGAAAATATCACGTTTATTGCACCAAGTACCTACTTTGCCAGCCAAAGCTTCTGGCTCGTATGGAACATATGCGCCGAGCAGCCCTTTGTATGCCTGGCAATCCGGTACGTACATGCGGTAGTCCGACAAATTCTCACCCCGGCAAGCCGCTGGCATTAGACCTTTGCCTTCTGGCAAATAGATTTTTGGGTCACCAAAAGTTGCAGCGTAGATTAGGCGATCTGCATTTAGACTACTCAAAGCTTTTGATATCACCATCGCACCCTGTGAATATCCGCCTATTACGTATTTAGTACCAGGGCAACTGGCGCTGTTTATCATCTTGGTTAAATTTTTCACGCCAGTGTTCACGCTATCGCCAAATTCATACGCATCCCCCGCACCGAAAAACGCTCCCAAAGTCACGCCTATATTATCTGCGCCTACGCCCACCGCTGGATAATCTAAATCTATAAATTCGTATTTTAGCGCCGTGGTGGATAATTTACTTTCTATGGTAGATTTGTATTCTAGATAATTTTGGTCTGCCCATCTTTCCCCGCCGGAGCCACGCGCAAACACTACGCGTACATCTGGGCAACCTTCGGCCTGCACGGCTAGGCGCGGTAATACTGAGCCAACTAGCGCTAAAGCCGCCGCTAAATATCTCATTTTTATTTTTCCATTCTTTTTACCTATGCTTTTTTGGTGAATTTTTCGCACCTCGCTTTCGCCCATGTTTTTATTTCTCTCTCGCAGTTTTGTTGGCATAATTTGCTCCCATTTTAATTGTTTGGGGATTATAGTCACAAATCGTCCAAAAATTCAACCCCCACCGAGATTTCCGTGCTATAATAGGGGAAATTGGAGGAAATATGGATCAAAAACAGCGCGAGTGGGACGAATATTTTATGAAAATTGCCGAAACGGTTGCGGTTAAAAGCAAGGATCCGTCTAGCAAAATGGGCTGTGTAATTGTAGATAAAAACAAACGTGTAGTGTCGCTTGGCTATAATGGTATGCTTCAGGGTGCCGACGAATCCAAAATGACGTTAAGTGAGCGCCCGATGAAATATTATTTTGCTATTCACTCCGAAATGAACGCCATACTTTTTGCCCATCAAGATCTCACCGGTTGCACCATTTATAATCGCGTTGCTACTTGTGAGAATTGCCTTAAATATTGCCTCCAGGCCGGCATTAAGCGCTTCGTTTACAAAGATTTGCGTGTTCACTCACACTCTTCCGATCCGTCAAAATCCATGACCAACGTAGAAACCGATGAGGCCGTAATTCGTTTGCTTAGCTCCATGCCGGAAGTCCAGACGTTAAATATTAGCAACGGCAAAACCTACATAGAAGATATCCTATCTTCTTACCCAGAAGATTCCGCCGAGTATACCCGCCTTGCCAGGTGGATTTAGCAAAATCTGCATGCTATAATTATATATAATGGGTTTTCTAAAGACTAAGAAAAATAAAATTGTATTTTTCTCGATTGTTAGTGTGGTTTTAATAATTGCTATTGTAGTGACAATAGTCATGCTTTTGCTATCCAGAGTTGATTATGTCTTATCTGAAAATCCCATCTATGAAATCAACACAGAAAATCCAGTATCTTCCTTATTTTCCGAAGTAAAAATTGGCACACTAAAAGACTCAGATGCATTACTAGATACAAAAAATATTGGTGAAAAGTCTCAAAAAGTTACTATCGTAAGCCAACTTGGCACGGAAACAGTCTTGGATGTTATATATAATGTGAACGACACTATTCCTCCTACTGTCACCGGCGACGAAGAGCTATCGTTTATTGCTGGAGACGAAGTAGATATTTTAGGAAAATTCGCGGCAGAAGATAATTCTAATCAAGAAGTTGTGCTTTCTATTGACGGGGAGTATGATCTAACTAAGGCCGGTGAATATATTATAAATATTGTCGCCGAAGATCAATCCGGCAACAAAACCCCCAAGCAAGTTACCATAAAAGTTGCTGAACCACCACGTCAAATAGTCTCTCACCCCACTTCCTCGGGTGCACCATATTATATTGAGGTCAATCGTCAACAAAATGTGGTAATAGTATATTCAAAAGATCAAAATGGCAATTATTCTAACATTGCCAAGGTATTCGTTGCATCTACTGGTGCGCCTGGTTCCGAAACTCCGCTTGGCACTTTTACCACCTCGGATCGCTATGAATCTCTGTATCTTGTTGGCAATGTTTGGGGGCATTATACTGTAAGAATCAGTGGCCCATACTTTTTCCACTCGGTACCATATTTTACCAAAGGCGCGCCTTGGGATAATTTAGAATATTTAGAATACAACAAACTTGGTAACGGTGCCTCTGCCGGCTGTGTCCGGCTAGCTGCCGCTGATGCTAAATGGATTTACGACAATATCGGTTACGGCACTACCGTCAAAATCTATGATTCTGACACTCTTCCTGCCGGTGTGGTTAAACCTACCGCTATAAAAATAGACGAAAACAGCCAAAATAGGGGCTGGGACCCTACGGACCCAGACCCTGCCAACCCCTGGCGCTAAATTAATTTATCCAGGTCGGTACGAAATAGCATAATGTAATCAACGCGGCAGACATGATTAAAGCCGCAATGATAAACCACATGAATTTTTGCCATTTATTAAAAGTTGTGGAAGGTTTTTTGTGGAAGAAATTAGAAAAGCAAGCATACATAATTACAGTGGATAAAATTACGCTTCCTGCGCCAAGCGAAAGATATGCCACTGGGTGGAGGATACTGTCGCTTGATACGGTGTTTTGCTGTGTGGTTTCACCTGGGAACCCTCCGTCACCCATCGGCCCACCTTCAAATCCTTCCATACTCTCTGGCGGCGTAGGTGGTTCACAATTAGCTTCGCCGCTCTCGCTTTCTTCACAGTTCATTTCGGGCATCTCGCCCATTTCTTCCGGCCCTGCCGGCATTGCGCCATTTTCGCCACTCTCAGCATCACTGGTTGGTTTTGTTGGCGGCGTAGTTTTGGCAGTGCTATTCGTTTCGTCCACCCGCTTTGCAATAGTTTCAGTATTTTCTTCGTCCATATTTTCTCCTTTATGGTTTTATTATAAAAAAGAAACCTTAAAGACAAATTAAAATTACCAAACAATTGGTGTTAAACCGTTTTTCTTCAAAAAATCATTAGTTTTAGAAAAATGATGATTACCGAAAAACCCAGCGTGCGCCGAAAGTGGCGATGGATGCGGCGATTCCAAAATCAAATGTTTTTTACTATCTATTAAAGGTTTTTTATTTCGCGCATCTCGCCCCCATAAAATAAACACCAAGTGTGGACGCGTGTCGTTTAGATATTTAATTACTTCTGTAGTAAAAATCTCCCAACCCTTGCCACGATGCGAGCCAGCCTTGTGTGCTTCTACAGTTAGTACGGTATTTAGCAGCAACACGCCTTGTTTTTGCCAATTTCTCAAACTTCCTGTAGGGTTGGCATGATTGCCAATATCCGCATCAATTTCCTTATAGATATTAATAAGCGACGGAGGTATTGGTTGCCTGGGTGGCACGGAAAATGCCAGACCTTCTGCCGCGCCTGGTGTATGGTACGGGTCTTGCCCCAGTATTACTACTTTCACTTCATTTAAATCTGTGGCAAACGCTGAAAATACCAACTCTTTTCGCGGAAAAATCGTTTTATGTTCGTATTCCGCGTGCAAGAAGTCAGACAATTCTTTAAAATATGGCTTCTCAAACTCTGTCTTTAAAAACGGTTTCCAACTCTCGTGCATATTTTCATTATATGATAAAATAAGAAAAAGAGGTAAAAATGGCGAAGCTATATTTCAGGTATGGTGCTATGGGGTGTGGCAAAACGATGCAACTTTTGCAAGTTGCTTTCAATTATGAAGAGCGCGGTCATAAAGTCTGTGTAATCAAACCAGCTACAGATACTAAAAACGGCACCAAGTTGCTTACCCGCATTGGGCCAGAGCGTGAAACAAATTTTTGCTTTGATCGCGATACGAATTTATTCAAGGAGATTTCTCAAAATTATGCCGATGCTCACTGTGTATTGGTAGATGAAGCTCAATTCCTTACCCCTGCCCAAGCGGATCAATTAATGAAAGTCGTTACCAGGCTAAATATTCCAGTTATGGCTTATGGGCTCAGGCTCAATTTTCGCCTAGAAGACGGTGGTTTTGAAGGCGCCACTAGATTGCTCCAGATTGCGCATGATATTGAGGAAATTAAGACTATTTGTGAGTGTGGTCGCAAGGCTACCTATAACGCTAGATTTTTAAATGGTAAATTAGTCGCCGATGGTCCCGACGTTTTGATAGACGACGGCACCGTAGATATAGAATATCGCGCTATTTGTCCGGCTTGCTATGAAAAATATCTTGGAGAAAGCGCGTCTTATTCTTCCGAAGATACCCCTGTTAAAGTCAAAAAGGAGAAAAAATAATGCATATCGTAATAGAAGGTCAAGACGGCACCGGCAAAGATACTCAGGCCAAAATGGTGGCTGAGTATTTTAGGACTCAGGGTAAGGAAGTGGCTTTTTATGCTGAGTCTGGCACCGCCAGTGAAGATGAATTTGTCGCTGAAATCGCAAAACTGAACTATGGATCTAAGCAAGATATAGATCACCGTACCCGCGTAATGCTGTATCTCATCAATCGCTATGAGCAGTGGCGCAAGATAGCGGAGCCAGTTTTGAAACGTGGAGGCATAGTAGTGACGGCGCGCAGTTGGCTTTCTACTCTGATCTATGAAGGGTACGGGGCTGGTGTTAGCCGCTCGGTTATCATAAAGGTTCACAAGGCCATAATGCCGGCCAGATATTTTAATCCTGACAAAATTGCAATCCTTACGCTCGGTCGCAAAGAACAAGAAAAACGCCTTGGCATACAGACCGACAAAAAGTGGGACCGCAAAAACGAAGTTTGGAAATCGCAAGGCGACGCTTTCCAACAAAAAATTAACCCAGCCTATCTTAAAGTTGCCAAAGACTTCAACATCCCGACTATCGATGCTTCTGGTACTATTGAGGAAGTTTTTGAAAAAATCAAGCAAACTTTCAATATTTAAACTGTTCCCCGCGGTGGGAATTTTCTGAAAATATGGTATAATATATAAATATGTTGGTTTCTGACTATAACTATGACTTACCAGAGGAAAGAATCGCTAAATTCCCACCAGAGGAGCGTGGCTCTACTAGGCTATTAGTCTTAAATCGAAATACTGGTGAAATCCAGGATAGTTATTATCGTGATCTAGCCGACTTTTTAAACCCTAGCGACGTTTTAATTTTGAATGATACTCGCGTGATGCAATCCCGCTTATTTTGCCACTTACCGGACGGCCGCCAGCGTGAATTGGTAGTGTTAGAAAAACACGGCAACGAACCGCAACGGGTGATGTACCGCGGAAAGCTGCACGACGGGGATGTATTGGAAGTAGAAAATCAAAAAATTACCATTGTTAAAATACTCGGGAATGGCATTGCCGAAGTTTTGTCAGAAATCCCACTAGCGGACCTGGCCGAAAAATATGGTACGGTTCCCTTGCCACCCTATCTCCATCGCGATGCAGAAGAGAGCGATAAGAAACGTTATCAAACCGTCTGGGCCAAAAATATGGGCTCTGCTGCTGCTCCTACTGCCAGTCTCAATATGACGGAAGAATTGTTAGAAAAATTAAAACAAAAAGGCGTAATTATTAAATATCTTACTTTGCACGTGGGCCTCGGCACCTTTTTGCCGATTCGTACCGATGAAGTGGAAGGTCACAAAATGCATTCAGAATGGTTCCACATTCCGGAGGGTACGATTACCGCCATCAAAGAAGCCAAAAATCAAAATCACCGAGTGATAGCACTCGGCACCACTGTCGCTCGTACTTTGGAATATTACGGCAAAACCGGCAAAACCGAAGGCGAAGATGATATTTTTATCTACCCAGGCTTTGACTTCACTGTGATAGACGCATTACTCACCAACTTCCACGCCCCTAAATCCACGGTATTAATGCTTGCTAGTGCCTTTGCTGGCTGGGACCATCTTAAAAACGCCTACGCTCATGCTGTAGATGAAAAATATAATTTCTTAAGCTACGGAGATTCGATGTTAATATGTTAAAGTTTGACATAGAAAAACGTGATGGCTTGGCGCGGGTTGGAACAATTCATACTCCGCACGGCGATATTAAAACTCCAGCTTTTGTAGGTGCTGCCACGCGCGCCACAGTGAAGGCTCTCACTATGCAAGAAATGCGCGACCTAGGTAGCCAAGCCATTCTTGCTAATACTTATCATCTAATCCTTCGCCCCGGCACGGACTTAATTAAAGAAGCTGGTGGCCTAGCCGAATTTAGCAGCTGGCACGGCCCCACTTTTACTGATTCTGGCGGTTTCCAAATCTTTTCCCTACCCAATGTCAAAATTTCCGAAAATGGCGTAAAGTTTAAATCTCATATCGACGGCGCTAACTTTGAAATTACTCCTGAATCTAGTATGCAAGCCCAGTGGGCGATTGGTGCGGATATTCATATGGCGTTTGACCACCTGGCTAAGTCGGAAAATTACGCAGATATGAAAGTGGCGATGGAACGTACCCACGCCTGGCTAGACCGTTGTGTGACCGAGCATCAACGACTTAAGAAAAGCGCTACACGGGCGGGTGACCTCGCTGGGGGGACCCCCGACGCGCGCAGCCGTCAGGCGAGCACGATGGGGGAAACTGCGAGGTCAGGACCCGCCCCAGAGCAATACTTATATGCTGTGGTTCAAGGCGGCACCTTTAACGACCTACGTGCAGAGTCCGCCAAATATTGCGCGTCCAAAAATCCCGATGGTTTCGGTATAGGTGGTGTATTTACTGCTGACGGTATGGCCGAAATGCTACAAACTGTGAATTCGATTCTCCCTGAAGACAAGCCTCGTCACCTTCTAGGTATGGGGCAAGAGCCGATAGATTTATTCGTTGGCGCCGAGTTTGGTTGTGACACTTTTGACTGTGTTGGCCCTACCCGTATGGCACGTAACGGCTCACTCTATACTTTAGACGGTCGCATCAATATTAAAAATGCCAAATACAAGCACGACTTTACCCCACTAATGCCAGACTGCGACTGTGAATGTTGTAAGAATTACACGCGCGCCTACTTGCATCACTTATTTAAAACCGACGAGATTACCGCCAAAGTCCTAGCCAGTATTCATAATGAACATTTCGTAGTTCATACTGTGGATAATATCCGCAAATCTCTACTGGACGGCACCTTCCAGGAATACAAAAATCAATTCCTCTCTCGCTATTATCACAAATAAAACTTTGACAAACTTTATAAAGTTTTATATGTTTTATAAACTATTTCTCGCTGGGGGTTGAAATTTTCTACCAGATATATTACAATCTTCGCCAGACAATCCTTGGCGAGAAAGGAGTAGAATTTACCTTAATAATCTGACGGTAGAAAGGAGAAGGTTTCTTGATGACGTTTTCAATCATTCTGGGACGATTACACGTAACAGTAAAATTGAAAATCGCTCCCAGAAGGAAGCGATAATTCAAAAACCTTAATTAAATTCTAATCTAAAAGACTGCAAAAGTCAAGTCAAGATTTGTCTAACCCGTCAGATACCGCCCAAAGGGCCAGGCTCCGCGGGCGGTTTTTTGCCTAGAATTTAGTGAAAAAATATTCTACACAAGCAAAATAATTATGGTACAATAAAATTGCAATAGTTAGAAAATTTAATAAGACAGCGCATATTTTATATGTTGTCACTTCATAAGCTAAGATTGGCATCGTAAGGATGTTAGGGCTTGTGTAGTGACAACGCTGTACAATTTTCTAACTATTGCACCCTTGCGGTGCCATTTTTGTTAATCCCCATTAATATAGTGGCACCACATGGG
>CAMVDR010000001.1 GCA_947166295.1 uncultured Candidatus Saccharibacteria bacterium | reverse complement strand
CATTCCACCCGATTCCTTTGTTATCCTCCGAAACCTCAGCAACCGATGAGTCCCCTTTAAACAAAGACACGGCATTGTAATAAGCATAAACATTCTCATTATCATTAAGCGCGTTAACCGTACACTTCCTATTTGTATTATCGGCCGTCTCACCAGATTCGTCTCCGCAACTAGATCCCCATCCGCCAAACTCATAGCTACCTTTTGAATTATCAACAACAACATAAGCTTCAGCTCCTTTATTAACCTCCGTGGACTCAGTATAAGCATTACTCGGCACATGCCCAGAATCAAGCCATTCACTCACTGTTCCGTCCGTTTTGAGATACTTATGATAGCTCTTCCCGCCTTCTGCTTTAAATTCTGTCACCGCATAAGCCGTCAACTTTCTTTTCTTTTCATTGCAATGAACCGTACCCCGTGCTCTCTGCACATCATTCCCTAGCCAACCACCATTATACTCTATGGTAACTTCATAATTACCACTTCCTTTGTCATTTACAGAATAGGTAGTACTATAAGATGGTCTCAGATACCAATCGCCGGCATCGATACAATGAAAAGTATCAGTGACGCTACATGTATAATTTGCTGAATCATACGAAACCGATACGTCAAAATAAGTATTGTCTTCTCCATCCCAAAAATCTGTTACAATAGCATCAGTAATCGGATGAGCAAAGGTATCCTCCATAAGCATAAAAGTACAAAAAGCAAAAATAGCCACAAAAAACCCTAAAAATAAAAACTTTTTTGTCTTTTCGCCCATAATTATTTTTCCTCCCTTTCCGAATAATGATCCACTTCTGGCCTTAATACTACATTTCCATTCTCTTCTAAATAAACAGCCCGTTCAACATAATCAGAAAGAACACTTTGTTTATTCAGCTCATTAGCCAAGCGAATGACTGCATCACAAAATATCCATTGAAGCGTATCATCATAGATGGTCAAATCGGTAGAAGTTAACAAATCAAGCGCAGCCTCCTTATATCCATTTTCATAATAAAGATTCAGCTCCGACATCAAATAGGAATAAGCATACGATATTTCGCCATTAGCGACAAACTCAGCATAAGGCCCAGCATACAGCTGACGAATCCCATCCATGTCCGGCGAGGCTTGATTTAAAAGTTCCACAGCTTCCGTCTCAACAGCTTCTTGACCAGCAACAAACTCCCTAGTAGCCGCAGCAGCTTCTGGGTCAGTTTCTGCAATCTCAATTTCTTCCGTCGGTTCATCCACTATCACCACTTCTTCACCACCACCTTTTGGCACCACGATTCCAATCACCAACCCCACAATCGCCACCACAAGCACGCACAACAAAATCACCAAACCTTTATTCCCAGATTTCGCTTCACTTGCCTTACCCTCTTTCATATACTACCATCTTACCATAAGCATCAAAAAATTCCAAACTTTTTAATCGAAAATCATTCCAAAATAATCGAGCTTACTCGCCAAACTTTTCGCGTAGCCACCCATCCGCTGGGCCAGCCGTCATTAAAATCACCAAATAGCCATTTTTTACGTACTCTTGCAACTCCCCTGCTAATTCATCGCCAAGTTCTGCAGCTTCCGCCACATCCTTATTCATCAGACCATCAATTAACTCTTCCGACGAAAGCACTGGCAAATCCGGATTCTCTCGCGTTAAATATGTCGGCAACCAATAGATCTTATCCGCACCGAGAAAAGCCTTCATGTATCCATCTCGTACTTCATGCTGTCTAGTGTTCTGATGTGGCTGATATACCACCACAATACCCTTTTTGTCGTGAAGTCGCTTTTCGTCCTTCACAATCCCCATCGTCGCAACAATTTCCTCTGGATGATGTGCGTAATCTGTATATACCCCGTCGCTAATTTTTTCGAATCTCCGCCCCACTCCAGGAAACTTGTTTAAAATCTCCACAATTTCTTCACGCTTAATCTCCGGCGCCATCGCCAAAACTGCTTCTGCCGCCAGCGCCGCATCTTTTCTTCGCACCTCACCCGCCAATTTAAACTCATTTTCATCAAAACTACTTTTTTCTACCACTTTCTCGCTCTGCATTTTAAATTGCAAGAATGCCGCTTCATAATCTTCTCTAGTGGGATAAATATCCGGATGATCATAGCTAACTGCCGGAATTACCGCTAGCCATGGATGATACTTCAAAAAATTCCGATCATATTCATCCGCTTCATATACAAAATATTTATCACCAGGCTTATACGCCCCAGATATCGCAAAACCCAAAGTCGTTCCCACAATATAAGCTACCGGTAAATCTAGTTTCAACGCTGCCCATATAATCATCGCCGTGGTAGTGGTCTTGCCATGCGTTCCCGCCACCGCTATCATTTTAAGTCCTAATTCAGAAACCAAAAAAGCCGTAAAATCATCTCGTTTAGTGCATTTAATTCCTGTTTCTCGCGCCAAAACTAGTTCAGGATGATTCTCAGACAAAGCCGAAGTATATACAAACCAAACCACCCCATCTTCCAGTTTTTCTCGCAAAAACTCACCATCTTGCTCACCAATATATACCTCAATTCCGGCATTAACCAATTCATCATAAATCGCCCCCTTCGCAAGATCAGATCCCCACACCGTAAAACCGGCTTGCTTTGCCATCAACGCCAACGGCCCCATCCCCGTTCCAGATATACCAGATATATAAATATTCATGATATAATATATTATACAATGATTATCAATTCTGAACAAGAAATGCTAGAGTTTGGCAAAGACTTCGTCGATTATATGACGTCGACGGGTGGCCGAGCTGGGGGAACCCCAGACGCGCGCAGCCGTAAGGCGAGCACGATGGGGAAAACTGCGAGGTCAGGACCCGTCGGGCCAATCGTTATTGAACTCATCGGTGATGTCGGTGCTGGCAAAACTACTCTCACTCGCGGTCTCGCCAAAGGTCTCGATATCAAAGAACCTATCGCCAGCCCCAGTTTTACTATCTCCAAATCCTACGCCCTCAAAAATGGCGGCCGTCTTATTCATTATGATTTTTACCGCCTTCCAGACCCAGGCATCATGTTAGAAGATTTGCAAGAAAATCTAACGAATCCTAAAAATATAATTATCATTGAGTGGTCAGACTCCGTCAAAAATATACTTCCTAAAAACCATATTAAACTTTTTATCAACAAACTTAATAACGGTTCTCGTGAGATAAAGGTCAAAGATAGCCAAAATAACACCTTTCGAGACCGTACGCGACTAACGAGGAGCGGGATGAGCGAAGCTTCGCCCGTAACGACGGAACAACGAAGTGAGAGAAAATCAAGTAAACTTGATTTTCCGAACAAGGCAGTTCCGTCTCGTGAAACACAGACGGACCGAAGCGAGCGAGTCGGGAAAGGCGTTATTTGGTTATCTATGTATCTGGATACTTCTACCCCCGAGACCATCCTCAAATTGAACGAGCAGGAATATCGCTACACTTTCGCTAACGATCTCGCCGAAAAATTGCTCAAGTTCATCCACGACAAATTGCAAGAAAACGATCAAACCTTCCAAGATATTTCCGAAATCACCTTTATGTCTGGCCCTGGCTCTTTTACCGGTCTCCGCATTGGCGCCACGATAGTTAATACCTTAGCTTTAGAGCTAAACATCCCCCTCTATGACCATCACGGCAAAAAACACCAACTCATCTTGCCAGATTACGGCCGCCCCGCCAACATCTCAAAACCCCGCAAATAATTAAATAATATCTTATCGTTTAGTTTTTTGTTTTACCATAAATCTTGCCACCGATACAGCCAATACCGAAACCACCACTATCATCACCCCTTCAATCGTCGCCATCACTATCAAGCCTTTTGTCGAATCTGGCCGGAACACCGAACTCTCACCCAGTGGCGCCACATAAGTCGGATCACTCGGGTCATATGCAACCTGTACACCATCTTCACCACCATTTGCAAGTTTAGCATCCGTTACACTTAAGTTCATTCCGCTAAATTTCACATTAAACGTCGAATCTGCCGCATCCCTATCCGCGTGGAAAATTCGCACAATAGAGCTATCATTCTTTCCTACATTTACACCAGAATATGCCAAATCTTCACCATCTACTCCTGCATAAATTTCACCATTCTCATGTATTACAAATTTCCCCATAGCCACATCGTGTATACCACCCATATCTAGCACTAATTTATTCCCCACATACACAAAAGTATCATCATCGGCATCCACTTCAAAACTTTCCATTCCGCTCAAAAGTACCGTAAACGGCACCGCAAAATTCATTGTAAATAAGTGATTATGTCCATCTTCATTCCCCGTATCTCCAACACTAAACTCTACTTCATCCAACGGATAAAAATCTGGCGCTTCAAATACAAATTCTGCCCCATTTTTCACATATTGCATTTTTAGCATACCAGCATAACTAGCACTTTTCCCATCTACGGCTCCGAACCATCTCGTAAAATCTACACCCCTATTTGCCGTCAACTTTCCGGCACCGGTAGCCACCGGCAAATATCCCTCACCCAGCTCAAACTCCGCCAAACCCTGTTCTATCTCTTTATTATAATATCTACATTTACTCCACTCAAACTGCCTTCGCTCTAATTCATTCTTCAAATTCCTATCATATAAATTTACGCAGTCATCTGCCCTCTGATCATAATAAATAACCGGCACTGACACCGGTTCTTCTTCGTCCACTCCCGCACTAGCCAAGATAGCTTCAGGAGTCTTAGAAATAGCCTTTTCAGTAATTTCTCCCACCGTATTAGATAAGCCAAATATCGCAACACCCACACCCAACACTAAAGCCACCAAAGCAATCCCCCCAAATACCAGCGACTTATTTTTCTTCTGCTGTTTCATTCTTGCCTTAAGTATAAGCCTTTTTTACTAAAATATCAAGGTTGTTCAGTCTCTGCATTGGGTATCCCCAGTCTCTCGTCTGATAATACATTTTCATCAAAAGGTTTTTCATACGCATCGATCGCCCGCACCTCTATCTGCATTTTCTCTAAATATTCTTCAATAATAGCAGCGGTCAACTTGCCAGTTTTTTCAAATATATATTCCTCTTCTTTCTCACCTTCCTCTTCTATCTCTTCCTCGTCTGGTAAATATCCCGGCCGAGATCTATCCAAATAAATGTCGCCCGAATTGTGATATACCACCAGTGACACGCCAGTCGTTATTAAAGCAATTAATGTAGAAGCTATCCCTAGGATCACTAAATTTCGCCCACCGTGCGTCATTTTTTTCTTTGTTTCCATTACACCTTGCCCCTCAAACCTTCCACTAGTCTCACATGTTCAGAAATCAAATTCCGCATTTTCAGCACATCCTGCACCATTATCCTGCGTTTTTGTCTCACTGTCGTTAATTTATCATAAAATTTTTCCGGCTCCTGCTTACAATCCAATCCCACTAATTCCTCTAAACCTTGCTGATACGCAATAAAGTCATTTGCAAACAATGTTTTAGTTCCAGCAAAATTATTCTGATTTTCAACCAATCCCGCGCTAGATAAATTATTTTCTACCAAACGCACATTTAACGGAGTAATAAACTTCGTCAAAATTGTTTCGTAATATCCACCAAGATATACCCGCACCCTAGCATCTTCTTTCTGCACTTTTTTTAATTCGTCTTTTATCGTGTCACAATGCTCTACTATCGCCGCACCCTGATTAGGACTAATAGCTTGCACAGTACAAAATTGACCACCCAAAGAAGCAAGCAAAGCAAAAAAAGCAATTTGCACTTTTAAACCAACGCCAAGCAGGCGAGATTTCCGCAGCAAATCTTGACAAAACGTAAGAAGTATGGTACAATAGAAGGTTAAACCTTTTTTCCTCATATCCTTATTATAGCACAGTTAATCACGCCTCAGCATTACTGTAAATGCTTCACTTGGTATATCCACCTTACCAAATCTTTTCATCCGCGCTTTACCACGTTTTTGCTTCTCCAAAAGTTTCGCTTTTCTATCTCTATCGCCAGTATGAATCTTCACTGTCACATCTTTTCTATACGCTCCAATCGTTTCTCGCGCAATAATTCTCGCCCCAATCGCCGCCTGCAGTGCCACCTCATAATTTTGCCGCGGTATTACTTCTTTTAGTTTTTTCGTCACTTCCCTACCAATCGCATCCGCCTCGCTCCTATGACACATTACCGAAAGCGCATCCATTTTATTTCCTGCCACCAAAAAATCTACTCGCACCAAATCTTCCGCCTTATATCCATTTAGTTCATAATTAAATGAAGCATACCCCGAAGTCACTGATTTTAGCTGATCATAAAAATCTGTCAGCAGATTTGCCATCGGCGCTTCAAAATCTATTACCGCACGATCTTCGATATACGAAAGGTTTGTCTGATGCCCGCGCTTTTCATTAATCAAGTTCAGTACATTACCAATCATGTCTTTTGGCAAAATAATCTCACCCTTCACCCATGGCTCACGAATTTCCAAAATCTCGCTTGCATCCGGCAAATCCGCCGCCGATTTTATTTCTATAATCTCACCATTATTCATCACTACTTCATAATTTGTGGAAGGATTAGTCACAATTAAATCCAATTTAAATTCTCGCTCCAACCTCTCCTTAATAATATCCATATGGAGCAACCCTAAAAACCCAATCCTCAGTCCAAATCCTAACACTGGTGAATTTTCTGGCTCAAAACGAAGAGCCGAATCAGATAGGCTTAATTTTTCTATCGCTTCACGCAAATCCTTATATTGATCATTAGATACCGGGAAAAACCCTGCGTAGACAAAAGGCAACACATTTTTATACCCTGGCAAAGCATCTCTAGCAGGATTTTTCGCAAGCGTCACCGTGTCACCCACTTTTGCTTCGCGCGTAGTTTTGAGATTTGTCACAATATAGCCAATTTCGCCCGCTTTCAAGCTTTCTCGTGGAGTCATTTTCGGTGTCAGCACCCCCACTTCCAACGCTAGCCCCTTCGTCTCCGTCGCCATCATTAAAATCTCCGCGTTCTTCTTAATCTCCCCCTCAAAAATCCGCACATAGAGAACTACTCCACGATAATCGTCGAAATAAGAGTCAAAGATCAGAGCACGAGTATGAGAAACCGGACCGATATTTTCTAAATCATAAAGTTGATTTGAATTTTCAACACGTATATTCCTGACGGGCCCGACAGGTTCGTCCTGTAAGGACGGTTCTGCCGGCGTCCCAGCGTATGACGTGCTTAAAAATTCAAGTCCAGATGAAGAAAATACTGGTTCGGTTTCTACAACTCGATCTAGTATTTTATCCACCCCTAATCCAGTTTTTCCAGATGCCTCTATAATTTCATCTCGCGAACACCCAAGCAAATTGATTATCTGCGCCGCCACCCCTTCCACATCCGCCGCCGGCAAATCAACCTTATTTATTACCGGAATTATCTTAAGATCTTGCTCAATAGCTAGGTACACGTTTGCCAAAGTCTGTGCTTGTATCCCCTGCGTTGCATCCACTACCAGCACCGCCGCTTCCACCGCTTGCAAACTCCGGCTCACTTCATACGAAAAATCCACATGCCCTGGCGTATCAATCAAGTTCAAAGTATATCCCTTCCAATGCATCGTCACCGGCGCCAGCTTAATTGTGATACCCTTCTCACGCTCCAGCTCCATCGAGTCCAAAAGCTGCGATTTCATCTCTCGCTTCTCTACCGTGCCGGTCAATTCCATCATCCTATCCGCAATCGTACTTTTTCCGTGATCAATATGCGCAATTATGCAAAAATTCCGTATCTTTTCCATATCTGTATATTATATAACATTTCCTATCTATTAACAATAAAAATATTGACAAAAATCATAATCTATGCTATAATAGACAAAGAAGCCATAGTCGGCCAGGTTTAGGTACTTTAAAAATAAGGGTGGTGATCATAATATGATGAGACAATTGTGCATTGGTTCTCAACCCATCAAGGTCAAAGCGCCAAAAAGAGCGCCAGGTTCGGTTCTTCGCCGTACCGACTTTAATTATATGGAAGGCCACGGCACATTCTATCAATTTGACAAAGAACATTTTCCAAAAAATCTTTTAAACGCAAAACCTGGGGATCGTTTGAGTGTAGTACTCTACAATCTCCACACCGACCAGCTCGACGAAGTAGTCTTCAAATTGGAAGGCTATTCAGAAATTAGCGAAAAATGCACTTGGGTCCATGGTTACATAGATAATATCAAAGATTGTTTTCGAATCAAATTTCGATATTATCTTGACAGACCATTAGAAAGTCAAATCCTCGTCTATGCTAGTGCCCCACCTGCACCCGGTTATGACTTCCTTTGGCGCCTCTGAACTTCGGTTCAGGGGCATTTTTTATGCTTCAGTTAATGTGTCCTTTTTCATATTCAACCCTCAAGCGAGCAATCTGTTCACGCAAACGCAATGATTTTTTGTCTTTTTCCATTTCATATGCTATTGGAACCCCCAAAAAATCCGAACCAAAATCCGCTGCCCGATTACTATTGTTCGGTTGTCGCTTATATTTTTCCTTGTATGTGACTTTATCAGGCCCACTAATACCCCGTCCAGTCCCATCATCATGTACCAACGAATACCAAAAAGGAATCATCAACATCTGGCCATTCATAGGACTATTCGCATCATGTAATTTTTTTGCTTCAAAGAAAACATAGAAATTAACACTTGCCGCCTCTGGAAAAGCCCACTCTATAAAATGCTTAGCAATCTCCCCCGTCGTTCCCGTCCGCGCTACTTCATCAATAATGGTTATATTTTTCCCTTCCATGCCCACCGAATAGTCCATAATTCTCTCCGGATTTTTCAAATCTTCCTCCGATAGTCCCCCCGGCACAAATAACCCTCGTAACCGTACAGCAATCATGCAGGCATCGTATATATTCTTGAGTCTTTCTTTATTATTAAGTATCTTTGTCCTAGCCCGACCTTCCTTTACACACGAATCCACCTCTGCTTGAGTTGCCATATCCCCCCTTTCCTTAATCACAGCATCAATCGCTCTTCCTATAACCCGATTATCCACATCAGAAGAACCTCTCAAGATAGCATCCAGTTCTTCATGCGTAATTACTTCATCCTTTAAAAGCTTCCAGAGTTCTCTCATTTCGTCTCGCTTTACATTGTGGATCGGCAAATCTCTCCATGTTGCAAGCTGTTCTCTATTTTCTTTTAAATATTCGCCAGAAACAAGTTCAACGCCAAAAAATTCAAACCAAAATCTCCGATCTATCGCCAAGTGCTCCGTCTGTGGCTTTGGCTTATCCGTAAAATCCTCCCAAAATTCGTTCACAAACCAACCCACTGGCCTCGCCGATTTATCCAAATAAATCACTACATCTGTCTCTGGTAGTTTTCCACTTTCCCCAGCAAGATCCTCTATAACCTCTCTTGTCTTTCCTAAATAAGTACGCACTGTTTCCTTATATGGCCGATATATCAATCTAGGGCTATAATTTCCACCACGATTATTATGGTATTCTGGAACCAACTCTTCTTGCAAGAAAAGGTCAAAAACCTCCCTATAGTCTTCTTCTGTTTCTAAAGGATTTGGACCAAAGTCTCGCTCAAAATGTTCTTTTGGGCTAATATCTTCCGGAAAATAATCGTGTACTTGATCAACCGCTCGAGATGTTTCCTCAAGCACCTCACCACTAAAGCCCCGATCCGCATCGCCCTTACCCGTAATTAACGCCGCACCCCCCAACTTTTTATCTCGCACAGCCGATGAATCCTGCTCTTTTTTTAGCTCTCCCTCTCCACTCGACAACGACTCCGGCGTTCTCTTCATTTTAGTCTAATCCCTTCATCGTCAACGACATTCTTCCTTTATCATCTATCGCTACTAGCCGCACCCTCACCTTGTCACCTAAGTGCAACACTTCTTCCACTTTCTTCAATCTCTTATCGCTAATTTGTGAAATATGTAGCATCCCGTCAATACCAGGCAGTATAGTTACAAACGCCCCAAAATCCTTAATAGAAGCCACCGTCCCATCATAAATTTTACCCACTTCCGGCTCTTCCACCAAACCACGAATCCAATCCACAGCTTTCTGAATTTTTTCTGGATCATTACCAGATACCGTCACCAATCCAGAATCTTCAATATCCACCTCAGCACCAGTTTCAGAAGTAATCTTGTTAATCATTTCACCGCCCTTACCAATAATTGCCCCAATCTTATCTGGCTTCACCATCAATTTCTCAATCTGTGGCGCATATTTACTAATCTCTGCCCGCGGCTTGTCAATCACACTCACAATGTGATCCAAAATGAACATCCGTCCAGCATGACTCTGTTTGATTGCTTTCTCTAAGATTTCCACTGGCAAGCCATGTACCTTCATATCCATCTGCAAAGCCGTCACGCCTTCTGTCGTACCAGTCACTTTAAAATCCATGTCACCAGCAAAATCTTCTGCATCCATCAAATCTGTCAACACATAAGCCTTATCAATATCATCCGTCGTAATTGGCTGGCCTTTTGGCACATCTACCATTAACCCCATTGCTACACCCGATACCGGTCGTTTAATCGGCACGCCTGCATCCATCAATGCCATACAAGAAGAACACGTTGCAGCCATAGAGGTAGATCCATTTTGCGACATAATTTCAGTTACTGAACGAATCGCATAAGGAAAATCTTCTTCGCTAGGAAGCACCGGAATCAAAGCCCGCTCGGCCAGATATCCATGCCCAATCTCGCGCCGCCCAGGCGACCCCATCCGGCCCGGCTCACCCACCGTATAAGACGGCGCATTATAATGATGCATATATCTACGCTTACCATCTGTCACTTCCATCGTGTCTACTTCTTGCGCGTAGCTTAGTGGCGCCAAAGTCACGATATTCATTGCCTGCGTTACGCCACGAGTAAATAACGAAGATCCGTGTGTTCTTGGCAGAATTCCTACTTGCGAGGATAAGGGCCGCACCTCGTCTAACTTCCGTCCATCTGGCCGCACGCCTTCCTCTACGATACCGCGCCGCACTTCTTTGTGCACTGCTAATTCAAATGCCTGATCATATACATCACGCAAATTCTCATCATACCACTCCACCTTTTCGTTGTCCGTCTCACCCTCGCCGTGTTTCAAAGCCATCTCATCGTGCATTGCATATTTTATTTCGTCCAAAATCTGTGCCCGCTCCATCACATTGCCACGCACCTTAGAACCAAACTTGCCGTTAGTCCAGGCCAGCACTTCTTCCATTACCGCTTCATCCGGCAATACCAATTCATACTCTTGCGGTGTAGCATCTACCTGCTTAGCTAATTCGCGCTGCAAGTCTAGCACCGGCTGCACCTTATCCACCGCCCAATGCATCGCCTCGATGATCGTATCTTCTGGCACTTCATTTGCGCCAGCTTCTACCATCATTACTTTGCCGTCTTTACATGCCACCACAAGATCTAGCGGCGAAGCTTCACGCTCTTCTTTATTTAAGAATCCCTTGAATTCTCCACCGATCCTACCAATTCTAATTCCTGCAATTGGCCCATCAAATGGCACACCTGCGTTCATTAGCGCCGACGAAGCCGCAATCATCGCTACGCAATCAGGCCGAAAAGCCGGATCCATTGACAATGCAGTACACACCACCTGTACTTCTTGACGATAGCCCTTCGGGAACAACGGACGAATCGGCCGATCAATCAGCCGCCCCACAAGCACTGCTTCATCCGCCGGCTTACCCTCACGCTTTATGAACTTCGAGCCACTAATTTTCCCCGCTGCATAAAATTTTTCCTCATAGCTAATAGACAGCGGAAAGAAATCCTGCACCACCGGCTTGGTTCCCACCACCACAGAGCCTAGCACCACGGTATCACCATAAGTGACTAGTACCGACGAAGTCGTCCTAAATCCAACCCTGTTCACCTCTAGAGTCAATTCTCGCCCTAGCCAATCGGTAGAAACCCGCACCGTTTTCTTGCCGTTCGGATTTATAATTTCCATAAAAATATACCCTTTCTTGGGAAAACTTCAGGTATGAGTGGTGGTCTGAGGTCGGCCACCACCCATATCTGCCGTCTTCCCAATTCTTAATTTACTACTTTAATTATATCATAGAAATTATCTTTTCGCGAACAGTCAAAGGCCCCTCACGAGGAGGGGGCTTTCTGCTTGTGGACTTTTCTCTTTAAATAGCGCAAATATATTCTTTTTTACCCATTCTTCATCGGGCTTAATTGCGAACCCCCGTAGCGAAAGGTTCAAAGAGTGGGTATTCTTACCGGCAAAAGCATCATCTACAAACCCACAGAACTGCTCCACCGACTTCGGTAGCAACATCGACACCTCATGCTAAGCTTCCTTAAAGAGCATCGTCCGGAAAGTGCCATCATGCCGCTTAAACTCTTTGTGCAATCGTTCAGACCCATAGAGTCGCCAAGTTAGCGAGCACGGTGTCATGCCAGAAGACACAAGCTTATCTTTCAAACCATGATACAACATCGTTGGAATCGGGTCTTCATGATGGACTCCTCTATCGCTAATAATCGCGCCCGAATAAGACACAATCGCTGCCGGCCGTAAGGGGACCTGGTTTATCCTGGGTAGCGCTCTGGTCACCTGGTTCTCAGCATGCTATTTGCGATGTAATAGCCCAGCTGCAACGCCGCAATTGCACCAGCCGAGCTGCCAGCCACCACAATCTTATACGGGTTAATATCAAACTCGTCCGCATAACAGAACAAATAATCAATCGCCCGCGCAAGATCCTCCGCTGCCATGTCGACGCTTCGCTGCATCGAGCCGCCAAACCTCAACATAGTAGGTAGAGACATCTTCAGCCCCTTCAGGCCCAGCCGGTAGTCGACATTCACCACGGCAAATCCTTTACGGCACAGCTCTCTGGCCACTCCATACGACCATTGGTCCTTGCGAGAACCTTCCATAAAGCCGCCGCCATGCAATGTCACCACACAGGCCCTGTCTTCTCTCTGCTCCTTCTTAGTAGGAGGGCAAAAGTCCAACTCCAAGGCTTCACCGTTGCAGTTCGCAAACTCGCGAACTATTTTGCCAGGAACATAGTAATTAATAGTATCACCTCATTTCACAAGATCATCAGGGCTAACCTAAGCAAAGTTCACAAAATCTTAAAGTTCACCCCCAATGTCACCGTAATTTTACCATAAAAATACCTCTTAGTCAACATTAAAGCATTGACATTTTACGTAATCTGTGCTATAATAGAAAGGTTAGGTTTATTTCTGCTGTAGACCTCTAGTACATTTTTAGGAGATGATTCCATCATGCAAACAACCATTAAAAGCGATCTTTCGATCGACGACCTTTCCATAATATGGAAACAATTCCGGCTATACCTCGAGTATGAGTATAAGGTATCCGTTGCCGCTTCTTTCGCTAAAAAGGACGGCAAGACCTGTTGTAAGCTCTATGCAGATACAGTATACCGTGACAACCGTGGTATAGAACCGCGAGTCTATACAGATCGTTTCAAAACATCGTCACTGCAGTGGATACCCGAGTTCGAGAATCTCGTCCAGGAACTCGAAGAGGATCAAGACGTCCTCGACCTCGGCAACACCTGCGACCACAGACTCCGCAAAGAGGTACTGAAGCGATCAATCCGCAAATATCTCCCCAAACTCGCCATCATCGATGCACGAAAACAGAAAAAAGAAAACAAGAAAACCAAAAAAGCACTCGCGTGCAAGAAAAAAGCGGCTCAGCAGAGCGCTAATCACAAGGATTAACGTAGCCGCAAAAACCCGCCGGTTCGCCGACGGGTTTTCTCAATTACCATACATTTTCAGGAAATAAATTTCGAACAAGATACGAGGCAGCATTGAACAACGCAAAGGAGACGTACTTTTCATACGTCTCCTGCGTAGCGCAAATGCTAACAAAGTAGCTTGCCGAAATTTATTTCCTGAGGCCTAGTTTTGAGATGGTTGTCTTATATAGCTCAAAATCAGTCGTCTCTAGATACTTCAGAAGCTTTTTGCGCTTCCCTACCATCTGGATTAAACCTCTTTTGGCCATAAAGTCATGTTTGTTATTCTTTACGTGCTCGGTCACTTCTTTGATCCGCTCTGTAAGAATAGAAACTTGAACTTCAGGAGAACCAACATCCGCCTTATTACGGGCAACCTTGGCAATAGCCTTGTCTTTATTCTCTTTTGTTATCATAGTAGACCAATTATATCACATCTGTTACAATTATGTCAATGGAAGATCAGATTATCCTCATCGACAAACCTGCCGGTATCTCTAGTTTTGGCGTAGTCGCCAAAATCCGCGGCAAACTAAAAGCCGAGTTTGGCCACAAAATCAAGGTTGGTCACACCGGCACTTTGGACCCATTTGCCACCGGCCTCTTAATTTTGCTATCTGGCAAAATGACCAAAAAATCTAACGAATTTTTAAAACTAGACAAAGTCTACGAGGCCACCTTGAAGCTCGGCTTCACCTCTACCACCGGTGACCCAGAAGGGGAAATCACGAAATACGATTCTACATGGGCGGGCGACGGAGCTGGGGGGTCCCCCAGCGCGCGGAGGCTTTCGCCGAGCACGATGGGGGAAGCTGCGACGGCAGGACCCGCCCAAAACATAATTACATCTGTATCAAGCTCATTTATCGGTAAAATCACCCAAACCCCGCCTAAGTTTTCCGCCATCAAAATCAACGGTCAACGTGCCTACAAACTCGCCCGCGAAGGCAAAGACTGCGAAATCCCTAGCCGCGAAGTCGAAATCTACAGCATAGAAATCCTAAAATACAATTATCCAGAGCTTAAAATTCGCGTCCATTGTAGTAGCGGCACCTACATCCGCACTCTCGCCGAAGATATCGGTGAAACTCTAAAAACTGGCGCCTATCTTACTACACTTCGTCGCATCAAAATCGGCAATTATGATGTCAAAGACGCCGAAAAACTTGTGTTATAATTAGTTTATGTTAGTTACCGCAAGCAAATTAATCGGTACCCCTATTCTTAGTATGCAGGCCAGCGGTGCCATTGGTCGCGTATCAGAGTGCATTATAGATCCAGATACCCTCAAAATCATCGCTTTTCGCGCCGAAGGCGGCCCTATTCCTCGCACCGGCGCTAATCTTCTAGCTACTTCCAGCATACGCGAATACTCTAATTTTGGCATGGTAATTGATAGCGCCGACGAATTTATAGATTCCGAGGATGTTGTCAAAATCAGCAAAATCCTCGCGCTCAATTTTAGCCTCATAGGTCTCAAAGTGGAAAGCAAAAAAGGCAGTAAGCTTGGCAAAGTTACGGATTATACTGTCATCCCTGACGATTTCGTCGTCCAGCAGCTCATTGTTCATCGTCCGGCCCTCAAAAGTTTCATTGATCCAGAACTTACTATTCATCGTAAAGAAATTGTCGAAATCACCGATTACAAAGTCATCGTAAAAGACGAAGAAAAAACCATCAAAAAGAAAGCCGAAACAGAGGATTTCGTCCCTAATTTCGTCAATCCATTTCGTGAAAAACAGCCCGGCTTCGCCCCGGCAGACATCAAAAAATCCAAAGATTAACCTTCTGTTTTTTCTACCAAATCTCGCGCCAAATCATACGAAAACCCTTGTCGACAAAGGTAAGTCACCAACTTATCATCCGTATATTTCGCCCGTTTTTTTGCAATTATTTTCAAAATCTCTTCTTCGTCATTTCGCTCGCTCAGTACCTCATCAATAATTTCCTGCGAAACCCCCTTCTTCATCAGTTCCATCTTCAATCTTTTGCGCGACACCCCCTTTTTTATAAATCGATTCTCTACGTAATACCGCGCAAATTTAGCATCATCCACATAGCCTCGTTCCACCAATCTTTCTAGAATCAGATCCTTAAAATCATACTTCACCCTATTCTTCGTTCGTTCTGCTTTTTTTTCTAATCGTTTCGCATCCACCTCTTCGCCTCTCGCAATCAAATCCGCAATTTCGCGGTCTCTTTCCCAATCTTTTTTTCTTTCTTTCGCCTCGCCCTGTATCTCTCTCCGCTTCAAGTAGCCCTTTAGTTCACGCACGCTCCTAGGCCGCATTAGTACCCATTCTAAGGCTCTCTGGTAAGCCTTGCCAAATTCGCTCGCTTTCTTATAATCCGCCAATTCCTCTTCGCTGATCACTCGCCCAATCTTTACCCCCATGTCTACCACTTGCGCCACATCCAGCGAAAAGGCATATTTACCATTCACATAAATATTTACCCGATTTTCATTCCTCACCGCTTGTTTAATATCAGTGATTTTTAACTCGTCATCAGAAACCCCCGCGCTTCTCAGCGCTTCTACTTGCATTATATCACGCTTATGCTTTTTTGTCAAGTTTGCCGAATTCTTCTCCGGAATTTCATCGCCCAGCTTATAGATTTCCATGCATCTCTAACCATGTTCTCAAAAATTCGAATGTCAAATCGTCTTTTTTGAGCGGCGCTTTCGCATATTTTTTACGAAACTCTTCCATCTTGCCATACTTTACCCATCTCACCTCAGAAACTTCTTCATCATCAAAATGGAAATTCTCTGTTTTACTAGTCCAATCCGTCAAATATATCCACGCAAATCTATTTTTATTAAACGGCCTCGTAGCTACAAATTCTAATTCCTCCGGAGTAATCTCTGCCCCAATTTCTTCACGCGCCTCTCTCACTGCAGCATCTACCAATGACTCACCTAAATTAATATGCCCGCCAGCCGATATATCCCAATCCCCTGGATACCGATCAATTTTCTCTGAACGTTTCTGCCATAAAAACTCCAGACCATCCTTGCCTCGACGATACAAAAACACCACAGCCGCCCCCACTATTCCATCATCGCCAGTTACTTCTGGATTACCCTTGCTAGCCGACCACCCCTCGCCCGCAATTGGCTCACCATTCGGGTAATATAGCTGCCAAATCTCGTCTTTATGCATCTTGAGCTTTAGTCCTTACTTGTTTCTCAATCTCTTCCATCAATTCTGGTTTTTCGCGGAACAACCTCTTCACCGCTTCACGTCCTTGCCCCAAAGTCTCACCATTATATTTAATAAATGCTCCGGCCTTATCTAGTACGCCGTATTGCACACCAAGATCCAGAATATCCCCAGTTTTAGAGATTCCTTCATTGTACATAATGTCAAACTCCGCCGTGCGGAAAGGCGCCGCAATCTTGTTTTTCACTACCTTAATTTTAGTGCGGTTACCAGCGATATTATCACCATCCTTAATTTGCCCGATTCGCCGAATGTCCACCCGCACCGAAGCATAAAATTTCAACGCATTACCACCAGTAGTGGTCTCTGGATTACCAAACATCACACCAATCTTCATCCGAATCTGGTTGATGAATATCACTGTCGCACGCGATTTAGAAATAATACCAGTAAGTTTACGCATGGCCTGACTCATTAGTCGCGCCTGAAGCCCCATCTGTGCATCACCCATATCACCGTCAATCTCAGCCTGTGGCACCAAAGCCGCCACCGAGTCTACCACAATAAGGTCTACCGCATTAGAACGCACCAAAGTTTCACAAATCTCTAGCGCCTGCTCACCGTTATCCGGCTGCGAAATCAATAGATTAGCCGTATCTACCCCAATCTTTTTAGCATATGCCGGGTCGAGTGCATGCTCCGCATCGATAAACGCCGCCTGACCACCCTGTTTTTGCATCTCAGCAATTGCATGAAGCGCCAAAGTCGTTTTACCAGAAGATTCCGGCCCGTAGATTTCGATAATCCGCCCTTTTGGCCAGCCTCCACCAAGTGCTAAATCTAAAGAAAGAGAGCCTGAAGGTAAAAGCTCTACATCCATCTTTGGTGTTTCCCCCAGCTTCATGATTGAACCGTCGCCAAATTGCTTCGTAATCTGTGCAATTGCTAATTTCAGCGCTTCGTTTTTGCCGTCTTCCTGTTTATCTTTTTTATTTTCTGCCACCGCATCTTTTTTCGCCATAATAGTATTACCTTTCTTTTTATATTATATAATAAATCTGATTAGGAAATAGAGTTGACTTTCACGATCTCGTATGGTAGGATTATATCAGTTAGGTTTTGTTATGATTCGCCGTTCTTCCGACGAATCTTTTTGAGTTTGACAGCAATTTTTATTTCTTCAACTTCAAACATCATAAAACCCTCCTTTCTCCTTGCCATTGTTTTAACATACGCCACCCCTATTTCCTGGCCTTTACTTATCACACCCTATTGTAAAATTCAACCCCCAGCGAAAACTGCACTTCATAAATTATTACGCTTCTGCCTATCTCTATTCCGCCTAGGCTTAATTTTCACACCAAAATATGTTATAATTTCATTATTATGCGCGTTAACGAAAATATCTTGATTTCTAGTCTTACTACCATGCGCCTGGGCGGCCCAGCCCGCTATGTCTTAGAAATTGAGCGCCCCGAAGAAATCCCTGATGCTTACGATTTTGCCGCCACTTATAATATGCCTACTTTCGTGCTCGGTTATGGCGCCAACACCATCGGCCACGACGAAGGTTTTAGCGGCGCCATCATCATCAACCGTATGCATGGCATTTCAGAAACGCCCACACCAGATGGCATCAACCTCACCATTATGGGCGGCGAATATTGGGATAATGTCGTAGAATACGCCTGCAAAAAAGGCCTCACTGGTATCGAAGCCCTCAGCAAAATTCCCGGCCTCACCGGCGCTGCACCCGTACAGAATATCGGTGCTTACGGTCAAGAAATCGCCGATACTTTAGAATCTATCGAAGTCTACGATACCGCAAGCCACACCTTCAAGACACTCTCTCATGACGATCTCGGTTTTTCCTATCGTAAAAGCATTCTCAACACCACCGAAAAAAATCGCTACTTTGTCATCTCCATCACCCTACATCTTACTCCCGGCCAAATGGAGCCCCCTTTCTATCGCTCCATTGAAAAATACGCTTCAGATCACAATATCAAAGATTTTAGCCCTCAGGGTATTCGTGCTATCGTCAGTGCCATCCGCGCTGATAAACTTCCAGATCCACTAGAGAAAGCCAGTTCCGGCTCCTTCTTTAAAAATATCTATCTCACAGAACCAGAAGCCGAAATTGCCGAAGCCAAAGGTTATCCAGTCTACCACGGCAAAGACGGCTACAAAATCAATTCCGGCTGGTTTATCGAAAAAGCCGGTTTTTCCGATAAACTTCTCCACGGTTTTCGTGTCAACCCCAAAGCCGCACTCGTCCTCATCAACGAATCCGCCAAATCTTACCAAGATCTCGCCGCCGCCCGCGAAGAAATCGTAAACAAAGTCTACGATATTTACGGCTACTGGCTAGAACAAGAGCCCGTAGAAATCATCAACCCACCCATCAAAATCCCAGGAGTCAACTAATGAAATCTTTAAACGGCAAAGATCTCGCTAGTTTTATTAAGGAACGCCAAGCTCACCAGGTGGCCAGCCTTAAAAGTAAGCCCAAACTCCTCATTATCCGTGATAGCAATAATCCCGTCATCACCAAATACGTCAATCTTAAAATCAAATATGGCGAAGATATCGGCGTAGAGGTAGAAGATTACCTTGCCAAAGACACCGCCGACATCGCCACCAAAATCACCTTCGCCAATAAAGACTCCACCATCAGCGGTATCATCCTCCAGCTCCCTATTCTAGAAAAAGAAAAAACCGACGAACTCTGCAACCTCATTGCTCCCACAAAAGACGTCGATGGCCTTGGCGTTAATGCCAAGTACGATTCTGCCACCGCCACCGCCATCCTTTGGCTTCTGGCTGGCTATGATATTAAATTAGAAAACAAAAAAATTGCCATCGTTGGCCGTGGCAAGCTAGTGGGCGCTCCACTTTACCGCATTTTCCAAGCTTCGAATTACGATGTTTCCCTCTTCCATCGTGGCGACGACTTGACAAACCTTAAGAGTTTTGATATAATCATATCAGCCACGGGCGTACCGGGGTTGATATCTAGTGAATTCATCTCCCCTGGCGCCACTCTTATAGATGCTGGCACTGCTAGCGAAGATGGAGTAATAAAAGGCGATCTCGCCCCCGAACTCTATGCCAGAAAAGATCTCACCGCCATCACTCCAGTAAAGGGCGGTGTCGGCCCTCTCACCATCACTTGCCTTTTCGATCACCTCCTCCAAGCCGCTCGATAACATCAAAATTACAACACTGCCTCGCCAAGAGAAGGTGGCCTCAGAGGCTCGAAGGGACCCAAGCCCTACGAGCCGGCTACGCAACGGACGGTTAAACCGTAGTACTTACCGTAGCCATCCGTACCTGGGAGGAGATAAGAACTGTAGAGGTACAGGCGGTAGGCGAGGTTAGCATTGTACGCGGACGAGGACCAGTAGTACCCGTCCGACCCGCGATAGTTAATATCGCTATTGCCGGCGTAGCCGGAGTAGAGGAAATTATTTGGGAAGCTGCGCCATACTTTAGACTGCGTAGTACCAGCCGTGCTAGACTGATTCGCGCCGGTACCCCCCATTTGTTTATCTAGTTTGGAAAAACTCGCACCCAATGGCAATCTCCATCCTTTCGGACAAATAGAAGTATTTGCTGCATCGGAACCAGTATCAGTATCTGCTGCGCCATCATAACTTCTATAGAATGTAGTATTTGCCATCGCTGCTGTCCAAGTATAGTAATTACCATAAGCATATGTATTAGCATTAGCACTTGTAGTAGAATAATCGTCTGCAAGATTCGTATTACTATTCCTATATCTTGGGAAATAATAACCAGCATAGTTAGTGGCAGGATCACCATACGTATGACTCGCAGCATCAATGATATTCGTTGCCCCACTATCATCTGTACCATAATAATTAGTGGTTCCTAGCTTATTCATCGCAGTAGAATTAGAAAAATTAGCTGTTTCCGGATCGGCTAAGCCGGTAAATACCCCTTCATACCCTTGCGCCAAACTCCGGTTAGTTACATTCGGGTCTATCGTATTATTACCTACCGTACCAGTTGACTCTAGCCGCAAGTTTTCCATCATCCAACAATTGCCATCTGCCAACTTCGCCACAGCATAAACTTGACCATCACGCTTATCTGTCAGGGCTGTAAATGTATTTAGCCCAACCGTCAGCGCCCCATTGCTATACTCTGCAGCCTTTAAATTATTGCAACCGTTCTGTGTTTGCCAATCTTGGAAATATATCGGATTGTTACTACCATCCTTTGCCGCCTCTTTCCATATCGCATAAAGTTTCAACCCGCCATAGGCCAAACTCTTATTTACGGTTTCCATTGGGCCATAAATCTTATCTGTGCCAATATCAGCATTGGGCTTCTCGCTCCAACCAATAAAGCCATAACCACTTCTCTTAAAATTGGAAGCTCTTAAATTAAACTCGCCGTTTGTGATTTCTTCAGCAGCTAACTCCTGATTATTCATTTTTGTAGTACTGCTCGCACCATTATCGTCATAGCAAACCGTATTTACTGGACAAAGTGCCCACATTGCATACAGCGTAGCCGTATTACTACTTGCTGTCTGATCTATGCCGAAGCTAGCACCCCGTGCATACGGCGTACCGCTACAACTACCATCTGTCGTGCTCACACTACACCATCCTCCAAAATAATATCCTGCCCTAGTTGGCGAAGCGTTAGACAACGTAACCGTAGTATCATAAACCGTACCAGACTGCACCCCTGGAATACCAGAACCTTCGCCCGTAGCATCTAGATATGTAATAGAATAAGAGGCTCCATTCCCTACCGCGGTAATCACAAAAGTATTATTCTTATAAGTACCCATCGGGATAGACGTATCTACTCTTGCCCCTATCTTCATTTTGTATTCATCTGGCGCCAATCCGCTACCGCCCCCATCGTTTGGGTTTGGCCCACTAGTTTTTGCAAAATTCATCACTGTAGTAGACACCGGGAAGTATTTTTCATCTACCCCTTGGCCTCTATTTACCGTATTAGCACCTGAGTTTAAATAAACACTCGGACTAAAACCCCAAGTATTACGCACTGTATTTATACTCACATTTACATCTTCGCTACTTGCTGGATCTACGTAGTCACTTTTCAAAATCCCCCCATTTAACGTGCTAGGTAGTGGCGCAATAGAACACTTCGTCTCGGTCACCGGACAATTTACCGTATCAGTGTTAATTAATTTTGTCGTATTATCACCACTCTGCGCTGAAATACTTAAAGTATATCCTGAATAACTATCTGTAGAGGCAAGAATAGTCATCTCACTAGATTCCGCGAAGGTCCCATCTGCCGAAAATGGCTTCAAATCAAAAGATAACGTACCACCATCACCTATGCTTAGTTTTACCGAATTTGTAGCCGCTTTAGCATCACCAGCGGTAGCACTGGTTTCCATTACCGGAGTCGGCGGACAAATTGCAAAACCACACAAAAATAGCAACAACCCACAAGCCACCAACCCCATCAACCGCAGAGCTCGCTCACTTCTTAGATGTTGCCTAAAATTCACTTCTTCTCCTTTTTATTTTACGACCTAAACATAACAATATTCCATTTCTATTCTACCCCACCCCCCACCAAAACGCAAGAGTTTTCCTTGTGCAAAACTTCCAACTAGACCTCCTATTTAGCCAAAAACTTAAAACACCCAACAAAAATCTCCCTAGGCCTAAACCTAAGGAGATTTTCTAAGTATTTCCCGCCCTATTATGAAGCGGTCAACTTATTTCATTAACTTTTTACGGCTAGCAATGTAATAACCAAGCATAGTCACTACCGAACCAGCACCCACAGCACCAGTTACTATCGTAGCTGGACCAGTACTTACAATCGTACTAGGTGTATTAGTAGGATTATCTGGAGTTGGCGTAGGATTTACCGGCTTATCCTTACAAATATCGCCGTCTTTAGTCACCATTACAGATGCATCATCCTTAGACACTGCGCCATTCACGGTAGAACTTGCCCAGTTCACTAATTGGTTTTTACCGCAGGCCAAAGTTTTATCTACTACTTTACCAGTAAAGCGTACATAAGCATTACCTTTAGCATTATAGCTACCAATGTTAATGCCAGAAGTAGTCAATGTATTGTCCTTTAGTAAAGTACCATTTTGATAATTCGAATTATAGAGATAAGTCGAATTTTGCACATATTCAACGTTGGTTGGAAGAATATCTCGAATCATCACGTTGTTTACCTGTTCAGTCAATAAATTCGTATATTCAATTTGATATTCCACCTCGTCACCAACTTTAGCTTCTACAGATTCTGCCCATTCTTTAGTACCTTTAATACGTACTTTCTTCGAAAGCTTCGCTGCTACCGAACTATGTACTTTTACGTCGATAGTCACTACGCCAGAATATTCATAACAGCCTGGAATTTCGCCATTCATTTTATCGAACCCTAGCGTTGCACCAGAAGTAATTACTTCGTTAGGTAAGCTAAAGGTACCTTTGTTGTTATTGTATTTAGCAGAACCATCAACATATTCAAGGTAAACATTCTCGTCAGATACAAGAGTTACCTCATCCCAATATCTCGTAGGAGTTGCATTGGAAGAATCTAAGTAGCCTACAATCGTCTGAGATTTAGCTACCGTAGTAGGAATCGAAAAAGTTGCTTTCACACCCTTTGCAATCGCTTCCATACCTTTAGGGCTGTTATTGTGAACAAATAAACGAATCGTATAAGTTTCGCCATCTTTCACGTTAATCGTATTAGCATTCCAAGTGTCTACATTTGCACCAGCCACTTTTGCGCCTACGAAATTCTTTTCATCCCCGATTTTACCGTTTGAAATCGAGTTAAACGTAATGGTGTCACCAAGTTCACCTTTATTGATTTGATCAAGCGTATAGCTTGGACGGCCATTAGCTGAATCACCCCAAGCATTCACTAATACCGGAGTAAGAGTGCCAGCCAGCACTACAGCCGCCGCCGATACGCCAAGAATAGTTTTATAAATCTTATTCATATTATTCCTTTCTTTATAGTATTGTATGAAAAATTAAATTTCTAAATTATAAACAATTTTCAAATTGGAATTCACTTCTAATTTGAAAATTAAACTGGTTTCTTTTGCTAAACTTTTCTTTTCCCAAAGAAAAGTTTAAGCTGTTGCTAGCCGAATTGTTAATTTTCGTCTATGCAACCGAATCGTCTCAGTCTCAAATATTCTTGGATGAAGCCCGGCAGCAAAGCTACCGGACTTGCAAAATAAGGTACTTGGGGCGTCCACTCCCCACGTGGGCTCCACCCAAAATAGCTATATAAATTAATTAGTCCGGCGGGCCTCCCCAAGCCTCACCGGGACTGTCATCGGTCACATTGTGACCATCAGATGTTTGCGCAGAGTCATGCACTGGTGTCGGGGTATCTATACCACCATAGCCAGTGCCATTATCGGCATTATTGTCGACATTCGTGCCAGAACCACCGCCACTCGAAGGAGTATTGTCGTCATTACCAGTTCTCTGGTTCTGATTAATATTCTCCATCTCGTCCATATCGCGACGATAATCTTCATACGAATCGTAATGGTTCGAATTGTTCGGATTATCCTTCGTTGATGTTGTGGCGCCAACACCGTTATTAGTATCAGGGCCCGGACCCGTATCATCATTTTTCTCCGTATTCTCGGAAGGTGCCTTATTCGGGTCCTTGTTGTACGTCGGTGTAGGTGTCGGCGGATTCGTAGGTGTCGGCGGATTCGTAGGTGTCGGCGGATCGCTACCACCGCTAGGTTTTGTCGGCGTATCACTACCAGGATTAGGTGTAGGCGTATCGCTTCCACCAGAAGGCGGAGTATTGACAATCTCCGGTTTATCCTCCTCGGTGAAAAACTCCGGCCGCTTATCATGGATATTAAATCCAATCACCAAAAGTCCCTTCGGATTTTCGTCTCCAACCTCATTTTTACCAATATAAGCCAAGATAAAAGCTTCTTTCTTATACTGGTAGTCCGCTTTGATACCAGCGCGATCATTATTCTTGGCCGCACTATTAAGGCACCAGTTTTCTACTGTTTGGCGCGTCTGCACTCCTTGCTCCACTAACCTTTCCAGAAAAGTACACAAAGTAGCAGCATAACAGCGATATTCTTCCGTAACATAAATCGTCTTAGAATCATTATCTCTATATTCACACCAAACAAAGACTCCCTTACTGTTCTTCTGAACCATTTCGTTCATCCAGCCATTGAAGTCTCCGATAGCCCGACTTCCAATTTTTTTGTCGCGCAAAGCGTTCGCTACGGCCACTCCATATACCGGATTACGGAGAATCTCCTCTTCCAGTTCATGGAATATCTTACTAGATTCTTTGCTACTAAAACCATAAGTCAAGGCATCAGAAAATCCAGTATCTGACACCCGCTTTTTATCGTGCGGCGACAAAGAACTATCCAGCAGAGTTTCCGGAATGCCCTTATATTTAGTCAAGGTTAATTTTTCCAGATCCTCCGGAGTTAGTTTGTGCACTGTCAACGATTCTACCGCCTGGTTTTCATAGATTTTTTCTGTCGCTTTTGTGTTAGTCGCACCGCAGCCAGTAAGACCAGCAGTAATAAACAGCACCACTAGCATTAAAGCTACACCGGACACTATCCATTTTAGCTTTTGCCCTCCGCCTCTGATCTGAATTGCGCTAATAATCATAAACACAAGCTCAGCCAGCACCAGCAGGATAGGCAGTGTGCAGAAAAGTCGTGTCAACACGTTTTTCCATGGGGCAGTTGCTATACCTGCTAATGTCTTCATGGTTAAGAACGGGACCATAGAAATAAGGAAGAAACAAATTCCTTCGCTTACTTCACAACCTTCCTGGTTCTTCCACCACCACGCCAGCAAAACATAGCCGACCACAACTATGACCAAGAAAACCCAAGCCAGCCATATGGTCGACAGTGTGATTTTCTCAGTAAAGTAATTGATAAACGCCAATGCGGCACCGGAAATCGCACCAGCAATCCAACCATTGGCACCAGCCTTCGTCAGGAAACTCAGCTTTCTGCGTTTCGTTCCATCAGGATCAGTGGTATAGTCGAAAACCTTTCCGTTTTCAAACAGATGAAATCCAGTCACAACAAGCAGGCATGTTACCACGCCCAATACGATATTCATTAACATTGATATTACCTCCTTAAAGATTTCTGGAGGCACTCGCCCCCAGTTAATTGGGGATGAGTTTACGCATATAGCTATTCAGATTTCATTTGAAATCTGAGATGATTCGGTTGTTAATGGCCTTCGTCGTTTTGACTTTAGACACACCAAAACTCAGACTACTTACATTGTATCACACTTTAGCTTTTTTGTCAATATATATACCAGCTTTTTGTGCTTATGTCTAAATATATCACGCACATGAAAAACCCGGCCGTGAAGCCGGGTTCCAAAAAAAGAGGTGCTTGTAGCGTGGGCTCGGGTAGGGCGAGCCCAGAATTACGGAGTGTACTTCTTGATTTCCTCCTTGGAGAGGAGGTGATCGATAACACCGTCCTTGTACCAGGCCCATACAATACTGTACGTGCCGCTGCTGGCCTGCTTAGCCGCCCAGATATCTGAGCTAAGCTGCCAACATCCCGCCTCATAGTCCCAGTACGTATAGGCATATCCCGGACCATTCTTCCAGGAAGCATCCCCCTGTACTACCGGCTGAGATGCCGGAGAAGCAGACGGCGTAGTTTGCGCCGCAGATGCAGGAGTAGCCGTAGTAGAAGCAGGGCTTGCGGCGGATGATCCACCAGCATTCTGCTGCTTGAATACCGCCTCCTCCAGCTTCTTAAGCCGACCTTCATGCTCGCTGAACTTACCGTCAAAGCCTTTTTTGAGATCTTCACTTTGGTCTTTCAATAAAGCCTTGATATCATCCAGCGTGAACGGAGCTACGGGCTGCCGCGTAGTGTTATTGGAGTTGTTCTGATTATTCTTGTTGTTCTGACTATGTTTTCCCATGAAAACACATCCTTTCTATATTTTTTGGAAATTGGAATATTCGTACAAAAACAGTATCTTTTACAACTCATCCTACCTAGTTGTTAAGCTACAATACCCTCATTATAGCACACACTTTCATTTTTGTCAATATATAAACCATAAAAACTTCCAAAAATCCATTATTTGCTCGTTCTCTCCCTTGATTTTTTCATAAATAGCCGCTATAATATACCCAACATAGACCTATCTGGTGGGATTAGCTCAGATGGTTAGAGCGTCTGATTGTGGTCCAGAAGGTCGTCGGTTCGATCCCGATATCCCACCCCAGGTTTATGTTTGCAAATTGCGGGTATAGTACAGTGGTTAGTATGCAAGTTTTCCAAACTTGAGATGAGAGTTCGATTCTCTCTACCCGCACCAGATATAAAAATTAGTCCTTCAGGACTTATTTTTATATCTGGTATAGAGAGAAAAAGCGAACTCATAGAGTTCGCCCACTGTAGAAGACGAATTAAATCTAAAATTTACTTTAGATTTAATGAGACGACACCCAGTGGAGAGACTTTACATAGTAAAGTCTCCTTCTCTACCCGCACCAAAATTAAGCCCTCTCGGGCTCTTTTTATTTTCCAAAATTCGGTTTTATCGGTGGCACAAACGGCCTCCTGACCGGAGCGGTTGTCATGGGTTTTGGCGCAGATTTTGTACTTGCCATCTTTGCAGCCCCACCAATCCCTTCCTTTCCTTTTTCCTCTGGCGGCACATATTTTTTCGCCTTCGGACCATTCGCATATGCGCCATTTACCACACGCGAATCATTATACCCTTTCACTATTTGCCGATTTCTATCTATCTTCAACCGCTCATTAAAGCCCCCAACAGACGCCGCACCTATCGCTTCACCATTTTGCGCTTTACCATACGCCGAAGAATGAAAAATATCCTCTTTTTTTTCTTTCATCACGTATTTAATAAACGGATTATTCATAACTCCTCTAGTAAATTATTTTGGCAATAACAAAAACGCCACAGTTCCAGCCGCCGCCCCTAGAATAATCGTTATTATAATCGTCACCACTAAACTAACTTTACTTTCTTTCTCTGGCTTAGAAATAATCGTCACCGGACCAGTCGCTACTTCCTCCGTCGGTTTCACTGTGCGTTCGTAAATATTTTTAGATAACGGCCTTTTTGCCACTTTTGCCTGATTAATAAATGGCGATTTCGGCACTTTCATCTTAGTTTTATCTTCTGCCGGCTTTATAACCCCAGACTTTTCCACAGGTTTTTCCACAGGCCTAACTGGTTTTTCAATCTTTTTCGCAGCCACCTTCACAGCTTTAGCTTCCGCCAATTCGCTCTTGCTGCTTGCAAAATGCCCGCGCGACAAAGGCCGCTTCGCTACCTCTGTTTTAACAAATTTCGGCCGATAATCTTCTACAACACCATAAACCGGTTCTTTTTTTAGCGAAAAAGTCTCTGCGCCAGCCAACAAGACATCTTCTTGCAAGACCACTTCTTCCCGTACTGGCTTCTGTTTTGCTACAGTTTTCTTCGTCACCGGCTTCGCAGCCACTTTTTTTTCTACAGGTTTTTTTGCCACAACTCTACCAGCCGATTTTTCTACCGGCTTAGACGGGACAAAATCCATGTATTTTTTGTTCATTACCTTACTCTTTTAGCTGTCTCAATTATATCAACGAATTCACTCAGAATCAAGGAAGACCCGCCCACCAGCAAGCCATTTACCCCTGGCACAGTTAAATATGCCCCCGCATTAGAAGGATTCACGCTTCCACCAAACAACACTGGCACGTTCTCCCCCGCTTTACCATATAAGTCTTTCAAAGTTTTACGAATTAGCGCTACCGCATCTGCCACTTCGTCTGGTGTAGCCAATTTAGCCGATTTTGCAGACGAAATCGCCCACACTGGCTCATAGGCTATGATCACCTTATCTATATCATCATCACCCACCTCTGACAATCCACCGCTTAGTTGATCGCGAATCACGTCCGCCGTTTCACCAAACGTCCGCTCACTCTCTGTTTCGCCTATACATAATATCGGGGTAATTTTATTTCGTATCGCCGCAGCCACCTTCCTCATCACCATCTTATCATCTTCCCTAAAAATATACCGCCGCTCAGAATGTCCAATAATCGCATAATCCACAATGCCGCGAAGCTGCGAGAACGACGTTTCCCCCGTAAAAGCCCCGTAATCCCGATAAAATCCATTTTGCGCAGCCAACTTTATCTTATGCCTATCTACTTGCAAAGACAGCGGTTGCAAAGCAATCGTAGATGGTGCCACTATTACATCTATATCTCTGTAATTTGGCATAGCCTTTAAAAGTTTATGAAGATAAATTGAAGCTTCCCCCACCGTGAAATTCAGCTTCCAGTTGCCCACGATATAAGTTTTCATAAGCTTATTATAGCACATATATTATTGCACATATGATACAATCAAAGTATTATGAAAAAAGTACTTGCATTTGACATAGATCAAACATTAAACGTGGCCAAAACCCCAATCACCGACGACATCGCCGATTTATTGGTTAGTTGCCTCGATCATTTCGAAATTTGCCCCATTTCGGGCCAAAAATTCGACCAATTCCTTATTCAAATTGTAGACCGGCTCCCCCACCCTACTCCGGAGCAATTATCGCACCTACACTTGTTTGTGGCCCAAGGAACGCAATATTATCGTTACGACACCGCCAAAAACGATTGGATTCAAGTATATAATTATCCACTTGCAGAGGAACAAGTTACCAAAATTACCGAAACTATCAAAACTGCCGCTACCGAGCTCGGCTACTGGGAAGAAGACAAGCTCCAGCCTGGTGACGAAATCATCGAAAACCGTCTTTCCCAAGTCACTTTCTCGGCTCTCGGCCAAAAAGCCGGCACCGAAGAAAAATACGCCTGGGATCCAGATTGCAAAAAACGTGAAGCTATCTGCGCCCGTTGTCGCGAGCTCGCCCCGGAATTTGAATACGAAATCGGTGGCACTACCTCTATTAATGCCATCACTCCGGGCATGAACAAAGTCTTTGGCATGACTCATTTACTAGAAGAATTAAATGTCAAAAAAGAAGATATTCTCTACTTTGGCGACATGACTCAGCCTGGCGGCAATGATTACCCAGTAGTACAAATGGGTATCGACACCATCACAGTCCGCAGTCACGAAGACACCGCCTACTCCCTCCGCGGCATTCTTGGCGTACTCTAATTTCTTCTCGCCAACTAAAGATTAGCAATTTCCTAGTTGCTAATCTTTTTTGTGTGGTATAATGAAAGTGTCATAAGTTATATTCAGAAAATGCGTCAGACATTTTCGTATCAAAAGTTATCATTTTGAATCAATAAGTGGCATCGCAAGAAAGCCGTTTCGATTCAAAGAGGTAACTCTGACGCGAAATATAGCTTATGACACCCTTGCGGTGCCATTTTTGTAATACTACCCCGTTTACACAAAATGGCATCACAAAGACCAAATAATTAAACAGGGTAATACATATATGAGCCATAATAACAAAACAGAAAATTATACAGTTTTCTTCTACTATTTCTTCCGCAACATTCTTTTGATTAGTATCCCATTAATTATTATCTCTGCCATTATTTTGTCTTCCCTCCGCTCTTCTGCTACAGGCTCTAATTCTGGTATAGATCAAATACAGTTCTCTCTTTCTGTTTCTTGTACATTATCTAGTGTAGTAGATAGTGCACATACTAAAGAGATTACTAATGGTACTTATCATAGTGATGTAGGTAAGACTACCATTACTACACTATGTAATGATGGTAATGGGTATAGTGTATATGCTGCTGGCTATAGCAACAACGAAGATGGCAATACTAAACTCATTAACGCAGAACATCCTGAATACAGTATAGACACAGGATTAGCGACCAGTGGATTAATCTCTAATTGGGCTATGAAGTTAAATAATATACCAGATGATCCTTCTCCTACTCCAGCAGTTATAGAACCAGCTTATGACAATACTTATGGTTTAGTACCACAATACTGGACTAGAGTAGCTTCTAGGCCTTCTGGTACTACCGATATGGACGAAGGCTCATCCTTTACTACTACCTATGCCATCTACACTACTTCTAACCAACATGCTGGTACATACAATGGACAAGTGAAATATTTACTAACTCACCCCTCATACGAAAAACCACCATACTATATGCAAGAAGTAGATAAATGGAAGAACAATATTGCTATGGAAGAAAGTGTACAGGCTATAGATACAAGAGATGGTAAAAAGTACTGGGTCACCAAACTAAAAGATGGCAATATCTGGATGACCCAAAATCTAGACTTAGACCTAGATCCTGCTAAACCACTTACTTCTAAAGATACAGACTTAACAGACCACTCTCTAACTGATGCTTATGTAGATGGGTATAATTATAATCCAAATACTGGTATTACTACCTGGACACCAGAAAGAAAAACTATAGACTTCCAGAATACCACTGTAACTGGTTGGAGCAACGATAATAATAATCCATATTCTGCGAGTAAAACAGATAGCACAGAAACAGGTCACGCATCGCTGGGTAATTATTATAACTGGACGGCGGCTATAGCTAGCAATAATTCGTCCTCATTAAAACAAGATACACTAAATGATATATCTAAAAATCCCAAGAACTCTATCTGCCCTAAAGGTTGGAGGCTACCTACTATATCCAGTCAATCCGAAACAGAATCTGGTTCTACTAATGAGTTTGCAAGGTTAAATTATTTATATAACAATAATTTAAATAATACAGATACCGGCTTAATCGACGAACCGCTATGGTTTATAAGATCCGGTGATGTTTGGGGCGCTAATTTTGGAGCTGGTTTCGGACATTACTTATCTAGTACGGTTAAATCAAGTTCAAGTACTTATGATATGTATTTTAAAAGTAATACGGCTAGTCCATCTTATACTGATAACGGCAGAATGAGCGGGCGTTCCGTGCGGTGTATAATGCGTTAAGCCTTAGCAAGTCACCTAAACCTAAGTCTCCCAAACTTCAAAACTTTCTTATTCCTTTAGCATATAAAATTACCCATATAAAAATTACAACATTACAATTTTCGTGAGTAGAGCTTGTCTTCGCGAACGAAAATCTGCCTAATGTTGTAATTTTTATCTTGGCGTAATTTTATCGTTAAGGAAAAGGAAGTTTTGAAGTCATTGCCACCCGGCGTGCAACGTAAACGCAAACAAAAGGTTGGTTTTGAGATTATTGTGCCTTTTGCGTACTACGAAACCGCTATAAAAAATACAGTTTGAGAACTCCAATACTTATTGCATTTCCACCCCAGTTATACTACAATTATTTTAGACAATCTTTGGCGAGAAAGGAGTAGAATTTACCTTAATAATCTGACGGTAGAAAGGAGAAGGTTTCTTGATGACGTTTTCAATCATTCTGGGACGGTTACACGTAACAGCAAAATTGAAAATCGCTCCCAGAAGAAGGAAGCGAGTTTCATAAAACCTTAAATAGATTCTAATTCATCAGACTGTAAAAGTCAAGTCAAAAATTGTCTAACCCGTCAGGTACCGCCCCGCGAACTCGGTTCAATGGGCGGTTTTTATTTCTACAATCTATGTTATAATACACTTATGAATATTTTAGTGGTGGGAAATGCCTTGAAGGATGTCTATCTCAATATAGACAGTCGCAGCGAGCACCTAGAAACCGATCGCAACCACACCCAGTGGCTAGATATCAGTTTCAATACTAGTGAGCATCACTTTTTCAATCGCAATTCCAGCCTCGGTGGCGCCGCCATCTCCATGGAAGTCCTACAAAAAATGGGCTTGCCTACCACTATTTCTGGTTCCGACCTCCGCCTAGAAAACAACGAATTCACCTCCACCGACCCAGCCGAAACTTATCGCTACATCCTTATTGCCAATGGCAAAACCAGCTATTTTGTACCCAGTAAATACAAAACCACCGATTTTGCTCCACCCGCCAAACCAGTAGATTACCTCTACGTAGACCGCTCTGCCGAACTCACCGCCGATGCCGCCGCCAAAATTCACGCGTACCTGGATATTTCGCAAAATACCAAACTCGTTCTCTATATTCGCAATTTCGAAAACCCTAATCTAAACGATCTCATCCCTCGCGCCGATTTAATCTTTTTAGAAAAAAACAAAGAAAAATCGGAAGAAAAAAACGTGCTCTCTTTAGATGAAATCAACCCCGAAAAGCTCGTCCATATCTCTGAAACCACTCTTTCCTACCAAAATCTCTCCGAAACCATCTCGGTAGACCGCATAGATATTCTTACTCATCTTTCAGTTTATTCTATTGCTGCTGCCACTATTTTAGGTGGTTTCATCCTCGGCAATTCCGTAGAAGATAGCCTGACGTTGGCCCGCATCAATATCGAGAATTCCAAGCTTAACGCTGTCTTACCCCTTGCCGAACTGCAAGAAATCGCCGAAAATACTTCACCCAAAGAAAATTTAGAACTTATCGCCGCCAATCTAGTATTAAAACCAAAAGGTATTTTAGCTGCTGACGAATCTGGTGGCTCCATCAAAAAGAAATTCAGCCAACTAGACATCCCCGACACCTACGAAAACCGCCGCGATTACCGCAATATTTTCTTCACTACCAAAGATTTAGAAAAATACGTTAACGGTATTATTCTCTTCGACGAAACCGCTCGCCAGCTCGCCGATAATGGTCAAAATTACGTAGATTTTCTCATTAGTCGCCGCATTATCCCCGGTATCAAAGTAGACCAAGGTCTCGCCAAATTCGACAATTCCCTAGAAACTTACACCAAAGGCCTAAATGGCTTGGACGAACACCTCAAAGAATATTACATGATGGGGTTACGCTTCGCCAAATGGCGCGCCGCTTTCGAAATCCGTCTCTCTACCACTGGCGCTATCCTTACGCCCACCACCCATGCCATCGAAGAAAACTGCCGCATCCTCGCCGAATACGCCAAAAAATGCCAATCCGCCGGGCTCGTGCCAATTGTCGAACCAGAAGTAGTCTACGATGGTTATTATTCCATAGACCAAAATGCCGAAATCACCGGCAAAATCCTAGACGAACTATTTAAAAAGCTCGCCGATTTCGGGGTAAACCTACGCGCTTGCATTCTAAAGGTCAATATGGTTCTCGCCGGCAAAAACTACGAAACCCCATCCACCCCAGAAGAAGTCGGAGCAAAAACTGCTGAGGTTCTCAAAAATCATATTCCAGCCGAACTCGCCGGCATAGTATTCCTATCTGGCGGCCAAACTGTCGAACAGGCCACCAACAATCTCGCCGAAGTAGAGAAAAACGGTCCCTTCCCTTGGCCTGTTACATTTTCTTTTGCTCGTGCTTTGCAAGATCCCGCTCTCTACGCCTGGAAAGGCAACAATGAAAATGCAGATGCCGCCCGCCAAGCCTTCCTAGATAGATTGATCGCCAACACAGAAGCCTTAAAAAATAACCCCTAGTGGGGTTATTTTTTAATTTATTCTTGTGCTGATTCTTCAGGTTTCTTACCATTATCCGCTGGCACGTCAGCCGCTTCTACTGCTGGCTCTTCTGCTTCCGCTTCGCGCTTTTCAGCTTCCGCCGCCGGATCGTATAGCGATGCCACTACCTGCTCTGGATCCAACTCCTTATCTGCCAATTCCACACCCTTAGGTAGTACAATATCAGAAATCACAATCTTGTCATCCACTTCTTTCATACTAGAAGCATCAATTTCTAACTCTTTCGGCAAATCCGCTGGTTTTGCCTTTACGTCCAACTCTTCGATCGCTTGAGTCAAAGCAAAATGATAAGTCTTAGAAGCTTCGCTCGCTTCAAAATTCACAATTACTACCGGCGTAGTAGCTTCCACTACTTCCCGTGCCGAAATCGCCTGAAATTCCACATTCATAATCTTACGAGACACTGGATCAATTGCTACGTTTTTCACAATCGCCAAATGCTTTTTACCGGCCATATCTAGATCAATTGGAGAATGATAGCCTGCTTTCTCTAATACTTTTTCCGTTGCTACATATTCAGATGCCAAAAGCACTGGTTCCTTCCCGCCATACACTACAGAAGGAATTAAGCCTTTTGTTCTCAAATCTTTCAATTTCTTACCGGTTACTTCGCGTTTTTCTAAAGTTAACTTGTATTCAGCCATAATAGTCCTTTTCTGCTTATTACCCTATCATTTTATCACCAATCCCCCCAAATGCCAAGTTCAACATTGACTTTTTACACGAAGTATGCTATAATAAAAAAATTGGTATATTCTTTACCTGCACTTTAAAATCCAGCTCTACCGCTCAAGATTTTATGTGCAGCGTACAAAAAAACAGAAAAGGAGCAAAACTATGAAAACAACGACTTCTACCCGCAATACAGACTCCATCGCAAGAGGCCGAAATGCTTATTTAGCCGGATACAAGGCTAATGAAGCCAAGAAGGAGACCGCCAAGGCCGAGATGCCTCAAAAAGCACAGATATATAAAAGAATCACTAGTATTTCTTTTACGGTCACCTGTATCGCCGCTATTGCTACTATGTATCTCACGCTCGCATACGTCCTATCTGACCAATCGCTCATCACGTCTATCTTTCTTATCGGTGTCGGTACAATAACAATAGCAGGTGCTCTCGTATCTTTCACGGCCATCATCGCCAAAAAAATCTGGAAGCACCGTCTTCACAAGCTGGGGCTCATACCCCCGCCCGAGCTGGATTAACACCCCCCCCAATTCTCCGGTATTGCCAACCGGAGAATTTTTATTTACTTTTAAATCTCAAAAATGAAATCAAATTTTCTTTACTTTTACCATCGCCGGGCGTAACACCTCACCTTCATAATAATACCCCGGTCTTAGGGTTTCCGCTATCACCTCTTTCTCACCTTCACCTTCTACCATCACCGCATCATGCAAATCTGGATTAAACTCTACACCCTGCCCTGAGGCAATCTTCGCAAGTTTCAATTCACCCAAAGTTTTACTTAAAGATTTCTCCAAAGGCTTTAGCTCCGCATAAGCCCCAATTGCCCTATCCAAATCATCTAGAAGTGGCAACATTTTATACACCGTAGCTAGTCGCGTAGTCTTACGTTCATTTTCCTTTTGCACTTCTACCTGCTTGCGAAAATTCTCAAAATCCGCTCGTGTCCGTTGCAGATCATTAGTCAGCTCCGTAATTTTTGCCTCAAATTCAGCATTATTTTTCTCGTTTTTTACTTCTTTTTTCATAATATCTCCTCTAACATATTACCAGCATATTTTACTAGCGACATTACTCTCGAATAATTCTGACGCGTCGGCCCAAGTACTCCTATATAACTTCTATCCGAAAACGGTGATCTAAATTTAGAAATAATCAATGACACTTCCGAATTTTTACCAATCGGATTTTCGTGCCCAATAAAGATATTCAAAGCCTCGCCCGGCGCCGCCTCGCGTAGCCACGGCTCCAAATTGTCCAATAGCTTTGCCACCGCCTGCACTCGCCGCGTATCGCCAAATTCTGGCTGCGTAAATAGCCTAGAGATCCCCGCTAGATATAGCTGTCCACCAATCGTCGCCAGACCCAAATTACCAGTCAGTTCCACCAAAGCATCCACCGCACCACGAATGGCCGTATCAGCTCGTGACTGCGAACTTACCCGCACTTCCAAAGCATGAGCCCCCCGTTCCAAAGACTTTCGCTCCGCTTCATCACGTCCGATATTATTTACCCCATCCAAATTATTTACATAAAATCTATACCCGGCGTCTGTCGGTACCCGCCCCGCCGAAGTATGTGGCTGCGCTATTAGTCCAAACGCCTCTAATCGCGCCATTTCCGCCCGGATTGTGGCCGGCGACACCCCAAAAAGCTTAGCCAGCGTCACGCTACCTACCGGCGAAGCTGTCTCAGCATATTCCTCTATAATTTGACAAAGAATTTCTTTTTGCCTTTGGGTAATTTCCATACCATAATTATAATCAATTAGCACCCAAAATGCAAGAGTGCCAATTTTTCCCAAACCCCATATGCCACCCACTTCTATCAACCACCATTTCCTCTGCCTCTTTACAAAATACTTATTCTGTGCTATAATAGAAAACAGCTCGTGAGAACGACCAGGTTTTTGGTTATGTTCATGAGACTTTATAGCTAGGCAACTAGCCCAAAGTACCTTAGGAGGATTAGCATGGCTACTAGACAACGAAAAAAACAGAGACAAGCGAAGACGATCACAAAAGGAGGAAAAACTTACACTGGAACACTCTACAACGGCAAGGTCACAGTCAGGATGCAACGCACCGCCCATGGCCAGAGCACAGTCGCAGGCGTTCTTACCGTCGAAACCGGCGAGTGGCAAAACGACAAGTTGATGCCCAAGGCAATCAAGCGAGAGTTCGAAAAAAGTTTTGCCACTACTATCTCAGAATAAACCATCTATCCCGCCCCGACATTTTCTCGTCGGGGCTATTTTTATGCTATTATAAGATTATGGAAATTGAAGCAAAGATTCAAACTATCAAAGAATGGCTCGGCACTGGCTCTATTAATATCTTTGGTTTACCAATGTCCGGCAAAGACACCCAAGGTGTCAAACTCGCCGAACTTTTAGGCGCCAAATTCCTTTCGTCTGGCATGATTATTCGCGCCATGGAAACCGAAACCAGACAAAATCTTTCCGGAGATGGCAACCTCATCCCTCCTAATATCTTTTACGAATGGGTCCTCCCGTATTTTGAACGCCCAGATTTGTTCAAATATCCCTTAATCTTATCTTCCATTGGCCGCTGGAGCGGCGAGGAAAATCAAGTAATGTCTGTAGCCGCCGGCGCCGGTCACGAAATCAAAGCCGCCATTATTCTTAATATCTCCGAAGCCGATGTAGAAGATCGCTTCAACGAATCCAAAGCCCTAGACGATCGCGGCGAGCGCACCGATGATAAAGATCTAGAAACCTTCCATAATCGCCTTCACGAATTCCGCACCAAAACTCTCCCGGTCTTACAACATTACAAATCTCTAGGACTACTAATCGAAGTAAATGGCGATCAAACTCGTGAAGCCGTCTTTAATGAGCTCGTCGAAAAACTTTATGCCAAAGCTTCACGATCTCTTGCCTAAACTCCCAGATTAAAAACAAAATACCCGCCCCCATTACTCCTAACACCGCATACAACGCCACAAAAGACGATTTTTCTTCATACGTTTCTGGCTCCAAACTATAGTTTGCCCCCGTATTTTCCTTAATCTTCCTGCATCTATTGGTCTCTGGGTTTAATTCATACCCCTCTTTACAAGTTTTTTCTTCCACGGTTTTCATTTTATTGCATCGCCCAGTCAAAATATTCAAAAAATACCCTTCCTTGCAAAACTTTTCTGCTACGCTCGTAACCTTCACACAATTTCCCGTTGCTTCATTTATCACTTTTCCCGCTTCACAAGTCTTAAATTCTTGATAATTATTTGGCCCACCCGGAGTCGGTGCATAGGTCACTCTCCAAATTTCTTCGCCCGCTCCATCATATCCCACAAATATATACGAAGCCCCCTTTCGTTGCCCGTTCGGATATTTTAGTAAATCTACTACCGTTCCATCCACATCAATTATCTCCAAAGTGTTAAAATTGGTCGGATTTTTTGTCAAATTAAAACCATCCGGATAATAAATATAATATCCTTCCGCCGCCACAATACCACTTAGATTATAGTTTTTATTCTTGTATCTCATCTGGCATCCATCCAGCAAAATCTGTTCCGATTTCGGATTATAAAATTCAATAAATTGCTCCGTATGCGAACTTTCGTAATAACTCAAAATTTCCGAAAACTGTAGCCCTCTGCATTGGCTCACCACCTGCCCATAACCCTCTTCATCTTTTGAAGCTTCCACTACATAGCTTTCCGAATCATACACAGGTTCATACTCCGTTACGCCGATATGTTCAAAATCTCCCGTTTCCAAATTTCGTACCAGTATCGTTGGATTTGCCGATTTAAAATCTTTATAGCATTCATCTTTCCCCGTCCAGCACACGCTATCCACTTTTTCATTATCAACCATCAAATCTATCCCGCCTTTATAAGCTAGTGTCTTCGTGTAATTCACGGCCGCCAGCTCGCTTTCGGGCGAGCTGGCTAAGCGAAGGAGGAGAGTCTCGCCAGTCATTAGACTATGCTCGGGAAATTCGAACAAAATTGAACTATTCCCGCTTGAATTAGTATAGCTGATAGTTATGCCAGCGAGCAAAATCGGTGTGTCGGATTCTTTACGGCCAATCTCAATCATTTCTCCGACATTACTTTTGCCATCTACCGTGTAGCCAGGATTGATAGCTTTGATATATATTTCAGGAATTTTTTCATTAATTTCTTCCGCCATTACGCAGTTCATAGAACACAAAATTCCCAAAAATACCCCACAAACCACGCCTAAAAATATTTTTAATTTTTTCATGCCTACTCTCTAGCACGCTCGCACTAGAAAATCAACCCCCCGCGTGTTATAATTTAAACATGAGCTTTTTCGTCTCTTTAGGAATAGTCATACTGGCTATGCTTATCATGGCTTGTCTACAATTACAGCCAGGTGTTTTTTCACTTTTTTACCATTATGCTTCCGGTAAATATTCCAAATCTCGTGCTTCCGACATGACATTATTCTTTATTCTTGGCGCCGAAACGGCCGCTGCATGTTTATTCTTTTGTTCTTATCTTTTTGCTAACTTATTTTTCTTTTATCGTTTTCGTCCCGAAACCAGTTTCTTTGCCTGGGTTATAGCTGGCATCCTCCTAGCTTTAGCATTCATGGGCTTCTTTTGTTATTATCGCGCTGGCCAAGGCACCAGATTGTTTATCCCCCGAAAATGTGCGCAAAACCTAGACCACGCCGCCCGTTCTGTCAAAACTCGCTCCGACGCTTTTACTTTAGGTGCACTTTCTAGCGTTTGCGAACTGCCCTTCACTTTACCACTTTATATTATCACTTCAGTAGAAATCATGGAAATGTCTGTGGAATTCTTCCCTAGCCATCTTCTCACCATATTATATATAGTTATCCCCACCATCCCGCTTTTCATCACACGCTGGAAATTCCAACTCGGTTACAATCTAGCCGATATCCAAAAATCCCGTGTCAAAGACAAAGCCTTCACTCGCATTATTCTTTGTTTTAGCTATGTAGCCATCAGCATTTTATTTATTTATTTTAGGATTCTCGCATGATAGACGAAACCACCGAAAAATCTCTAATTAAAACTCTCAAAATCGACGCCAAAGCTATTGGTATTCCAGCCGGTGCAGCTGACATTTTTATTCAAAAATCCCTCGCCGCCGCCAAAAAATCTCTCGCTTCTCGCAAACTTATCACAGAAAAAGATCTAAAAAGAGCTTTAGTTAAAGAACTCAAAAAATATAGCGCCGATTTCGCTTATGTTTATGAAAATCGTGATAAAATAATATAAATGGGTAGGAAATACGACTTTGATTATACTATTATCGGCAGCGGCCCGGCTGGCTCTGCCGCCGCGCTCACGCTTGCCAAGGCTAAAAAACGTATCGCCTTAGTCGAAGGTCGTTACTTTGGCGGCGCCAATATCAACACGCGCGATATTCCGTATGGCGTGGCTTTAGATTTTGCACAAACTTATCACAGAATTTTACATTTTCCAGAATTTAGCCATCAAGATTTTTCTTTTAATTTCCCTTCCATCGTTGCGCACCAGCTCAAAGCAATTATCGAATCCGGTGGCGGCAACAATCAAAACATCTTCAAAAAATCCAACATCGTTTGTCTCCAAGGCTATGCCAATTTCTTAGATAATCACACAATCGCCATTGGCGACCAAAAGTTCACTTCTGATCATTTCATCCTAGCTACGGGCTCACATCTAGGCACTTCTTCTATTGTCGGCACCGAAGCCGTCAATTACCTCACGCCAGAAACCGCCATCAAAATTCGTCGCCTCCCTAAGGCCGCCATTATTGTCGGCGGAGGTTCCACGGGTTGCGAAATCGCCGAATATTACGCCAAGCTTGGCGCCAAAGTCTTCTTAATGGAGTCCGCCTCTCGCATCCTCCCTACCGAAGATCCCGAAACCAGCCAAGCCATCACCAGCTACTTCACGGATAATCTCGGCATTACTGTTTTACCAGATTGCAAAGTTGTCGCCCTAGAACAAGACGAAGCTTCCAAACGCGTCATTTTCCAAAACAATCATATTGAAAAAATGGTTCGCGTAGATTGCATTGTATTAGCCACCGGCAGCGCTCCCACCACCGATTATGGCCTAGAAAACGCCGGAGTTAAACTCACCAAAACCGGCACTATCAAAGTAGACAAGACCTTCCAAACTTCCGCAAAAAATATCCATGCCATAGGCGACTGTATCAATAATTCATCTTCCACTGAACGCGCCGAATACGAAGGTAAGCTTCTTGCTACTAATATCATTAACAAGACAAAAAGTACGCCAAATTACAATGGTTTTGCCCGCGTCACCGATATTTCTCCCGCCATCGTCGCTCTTGGTCTCACCGAATCAGAACTCAAACGCGGCAAGCGCAAATACAAAAAATCCATCGTCCATCTCAAAGATTTACCAGCCTGCAAAATCTACAACAATTATTACGGCTTTGTTAAATTAATAGTAGATGGCAGCAATCACATCATCGGTGGCACATTATTTGCCCCAAACGCCAAATCTATGTCTGGTGAGATCGCCGTAGCCGTACGTCATCATCTTAGCGCCATAGAACTCGCCAGCACTCCACACATCACCAATGATTATAGTTATGCCATCAAACTAGCCGCCAAAAAATTAATCAAGAAAAAATAATCAGCTCTAGATTCAGCTTGAATTAGGGGGGTAATCCAAGCTGAACTTAAAACTGATTATTAATTTTAAGCTTAGAATTTTGGTTGTGGGGGCTGGATTTGAACCAGCGACCTTTTGGTTATGAGCCAAACGAGCTACCAGGCTGCTCTACCCCACGACGTTAACATACAGTGCCCGTTATCCGGACACTGTATAAGTATAGCGCACTTTAAGAAAATTGTCAAGTTTACTTTTTATTATATATTTTCACAATTAGGTCCAGTAGCATTAAAGTTCCACTCACACGTTGGTGAAATATTCTTATCAATCAACGATCCACTATCGCCTAACACCTCAATTGCATACAGCGGAAACGGGTAAGCCTTATCCGCTGGCTCTAATCTCGTCTCTACTCTGCGATACAAATCATTTGCCCGCCCAGTAGAGTCAATCACAATTTGTACTTTATCTAGTGGTACTTCGGTAGTCACACTTTCTTCTTTCCCATCCACCTCTTCTTTACCGACCTCATAACAACCATCGGTCTTACTACAAAACTGCAATCTCACATCAGTACTTGCATCCGCATATGGCATAGATAGCACAAACATAAATGTATCATTATTGCGATCTCCACCAACCGGCTCTGGCAATGCTATTGTCGCCGAGCAAGCATATTCACCGCCATCGGCGCAACGCACCACATACGGTAAATTTTCTGCAGTTTTATCATTAGATTTCAAGAACCCCTCATATCTATTGCTAGCCACGTAATTAGTCTCTCCATTCCAGGCAACCTTATATTTCCCGTCCACCACCTTATATTTTCCATCTACCACCTCAGATAATCCAGGATTGTCCGCAGGCACCAAATAAATCGTGCCACGGTTAGTGCTATCGCCTTGAGCCATATCAAAACTATCCAGGGTAAAAGTACCCGCCGTCTGTACCAAACCTAGTGATATCACCGGCGGCAGAGGTGTCTCAGCGCCAAATATTCCATCTTCTCCTAGATCAGAATACTTGGTTTGGCTCACATTTGTATCTCTCTGCCAACTAACTACAACAGACTGAACACTTTTTGCTGCGTCTCCATCTTCGAAATGTGCTCGCATAATTTTTGTCGGATTTTCCGCGGTTAGCGTAGTTTTATAATCAGCCGCATCAGACAATTTCACACAAGTATATGCTTGCTGCATGTCATTATTCACATTAGATTCTTGCACCAATACCTCACCATTATCATTTTCTTTTTTCCTGCCCAAGATTACAGACACCATGTCGCACGGATCCTGACCATCTCTGCTCCCGCTCTCAACCCACGTTTTTATTTCATCACAACTTAGCCCGCTTGCATCTATCGGGCTATCATTCTCCAGGCAACTTTGATAGCTATAAAATGCCAATTTGGCATCTTCCACTCCAGCAAGTGCCGCATCATACGCAGATTGCGCCAAATCATCATTAGATGTTCGTGTGACCTCAGAAATAATCACCGCTGCAAAACTTGCTGCCACAATCACCAAAATCAATGTAGAAATCGCTACAATATAAAACGACGCCGCACCCTCTTTAAACTTTTTTCTAATTTTTGTCATCATTTCCTCCCATTTGCCTGAGCGGCAAAGTTAAATTTATTTATCGCACAATAATCAAAGTTTTCTGCAGGGCTAGAACTTTCTGGCGCTTCACAAAAATTCCCCATAGACATCACATTAATGCCACCCTGCACTGTACCCAAAATAAAGGACATTGAATAAAATGCCGCATTTTCCAACCCATTTACTGCCGGCAACGCTGAGGTAAAACTATATAGCGCCAAAGGGTTAGACCCATCATTTGCAAGTAGTACTACTGGATTTTTGTCTTTACCTTTGAATTCACTCACAATGACTTCGCCACCATATTCCTCCGGCAAAATAGATTTACAAACATCACGTTGCCGATCTTCCACCTTTAATAAACGAAAATCACTCCACTCCTCCTTCTTCTCATCACCCTCATACACAGCATAAGTCGCTTTATCACCGCCCCCTTCTAAAAACAAATACCCAGAATTCCAAATATAGGAATATGCTCCAGTACAGAACGCCCCATACAGCGGCGTATTCTCTATTTCATTCACTTTTCCCGTTTTAGTAATATTCATCAATCTCATCCCACTATTTTCTTCACAATTCTTCTGAAAATCATCTTTGCCACTTTTACAGTTGCTACTTGGCGGGCTCGCTGGCGAATTCTGAACCGCCGTACGTATATCGTCTATCAAATCCATCCCTGCGGTATTAATTTGATTCAAAGTTAATCCGCGCCGATATGTAGAAATCGCATCATTTATGATTAAAGCTATCGTGATAGAAAGTATGGCGATAAAAGCGATAGATAATGACAGTTCCACCAATGTAAATCCTTTTTTACTACCCATTTCCCGTATCCTACTCACACCTATTATTATCATCTGAAATAATTTCAACTCCTGTCGCATTTCTTGCATTTGCCACAATCCTTACATCGCGCCGCAAAGTGCTCCGCTCTGCCCCATTCGGATTCACGCAAAAGTCCACATCGCCTACGATAAACTCAAGCTCAGTCAACGGGCTATTAGTAGATGGATTACCTTTTAAATCTTGTAAATATTTTTTCACATCAATTGACTCTTTGGAGCTAAACGTATACACAGTTCCCGAACTAGGGTGCCGTACTATTAAAAGTGCACCAGTATACACATTATATTTATCATCATTCCAACCTCCCGTCGTTTGAATCTGCGACGCCCATCTCGGACGATAATTCTCCACGAACCCCACCGGCTCATATTTACCGTCTTTTTCTAGCACTACATCGGCTTCTAGACGTTTCAAACGATCCAACACGTTACCATTACCTAAATCGTCCTCAGCGACTTTCCCAACTACATTATATGTAGTAATTTTATTATTCCCATTATCATTTTCAAAATTCACCAATTTTCCATAAATTGCGTATCCACTCCTGCCATCACCTTCACTCTGCACATTCATCACCTGAGAATACACACTCCTAAGAAACTCCGCAAAATTCTGCACCGCATCATTATACCGTTGCTGAAAAATAGAATTCTGCGTACCCACCGCGATACTCACAAAAATCGCCGCCGTAATCGCCAAAAATAGCGATACCTCCACCAACGTAAACCCACGCCGAATTCTCTTCATACTACCATTATACCACAAGCATATTTATCTATGTCAATTTTAATAGTTTGGAAATAAATACATCATCCATTTTTCAAAATTCGAATAACTCTTTTCTTGCTTTTCTACTTTTGCTACTTTATGTTTATTTTTTGCCTCTTCCGAATTATCTGGCAGTATTACCATGTTTTCGCCACTCAATTTCTTATCCAAAATCTTTCGTGCCATCAACTCCTGATATTCATTAGTCTTATAATATTCATTTTCTAGCTCTGCCGCTTCTACTTCCACATTCAATAATTCGAGTTCTTTCTTTTCCGTAATTAGAGTCTCGGATAATTTCCAGTTTCTAGACATCGCCACTATAGATTGATAAGTCCATACCAAACATAGCACTATTGCCAATAAAAGTACAATATTCTCCAATGTAAAAAAATCTCGCTTCAACCTGAACTTCGTCCGTCGCAAATTATCCTTCACGCTCATGCTTATCATTATAGCATTTTGTGATAAAATAGAGTAGCGGGGGTATAGCTCAGTTGGTTAGAGCATGCGTCTTATACACGCAGTGTCCTAGGTTCGAGTCCTAGTACCCCCACCAAATTTTATATAACTCGGCATTTTCGCCGATTTTTTAGTGGTAAATTTCTGTTAAGTACCCTGCAGGTTCTAAGGTGCTATTTTACATCATTTTTGCACGAAAAATGGGGTAAAAAGTGCCGTTTTACCCATATAAATTTGCCTGTTAATACCCTAAACAATCTGGTCCTGTTTTTAAAAAAAGAAAAGCCCCCGGCTCTACCCACGCTGGCTGTGTGGAAGTCGGGGAACAGAAGTGTGTTGCTGGAAGAATTAGGCCTGACTACCAGGCTGATATCTGACAAATCTGTCGTACCAGTACCTGGTCAAAGCTCCTCTGCCAGTGTTAAAGGTAATGGCGCGAACTTCAGCCTGAGCTCTGGGGCATTCTGCCGCGTTGAATAAGATGAACTTGCTCGAGCAGCCCTTCGTGCAGGATTCACCCAGGACATAATCTCCTGTAGTGCTATGCACGATGGCGATGCAGATGCCGTCGACGGATTCAGCTAACTTCTTAGCTTCCTCCATGACCTCATTTGCGCCATGCTCAAAGTCATAAGACCAATAGCTCGGCTTAACGCAGAACTCTTTTGGATCGAATCCTTCAAAGCTGTCTATTCTCTTCATTTCAATCATGTGCTTCTCCTTTTTACCGACGCTTTTATTAATTTAAAGGGATTCCCCCTACGTCAGCATGTGCTCTCTGAGCAACATTCTTGCAATAAGTTTTATTACCAGAATGCTGCTCACGAACACCGAGGAATACAATTTCTTTCTTCCAGCTTTATAATGTACCTAGTTGGTCTTTACTAACTATACTTGCATTATAGCATATATGCTTATTTTTGTCAATACTATAACAATAAAAGAATTATAACATGGGGTAAAATACAGCAATTTTTGTCGAAATAGAATCGACAAAACCTAATAGCCACCTCAATTAATGATATTTGACGTATTCTAAATATTAGTTTATAAATTGACTAGTTTGTTTTTTATTTCATCTCTATAGATTGTTAACGTCTGAACAATTCGCCCCCACCAAACGGTTTATGAAATAATTTTCAACTATTTGCTAACCTATAAACGTCTGTTAAATCCCTCGCAAAAAAGAGGGCTATTTTTACACCATTTTTGCGACAAAAACACATTAAAAAATCGTGTTTTACCTCTATAATTTCGTCTGTTAAATCTTTCTAGTTCTGCTGATTCTGGCATGCAATAATCCTTTCTCTAGACATATTATATCAAACCATATGTCCTAATTTAGTTGTTTTAATTATTGTAGCCGATGCAATAGCCGACAAGTTCGGACTGGAAGCGATTAAAGACACTTATGAGGGGGCTAGACAGGAGTGGGGCGATGACCGCATTTATGGCACTGATCTTTCGATAGTGCTTAATCATAAGTGTTGGTATTACTATGAGCAAAACAAAACTTTAAGTAAGCTATATTCTAACCTTTAGGCTGGATGTCATGACTACGTGCTTGATAACTGGAATGGAGAGGATTTGCAGTATTATTTGCGGATTACAGACTGAAGTTATGTTTGTTGTGCCAAGAAAGCGCCTAAAGCTTCCTTCATCTTCTCATAACCAGCAGCGCTCATATTGTCCGCTACGAAGTTGTCATGCTGTTTTTCTCCCTTAGCCATATGGTTTTCTCCAAAATCCCAAATAGTATAACGTGAACAAAACTCGTCAAAACTAGAGCACTGCTCCGCGACTGCCATGAAATCTCTAGCTGCAGCCAGGAAAGAGCCACCATTCTGGAGAATCCAGTTTTCAACACCAACGCCACCTAAGCCACCTTGTGGCGTTTCTCCTCTATTCGGTTTGTATGCCTCAGCCAATTTTAGAAATTTTTTTGCAAAGATTATATTGGCTACAATCTTCTGATGTTTTTCCGGCGACTGTCTTCTTATAGTTTCAAGCCTATCCGCAAGCGCCATATCTGTCGAGTATTGCGTTTTATTTGTTTTTTGCACAAAAGATATATCTATATCAACTGGTTCATCTAATCCATCAATGCGAACTCCTTTCAGACGTAAATCACCATTTCCGAGTACTTCACTTGCGGCATGTTCAGTCTTGCCAAATCGAGCTAAAAGCGCATTGCTAATCTCAGCTAGCTTCTGCGGGTTGCTGATAATACTTTTATCTACTCTCATCATATAGTCAAAATCGCCAGAACCAGGAGCATTATCAAAGCGCCCAGTTGAGCCAGTATCGATTAGTTCTACGACTCCTTCTGTCAAATCGCCGTCTATTCTATTTTTTCTTTTTAGCCCCCCAATATCGTCTAACGCTAAATCTATAACTGTGTCTATGGCTGAATGTTTTTTACGTACCTCCGCTTCATTTTGTGGCAATTGAGATACAATTTGTTCTATACTGTCAACCTGGCCACCACTAAAGGATATACCGCTAAAGCTCAAATCAGAATCTTCCGCAAAGTGATATTCTCCTGTCCCGTAATAACTCAAGCCAGACATTTTTTCTCTAATTTCATCATACTCTTCAGGAGAGAATACCACATCGCCACTCGTTTTATCTAAAACTGGGATATAAAAACCATTAAGCGCTATCTCTAATCCTATAATTTTTGGAGTTGGTGTGCCATTGATATCGCTAGAACTAGAAATAAAGTAATCTATTTCCGATGAGCCAAACCCAGTTCTAATACCATAATGACTTCTGCCTATTGCGCCAGTATAAAATGCTTCGAGTTTCCCGTTTATATCCGGTGCGTCAACTTGTTGGTTTTGTTCTTCTGGCGCTCTGCGTGTTATAGAAAATCTACCTTCTCCTGAACGATTTTCATCACCTTTTAATACCAACCATACTGGGCCATAACTACTGGCTTCGGTGGCACCTAGTCCAGCCGAAATACTATCTGGATTTTCGAGTATTATACTTAAATCTGTATCAAGTGGCGTCGCATCACTCCCGGCGGAATCTCCTAAAAACTCTTTTGCAACAGAACCGTTTTGCAAAATATTAGGCAAATAACGTACACTACCAATACCTTTCACTAAATCGCCTCTCTCGAGCTTTAGCCCATTTTTAACCGCTTCTTTATTTCGGGATGTCGCATTCTCCGCGGTAGAGTCCAATAGCGTTTCGGCGCTATCAAAGTCTCTAATTCCGGCGAAGAACGCGAAACTGCGGACTATCCTATCGCTTAAGCTGTGGCGTTCGGTAGGGGAGAAAGTGCCTACTAAGGTCGTCAAATCTTGTTCTAAATCGCCAGTCAGTTTGTTAGGTGATTTTCTCCCAGAATCAGTGTTGTTATACATAGTATTAAGGTGTTGGATGAAAATATTTAACGCATCGCACTCCGTTTTTGCATCTATTGGCGTATTATCGTTTTCGGGCTGTTTGAATCTATCCCAACTTATCTCCCCAGAAGAAAGCTTATTTATTAAATCTTGACCTATCCTCAAATTTTCCAAATATTCACGTATAGAGCGATTGTTCGACCTGAAAGAAGCCTTTAATAAATCAGAGAAGATTACCGTCTCGCGATTCTTTGCTTTGCCAGATATACCATTTGCTTGAGCGGCATTATTCGGTAATCTTTTTAACGATGGGCTAATACTGCTAGACTCGCTAAAATTAAAATCAGAATCCAATGATGCAGATGGATGCAAAATTTGAAATGACAAAAAAGCTTTTCCTACAAAAGGAAGATTGTTATGTATGAAAACATCTTCAATTCGTTCTAGACTGTCAAACATCTTTTCGTCATCATCCAAATCTACCCTTAGTAATTGTTTAGCGAAAGCCGATCTATGGGCTGCGATTTCGCTAGAATTTGATAAGCCTAACCTGTTCAATATTTGAGGAGCAGTTTTTATTCTGCTTATTGGTATTTCGTCGCAACCGTCAGAAGCGAAGAGCCTAAAATCATTTTTAGCAACATCGTCTTCAAGCGTATCGTAAATCCTTAGTGCCTCCGTCTGATTACTACTTAACCCAAATGGAGCATAGTCAACGTCATCCCGATGTCGTATCCTTTTAGGGTATCCTAACGGTGACTCCGCCACTACTGAATTTTCTTTACCTTTGGAGTATGCACATCTTATTATCCCATCAAAATCGCCTTTAGAAAATTCGAACTGCCAAAACTCGTCCTTAGGACCGTTTTCGTCAAAATACTTTTCGAGTTCATTTGATTCAATAAAATCACTCAAATCCTGAATAAACCACTCGGCGTTACCATAAAAACGAAGGACGGATTCCTGCACTTTGGACAAGCCTAATTCACCATAATTATAATTTGTTTTTCCGTTTTCGTCATGGTTTGCCGTTTTTTCCAAATAGCTTTTCATTCCACCCAAATCGCTAGCAGAAAATTCGAACTGCCAAAATTCTGGTTTGGGACCTTTCTCGTCAAAATATTGCGCAATTTCTTGGTTCGATAAACCTAAAACCTTTTTAGGCGCGTCAATCTTGTGTAAAGTATCTAAATATCTTTGTTGAATCGGTGGCAAAGTAGCATATATTTCAGGGCAAGAACATAAAAACTCTCTATCATTACCGTAATAGCCGTCAGCAAACAAATCTTCTGCCAATTTAGGTGTCAAATTACCATCCTCGTCAAAGTATTGTGTAAGGTCGGCGGTTCTGAGCGAACTAAGCTGATTGCCTGGGTGCTTTGCCACTAGCTTTACTAGACTTCTTCTTCTTGGGGTTAATTCACTCAATAAATCTGGGTGCTCTAACATATAGCTCTCAGTTTGATAAGAATCTTCTATGGCTTCCTGCATACCGCTAGAGAAATGACTTTTCCATATTGGGTCGAATTTTTCTACGATACTTCTAGAAACATAATCAAAAATCGCCATTTCTCTTGCAGTATCAGATACCCCGTCTTCATCAAATAATAGTCTGTATCCATCTCTATTTTCGTACTGGAATCGAAGGACACTACCAATCGCCTCTTTCACGGAACGTCGCTTATTGCGCTCTTTATCATCCTCACCATAGAATGAGTCTTCCGTCCACCGTGAGCCATTAGACGCTTCTGCTATGACCGAATTAAGCCCAATAATAAAACCTCTGTCTGGGCCACTCAGCAAATCTGGATTATTAAGCATGAAAGTTAAAGGATTATTTTCTTGGTCATCAGATTCACTATAATCTCTGGCCATTTCCGCAATCATAGAACCAGAAAAATGCTCATTCGCTTTCTTTGCTAGAGTGCTTAACTCGTCTTCACCAGTTTCGCGTGAACGCTGTTCCCAAAATAGCGCAAAGGCGTCTTTCCCGCTGCACCTTAAACTTTTTAATATTGGCATACCTTTAACGTGTCTATGGTTGCTGATGACATTGTTTAAGGTTCGGAATTTATATTGGTACATAGAATCAACAGTATCCTCACTTATCAAAGAGAACTTTTCCGCTATGCTTTGTTTTGCAACACCGTCATAATCTGAGAATAAAGAATCTACGCCGTTTTTAAACGGCTCGTATCCCATTTTACGCAAGAAATCAATCCCTCTTCTCGACTGTTCTATCTGTTTAGCCACAGAGGCGGATTCCTCCTCTATTTCATAGCGGGATCGTTCGAGGGCATAATCTATAGCCTTATCACCAAAAGATTGCACGTCAACGTTTTGCCGAATAATATCGCAAACTTCAGGGATATTATATTTATCTACTATCTCAGACATTTCAGCCAAGGATACTACATCGTCGATTGAATAAACTCTGTGACGTTCTACTGCAAATTGCCGGTCGTAATAGCTGTTATTTTCTTTGTTTAGTGAATCATTCATCTTTGCAACGATGTTCTCAGCAATTAGCATGGCAGGTCTTTCTGGCTCTATACCGACCCTAGCCATGTCTTCTATTTTTTCTAAAGGTGTCTTATACCTACCTTGACCACCTTCAGTAACAATATATTCTGGCTGTGACAGCTTTACTCTCATGTAGTTATTTGCGATACTAGGATTATCTAGATTAACTTTTCCGCTCTCTACAAGGCTGATAACTTTTAACCTGTCTTTCCATTGGTTGCGACCAATCCCCCTATGGTCACCATTCGCTAATTTATCTATTCGTCTCACCTGCCTGCCTGATAGAAATCTTCTGATTATGCTACCTGGTGTTAGCGCCGATGCTGCTGGAGTAGTTTCGGTATTATAAATCTGAGAGACGGGCTGTTCTTTTTGCGCTTTTGCCCTACCGGCGAAGGATTCTCGTACCTTTACTGCAGCCAATTGCAATTCTGCATCTTTTTGCTCAGGCGACTTCTGTTCAGAAATATTCGCTGATTCTTTCTTGCCACGAAAACTTTCTTCACCCATTTTTTCTAAATCACTCCATTTGGTCTCTATGACTGAATCCGGTGTATCATTCGATAATTCGTGGTTTTTCATATAGATATTCTCGGGAACTTTGCTACCCCATAACCAAATGGAATACTCGCTATGGAGTGTTCTGAACTTCATTTTCTACAGTAAGCGATTAAACCAACTGGAGCGAGTACTCCACGCAGGTCTTAATTCCTTACTTGCCTTGTTTAGGGGCAACTTACGATAAAATTGAAATTCAGAACAATGCAATTATACCACGAAGGCGAGGTTTTTAATACATAAACGTAATAAAATGTGACGCTTTGAATCTCACGCCAGATCCTTTTTAGTTCTTCGAGCTTCTTAATCCTCGCGCCAGATTCGTCACGCATTAGTTGCCTGCATCCTTCTTCGTTTAGGCTTTTAATCCAGAGCAACTCTTTCATTTCGCCAGTATATAGCATTTCATCAGCCTCAACCTCCATAAGGTTTACGCGATTATCGACCTCGTTGTCTGACATATCTATCTTTGGCATTGAGCGATATCGAGGCATGCCTTTCTTATCTAAATATTTCATTAAAACTAGTTTTTTTCATAAACTAATTTTGCTCTATCGGTAATTTTGATTGTTAAACAAGGCTCGGTAGCATATCGGACGTTTGCTCCACAATCGCTCCATCGCAAAGCTCTATTTCGCCATCAATCTCACATAGCTCACATTCTATATTCAACATAGTAAATTAATTATGCCCCACTTATCCCCCTTAATGTATCGGGCAAACGCTAAAACGGCAAAACGACATAGATGGGACACTTTTGCCTGTATAATATAATGGTGGTACGGAGTAGCCAGCTACTCTTCACATATACGACGTTGGGGTTTTTCTTCTATGTCCTCTTTGTACGCGAGTAAAACCTGGTTAATTAAGTCCCACCAATAATAAAATAAATCCCCAAAGGGGATTTCTTTTATTATTAGATGAGTGTTAGGAAACGAGCAGAAAAGGCGGCTTTCGCAAAGCAAAAGCCGTGTCCTAACCGCAAAGCCAACACCAACACCAACACCACTTCTTCTTCACACGACAAGAAAAAGCCCCCCTAGCACCCCACCAGCACCACTCACAAAAAGAAGCCCCTTTCGAGGCTTCTTTTTTACGCACCTAATTAACTCGCGCGCTAAGTTTCAGACTCTTATCAGAATTAAGCTTTCTTCTTAAGAGTCAAGAAACCATTGCGAGGATTTTCACAAACTACACGGTCTTCAGGAAGATCACATGGGGTACCCTTGCCACCTTCAGCATTCTTAGTAAAGAAATAGATAGTTTGAGGTTTGCCACCACGAAGAGTAACTTCAGATTTATGAAGGTAGTACTTCACTCCCTTGCTATTAGTATGTTCGTAAGCCATTTAAGCTTCCTCCTTAAGTTAATATATTCTTATCTTATGACCCCGTAAAATAAATGTCAAGGGGGATTTCACAGATTTTACCCCAAAATCACACAAACAACAGAGATAACCTCAAGAACAACCACACTATCCCCCTGATAAAAATTACAACAATAACAATAAGCGTTAAGAGCAGCATAAAGCCCGTAAACGTCGGCGCCCATAGTGGAGAAGCATAATTCTTACGATAAAGTTCCGTAGATGGCAAACTTGCCGCAATCGTATCATTTATTTCACTTGCTGCTGGATATTTTTGTATCTCCCCCGTCATACAATTAATATAATTCGCATCATTCCAACTCCAGCCATTCGCTATCGCCTGCGGCCGGCACACATCCGACGCCATCTGATAAATATTCCCATTTGGATTTGCGTCAGACGCTATAGTTTTTTCCGCTTCTTCTAGCGCCTTATTCGCCGCCCGCAAATATTGATGTTCCAAATAAAACGGCCCCGTCCCAAACGTTACCCTCTGATTACCATTATCATCCACCACATTTATCACAATATTGGAAAACACATAGTCTTTTAATGCCTCCAAATTCCGCGAAATTGCTTCGTCATCATCATTTTGATCCGCCGCTAGTACCGCATCGCGTAATTCCGTCATTTTAATATGATCTATTCTAAGCAATGTCGCATCTACAAAAAGTAGCGGCACCAAAAACACCAACAAATACCATGTTTTCACCTTATGGAATTTAAGACGCCCACGCTTTTTCATATTTTCCATTATAACATTTACTAGGTGCTTATTGTATAATTCACTGCAATCGAAGAACATAAAGGCAAAATTTACCAAAGGTAGATTTTGCCGCCGAAGGGGCGTAGTAATGTGATAAATTTATTATCACATTGCGAAGCTTCTGAGAAACAGTGAATTATACGATAAAACCCATTTTAGATTTTATGCTTGCAAACTTCAAAAACCTTTGCTAGAATAGTTTTTGTCGCTCGTTAATTTCCCAATAGACTATTGGCCGCAGTCTTTCGCGAGGTGGGATCCCTGTATGGGACGAAACTATTGCTCCATATAGGATGGTCGTAAGGGCGATAAACATTAAGGAGAAAATTAGATACATGCGTATCAAACGACTCAAGCGTTCCGCAGAACGCAAAAAGTCAACCATTCCTCCTGCCGCTTGGCAAGAGTTTATCGAAATCTAATTTCGGCAAAAACTCCGGTTTGTCCGGAGCTTTTTTGTTAACTAATTTTATTCCCCTAGTTTCGCCGCCACAATATCCTTCAATAATTTTACAAAATCATCACCGGATCTAGCAGATTCCCAGCTAATCTTCTTATCGTTTACCGTCACTTCACCAGCACTTCCCCATTGTATCAACTGTCCATCTATATAAAACGCCGGTGTACCACCTACGTCAATCCTCTTCCCAATGCCCATATCAAAGCTAATCTTTTTAGATACTGCTTCGCTCGCCAAGTCCTTATTAAATTTATCCATATCCCCCTTACCATCCGTTACTTCTTCAAAATACTTATCAAATAAAGCCGTCCGCTCACTCGCCGAAGCATATTCCCACTCAGCCTGTTCTTCAAATAGTTTATCTGCGTACGGTTTCCAATACCCCTGTAGCCCTGCCGCTTCCGCCGCCGATGCTGCTGCCGTACCATTTTGATGATAAGAAAGTAGGAAACTCCTATACACCACACCAAGCTTACCATCTAGTTCTTCTATCGCCTTATTTACTCGCGGATTAATAGACGCACAACCCGGACATTGATAATCCGCATACTCAAAAATCAGCACCGGCGCATCCGCGTTGCCCTTTACGTGGTCGCCAATATTGCCATTATCTTTTGTTGGCTCTATCACCGAATAAAAATTATATTCGCCAAAATCCGTCGCCTTATTATTGCCATCCACAATAAAATACGTTGCAATCGCCAGAAATGCCACTACTGCCACCCCTATAATTACCCCTACTACAGAAAAACCTCTAACCTTTTTCATATAACTCCTTTAATGATATAATCATTATAACATGTTGGAAGAAATGATGCGGAAGTTTGTCAAGTTTATCGACCCAAAGTTAGAAAAATACCGGCCGAAAAAATCTCCTGCACCAATTCCCAAATACACCCCCAAAACTTTACCAGAATTCATCGACGTACTCCGCCGCACTCCTAAGACTATCCTCAGTAGTACCGACCGCGCCCGTATTGCCGCCATCATGAGTTTTGATACCCGCACCGTAGCCGATCTCATGATTCCCAAAAACCAAATGGTATTTGTAGATAAAAAAGAAATTCTTGGCCCACTAGTCCTGGATAAATTATACAAATCTGGCTTTACTAATTTCCCCGTTACCGATAGTAAGGGTAAAGTTGCCGGTGTCATCCACACCGAAGCCCTCAATACTCTAGAAATCAAAAAAACCGACCGCGCCGAGAAATACTTAGATAAAAATGTTCAATTCCTGCATCTTACAGATTCTTTAACATTCGCCGTAGAGGAAATCGAGCGCACCAATAGCTATTATTTTCTAGTGTTAGACAGTAACGAAACCATGGTTGGTTGCTTTACCATCCAAAATTTATTAGACTATTTATTAAATTAATTTCACTAGCTTTATTTTTGTTGTATAATAAAAGAGCAACTACTTAATAATATGTATAAATTCACATCAAATTTTTATACATCATTATTATAAATAACAATTTTAACGATATTTAATGGCATCGTAAGGATACCAGTCGTTCATAATTGTTATTTAATGATGTGAATTATTAGGTAGTTGCACCCCTTGCGGTGCCATTTTTGTTAATCCCCATTAATATAGTGGCACCGCATGGGGAAGTTACAAAGTTACATAAGTGAGGTAAAGATGGGCCACAAAGTAAAACAATCTTTAGCAAATAGTAGAATAGATTTCTTCTACTATGCTTTCCGTAATATTCTTTTAGTTAGTTTGCCTATTTTAGTTATATCTACTTTATTGTTAAGTTCTTTTCATTCTTCTGCCGTTACTAGTGGTGCTTCAGCAGATAGTTTAACATTATCTCTTCCTACATCGTGCACATTATCTAGCGTAGTAAATAGTGCTCATAATGCCACTTTAAATAGTGGAACTTATACTTCTGATATAGGTAAGACCACCATTACTACACTATGTAATGATGGTAATGGGTATGCTATATATGCTAATGGACTTAGTAATGGTATAGTGGGCAATAATACATTAATTAGTAGTGTTAGCAGTAATCATAATATAGCAACTGGTATATACGAACAAGGAGATACTACTTCTTCTTGGGCTATGAAGTTAGGCAATGTATCAGGCGATACTTCACCTACTCCACCAGTTATAGAACAAGATTATAATAATACCTATGGCTTAGTACCTAGTACTTGGATCAAAGTAGCAGGAAGACAATCTGGTACTACTGACATGATTACTGGTTCAACCTTTACTACTACTTATGCTGTATATACTGCACCTACTCAGCATGCTGGTACTTATACTGGGCAAGTAGCGTATGTCTTAATACATGGGTCTGGAGATAGTATAGGCACTTTACACCTTATGCAAAACGTATCCGAATGGCAAAATGAAATACCAAACCAAGGTGATACCTTACAGGCCATGGATACTAGAGATGGTAAACAATACTGGGTAACTAGATTGGCAGATGGGCATATCTGGATGACGCAGAACTTAGATTTTGATATAGAAGCCAATACTACACTTAATTCCCAAACTACAGACCTAAATGTGTCCTATGATGCATCTACCAATAACTATCGCGAATACCAAAATGGATACACAGAAAATAATGGAGTAATATATTGGAAGCCGGCTAGTACTGCTACTACCATAGACTTTACCGGTGGCAACAGCACAGTTGTTCCAGGTTGGACAAAATCCGGTGTTATGCCAGCTTCCGCCAGTAGGACAGACGATATCAACATAGGACACGCATCACTTGGCAATTATTATAATTGGACAGCAGCTATAGCATCGAACAATTCTTCTTCATTAACCGGAAATACATTTAACAATGTAACTAACAACCCAAAGAATTCTATTTGCCCCAAAGGTTGGCGATTACCTACTATATCTAACCAAGGAGCAAGCACAATTGGTTCCACTAATGAATTTGCAAGGCTTAATCAGTTGTATAATGCTGGCACTACTAATACCGATACGGGATTAATTAGCGATCCGTTATACTTCGTTACCTCCGGAGAAATTAACGCTGATGGCAAGGCTAGTAGCATAGGTTACTCTGGAAATTATCTTTCATCATCATTTAATGGAAGCTCGGCCGGTTTTTTGAAACTTACCGCCACCCAGGTAATTCCTAACGGCTCATACGGCAAGGGTTACGGTTGGTCAATTCGCTGCATTGCTAAGTAATCAAATTCCGGCTAGTGACCGAAGCTTAGGTTTCTCAATTCTAGCTTTCTTCTCTAAAAAATGCTATAATATACCCTATGAGAATTTTAGTAGAAAACTTACATGATTTTTTGGGCAAAACCGTAATGGTAGAAGGCTGGGTTAACTCTCGCCGCGACCACGGTGGCCTCATTTTCATAGATTTGCGCGATCACACCGGTATTATTCAGTTAGTTATTACTCCAGAAACCAAAGATGCATTTGCTCTTGCCGAAACCATCCGCGATGAATTTGTCTTAAAAGCTACCGGCACCATGCGCGAACGCGAGCCATCCCTCATTAATCCCAACATCCCTACCGGCAAAATAGAATTAGTTGTAGAAAATCTAGAGCTCCTCAACAAGTCGGAGCCTCTCCCGGTCAACACTCACGATGACGGCGAAAAATCTTCCGAAGAAATGCGCTTAAAATACCGCTATCTAGATCTTCGCCGACCATCCATGCAAAACCGCCTCAAACGTCGTTCCGAATATTACCGCTTCTTGCGCAACTATATGTACGATCACGGTTTTACCGAAATCACTACACCGATTCTTGCCAACTCTTCCCCAGAAGGTGCTCGCGATTTCCTCGTGCCTTCTCGTTTGCACCCCGGCAAATTTTACGCCTTACCACAGGCTCCGCAGCAATTCAAGCAACTTCTAATGGTAGGTGGCGTAGATAAATATTTCCAAATCGCCCCCTGTTTCCGCGATGAAGACCCTCGTGCCGATAGATTATATGGCGATTTTTATCAGCTAGACATGGAGATGGCTTTCGTAGAGGATGGTGAAACCGTCCGCCAAGAAATTGAGCCACTCTATACTTCCCTAGCTACTGACTTTGCCCACAAAAAACTCGTCTTAAAGTCTGAGATTGCTAAAGAATTCTTAGTAAAAGGCAGTGATATTCCGCGCATTCCATTTAACGAATCTATGGAAAACTACGGCACCGACAAACCAGACCTTCGCTACGGTATGGAACTCATTGACCTCACCGAAGATTTCAAAGACACCGAATTTAAAGTTTTCAAATCTGAATGCGTTAAAGCTATCTGTGTAAAAGGTGGTGCCTCGCTTACCCGCCGCGAAATAGACGAATTCACCGATAAAGCTAAAAAAGAAGGCGCTGGTGGCCTAGCGTATATACTATACGTAGACGGCGAAGCCAAATCTCCTATCGCCAAGTTCTTGAGCGAGAAAGAACTTAAAGCCATCAAAGAAAAAACCGGCGCCACAGATGGCGATGCCGTATTCTTTGGCGCAGACGATCGCAAAAAAGTCAACAAAGTACTTGGCGCGCTTCGCATTGCCTTTGCCGAACATTTCAACCTCGCTAGCGATGAAGAAGTTGCCTACTGTTGGATTGTAGATTTTCCGTTCTACGAATGGGATGATAAAAACCACAAACTAGATTTTGGCCACAACCCATTTTCTATGCCAAAAGGCGGTCTGCCTGCTCTAGAAAGCGCCAAAACTGATACCGATAAACTCGCTATCGTCGCCGACCAATATGATATGGTGATGAACGGCTACGAAGTCGCTTCCGGTGCCGTACGTAATTACAACCCAGAAATCATGTACAAAGTCTTTAATATTCTCGGCTACAACAACGAATACGTCGAAGCTCGCTTTGGCGGCATGCTAAATGCTTTCAAATTTGGTGCCCCACCTCACGCTGGTTGTGCCCCAGGTCTAGACCGTATCTTTATGGTACTAGAAGGCGAGAAAAACATCCGCGATATCATCGCCTTCCCAAAAAACGGCTCTGGTGTAGATCTCATGATGAATTCCCCTTCACCAGTAGACCAAATCCAGCTAGACGAAGCTCATCTTGCCATCGTTCCCGAAGAAGATTAAAATGTCCCACGCCGACACCAAATCCGACCAAACCAAAGAAAAAATTGCTTCAATCTTTCTTCTGCTTCTAAATACTTACCCACTCAACGAAATCTCCATCAAACATATCACCAAGACTTGCGGTATTAATCGCAATACTTTCTATTATCATTTCAACAATATTGCCGATCTCATCGAATATGTTATTAAAAATATCGTTGACGATATCATAGAAAAACATCCACCTAAAATTAATTCCCTAGAAGATTGTTTTGTGGCGGCGGTAACTTTTGCCCGCGAAAACAAACAAGCCATTAACCACATTTATCATTCTACCAATCGTGCTATTTTCGAACGTCATCTTTGGCATATTTGCGAATACTCCGTCAACGCATATCTTAATTCTGTTCCCCCAGAATTATTCCCTGCGCAATCTTCCGCAGAGCGCGAAATCATTAAAGATTTTCTCAAATTCGAATGTTTTGGGTTTGCCATAGATTGGATTAACCACGATATGCCAGATAATGTAGCCTCCAAAATCACCATTTTGGCATCTTTATTCAAGTCCAACGAGCTCAAACAGCCCTAAAAACACACTAAATTCTTCATTTTTAGGCACGTGCCTAAAAATGTCTATTGATTTCTCCCTGTTTAACAGATACAATCACCATATATAATATATAGGTTTTTATGGGAAAATTCGTTGTAAAATACCGCAAATTTATTTTGCTACTCGCCGTAATTTTAATTATTCCGGCGCTAATTGGCATGTTTAGTACCAAAGTTAATTACGATATGCTAAATTATCTTCCAAACAGCATGGAGACTGTTATCGGCCAAGAAAAGCTCATGGAAGAATTTCACAAAGGCGCCTTCTCTATGATTATCACGGAAGGTTTATCTAGCGATGCCGAAGCAAATCTAGAAACTGAACTCAAAAAAGTAGAACATGTCGATACCGTTCTCGGCCTTGGCACTATCGAAAACGCTGGTCTACCTGCCGAATTTTTACCAGACAATATTTATAATACTTTCCATAAAGGCGACGAATCACTAATTGCTGTATTTTTCGACACCTCGTCTTCTGCCGAAGAAACCATCAACGCCATCAAAGAAATTCGCCGTGTAGTAGACGGCAAAGCCTATGTCTCTGGCATGTCGGCTTTCACTACCGACCTTCGCGAACTATCCGGCAACGAAGAGCTATTCTATATCATAATTGCTGTAACCTTAGCCCTCATCGTAATGCTGCTATTGTTAGACAACTGGCTCGCACCAATCCTGTTTTTAGTAAGCATTGGTGTAATGATTCTTTATAACCTCGGTACCAATATTTTCCTTGGCGAGATATCCTACATCACCAAAGCTTTATCAGCCATTTTGCAACTTGCCGTTACTATGGATTATTCTATTTTCCTTTGGCACTCATACCGCGAACATCTCGCCACCAATAACAATCCCGACCGTGCCATGGAAAATGCCATCAAGGCCACACTTAGCTCCGTATTCGGTTCATCTGCCACTACCGTTGCCGGCTTTATCGCCTTATGTTTTATGACCTTTACGCTAGGTGTGGATTTAGGCATCGTCATGGCTAAGGGCGTTATTCTTGGTGTCATCGGCAGCGTTACAATTTTACCAGCGCTAATCTTAACCTTTGATAAACCACTTCGCAAATTAGATCACAAAGCTATCCTACCAGATTTCACCAAACTCAGCAGCAAAATCGTTAAAATCTTCCCTGCATTTGTTGTCATATTTGTCGCCATCATCCCACCATTCCTTTACGGCTATCAAAAAACCAATGACAATGTCTACTACACTATCAGTGATAGCTTGCCTAGCGATATGCCATTTGCCATAGCCAACCAAAAACTCAGTGAAAACTTTGGCTTGCAAAATGTCCACATGATTTTATCAGACGCCCATCTAAGCACCGATTCCGCTCTCAACATGACAAATGATCTCAAAAATATTGCCGGCGTAAAATCTGTTCTCAACTTAGAAAGCGTCATTGACGACCAAATTCCCGCCGAAATCTTACCGACCGAAATTCTCGATATTCTAAAAAGTGAGAATTACGAACTAACCCTCGTTATTTCCGAATACAAAACCGCCACACCGGAAATCGCCGAACAAATCAACAGCATAAATCAAGTCATCAAAAAACACGATACTTCAGCTCTCTTAGTTGGCGAATCCAGCCTAACCCAAGACATGATTAATCTCACTTCCGTAGATTTTCAAGTAGTAAATACTATTTCTATCGTTGCCATCTTTATCATTATCGCCATTGTTACAAAAAGCATTTCCCTGCCGTTCATCCTCATTGCCGTTATAGAGTCTGCAATTTTCATCAATCTCGGCCTATGTCATTTTACCGGCACGCAGCTTTCTTTCATCACACCAATTTGCATCAGCACCATCCAGCTAGGTGCCACGGTAGATTACGCTATCCTCATGACTACGCGCTACAATCGCGAACGTATATCCGGCCTAAGTAAGCGTGATGCCGCCAAAATCTCTATCAAAACTTCCCTACCCTCTATTATTGTTTCCGGCGCCGTCCTCTTTGCCGCCACCATTGGCGTAGCTATTTATTCACAAGCCGATATGATTTCCTCAATGTGTATGCTTATGGCTCGTGGCGCCATCATCAGTATCTTTGTCGTCCCAACCTTCCTACCGTCATTACTTATTCTCGCCGATCCACTCATTATTCGCACTACCCTAGGTATGAAAAAATTAACGAAAGGAACCAATTCATGAAAAAACCTTTAATCTTCGCATCAACCTTAATCGCTACTTTATTCTTAAGCAGCACTGCTACTTTAGCAATTAATAACACTACACAAAATGGCACAGACAACACACCACAAAATCTTGTCGCCATAAATTCCGATCTCGCCACCGACAATATTAATAAACTATCCACTAAAGACGCCAACATTTACGCAATCACAGATGCCACTGGCACCATTAATAAAACTTTTATCGGTAACACCATTGCAAATGAAGAAACTTTACCAGTAGAAATGCAAATTCAGTATTATTTAGACGATACAGAAATTTCCGCTTCAGAACTAGCCGGCAAATCTGGCCACATTAAAATCACATATAATTTTTCCGCCACTTCCACTTATCAAAACAAGCTCGTACCATTTCTTACGGTCACTGGCCTAAATCTTGATAGTACTAAATTTAGTAATATCAAAATTGATAATGGCAAAATCATTTCTGAGAGCAACGATACTACTACTCTAGTTGGCTACACTTTTGCCGGTCTTAGTCAAGATTTAAATGCTGATTTCTTGCCTTCTAACTTTACCATAGAAGCCGATACCACTAATTTTGAACTCGGCACAGTTTACAGTTTTGCCACCAACGAATTATTCGCCGAGTTAGATACTTCCAAGCTCACTTCAGTTGATAGCATCATCAGTTCTATCAATAGCCTTTCTAACAGCCTAGATCAAATTATTGCCGGCTCCAACGATCTAACAAATGGCATAGACACCCTCGCCGCCGGCATCTCCAAACTCCAACTTGGCGCTAACAATTTAGAATCTGGCGCCAACAATTTAGCCACCGGTATCACCAGACTTTCTAATGGTCTTAATTCTGTCGTAGCTTTTGACAACGAAATACTTGCCAAAGCTTATGGCGTAGTAGATCAAGTTACCGCCACCGCCGAAAACTTAATTGCAAAGTACGACTTAGATCCAGCTTTAGTCGCCGAACTTACGGCACCCATCGTAGAATATTACAACAAAATCAATACCGCCGTCACCACTTACACTGGCAATATCGAAGCTCTCGCTAATGGTGCTAGCGAATTATCCGTCGGCGCAAATAACTTGGCGGCTGGTACCACCGAACTTAAAAACGGCATTAATTCGCTTTCCGCTGGAGCTGCTCAACTTTCCGCCGGTAGCCACACTTTAAATCAAGGCTTAAATACTTTCGAAACTTCCGGTATAGATAAATTGGTAAACTTTGCTAATCAAGATGCCGCAAACTTCGTTTATAATTTCCGCCAAACCGTTGCTGCCGCCAAAAGCTATACCGCCCACACCAAATTCATTTTCAAAACTCCAAGTATCAAATAATTATTTCTTCCAAAACTTTGGTTTTACTATCGAAAAGTTAATCGCATTCTTTTGAAACGACGTTACTGCTAGTCTAATCACAATCGCAGCTGATGCCGCCACCACCAAAATCCCCACACAGAGTTCCGCAACAGATATCGTACCAAATCCACTTCTGAGCATCAAGGCAATTGGTGCCGAAAACGGGAAATAAGTCATAATCTGCACCGCCATACTCGGCTCCGCCGCCATAAACATTTGCATAAAATACAAGGGAAACACCATCGCAATGATCGCCGGTCCAATAAAAGACGATGCATCCTTCGCCGTAGACACTAGCGACCCCACAAACGTACAAGTCCCTGCATAAAATATTACCGACACCATGAATAGCAGCAAACTCAGTATTATCGTCACTGGGTCAAATTCTATCGTAGACATCACCATGCTAATCATTGGGTTGTCACGATTAATAAAGGCCAAAATCAACACCGGCACCACTAGCGCCAAAATCTGTACCACACCTAACACCAAAAGCGCAATAATTTTCCCTACAATTAAATGTTTAGAAGACACCGAAGTCAAAATTAGTTCACTAATTCTATTTTCCTTTTCCTCTACCACATTTAACAAAAATCTATTGCCACATAGTGCTATAAACATAAAGAATACTATACCGAACGCAAACGGAATTATCGCTTTACCCAATGGATTTGCCGCCTCACCATTTTTATCCATTTTGTTATCTACGATTTCATAGCCACCAGTTAATGCCAATCCATCTAGCACACTTACTCGCTCTGTCGCATTCTGCAAAAGTATCCCTTTCAAAATATTTCCATCATTATTAAAAATATCTAGCCCTTCAGAAATATGATAAAACTCCGCCTTTTTACTCTCCGCAAAATCCTCAGGGATATAAAAATACAAATCTACTTCCCCATTTTTTATCATTTCTTTTCCATATTCTTTATCACCATTTATCACATACGGCGCATCGCTTGGCAAAATTCCCGCCGCGTCCGTAATCGCAATTTTAGTATTTTCATCTATCGTGGGATTTTGTTCTACACTTTGCGAAGAAATAAAACTAATCAAATATATTCCGCCGATCAACAAGGGAATTAAAAGCGTCGCCGCCCAAAATGCCGGCTTTTTTAATTGTCGCATTATTTCAAATCTTGCTACTTTTAATGTCGCACTACGCATTTTCGTTCTCCCCATAGATATCTATAAAAATTTGATCCAAAGATTTATTCTTAAATTCTTTTTTAATTTCGCTAATCTCCCCATATGCTCTCGCCGCGCCATCTTTTAGTAAAAGCGCCCTATCGCAAAGTTTTTCCACCTCATCCATATAATGCGTAATCATAATTATCGCACAACCTTTTTTGTGCTGCTCGTCAATTATCTCCATTAAAAGTCGCCGGTTCATCGGGTCAAACCCCTTAGTCGGCTCGTCCAAAATCAAAAGCTTCGGATTATTCATAATGGTAATCCCTAGCTGGATTTTCTGCTGCTGCCCACCGGATAATTTTTCTACTCGCTCTTTGGCCTTATCTTCCAACCCTACTCGCTTCAAGTACTTCATGCTCCACTCATACGGATTTTCTACGCCTTTTAGCTCACCAAAATACACCATCGTATCTATTACATTTTCTTTACGATACAACCCCCGCTCCTCCGGCAAATATCCCACTATCGCTTCCGCATCTTCTGGGTCATATTTTTTACCATCGATCAAAAGCTCGCCGCTCGTAGGAGTATATAATCCTAAAAGCGCCCTAATGGTAGTAGTTTTCCCCGAACCATTTGCCCCCAGTAGGCCAAATATTTCCCCCTTCTTCACTTCAAAACTTAAATCTTTAACAATAGTTTTATCGCCAAACACCATCTTGAAGTTTTTTACTTCAACAATATTCTTCATATTTTCATTATACAACAAAAAATGGCGAGGCCGGCTGGAATCGAACCAGCATTGTATCCTTAGAGGGGATATGTCCTATCCGTTGAACGACGGCCCCAAATGAGGAAATATACCAAAACTTGTTTTGAGTATATTTCCGAATGCCGGGAGTCAACGACTTTTAGTCGACGGCCCCGTCAATTCTCTATATATTATACCCTATTCTTCTGGTTTTCTCAACTTATAATAGATAGATGGTGCAAATCTCACGCCAGCCAAAAGTTGCTGTGCCGAATCTTCCATTTTTACCAAATTCTTAGTGCCAAAAATCTTCTTCAAACCTTTACTACGGAAATTAGATACAGAAAGCACTTTCTCACGTTTAAACCCAACTTTATCAAAAATTTCTTCTACATACTTTGGATGATAGTTATAAAATCCGTCTTTAGAAATTTCTTTATAGTTTGCTACTTTCTTATCAAATGGATTCACTCTGCTTCGTCCAGTCACATACCGTGCCATTTTTGGCAAAGTCCGCTTGTTGGCTACTTCTATCACCGCTACGCCACCCGGCTTCAATACGCGATATAATTCAGAAATCGCTTTATCCATATTTTTCAAATGGTGAGTTACTCGCACCATCAACAGTCCATCTAATTCGTTATCTTTAAATGGCAGTTCATAAATATCACCGGCTTTGGTTTCTATTTTGTCACCATAAATTTCTTTTGCTTGCGCAAGTTCTGTTTTAGAATAATCAAAAATATAAACTTTACGTGCCCGCTTCAAATATTCATTTGCCAGCCTACCATAACCCCCGCCAATATCAGCAAATTTTTCCATCCGCTTCGGCAGCAATTTCCGTATCGCCATCCGGTCTGCCTGATCTTCATATTCACGATCCGCATCTTCCCAAAAGATTTTTTTGTAATCGTAACCATTATAGTCCGAAATAACTTTTTCACTCATAACCACTATTATATCACACGCGACACTTCTTCTAAAGTAGTCTCGCCGCGTAGCACCGCTAATACTCCCTTTTGCTCCAAAGTCAGCATCCCGTTACGTTTAGCCGTTTCCTCTATCGCTTTTGTATTAATATCTGCCACATCCCCCCGAATAAACGCCTGAATATCATCGTTTACCACCAATTGTTCCATTATCACCGTACGGCCTTTGTATCCAAACGGATCCTCTTCCGTAGTTACCGGATCATAAAGTAACGGATTTTCCATATCAAAATCGGATAATATATCCGCGCTCACGCCTTTCATCACTTCGCGGATATAATCACGTTCCGCTTCCGTTGCCGGCCGCGCTTTCTTTGCGTCAGAAAGCTTCCTTACCAGCCTCTGTGCCACAATCAGCCGTATAGAACTTGCAAATATCGGGTTCACACCAATCAAGTCTATCATCCTAGAAAATGCTGCACTCGTAGAGTTTGCATGAAAAGACGAAAGCACCAAATGCCCTGTAATAGATGCTTGTATTGCAGTCTTTGCTGTATCTGCATCGCGAATTTCCCCCACCATCACTACGTCCGGGTCCAAACGTAGCACCGAGCGTAACCCCTCTGCAAACGATCCGCCTGCATTAGTATTAATCGGGATCTGCGAAATCCCCGTAATCCCATATTCGATCGGGTCTTCCAAAGTAATAATTTTCTTATCCGAAGTATTCAAAGCGTTCAGCATAGAATATAGCGTAGTAGATTTACCAGAACCAGTCGGACCTACCATCAGCACCAATCCGCGCGGATGTGAAATCACTTCATCTATCTCCGCCCGTTCTTCACGCGATAGCCCCAACAAATCCAAATTAAGCAGCGATTCATCAAAATTAAACAACCTTAGCACCGCATCCTGCCCATACATAGTCGGAATAGTTTCCACGCGAATATTGAGTAAATGCGTCGCACCATCACGATGGATTTCTTTCTGCATATGCCCAGATTGTGGTTTATTAGCCGCCGTAGATATATTAGATCTAGACGAAAGCTCACCCATAAATATCCGATATCTATCCCTATCAATATTCGCCACCGGATGCAAAAGTCCATCCACACGCATACGAATACGAATTTCATCACGCATATTTTCAATATGGATATCTGACGCTCCCAACTTATCTGCTTGATCTAGCAAAAAGTCAAATACCTTTTCCGTAGATACAGTACTTAGCGTTTTAGATACACTAGCAATTGTTTCGCTATCACCCTCACCCGCAATTTTAATATCATCATATTGTATTACCTTTGGCGGGTCATAGCGCAACATAAACACCTTATACGCAGAATTAGAAATCAAGAAAAAGTCTACCCGCTCGCCTTCATTGGTGTATTCGTTACGCATTTTTTCTATCAATGTTCGTGGTGTCTGGCTAGTCACCATAAATTGATAATGCTCTTCACCACCACCTCGCTGCAGTGGAATAATAAAATCTTTGTGCATTTCTTGCACATCCAAAAGATCTGACACTAGTGGTATTTCGTTTTCAAATTCTCTAGTATCTAAATATGGCAAACCCAATATTCTAGCACGTCCGGCAGTCGCTTGCTCTTCATTTTCCCGTCGCTTCAGCTGAATATCATTTTCATCCATATTATTATTATACCATAAGCATTTTCAGACCAACAAAAAAGAGCCTAAGTAAAATAGGCTCTTTAGCGACCATTTTTCAAGCGTGGGTGCTTGCGCTTGTCGCTATGTTTGTGATTGTTGTTGCGATTTTGTTTAGAAACAACCTTCATTTTAAATTTTCTTGCCATATTTACATTATAACACATTTTTCTCAAATTACGAATATTCACAAATAGTTTTAGCGTGATATAATTAAAATGCAACAATTTAATAACATATGTACCGGATATTTTATATCTAGCACATTATTCCAGTCTTTAAACGGCGCCGTAAGGTTGATCGATGACTGGATCAGGATATTTCTGGTACACGTTATTAGATTGTTGCACCCCTTGCGGTGCCATTTTTGTTAATCCCCATTAATATAGTGGCACCACATGGGGGTTCAAGCAAACTATATAAGTGAGGTAAAGATGGGCCATAGAACCACTAAAACTAATCATAAAGTAAAGGTGCATAAAACTATGTCATGTAGAGTAGATTTCTTCTACTATGCTTTCCGTAATGTATTGTTAGCTTCTGTTCCTCTTCTTGTGGTTTGTGCCTTTGTGCTCGGTCTTAGTGTTTCTCGCTCATCTGCACGTGTATCATCTAGTGATAGTTTAGCTATTTCTGTTCCTAGTTCTTGCACTTTATCTAGTTCTGTAGATGAAACTCATAGTGCTAGTATAGTTAATGGTACTTATGAAGATAATATAGGAAGAACTACACTTACTACCTTTTGTAATGATAAAAATGGTTATAGTGTCTATGCTATTGGTGATAGTTTAAATAGTGAAGGTAATAATACATTGATTGGCAGTAATGGTAGTAATATAAGTAGCGGCACAGCCACTTCAGGTGATACTTCTAACTGGGCTATGAAACTAAGTCTTAAGGCAGGTGATACTTCCCCTACTCCACCTAGTATTATAGATCCATTTACTAATTATTCCACGGTCCCTACATATTGGACTAGAGTAGCTACTATACCAGCTAGTACTACTGATATGGAGAAAGGATCATCCTTTACTACTACTTATGCTACATATATCTCTCCTACTCAAGCTGCAGGTACATACTTAGGGCAAGTGAAATATCTATTAACTCACCCTTCAACAGTCCCACCTACCAGTGCTTATATTATGCAGGAAGTAGCAGATTGGGAAGATGAACTAACCAACGAAGGCGACTCTGTGGTTGCTTTCGACAATAGAGATGGAAAATCCTATTGGGTAACAAAACTAGCAGATGGACATATCTGGATGACACAAAACCTAGATTTTGATATAACAGATAATACTACACTTAATTCCCAAACTACAGACTTAAATGTAGCTTATGATCCCACTACCGAACAATATGCAGAATATAGTGATGGCTACACAGAAAGTAATGGAATAATATATTGGCAACCAGCCAGTAGTGCTACTACTATAGATTTTACTGATACTACTGTTGCCAATTGGTGCAATAGTAAGACAACACCATGCTCCGCCAATAAAACAGACGATACAGGTATGGGACATAATTCAACAGGCGATTATTATAATTGGACCATAGCTATAGCTTCCAACAACTCAGCTTCGTTACAGAATAAAAACAATACAGCGAGTAACTCCATCTGCCCCAAAGGGTGGAGGTTGCCTATCATATCCAACGAATCCGAAACCTTACCCAATTCTACAAATGAATTTGCAAGATTAAATTATATATACAATAAGGGTCTGACAAATAATGATGCGGGGCTAGTTATGCCGCCACTATGGTTTTCAAAAAAAGGCTACATCTATGCGGAATCTTTACTTTCATTAGAAACATACGGAGACTATTGGGCGGGAACAGTCCACGATGCTACTGATGGTAAATTCTTACGTCTTAGCAGTAATTTCGTTAATCCCTCTTATTATTACAATAGAGGTAACGGCGCATCTATTCGCTGCTTAGTCAGATAATCAGTAGACAACCCCATTGTCATTTATACAACAGGTCCCATCAATAGATAGTGTGTTATAATATCCTTATGGCTATTACCGAAATGTTTTTCTGGTGGTATTCTCGCGGGTGGCAAGTATTTATTTCCAAAGCTCGCACTTCCCTCACCAGCATTACAGATTTCTTTTCGATGTCTTCACTTGTTCGTACTCTTTTCAAGCCTTACCGCCAAATCTCCGCCGAAACCGCTTCTAGCTCCGCATCATTAGATCTCAAATTTCACATGTTTTTAGATCGCCTAGTTTCACGTTTTATTGGTTTCTTATCCAGACTCATCTTACTTTTAGCCGGCACCCTTATCATCATCGTTGGCGGCATCGCTAGCTTAATTCTCATTATCCTCTGGCCAATCATCCCCATGCTGCCAATCATCGGTATTATTCTAAGCATTGTGGGGCTAGCCATATGAATAGTTCTTTTGACCCCAAAAATCCTCGCGTAAAAAAAGCGTATCAAAAACGCTCACTCAATAACCCTCCAGTCTTGGCGCTCACGCTCGTTATCTTCATCGCCTTGCTTTTTGGCGGTATCGCCCTGCTGTATTTCCAAATCGCACTAGGTTGGACATTAATTGGTTTTTCTGCTTTGCCAGCCATGCTAGTTTTTTGGATCAAAAACGATTTAAACGAAATCCCCATCGGCAAATCAGGCAGTTTTACCGATCTACTTTCCGAAGATTTACTTTTACTTTTATCCCCCAACACCACTCCTGCAGATTTAATTAAAATCCTTCCCAAAACTCGCGGCGGGTCATTCATTATGGCCAGATTTGGCTTGCCAATCTCTTTCTTCCAGCAAGCCCAGGAATTTCTCCCAGCCACTACCGACTCCACCTATGTCACCGCGCAAGACATTTTAAACTCCACCAATTCCGAAGAAATCACCGGTGCCATCTTGGCCGTAGCACTTGTGCAAAATCTTCCTAATGCCGAGCTCGTTCTCAACCAAATCAAACTCACCACAGCCGATCTTCGCCAAGGCATCATTTGGTTTAATTATCTCACCGGTCTAGTAAAAGACGCCAAAAAGCCTGTGCGCTCTGGTGGTATTGGTCGCGATTTTGCCTTTGGCTACACACCCACCCTGCAGCGTTTTGCCATCAACCTTTCTGAGCGCTACGCGAATTCTCACATCCAGCTTCAAATGGCCGACCACACCAAGATTATCAGCCAAATCGTAGAAACTTTCACTCATGGCGGTCGCCAAAATGTTGCTCTTGTCGGGGCCTATGGCTCTGGCCGTTCCACTATCGTCAATTCCCTCGCCGAAACCCTCATGGATGCCAACAGCAAGATCCCAAATTCCCTAAAATATCGCCAAATTTTTGCCCTAGACGCACCCAGCCTTATTTCTGCCGCCAAAGACAATAGCGAATTAGAATACTTAATGATCAACATTTTCAATGAAATCTATTCCGCCAAAAACATTATCCTCTGCCTAGATAACGCCCACCTCTTTTTCGAAGAAGGCCCTGGTTCCGTAGATATTGCCAATTTACTTGTGCCAATTCTAGAAGCTGGCCGCATCCGCATGATCCTCATTATGGACGACCAAAAATTCCTCGAAATCTCCGCCAAAAATCCCGCATTAGCCAATTCTTTAAATAAAATCGTAGTTACCCCAAGTGGCCGCGAAGAAACCCTCAAAATCCTAATGGACCAAGTCCCATTTTTCGAATATCAAAAAAATGTTATCTACACCTACCAATCCTTATCTGAAGCCTACCGCCTCAGCGAACAATACATTCACGATGTAGAAATGCCCGGCAAAGCCAAGCTGCTCTTAGAAAGCGCTGCCGTTTATGCAGAAAACGGTCTAGTCACCGCAGAATCCGTCGCTACTGCCGTAGAAAAATCTTATGGCGTCAAGGTTAAAGTTGCCTCCGACACCAAAGACCGCGAAAAATTATTAAATCTAGAACAACTTATCCACGAGCGTATGATCGATCAAGTCGAAGCCGTTTCCGCTGTTGCCAATGCCTTGCGTCGCGCCGGTGCCGGTGTCAAACATTCTGGCCGTCCTATTGGTACTTTCCTTTTCCTCGGCCCCACCGGTGTAGGTAAAACCGAACTCGCCAAAACCCTATCCGAAGTCTACTTCAATGGCGAAGATAACATTATCCGCCTAGACATGAACGAATTTGTTTCCGCCAACGATGTTTCGCGCCTCATCAAAGACGGCGCCGAAGACGGCCTCAGCCTTACCGCCCAGGTCATGAAACAACCATTCTCCGTCATCCTCCTAGACGAAATCGAAAAAGCCCACCCGTCTGTGCTCACTACGCTTTTGCAAGTGCTAGATGAGGGCATTCTCCGCGACGAGAAAAACCGCGAAGTCAGTTTCCGCGACAGCATCATCATCGCCACTTCCAATGCCGGTGCCAATGAAATCCGCGAAAAAATCACTGCCGGTGTCAAAATTGAAGATTTCAAAGAAGATTTAATCGAAGACCTCATTTCTAGCGGCGAATTCAAACCAGAATTTCTCAACCGTTTTGACGAAATCTGCCTCTTCAAACCTCTATCTAAAGAAGACTTAGTCGGTGTATTGGACTTAATTATCGCTTCCACTAACAAAACTCTCGAACCTCAAAAAATCTCCGTAGTAGTAGATCCCGCTGCTAAACAAATCTTAATAGATAAAGGTTACGATCCCAAAATGGGCGCCCGCCCCATGCGCCGCATTGTTCAAAAAACCGTGGAAAATATCGTCGCCGCCGCCATATTATCCGGCCACGCCACTCCCGGCTCCACTCTTCACATCACTCCCAACGAAATTGAGATTAGCTAAGGCAGGGTGTAAAATCTTAAACCTTTAAAACCTCACTCTGCTCGGTGCGAACCTTGGCTCGAATCTATTATTGAATCCGCCGGAGTTAAAATCGTCAAGATTGGTGTTTTCTTCTTGCGAAGTGCTACTATTGGTAGAGCGAGCAAGAAAAAACGCCGAGATTGGCGATTTTAACTTGGCGGAAAGGACAGGATTCGAACCTGCGGACGTTTCCGTCTCTGGTTTTCAAGACCAGTGCCTTCAACCACTCGGCCACCTTTCCACCCACTATTATAACATATTAAGCCACTCAAAATCAATCCCCTACTCTCATCATATCACACTTATGCTAAAATGTCAAATATCCGTATCCAGCACGGTATATACTTTATATCCAGGATACAATTTCTTAATTTCCCCTTGGATTTCTCGCATTTTCGCTGCCGCATCTTTTTCTTCAAACGAAAACACTAAATCCAGAAATATCACTTTTTCTTCCTCGTCCACATAAAATCCATGCACTTGCACCACTGTAGGATAATCTTTTACTATAGCTTCTACCTCATGCTTCATTTTCTTATATTTACCACTTTCGTTCGCCGCATATACACCCAAAGTCAAAATAATGCCGTATTTTTCATAAACCTGCACTTCTATCTGTCGCGAAAGCCGATGAATTTCCCTAGTATGTAGTTCGTCACCCACTTGTATATGCGCACTTGCGATAATCTTATTCGGCCCATAATTATGTAGAGCTAGGTCATACACCCCTTGCACTTCGCCAAACCTCTCAATCGTTTTCTTTACTCTAGCAATTATCTCGTCATCCACTCGCGCACCGATCAAATCATTCACCGCATCGCGCATAATTTCTACAGCCGTCTTAATAATCATTACCGCAATCAATATACCAATATAACCTTCCAAACTAATATGCCAAATAAAACTAATTATCGCACCCACCAGCACAGATAGCGAAAGTGCCGCATCCGATATCGCATCTACCCCACTCGCCACCAAACTTCCAGAGTTCAGCGCTTTCCCTTTATTCTTCACAAATCGCCCGAAGAAAAACTTTACCAGCACCGCCACCGCAATTATCACAAGCGACGCCACCGAATAATCTGCTTCTTCTGGCGTAATAATCTTTTCAATAGATTCTTTAAATGCCATCACGCCTGCCACTAGCACAATCACTGCTACCACCGCCGCCGAAAAATACTCTACCCTACCATAGCCAAACGGATGTTTGCGGTCTGGCCTTTTGGTTGCTAGTCTTAGCCCTACTATCGTCACCACGGATGACAATACGTCTGTCAAGTTATTTACCGCGTCCAAGATGATAGAAATAGAATTTGCAATCAGCCCCACCACAGCCTTAAAGCCCACCAAAATTAAATTGACCAAAATCCCGTAAATGCTAATTTTAACAATTTCTTTATTGCGTTGCATTTTTACTCTGCGTTCGTGTAAACATTTGTCACATCGTCGAGATCGTCTATCGCACCCAGTAGTTTCTCTAGTTTTTCGGCTGCCTCGCCTTCTACTGGCACATAATTATTTGGCACGTATTGCAATTCTGCTGAAGTAATAGTTAGTCCTGCATCCGCAAGAGCCGCCCGTACTTTCATCAAGTCCGAAGCCGCCGTATAAATTACGCTGCCTTCGTCTTCTTCCGTTACGTCCTCCGCGCCAGCCTCTAGTGCCGCCATCATTGCATCTTCGCCCTTCTCGGAAATCTCAATTACACCCTTCCGGGTAAACTGGAACATCACGCTGCCTGGGTCCGCCATCCGGCCACCAGATTTATCTAAAGTATGGCGCACTTCTGGCATCGTACGGTTTTTGTTGTCTGTGGCGACTTCTATTACTATGCCTACCCCACCTGGTCCATATGCCTCATAAACTTCTTCAATTAGCGCCGCCGCTGATTTATCTGCCGCGCGTGCTATCGCCCGTTCTATATTGGCTTTCGGCATATTTGCGTGCCGCGCCTTCTCTAATACCATCGCGAGTGATGGGTTCATTGCCGGGTCAGTACCCTGCCTCGCTGCAATCGCAATCTGATTTCCAATTTTCGTAAAAAGCGCCCCACGCTTGGCATCCACCACCGCTTTTTGTCGCTTCGTTGTCGCCCACTTACTATGTCCAGACATATTTTCTCCAAATCATTAAAATAATTGATAATTTTCTTCCCTTAATTTTACCATTTTTCGCCTAATAAGTCCAATCACGAGCGGCACAAATATCACCAAATAGATCCCAAACACCCACACCTGATACGGCTCTATTTTTATCAAAAAACTTTTCATCCCGCCAAAAAATTCCACCACCACAATATGAAAGTCTAATATTTTTGTCGCCATAGACCCCGCCACTGTCTCCACCAAAGGTACACCCGCCACCGCACCAGTCAAAAACACTAACCCCATCGCATATGGCAAAGTCGGCAAAATTAGCAAATTCGCTATCACCGATATCAGTGACACCATACCGTAATAATACAAAATTATCGGCAATGTCATCAAAGTTGCCGCTAGTGTAGTAATTACCACTTCTGCCACAAAACCCGGCTTTTTCTCGCCATAGAAAAATTTAGTCAGTCGTGGCCCCAATATCATAATCCCCGCAAAACTCGCAAAAGATAATAGCCACCCCAAATTAATAATAAACATCGGGTTCGCCAACAATGTCCCCGCCGCCACTATCAAAATTATCCGCCACGGCGCAAATTTCCGCCCCACATACCAAGCAAGTAGCGTTAATATTGTCATCACCCCAGCCCGCATAATAGACGGTGTCCACCCTACCATCGCCATAAAAAACACCACAAATATCACAGAAAATAGTAGCCCCGCAAACCGCGATAACTTTCCAAAAATCTTTCTCGCAATCTCTATCAAAATTGATAAATGCGCCCCACTCGCCACTACTATATGTACCAGCCCTACCGTCCGCAAGTTTTCATCTAAATCATCCGGTAACCCCGCCTTCATGCCTAGTAGATACGATAGCCCCAATTTTACTTGCGGCTCTGGCACTAGGCTCGCCACTCTCTTCGCAAACCAATTCCTTATGCCCAGCACCCAGTCACCCGGCTTCGGTTTCATAATCTTTTCTATGCTTGGCCTATACATATACCCCGCATACGTACCAAACCCCTCTACCAACTTACCCTTTAGTACCACATTGTCGCCCCGCGCCAAATCCTCATTTCTATATTCCGATACATACAGACTCCCACTCACCGCCACGCCTTCCTCGCCAAATTTCAAATCTTTCAGTTTTATTTTTGTACCACTTTCATCTGTTTCCGGATCACCGTCTATTCTCCCACTTACCATCACTGTTTGATTATGAAACTTCCGAATATAATCTTCCCCATTTAATTCTTGTGAGCTTCGGTAAAACGCCAAAATCATCCCTGCTACCACCGCCGCTATTAACCAAAAAGCCTTCGGCCAAAAATATCCTATCACCATTATCCCCGCCGCCACCCATACCCAAAGTTGCGCCACAAAAAAGCTAATCCCAAACACCAGCGCTAGCACCGTACCCACCACCACACCCGCACACATCGCCACCGCCAGCCACGATTGGTGTATATTTTTCGTACAAAATCTTAGCATACGCTTTACCTAGCACACCCCTAGCGTAATTTCAACCCCCACCCACACGCTTACGCTTAACCTCACGCCGCCTACGCTTTTTTGGTATCTTAAATTATGGTATAATTTATTCACGCACCCGTAGCTCAGCTGGATAGAGCGTCAGTTTCCGGAACTGAAGGTCACACGTTCGAATCGTGCCGGGTGTACCAAAAGCCAAAAATATAACTTGTTGTATTTTTAGGTTTTGGCTACCGCCTGGCTAGTCCCATATCGTGCCAGATGTCAAATAATCCAATACGCACCGGTAGCTCAGTGGATTAGAGCATCTGTCTTCGGAACAGAGGGTCGTGGGTTCGAGTCCCTCCCGGTGTACCACCGTAAAATTAAGTCCTCTTTGAGGTCTTTTTTCATCTGTTGTGAGTCGGTTCGAGTAAACTCAAATCACTGTACTCACCATTTTCTCTTCGCCAACAAGCAAAACGCTTGTTTTTATTTTTATTTTGTGTACAATATATACAAGAGTAAGAGTTTATTGGTTGCTACAAACACAAAAAAGTAGTTTAAATAGGGATACACAATGAAAAAACGTAACATACCGGTTATTTTGGGAACTTTTCTGCTAACAGCTGGAACATTTTTCGCTCTAGCACTAGCGTTGTCACACAAAAAAATAGAAAGCCCTACCGAGCTTATAAATATCTCTGAACTTCCAGAAGATTTCATAAACGATTATTTCAGAGAAATCAGCGAGCACAATTCGGAAGAAGAAAAAAATAATATGCTTATCGCAATAGCTAGCAGCGAAATTGAAAATTCATATGGCGCCGCCAACATCATTAAGTCTCCAAACAACCAATATATATTACAATACAATTCAGAAGAAGAAAAAACATCAGCATTAAAAAAATTAAAAGAGAATAACAGCATCCTAAGCGTAGAAGAAAATGGAGTCTACACAACAGAAGAAGCAGAATACAACTCATGGGGTATAGAAAAACTGGCGCTAGACTATGCTGTAGATTTTGCCAACTCCCACAACGAAAATATGCAACAAATAACAGCTGCAATCATTGATACAGGTTGTGATATGACGTTGTTTAATAAGTATTATGGTGGGAAGATTACCGAATTTTATAATGTTTTAAAAGATTCAACTACTGAGATGTCTGATGTCGATGGTCATGGAACTCACGTAGCTGGAACAATAGCTGAAGGTACTCCTTCTAATGTTAAAATAATGCCTATTAAAGTTTCTAACGATGGAAGCATGTATTATACTGATATAATTGCTGCAATAAATTATATTGGTCGTTATAAAAAAGCAGATGTTATTAATATGAGTTTTGGAGGTTATGGGTATAATGAGGCATTAGAGCAAACAATAGATTCTGCTAAAAAAATGAATATTATAAGTGTTGCAGCAGCAGGAAATGATAATACTTCAAAGAAGCATTATCCATCTTCTTTTGAAAGCACAATTTCAATAGCGTCAGTTGATTCAGATTTAAATAAATCTACATTCTCAAATTATGGCGCGGAGATAACTTTTGCAGCACCTGGAACGAGTATTAAAAGTATTATGGGAAAGGATACTAGGATTTCACAAAATCGTGGAAACAAAGATGGAGATGATCATGAAACTATAAGTGGTACATCAATGGCAACGCCTCACGCTGTAGCAGCTGTTGCAGTATTAAAAGGATATAATAAAGATTTAACATTTGAAAATGTTGTAGATATATTAAAGGATAACGCGCAAGATTTAGGAGAAGAAGGTTGGGATCAATATTATGGCTATGGTTTAATTTCATTTAAAGATGTAGAATTTTGTGATGGTACATATTGTGATGAACTTGGTGTTTACAAAGATTTAAATAAGGTTATTTCAAATATTGATGCGACAAATTTAAGTCTTACACAATATAATTACTATTCTATAACAAACTTAATGGGAAGTAAGGTAAATGTTACTTATACTGATGGTACACATGAAGAGCTATCAGTAGGAGAATTGCCAAATGTAGATATTTTAAACTATGATCCTATAGCTACTGGTAGCCAGACTGTTACGATTAAGACTGGAAGTTTAACAACAGAAATTCAGGTTACTAATCCAAATAATTATGAAAGTGGTTGGGAATATAATACTTTAGCCAATGGAAAAGTAGAAATAACAGGTTATAAAAATCATAATTTAGAAATTGAAAGATTATATGTTCCTGAGGTAATAGATTCAAAACAAGTTGCATCGTTTGCCGACAATTTTAAATTTGCAGAAACAGGAAATGATATTGAATCATATACTTATTTATATTTGCCTAGTACATTTACTAGAATTGGAAATTATTCGTTGGCAGGTACTAAGGTTAAATATATATATGGTTCTAATAATAAAATTGAAGTAGGAACTCATGCTTTTGAAAATAGTAAAATAGTATCAATGGATATTCCAATATCAAAGATTGAAGATTATGCTTTTAAAGATTGTTTTGAATTAGTTTCAATTAAGGTTTCAGGTATAAAAACTATAGGTAATTATTCGTTTTACAATTGTAAAAAATTATTGTCTGTAGAAGTAATCGACAGTAATGATTTTGTTGATAACATAGGTGATTATGCATTTTATAATTGTGTTGAATTAGGTTTCTTTGGTTTGGTACCTGAAAATATAGGCGAATATGCATTTTATGGTACTTATAAGTTAATTTCTGTTGATTTATCTTATAGTGAATCAATTGGGAAATACGCATTTTATGGAAGTGGTATTTCAGAAGTAGAATTTAGTTATCGCTTGGACGTTATTCAAGAATCATCATTTGAAAATTGCAGAAATTTAAAAAACGTTGCTGACTTAACGGGTAGAATTGAAAGTAGGGCTTTTTGGAATTCTGGCGTTGAAACTATTTCATTATGGAATGTTGAATATATCGCAGAAGATGCATTTGCTTATGCACCGATAAAAGACGAAACACAGCTTACAACTACTGGAATATATCAAGTAGTAAATAATTTAGGTATTGTAGAAAACGGAAATAAATTGTTGGTAGGATTCACTGATGCACTTGCCTATGAGCCAAGTAATACTAATATACCAGAATATATTACTGAAATAGGAAATTATGCATTTACAGGTAACAGTAACTTGAAAAAAATAATAATACCTGCAAATGTTACTAAAATTGGTACTCACGCATTTGAAGATTGTTATGAGTTATCAAATGTTTATATGTTAGGTGATACTATAAACTTTGAAGATAATACGTTTAAAAGAAATTATGAAGGTGAAATTCAAGGAGAAGAATTAAAAATATATGTATATAAAGATTCTGCAACGAAGCAGTTTGTTAAAAATAAGAATTTAAATTATAGGCATATTGAACCCGATGAAATAGTTGTAACGGGGTATGAAGATACTTATAAAGCATTATCTCATGTTGATATTGAATCATTAGGTGTTAAATTGATTTATCATGAAGAAGATGATCGTGAAGAAAATCTTGAAATAATGAATTTTAGCCCAATTGGACCAATTTCAACGGGAGTAGGTTTTAATATCTCTTATCAAAGAGAAGGTGATTATCAATTCCAATATGGTGATACATATTTTACTGTTAATGCAAAAAATGCGCTTGGATATTTATCAACAAAAAATGTAGAAGTAACTATTGAAAAAGCAACACCAACTTATACTGTTCCAACAGGATTGAGTGCTGATTTTGGACAGCAATTATCTGAGATAGAATTACCTTCAGGATTTGAATGGATGGATGGAAGTAAAGTAATAACTGAATCTGGAGATGTTGTATATAAAGCTAAATATATCCCAGAGGATACTAATAATTATGAAATAGTTGAAAACATAGATATTATAGTTTCAGTAAATAATTCTAAAACAATTATTAGCCCAGAAATCATTATCGAAGATAAGATATATGATGGACTTGAAACCATACCGAATGATATCATAACAGTTTCCAATTTGGATATTTCAGAATATACCATACTAAGCGCCACTTCATCCGATATGAATGTCGGAACCAGAACGGCCACCATCAAATTAAAACTCACGGATGAAAAATATGAAGACTTTTCATTTGACGATAATAAGCAAGAGCAAGACTTTACAATCCAGTTTAATATAATACCCAAGAAAATAGCAAAGCCAACAAAACCAGACGGATATTATACATATAACACAGAAGAAATTACCTTTGCAGTCTTAGGATATGATGAAGAGTCTATGACTATCTCTGGCAACAAAGGCACCAACGCAGGACTGTACGCTACTACTATCTCGCTAAAAAACAATAATTACACCTGGGACGATAATACCATAGACGATATAACATTGCAGTACGAAATAAAGAAAGCAAAATTATCCGTAACTGATAATTCTAGCGATAAAACTGTCGTACTTGATAACACACCACACACAATCAATATGAGTCTAGAATATCCATCCGGTACACATATAAAGTATGAAGACAGTAATGGAGACTATGTCTTAGACCAAATTCCAGAATATACTGAAGTCGGAGAATACACTATAAGGTACAAATTATACATAGATGAAAATTATACTGAATATTTCGGCGAACACGTACTGACTATCCTATCGGACTTCATTGTGAATTTTGATAAAGACGTAACTGCCCAGGATGACACTATCATTGCAAAGCCCGAAGACACTTTCTCCGCCATTACAAGCAAAATACATACTACCCCAAGCGACAATTCATTTGAACATCACGACAAAAATGACAATATAATTGATTCCGAAACCATCAAAACTGGTGATAAAATCAAAATTATAGTAGGCGGCCATGAACAAGAATACAGCATAGCCGTACTCGGCGACACTGACGGTGACGGAGCAATTGCAGACGCAGACTATCTAAGTATCAAAAACGATATTATGGATATAGAAAAACTATCTGGCGTCTACAAAAAAGCCGCCGATATGAATGGTAATAATAGAATCGACATTATCGACTATATCAGAGTAAAGAAAATTATTATGGGAGGTAACTTATGAAAAAAATACTTCTAGAGCTAGCGACTATTCTTATGGTAGCCGTATTAGCCCCACTCAAAGCCTTTGCAGTAGGTGGGTTTAGCGTATCTACACAAGACATAACTTTACGCCCAGGCGAATCAACCACTTTCTCCATTACGGCCTCCAATTCTGCCGGGAAAATCGACTTATCAACCTCTGATGCCAACATAGCATCAATAAATTCGGATAATATCTTCCTGGACATGGACTCAGAAGACATAACCGTCAAAGCCAATAGCGTAGGAACTGCAACCATCACGGCCTCTGCATCCTCCAACTTCGCAACATATGACGAAGAAATCCTAGAAGGTCAGTCCTATACAATCACAATAAATGTAGTGGAAGACTCACAAACTGACGACGATACCCAAGATGACGATACTATTGATGATCAAGACGATACAAAAACCGCAGAATCCGCAGAAAACATAGCAAACACTCCAGATACAGGCAGCAACTCACAAACAAACAGTGGCTCTAGCCAAATTATCCTATCCAGTATAATCGGAGCTTCATTCGCCATCCTCTCTTTTATGGCATTTTGTCTATATAATCGCAACAAACACACTAACAAATAACCATATGCTAACCCCAAATCGCCCCTAGCTTCGCAGGGGACATATCCAGACCCTGCGGGGGGTCTGCCCCGCCAACAAAGATTAACAAAAATATAGTGGGAATGGCCCCCTACTATTTTTGCATAAAATATAATAGATTTTGAGTATACTTTTTTTGGGCTTTTACAGATACAGCCCCATTTTCGTCACAAATATGTTATAATCCAAAGTGTACCTTAGTGAGAGAATAACAGATAAGGTGGGCAATTCCCGCCTATCAAATCTTCCTTTAGCATAGTTGCTACCTGCCTCACCAGGGTGTACCAAAACCAAATCCTCTTCGAGGATTTTTTATTTACCTTAAACCAATCCAAGCCAACCTAATCTTTTCTTTTAAACCAATAATGAGATTTTACAAAATATATCACAACAACCGTTACAAATATAGACAGTGGAATCGTCACGAATTGATAATCCACCTTCGCAAAGTCTTCAGTTATAAACATCGCGCCAGTATTAGGCACAGGTAAATCCTCATCATCACCAGACGACTCACCCTCATTTGGAATCAGGCTCTTCAAAATCGGCATAATGCTTTCTGGAATATGTCCAATGACAAGATTTTTTGCATTAGAAACTAAACTATATGTATAGAATAGCGAGTACTCCTCCCCAAAAGTTTCTTGAGTATATTTCGCATCAGCAACAATAAAAGGCGCCAATACCCTGATAAGTTCAGGAATATTTTCTTTCAAAATAATAAATTCTTCTTCAGTAACCGCTGGATTATTATAATCACTATATTCACCAGCATAAGTTTTCAAATGACTAACAAAATCCTCTATGTCATCACTGTCTGCAGTACCTTTCAAAATTTTAACAAGATCCTGATAGGGCGGAAAATTTGCAAGAGCTTCCCCTATATCCTCATAACCCATGCTCGTTAAATCTATAAAAGCGTTCCCGGCAACTCTACCAGCCAACCCATTAGTAGTATCAGTAATAAAACCAGTAAACTCACTCTGCTTATCCAAAGTCCTTAGCTGATAAGCCTGCATAATTGCCGACAGCGGCGCCTTCACATTGGCATCAAAATATTCCCTAGTAAAACCATTTTCTATTATAAATTGAATCCAGTCATCCATAAAATCCTTGCCTTTCATGGCACCTACACTTTTTGTAAGACCATCATTGTCCGCTAGTACATTAAACGCCCTAGAACTATCCGCAAGATCCGAAATATCCACAACCGCAGTATCAATCTCCAAATCAGCAGGATGGATCTCTTCATAAACTCCAGTATTATAAAAACCCCAATCTTCCGGGAACATGTAGCCTAGCAACAAGTCATTCCCATCTTTTACGTCATGAATATTTGCATAATTAGTTTCTACACTACTAGCCCTCGGCGCTCCAAAAGTATAAACATAGAAATCTTCTGCCGACATCTCATAGTCAGAAAGATTAGCATTAATATTCCTAGCAGCCAAATCAACCACCGCACCACCACGCGAGTATCCCACAATCCAAATCTTATAGTCAGAAAGTTGCCGATCAGAAATATACTCATTCAGTCTCTCCACAATCAGTTCAGCAGATTCGTTAAAACCAACATGGTCACCACTCGTTCCAACATTAAAGTTAGAAAGCCACTCGGTCATATAATTATAGTTACGTGGAGCAACCACAATTAGATCCTGCCCACTCGGAAGTTTTTTTCGCGCAATAGTCGTACCCATAGAATGTCCATTTTTTTCTGAAGATTCATCCCAACTATCATAATCGTCAAAACCCAGCTCGCCCAAAAACTTCGTCAGCTTCGGATTCGGCGTGGAACTATCAGAAGGATACCCATCAGCCTGATTTTCATAACCAGCCAACGCCAAAGCATAAGAAACTGCACGAAGCTCTGGGTGGTCACCCATAGACGGCGCATCAAAATATTAGTCACTATACTCAACAGTACCAGTCGCATCCAACGCATCCCAAACCGTTTGCCATGGTTCATCCGGATTTTCAACAAATGCATAATACGGATAAGTCACCGTATATGAATTATCAAGTGCATATACGCTACGACACATCAAAGTCGCAACCAATGCACTAAAAACGCCAAAAACCAATAAACTCTTTCTTCTCATATCTACATTATAGCACAAGCATTATATTATCATAGCTACAGCTTTTTTGCTATAATTAAAATATGACAACAAGTAAAACAACTCTAACCAAATCAGAAGCCAAAACCATCCAAACCAAAAAGCCTACCTCTTCCAAGAAAACTAATTTCTTACACAAAATCTTCGGCGAGCTAAATATGTCTTGGCCAATTGTTATCATTTTTGCCATCGCAATGGGTGTCTACACCGCCTTAATGGCTATGCTCGTCCCAGACGGCAATTCATTTCACGACATCGCTGTCACCGCAGAATGGTGGGTGCTTCCTGCTATCCTAGTTATCGTCAACTGCAAAAAGCCATCCGAATCCGCCCTTAAAGTTTTTGTTTTCTTTCTAATCTCACAACCACTCGTTTATCTCATTCAAGTTCCGTTCAACTCTATGGGCTGGCAATTATTCGGCTACTACCCTTATTGGTTTAAAATTACCCTTCTTACTCTTCCAGCCGGTTTTATCGCCTGGTATATGAAAAAAGACCAGTGGTATTCTGGCCTAATCCTTTCCTCTATGACTATTTTTCTTGCCTATGTTGGCTTAGGTATTGTTCGCGGCTTTGACAATGATTTCCCCAACCATTTGCTCACTCTAATTTACTGTTTCGGCATTATTCCTATCTTCATTTTTGGCATTTTCCATAAATGGCAACCTCGCATTATTACTACCATCATCACCGTTGCCGCAACCATCATTTTCGCAGTCGCATTTGGCAGTCATGAAAAATACGACAGCATTTATCGCAGCGGCTACGATACTGCCGACGGAACCATCGTCCAATTCGAATTTGGTGATGAACCATTTGTCAGTTTTTGGTCTGGGGAGGGACAAGGCAACGTAGAAATTATCAACGCCGGCGATTTAGGCTACACTCTCAAACTTAGCGGAGAAAAAGGTTTTACTTACCGTTTTTCCATTACCGATAACACAGGCAATGAATATAACTATCGCTACTTTTTCGACCAAGACCAAAACACCTTAATCTTAGAGCTAGATGAATAATTGGTTCTCTAGCCATTAATCCTATCTGGCAAATCACAAATTATTCCGCCAAGGTATACTAAATCCCAAATCTATGATATAATATATAAGAGTGGTACCGTAGCTCAGCTGGTTAGAGCGTGGGACTCATAAGCCCAAGGTCACTGGTTCAAGCCCAGTCGGTACTACCAGATTACGAGTAACATTTCCCTTCGGGGATTTTTTATTGTCACAAATCCATTGCAATAAACCCCGCATCAAGTTATAATCAAATTGCTACATTCTAATTTCCAAAACTAAGCATTTTTTAATAATGCTAGTTACACAATTTTAATGGTACCGTAAGGAATTTTAATTGTGTAACTTGCTTAGTTGGCAATTAGGATGTAGCACCCTTGCGGTGCCATTTTTGTAATACTACCCCGTTTACACAAAATGGCATCACAAAGATTAAGAAATTAAACAAGGTGATGCATATGGGTTATAGTACCACAAAGTCTAAAATAAAAGTAGAAAGTAATAAAACCAATAATTATACAGATTTCTTCTACTATACTTTCCGCAATATATTAGTAATTGGTATTCCACTAATCTTTATTTCCGCTATAGTTTTATCTTCTCTTCATAGCTCCGCCATAGGTTCTAATTCTAATAGTGGTTCAGATAGCGTCACTCTCACCCTATCTACATCCTGCACATTAAGTAGTTCTGTAATTACTCCACACCATGCATCTCTTAATGGTGGACAGTATGAAGAAGGTATAGGTAATACTAGAATTAATACGTATTGCAATGATAATAATGGCTATAGTATCTATGCCATAGGTACCAGTAATAATATAGATGGCAATACAGATCTAGTTAGTAATCTAGATGAACATTATAATATTCATACAGGAGCATATGCCAATGGTGATAATATAGATACCTCTACTCCTTCCTTTTGGGGCATGAAATTAATACCAGGAATAGGTACTGGTAGTAGCAGTGAATTAACCCCACCTACTATTATGAATAGTTATAATAGCTATAATGTAGTACCAAGTAGCTATACCTTAGTAGCTTCTAGAACTTCTGGCACTAATATGACCATAGATACTAATATTACTGGTTCCTACTTTAATACTACTTACAACATCTACGCTAGTTCAGTCCAGCCTGCTGGAAGTTATGAGGGGAGGGTAAAATACTTAATGGTACATCCAAATAATAACCCCCATAATACTATACCGGACATAGATGCCGCTTTTGCTACAACCGGCAAACAAAAATATCAAAGCATAGACAACAATTATTACTTTACTATGCAGGATATGACTAGTGATATATGCAATTCCGTCACTAGAACCGGAGAAGCCACTACTACCCAACTAGTAGACATACGAGATAATAAGCTATATTATGTAACTAAACTAAAGGACGGGCATTGTTGGATGACGCAGAACCTAGACTTTGATATAGACACCACCAGAACCTACACCCATAACGATACAGACCTAGGCTGGAATCCAAATAGTTTTGATAGTAATGCTACATGGAAACCAGATACCACTAATGGTAGATATAACCTACCAGTAAACGGTACTTCTGTTCCTAATTGGTCTAATCAAAATACCTATCCATATTCTGCAGACCCCGGTGATGTATATTACTATACATCAAACTCTACATCAGATGATATAAAATACAATTCACTATCTGAGTGTATAGCAGCAAATCATACAGAAGGAGATTGCAAACACTATCATACTGGCAATTACTATAACTGGACTGTGGCTATAGCATCTAATGATTCTAGTAGTCTTACTACACAATATACTAACGCTCCTAACTCTATTTGTCCTAAAGGGTGGAGATTACCTATAGCTACTAATGCCAACCAGTCTGTTTATGAGTTTGGAGAGTTGTTATATAGACAAAGCATTATAGCGACCAAAACTAGCACTTCCTACACAGAAAATGGTTTCAATAACATTCGTAAAACTCCTTTGTGGTTTGTGCGAGGAGGCAGTATTTATAACAATGCGTTAAACAGCTCAAGCACATATGGTAATTATTGGTCTAGCGTAGCCATTAGTTATGAGGGGGCTTATCGTTCCGATTTTGATAAAAACACTGTGACCCCGGCATCAGTTAATGGTGGCAGAAATGCTGGACGAACTATCCGCTGCCTCGCCCGGTAAGTCATTCCAGCGGGTGATCTCAACCTAGGTTTCTAAACTTCAAAACTCTATTTTTTTGAAGCATTTGAAATCGCCTGCTAGTAAGTTTCTAGCAACCAGAAATAATACTTCTCGCGACCGTACGCGACTAACGAGGAGCGGAATGAGCGAAGCTTCGCCCATAACGATGGGCCGAAGCGAGCGAGTCGCGAAAGTATTATTTTGGTTGCTTTCCGCAATTCGCTGAGAAAAATATGGTTTTGAAGTTTTTATGAAATACGTTCGGACAAGCCCCCACTTTAAAGCATGCAACGTAAGCGCAAAAAACTCAGTTTTGAGATTAAAATACTTAAGAAAAATGGTATAATACCTTTATGAACTCCAAAAAAGGCTTTACCGTATTAGAAATCATCATAGTGGCCGTATTCGCTACGCTAGCGCTCGTCCTTTTCTTCGTGCAAAAATCCAACATAGATGCCATGCAACGCGACGAAGACCGCAAGACCGCCATCAATGCTATGTATTATGCCATAGAAGAAAGCTTTTACAAAGACCACGGCTATTACCCAGAATTCATCTCCGAAGAAAACGTCAAAGTAATAGACCCAGCCCTCTGGACAGATCCGCTCGGCTTCAATCTCGGCGATTCCCTCAGCTCCTATTCTTACACGCCAGCCAATTGTAATGAAGGTAAATGCAAAGAATACATCCTCAAGGCCGACCTAGAAAAAGAAGACGATTACATCAAATCCAACCGCAACTAATTAATTATTCTTCTGTCTCTTTCTTTTTGCGACCACGCTTTTTAGCGTTAGAAATTAGATCCGTTACTTCTTTTAACTGTTCACCTGTAATATCTGAATACTTAAAAGTATAGGTCGTTTCATCGCCCACCGTAGATAATCTCAGCGTTCCATAATGGAACAAACTTTGTAGCAAATTCTCTTGCCTAAAGCTCGCGTCCTCCACCGAACTCAAATCAATAATGTTTACTGAATTCACCACCGGCGAAGTCATCACCATCTGAATCACCCGCCTATTCGTGATAAATAGCTTATTTCCTCGATGCACCGTCAGCGATATTAAACCAATAATTATCGCCGCCGCAAGTAGCGCCGCCAAAATAATAAACAAGAAATTTCGCCCCATTTCATCTATCATGGATTGTCCCATTAACACCAACAAAAACGCTAGTAGCACCACGGCTAGTCCAAGACCTACTCCACCGAATATCAGAAAAAGACAAATCTTCGCTCGTTTAAAAGCAAATTCTACATACTCATCATCTTCTAGGCGAAGGCCCGGAAAATCTTTTTTGCTTCGCTCATGGCGAATTTTGGCTAGACTTTCATCCATAATAAATTACTCCTTTTTAGGGTATCAAAAACCCACTTATTCAAATTATAGCACATTTTTCTCATTTTGTAAATGTCTCTTCCCCTTTTCCGTCACCATCCTTCCCCGTGGTGTACGTGCCAGCAAGCCTAATTGCAAAAGATACGGTTCGTAATAATCCTCTATCGTAGCTGCCTCGTCACCAGTGAGCGCCGCAATAGTAGTAAGCCCTACCGGTTTATCACCATAATTTTCATACATCAGCTTTAGCATATTTCTATCCGCCGGATCTAGACCTAGATAATCTATTTCCATTAATTTAAGTGCATCCGTAGCTATCGCTGTATCTATAATTCCATCACCATTTACGTCCGCATAGTCCCGCACCCGCTTAAAAATCCGGTTCGCAATGCGCGGCGTCAAGCGCGAACGTGTAGCCAAAAGCTCCGTAGCCTCCGGGGCTATCTTCGTCTTTAATATCCCCGCCGTACGATTAATAATCTGTTCTATCTCTGGCTCTTTATAATACTCTAGCCGATGAATTATGCCAAACCTATCCCTCAGTGGCCCCGCAAGCGACCCCGTACGCGTAGTAGCCCCTATCACCGTAAAATGTGGCAAATCCAACCGCACACTCCGTGCCGCCGGACCTTTACCTATCACAATATCTAGCTTATAATCTTCCATTGCGGAATAAAGCACCTCTTCTACCGCCCTACGCAAACGATGGATTTCATCTATAAATAACACGTCGCCATCTTTTAGATTGGTAAGAATAGATGCAAGATCCCCCGCCCGTTCTATCGCTGGACCAGAAGTTACACGCAAAGACGCGCCTAGCTCATGCGCTATCACACCTGCCATTGTGGTCTTCCCTAGCCCCGGTGGACCATACAAAAGCACGTGATCCAAAGTAGAACCATCACTCCGCTTTTTCACCGCCTCTATAGCTAGCTTAATATTATTCTTCAGATGCTCCTGCCCAATATATTCCTTGAAACTTGTAGGGCGAAGCGAAATCTCAATCTTCTCTTCCTCTGAATTACTTTCCGCCAGCGTCGGCTCCACTAACCTCTCTATTGCCATATCCCCATTATACCAGATAACCCCCATATCATTACGTTACTTTTTAAAATTATAGCTGACACTATCAAAGACTGCAGAAGTTAAATGAACATAAAACCCACTTTCTGCTCCAAGACGAAACTCAAGTGCCAAGTTTTCGCTAGCACTATTGACAACCGAGTGCCAATGCGCTACAATAGAGAAAGATTAGCACTCACCACGCATGAGTGCCAGAAAAATCATTAAAATCGTAATAAAATAAACTCAAAAAGGAGGATCATAATGAGCAAAATTATCGGTATCGACCTCGGCACCACCAACTCGGCATTTGCCTATATGGTAGCCGGCAAGCCAGAAGTTATCACTAATTCAGAAGGTGATCGCACTACCCCATCTGTAGTAGCCGTCACCAAAAAAGGCGAGCGCCTAGTGGGCAAAGTCGCCCAGCGTCAGCGCGTAACCAACCCTAAAAACACTATTTACGGCATCAAACGCTTAATCGGCCGCAAATTCACCGATAAAGAAGTTGAACGCGACAAAGAAATCAGCCCTTACAAAATCGTCAAAAAAGGCAACGGTGTAGCCGTAGAAATGGACGGCAAAGAATACACACCAGAAGAAATCAGCGCCATGATTCTCAGTAAAATCAAAGCCGACGCCGAAGCTTTCCTTGGCGAAAAAGTCACCGAAGCCATCATTACCGTACCTGCCTACTTCGACGACTCTCAACGCCAAGCCACTAAAGATGCTGGCAAAATCGCCGGTCTTGAAGTAAAGCGTATTATCAACGAACCTACCGCAGCCGCTCTTGCTTACGGCCTAGAAGGCAAAAAAGATGAGAAAATCGCCGTCTTCGATCTTGGTGGCGGTACCTTCGATGTAAGCATCATGGATATCGGCGACGGTGTGTTTGAAGTACTTTCCACCAACGGCGATACTCACCTAGGTGGTGAAGATTTTGACAACATTATCGTTAACTTCCTAGTAGATGAATTCAAGAAAGAATCCGGCATTGATATCAAGGGCGACGCTGCCGCTATGCAACGCGTCAAAGATGAAGCCGAAAAGGCTAAAAAAGAGCTATCTTCGAGCACTTCTACCGATATCAACCTTCCCTTCCTTTCCGCCGATGCCGATGGACCAAAACATTTTGAATATACGCTCACTCGTGCCAAACTCGAAGAATTGGTTGCACCACTTCTAGATCGCCTAGCCGAGCCAGTAGAAAAGGCTCTAAAAGACGCCAAGCTCAAAACTTCTGATATCGACGAAATCGTGATGGTCGGCGGTATGACTCGTATGCCAGCCGTAATAGAAAAAGTTAAAGCCATCTTCGGCAAAGACCCAATGCAGGGCGTCAACCCAGACGAAGTTGTAGCCGTAGGTGCAGCTATCCAGGGCGGCGTACTTCAAGGCGATGTCAAGGATGTATTGCTCCTAGACGTTACTCCACTTACTCTTGGTATCGAAACCATGGGCGGCGTCCGCACTCCGTTAATTGAGCGTAACACTACTATCCCTACATCTAAGTCCGAGGTATTCTCTACTGCCAGCGACAATCAGCCTCAGGTAGAAATCCACGTCCTTCAAGGCGAACGCGAATTTGCTAAAGACAACAAATCTCTCGGCCGCTTTATCCTAGACGGCATCGCACCAGCTCCACGCGGCGTGCCACAGATTGAGGTTACCTTCAATCTAGACGCTAACGGCATCTTAAACGTTACCGCCAAAGACAAAGGCACTGGCAAAGAGCAATCTATCACCATCCAAAACTCTGGCAACATGAGTAAAGAAGATATCGAAAAAGCTCAAAAAGAAGCCGAACTTCACGCTGAAGAAGATAAAAAGAAAAAGGAAGGCATCGACGCTAAAAACCACCTAGAAAACACCATTTATCAAGCCGAAAAAATACCTGATGAATACAAGGATAAGATTAGCGACGAAGATAAAGAGACTATCAAAAAAGCTGTGGAAGAGGCCCGCAAGGTACTAAACGACACCGACGCCGACAAAGAAAAGTACGAAGAGGCCACCAAAGAGCTTTCTGATAAAATCATGCCTATCGGCGCCAAGATGTATCAAGCTTCTGCCGACGGCGCTAAATCAGAAGACAAAAAAGGCGACAAATCTTCCGACGACGAACCCGTCGAAGGTGAAGTAGTAGATAAATAATCTATTCCACTCTTCCAAAATAGCCCCACCTCCTGGGGCTATTTTGTGTGCTATAATTTACCTATGAAAATCCTCATACCAGAATTAGAAAACCCTATCGTCCAAAAAGCCATCCAGGGTTTTCCAGAAATAGAGTTCATCAACACTGAAAACCTCAACGATGCCACCGAAATATTAGCCCAAGATCAAGCCGATTCCATGATCTCCGGTCTAGATTATTCTTCGCGCGATGTCCTTATAGCATACAAAAACCACTTACCATTAAAATCTAATTATTTCTCTAGTTGTTTCATTTGCGAAAAAGAAGGCCAGCATTTCGCTCTCGCCGATGGCGGAGTCAACAAGATCCCCACCAAAGAGCAACTGTATACTATAGTTGAAGATACCGCCAAAACTTATCAAACTTATTATAATGAACAGCCCAAAATCGCCATGCTTTCCTATTCCACCAATGGCAGCGGCGGCAAAAATCCCGATCTCGAAAAAATTCATTTCGTAATTGAAAAAATCCACACCGATCATCCAGATTGGCTAATTGACGGTGAAATGCAGCTAGATGCCGCTGTGAACCCCACAATCTCCGCCAAAAAATTCCCTACTTCTAAAATTGAAGGTAGAGCTAATGTTTTAATCACGCCAGACTTAAACTCTGGCAACATTTTATATAAATCTTTAGAGCAATTCGGCGGCTTTACCATCGCCGGCCCTATTATTCAAGGCTTCACCATCCCACTCGCAGATTTATCTCGCGGTAGCACCATGGAAGATATTATTTTAACTATCAAAGTAATTAGGAGTTTACTATGAAATATTTTGGCACCGACGGTATCCGTCAAAAAGCCGATCAATTCACCCCAGATTTTCTTACCAACATCATCAAAGGTCTCATCGATTATACCGGCGACAATGTCAAAGTCCTCATCGGCGGCGACACTCGTGAATCCACCGAATGGATCTTAGCCGATCTAGAAACCGCTCTGGAAACTTTCGGCATAGAATATGGCAATGTTGGCGTCTTACCTACTCCAGCTATCAATTATTGTTTCACCAAAATGGACTTCGATATCGCCATAGATGTCACTGCCTCCCACAACCCATATACAGATAACGGCATCAAAATCTTCGAACGTGGCCCTCACGGTACTGGTATCAAACTATCCGAAAAAGGCCGCCAAACCATTGAAAATGCACTAGATAATCCCCAAACTTACTCTACTGTTTCTCCCAGCATCCGTGAAAGTTTGCACGAAGATGCCATAGATATATACAAAGACCATCTACGCGAGCATCTCAAAAGTATCATTTTTTCCAACCTCCACATTGGCATGGATTGCGCCAACGGTGCCACTAGCGCCATCAATAAAACCATCTTCGAAGAATTCGGTGCCAAAGTAGAACTCATCAATGCCGATGATTCCTATGGCACCAAAATCAACCATAATTGTGGCAGTACTCACTTAGAGCAACTTCAAAATCTCGTCAAAAACCAAAAGCTAGATTATGGCGTCGCTTTTGACGGTGATGGAGATCGTGTCCTCATGATAGATGAAAACGGTGAGATTGTAGATGGCGACCAAATCATCGCCATCCTTGCAGACTATCTCAAACTAGATTCCATTGCTGTTACCGTCATGGCCAACCAAGGCATCCTGAATTGGGCCAAAGACCATAAACTCCGGCTAGAGATTACTCCAGTCGGTGATTCCAATGTCGCCGCCGCCATGCGCGAAAAACATATCGCCATCGGCGGAGAACAATCTGGACACATCATCCTTCCTGGCGAAGCCACCGGCGACGGCATGCTCACTGCCCTCATTGTTACTAAAGCCATCGCCACCACTGGTAAAAGCCTTTCTAAACTCGCCAATATCATCACCAAATATCCCCAAGTCAATCTCACATTAGACGCCACGCCAGCACAAAAATCCAACCTAGCGACGTCTAACGCCATTAAAGATATACTAGCACAATTTGAAGAAAAAGTCAAGTCTACAAATGGTCGCCTGCTTGTCCGCCCCTCTGGCACCGAAGACCTTATCCGTATTACCATGTGGGGAGACGACAAAGCAAAAATCACCACCCTCGCCGAAGAACTCAAAACTAAGTTAGGAGAAATCTTATGAAAATTACCAAACTAGAAAAATACACCCCCGAAACCGCCGATCAAATCCGTAAACTCCTCATCCAACTATCTCGCAGTGGCAAAGACCGCGGCGAAATTCCCCAAGAATGGTTCGATGAGCTCATTACTTCCCCTTATCACGATATGTTGGTTGCCATAGACGACAACAATCAAATCATTGGCATTGCCACCCTTTCTATTCATATGGGGCCCATCATCCGCAAAAATGCCTACCTTGAAGATTTTGTCACCGACCAAACTGTCCGCGGCAAAGGTATCGGCTCCGCCCTCTGGGATGCCATGCTAGACTGGGCCAAAGAAAAAGGCTGTCACAATTTAGAATTCACTTGCGGCAACGGCCGCGAAACATCTCAACAATTCTATAAAAATCACGGCGCCACTATTTACGATACGAACTTTTTTCGTCGCCAAGTGTAACCATCAAAATCACCGGCAGCAAATAAATATGCAACACATTCGGCAATCCAGAAAAGAACAATGCTGACACCATATAAGCAATCATTAATGAAAATAGCATTATTCTGTCCGAACTTTTAGAGAACACTTTGTAAACTAGCCATAGAGACCATATCAATAATATAATTCCAACTATCCCAGTTTCCAATAGTAAACTCACATATTGGTTGTTAATGATTTCTCGAGAAGTATCTAGTAGACCATTTTCATATATAGAAAACAGAGCGCTGCCTATCCCTACTCCAAATGCCATAGTATGCAGTCTCTTAGACCACAAACTTAAAGCACTCTTCCACATAGTCACTCTACTATTGGTAGAAACTTCTACATATCCATCAAACACCGCATTTTCAACCCCTACCTCCCCCTCTTCTTGATTTTTTATTTCTTCATCCGACAGCGCTTCGCCCTGCATCTCATTAATTTGAGCTTCGCCCTGTATTTCCCTAATCTGAAGATTGTCATTATCCTTTTTCGTTTGGCTCCCGCCCAAATCTACAATACCTAAAGTTAATTGATTAATGGCTTTACTCACCCCAGAAACATAAGTATCATTAGTCTTAGATAGTTCCGAAAAGACTCCTTGCATATTCAACGCAAACAGCGAAGCTAGTAATACTATTGGCCAGATTAGCAAGACTTTCCACTTTTTCGTTTTTACAATTTGCATTACAGTAAAGCATATCATTGCGATGCAGAACGCATAAATCGCCCCCCGAGACAAGGTCAAGAATAATGTTGCAACAAAAACAAAAAACATTAATAATAAACTTTTCCTGCTAAAAAATTTCTTATTAACTAATAAGTACAGCGAAACGATTATCGGCGCAAGTAACAAATTCCCCATAAATTGCGGCTCAGCCGCAAACCCATTTGGATGCGGAAAACCAAACGTTTTGTAGACACACCCCTTACACATTAAAGTATAATCACTAGACACGCCTGCCGCATCCAGTACACATTGCAAAACACACCACCCACAACTCAATAGACTAATCGCAAAAAATATTTTAAAGAAATTTTTCTTGAATTTCTCGTCATTAACCTTGTCTTTAAAAATTACAAACGAAAAAACTGCAAAATACAGCAACCATAAAACACCGACAATCAAAAAACCCCGTAAAAAATCATGTGACCATATCAACGATAAAGTTAAAAAGCCAGGGAACAACAACCATGGCCACTTCTTGAATATAGTTTTAATTTTTCGTTCTCGCATAATCATCACAAACGCCAATAGATCAAACAATACCAACCATATTAATGGTAGAGATAAATCAAAATTCATCGTATTATTGGCGCCAAAATTTATCCATGGCCAGTAGGAAAAAAACAACACCGCTGGCAATATATAAATCAATCCTCTATAAAGCTTAGTTATCTTTTGCATTTTTCTTACCCGTCTTTTCCTTCACAAAATTCACAATTTCCGTATCAAACCTCGCCACGCCAAAACCATCCGCAGTTTTAGAAATCTTTTCACGATCAAATTTCATTTTTTCAAACTTCAAAATTGCTTCCGCCAAAGATTTAGCCGTTTGTTCTTTAAACAAAATTCCGTTTTCACCATTCTTAATATAATCGCGCGACCCGCCCTCGGCAAAGCCTATCACCGGGCACCCCGCTGCCAGCGCTTCTACTGGTGCTATACCAAACGGCTCCAAACTGGGAAACAAATACCCCTTCGCCTGCGCTAAATACACAGCTAGTTCTTCTTTCTTCATCAACGGCAAAAATTTTATTAAATCCGAACCTTCTGCCATTTTTACCAGTTTTTTATGCTCGGGCCCCTCGCCTATTACTACTAGACGCCGTTGGGCCATCAAGCAGGCTTTCACCGCAAGGTCTAATCTTTTCCAGTTCACTTGACGCGCGGTAGTAATATATGTTTTAGCTAGGTCCAAGTTTTCCACAACCTGTGTAGAACCCGCCCCTTGTTTTTTCGTAATTTTATTTCCTTGCTTCGTTTGCTTTTTGCTAGACTTTATTTTAAAATCGTCAATCTCCACTGGTGGGTGTATCACCACAGCTTCTCGCCCATAATACTTTTTTATCGCATCTTTCGCGTATTCACTAATCGTCACAAAATAATCCGGGTTCTGTGCCGCCTTTAAATCTGCTTTCCGTAAAGGCCGCACCATCAGTTTAAAGAAAAACCTCACAAACGGATTTAGCACTCCAAACCCCGGGTTCTTCACATAATCATCATACATCTGCCAATAATATTGCGTCGGCACATGACAATAAGAGACGTGAAGTCCATTCGGGCACTTCACATTTTTCTTCCCCGCCTCGTGAAGGCGCCTACCAGACTTCACGGCTTTAGCTTCCGCCCCAGTTACCGATATAATTAAATCATAATCTGATAAGTCCAGATGTGAAAAATACCATTGCCTAAAAGGCCCTAGCACCCGCCGCATCTTGCTCGGGAACTTCTGCAACCAACCCGTCCGCACATCTGCATCCTTAAACCAATCAATCCCTTTCGGATCATATTTAGAAGTATAAATCGGCGCCTCTGGATATAATTCGTGAATCCTAAGAAGCACCTTCTCTGCACCACCCACGTTTGTTAGCCAATCACAAACCAGCGCAACTTTCATTATTTAGCACCTTCACCTTTAAAAACTGCCGCAATCGTCTTGAAGAAAATAGAAAGATCTAGCATTAACGACCAATTCCGTACATAATAAATATCTAGTGCCCGCCGTTCTTCAAATGATATATCTCGCCTACCACTCACCTGCGCAAACCCAGTTAACCCAGACTTCACAGTGAGCAGCAAAGACCTGTCGCCATAATCGCGTAACTCTCCTGGCAGTAACGCCCTCGGCCCTATCAACGAGATATCCCCCTTTAATATATTAAACAATTGTGGTAATTCGTCCAAAGATGTTTTCCGGATAAACTTCCCTATCTTAGTAATTCGTGGATCATTTTTCATATAATCGCCATCCCGCCGGTATTTTTTAATTAATTCTGGCTTCCCCATTTTAATAAATGCTTCTTCCGCTGTCAGTCCAGAATATTCGGATTTCATAGATCTAAACTTATAACATTTAAATTTCCGGTTGTATTGTGTTAGCCTATCATCTGCATACATCGGCGAATGTTTAAAATCGGAAAACTTAATTATCAACCAAATTATCGCCATCGGTATCAACGTAATTATTATCGCCACAAGACTAAATACAATATCAAACGTACGCTTTACTACCGCGTACCCGCCAGTTAGGGGCGTTGCCATTACTAGCACTGCTGGAGTATTCCCCACTAACTCCAATTCACCAAAATGCGAAGAAAGCGCCGTCTCGCTCGGTACAAAATAATACAAAAGATGCCGTGCAATTGCTTGTTTATATACATATTCTGTACTTTTTTCATCCGTTTGAAAAATCACATCTGCCCGCGCCTTTTTCAAAGCATCTTTGAGCGATGAATATTGGTGTGTTTTCAAATCTCGCGGAATATATTTGCGGTTCGCTACAACCCCCGCCAATCTATAACCACATTCCGGTGTAGCGGTAATATAATCCGCTAAATATTCTGTATTTTTATGATTTCCAATTATCACCACCCGTTTTGTACCATAATCATTTCTAAAAATCTGTCGCACAATAAATCTTACCAGTATCCGCTCTACCAGCAAAAACACAAAACATAACACCATTGCCGTTACGGCCATCACTCGCACTGGAAACAAATTCTCTCCCACAAAGAAATCATATACAATTAATGCTGCTACAGACAACACCGCTGCTAGCACCAGGCGCATTCTTTCTGGAAATCTAGACCGGCCCAAAAAAATAGATTTTTTATATAGCCCCAGCGCCGCCAATATCACCAGCATTATTGGCACCAAAAATACTATCGTCCAAGTAAACTCCAAAAGTTGCGACTCAAATGCATACGGCCGCGGATCTACATGCACCCGGACAAAATAAGCCACTGCAAAAGACAATATCAGCGCCAATGCGTCCCCCACAATTAAACAGAATCTTAAAATAAAATCGGACTTTTTCCGCATATCTTAATTATACAATAAACACCTATTTTCTTCTACTGTGCTACTTTCTTTTTCTTGTGGCTGTGGATTGTTTTTACGATTTTTGCCACAATAGCCATCACTAACAATGCAACCAACATCAAGAACCAAATCGGGCAAATCAACACATTTTTCTCTGTCGTAGAAACTTCACCATTATAATAAATATCTTGTCTCACATTTACAATCCCTAGAAGTGGCAGTTCATCTATTTTCTTACTTACAAATTTCTGAGAATCCGGCATGATCAACTCTGCATAAGCGCCGTTGTCAAGTTCTGCAGAAGCAATCGTTTCGCCAGTAAACACATTCGTAGCTTTGATTACAATTTCTGCTATTTCATGAACATTCCCAGTATTTGTAATCAACGAACTTATCGTCATAGGATTATCCACCAAAAACCCCGGCACATTATTTTCTACGACTCTACCCTCGTGAATAGTTTCACCATTTACTTTAGCATAAAGTACGCTCGCAATCTCTAATATATTATTAACCGTCGTTTTCCCGTATGCATCTTTATCGTTATCTTTACTTATAATAATAGCAACATATTGTCCACCACCAGGCGCATCTTCCGGCACCGTTATGGTGTATTCAATTTCTTTAGTTTCATTTGGCGCCAACGTCCCGTTAGGCTCATGTATAGTGATCCAGTCCGTCATACGAGTATGGTCCGTTTTTGTAGTAACGTCCGCATCATATTCTGCATTCGCCACACTATATGGCGCCGCATAAGCCTTATAATCAAAATTCTTAACCGAATTAGCCGGATTTGACACAGTCACAGAAAAATTATAAGTTTCACCAGGATTCAATTCTACCATTCGGTTCATTGGCGTCACTGAAAACTCATTACTACTCTGCATAATTCTTCACTTTTTTACCTATACCTATTATATCTTTTTTGGCTGTTTTTAAAAAGTCAAAAACAAAATCCAACCTCTCCCTTACGAAATATTAATTAATTCTTCTTCCAATAAGCATAAAGCGTAAACGTTCCGTCACTTGTGGCAGACGCATCTGGGTTAGCCGGCAAGGTTGCTTGGTTGGCATAACTCACGCCTTTACAACTGGTTTGTGGATTTTGGGTAGTAGCACTAGTATCCTGGATTGTACACCATCCAGCAAAAGTATAGTTACTCGGAGCAGTATAACCATTATTCTTCAATGTATGCGTTTCGTAATTTTTAATCCCAGTTTCACTAGGCATACTACCACTACTGGCACCATTTCCATTATACGCCAGCGTATATGTTCCCGGTACCAAAGTAGCTGGATGCACCAAAAGATATTTCACTTGTCCCACATAAGTATCTGTCGCCTGCGAAGCAGATGCCGACGCCGCATAAGTCGTTTGGATATGAGCGCCCAAACTCTGATCCGTAGTAGCAGAACCACTATTATTCTTATATTCGATCACCTTAGTATAGTCACTTGGCACAGCATGATAATCATTATAACCAGTAACAATAGATAAATTATCTGGATTATATGTAGTGTTTGCAACTTTAATAAGCTTCATCGCCCAGTTGCTTACGCTGCCGGTAGTATTAGTACCAGTAGGAATAGTCTGGCTAGACGTTTGCCCTACCAAATCAGTGTTTCCATCCGTATTGTTAGAAGCGCCTATCGCGTAAACAGCAAATCCGGCAAAATCATTGCAAAAAACTTGAATATTTGTAATACCAATATCAGATTTGTATTCGCCAGACATCAACTCATAGGTATGAGGATTAGCAGTCGCATTGTCACTTCTCATCGAACACGCCACCGGAATCATAACAGTCACTTCGTCTATTACCGTGGTATCATCCGCCTTCACTTTTACAGATGCCAAAATCCCACCAGATATCAATGTTACAAAAACCAATAATCCTATAACTACATTATCAATCTTTAATTTAAATACATTTTTCATGTTTATCCAAAATACCGCTAATTATCCTATCTACAATTATACATAAGTATAATCAAAATATCAAACAATATTTTTACGTTATTCTACCGTCACGGATTTCGCAAGGTTACGCGGTTGGTCTACGTTATAGCCCTTCGCTATCGTCATGTAGTAAGCAAACAGTTGCGACACCAAATTCATCAAGATTGGCGCAAATACTTCTATAGATGTTGTAATTTTAACAACATTCTCTACCGGCAAATCAAAATCATCGGCATTAGTAACCACTATCACATGTCCACCTCGCGCCATAACTTCTTCTATATTAGAAATCGCTTTATCGTACAATACCCCCTTCGGCAAAAGCGCGAATTCAAAGAATCTATCGTCCACTAGTGCTAACGGCCCGTGCTTCAATTCTCCAAATGCATACGCATTAGCATCTACATATGAAATTTCTTTGAGCTTCAACGCACCTTCCATCGCCGTAGGATAAGCCGTGTCTCGCCCCAAATATATCGCATGATCGTATTCAGCATATTTCTTCGCAATCTTTTCCACTTCCGGCCGTGCCACTTCTAGCACTTTGCCAATTTCTACCGGCAGCTTAGCAATTTCTTCTACATAGCTTCGCAAAACTCCTGGTTTTACTCCCTTCGCTTGCGCAATAGTCAGCCCAAACATTACCATCGCAATCGCTTGCGAAGTAAATGCTTTAGTAGACGCCACCGATATCTCCGGCCCCACATGTACATAGGTACCGCCATCTACCTCACGTGCAATGGTTGAACCAATCGCATTTACTATGCCAATCGTTTTAATTCCCCGTTTCTTGATTTCACGAAGGCACGCCAAAGTATCGGCCGTTTCCCCGCTCTGCGACACAATCAGCGCCACCGAATCTTTCGGAATGTAGGCAGACCGATAGCGATATTCACTAGCTATCACCGTTTCTATTGTGATCTCCGGCGTAAATTGCTCTATATAGTAGCCAGCCAAAAGTCCCGCGTGGTACGCCGTACCACACCCCACTATTATCAGATGTTTAATTTTACGAAGTTCCGCTTCACTTAGCCCCGGCCCGCCCAAATGCACTGTGCCATCCTTCACATTCACCCGCCCACGCAAAGTTTCCTTTAAGGAACTCGGTTGTTCCATTATTTCCTTCAGCAAGAAATGCTCATACCCACCTTTTTGTATCGCCGCCAAGTTCGTTTCAATCTCTTCTACTTTTGCCGATACTGGCTCCGCATTCAGAGTTTTTACTTCAATACTATTTTTAGTAATCCGCGCCACCTCACCATCATTTAAATAAATCGCCCGCTTGGTGTGCCCCACCAACGCCGAAGCGTCACTAGCGATCAAAGTTTCGTCATTTCCTATACCTATCACTAGGGGCGAGCCGCTACGAGCCACTATTATCTCATCCGGATTTTTACGTGATACCACTGCAATACCATATGTACCTTGCACCAATTTTAATGCCTGCACCACCGCATTTACCAGCGGATACTTACCATCTTTATAGAATGAATTAATCAGTGCTGCCAAAACTTCCGAATCCGTCTCCGATTTAAATTCGTGTTCCGTCAAAGTCTTTTTTAGTTCTTTATAATTTTCAATAATACCGTTATGCACCACAAATATATCACCAGCCTGGTGCGGATGCGCATTTTCTTCGCTTGGCTCACCATGTGTAGCCCACCTCGTATGCCCGATGCCAATTTTATCATCGCGTTTGTTTTTTGCTAATTTCTCTTCCAAATTTACAATTTTACCTTTTGCACGAATTAGCGTCGCTGTACCATCCTCCGCCAAAGTTACCATCCCCGCTGAGTCGTAGCCACGATACTCCAACCGTTTCAACCCAGACAGCAAAAACCCTTGGGCCTCATTTTTTCCCACATACCCCACAATTCCACACATAACTCACCTCCAATTAATGTAACTACATTATAGCACAAATTAGTATTTACTTTTAAAGGAGTAATTCTCATAATTACCGCGCCAGGCAGCGGATAGGAAGCCCGGTAACTTTGTATCTGAAGTTGGCCGGGTTGACGCTAGTATTATTGAAGTCTAAGAACCTTGCATCATTGACGTTGCGGAGCGTACTAGACCAATAGCCGCCGTAAGATACTGCGTCGCGAGATATGCCGTCATTGACGTAACCGGACCGCACGAAAAACAGCGGATAATTTCGAATAATGTTAAAACCAATTTTGACATTATTTTTAGTCACGTAAGACGTAGAAGATATACTTGGTATGACATTATATGTTACCAGAAGGTTGGCGAACTCATCCATAGATGTTTTAGGTAATCTCCAGCCAGCTGGACAAATAGAATTTGGCGCATCACCATAATCTCTCACGCTACCTGCTACCGCAGCAGTCCAGTTGTAGTAATTCCCGGCATGATAATGTTCACAATCTGCCTGAGTATGTCCAGCCTCTAGGCATTGTGTCATAGAATTAAATGTAGCATCATTGCTTGTGGTGTTGGATGTGTAATAATACTTTTCACCAGGGTCGGCAGAATATGGCAGAGCAGTTTGGTTGCTCCACCCCGTAAATTTGCCAGCCGTGTAGTCCCAAGGTATAGTGCTGTATCCTTCGCCCACCGTCCAGGTAGCTTCAGTATCAAGATTAGTCCAGCCTAAATCTGTATTAGCATGCGTAAAAGTAGTGCCTGCCATTAAATCTAGGTCTAAGTTTTGTGTCATCCAGCAATTACCGTCATCTAGCTTGGTAGCCCAATATAGTTTCCTTATACCATTACTATCTGGCCTATCATCTACTAGCTGAATCTGCGAGCCACCACCAATCACCGTAACCGCATCACAAATAGCAGTCGTCATATCTTGCATACGATAATACTTAGTACCGGTAGGGCTGCCATCTACCGTAGTAGTAGGGTTGCCTAAAGCATTATATAAAGCCATTTGCAGGCTAATTAAGTTCATTGCCCCACTACTAGGATGAATTAATACATATTTTACTTGCCCATTATATGTGCCCGCTGGTTGAGCCGGTGAAGCATACAAAGAGTACGTAGTAGTAAGTGAAGACCCCGCTACATCAGAATCTGTAGATACGTCAGTATTAGATGTACGTGATGCTACTTTAGTCCAGATATTTGGCACAGCTACATATTGGTTATCATAACCTTCTGTCATAGTTGGCGTATAGGTGCCAATAATTGGTGTTAGCTTCATCGCCCAGTTAGAGATATTACCAGAAGTAGCTATACCTGTAGCTATATCGTATTGTGTACTTACATTGCTAACAAGTTTATTATTACCTTCTGTATTATTTGAAGCGCCAATAGTATAAATAGAAAACCCATTATTATCATTACATAAAGCCTTTAAGGTAGTAGTACCTACATCACTAATATGCTGCCCACTTACTACAGTAGCAACGTGGTCTGCATCTAATGTGGCATTAAGTGTGCAAGAGCTAGGTATTTCAAAAGATACATTATCAGAATTGGAATTACCTGCGAAGGTATGGGGTAAAGATAATATTAATACAGAAATAACAAGCAGTGGCAAAGAAAAGATTAGGACATTTCTAAAGAAATGATAGTAGAATTCTGTGTAATTATTTACTTTACCCATTTTACCTCGCTCATAGTTTAGTTTGATTGGTTTGCTATTGCATAATTCATTATGTTGAGGGACATAAAGGCAAAATCTGCCGAAGGCGGATTCTTGCCGCCGAAGGGGCGAAGTGGTGTGATAAAATTTATTATCACATTACGTAGCTCCCGAAACATAATGAATTATGCAAAAGTACTTTATCTTTGTGATGCCATTTTGTGCAAACGGGGTATATTACAAAAATGGCACCGCAAGGGTGTCATAACTCAATCAAAACTCTGCGTAGTTAGCAAATCGTTCTGTTGGTTCCTTACGGCGCCATTACCTACGACTCGCCAACTTCTGCTTCCTATAAAATAACCGCAGATATTTTTAACTGAATTATGACACTTCCATTATATCACACCTTCCCTACAAAACGCTACAGCAAAATACTAAGCGAATGCCACCCACAAAATGTTATAATTTACCCAAATAATAAAAGGAAACCAAAAATGAGCCCATTCTCACCAGACGATGAAAGATGTGATGTCTGCGGTGCCCCACTAGCCCCCGAAGACACCTCCATCCACCTTTGCAAATTCTGCCAAGAAGACCAATTTAACGATAGATAAACCGATATATTATGCCAACAAGTTACACTTATCTATCAACCCCCTAATCGCCGCTGCCTGAATATCCCAGTACGCTTTCCAACTATCTTCGTCCGATAGTTCCGAATCATACTTCCATTCACCATCAATCAACACCTTTAGTATTGGTGCAAAGCAAAACCCTGGCACCTTTTTTGGTGAAATCTCATCTACTATTTTAGTCTTGTCAATGCCAGTCGTCGCTAGTGCCGATACTACTTTTATCTCACCACCTTCATGCCAAGCCAGTGCATAACCCCAATCAAACCGCGTTGGCACTTCTCCACCATATTTGTGTGCAATTTCTGCAAAAACTTTCTCGCCATTTTCGTCCGTATACTCACCCATTCGTCGCGCCACAAATTCTTTATTGTGGTTTTTCGGGTCATCTTCTTCCGCTACACCCACTAACACATTTGTATCATCCCTGGCTAATACCGGCAAATCCTTAAACTGCTTTGCATAACCGAGAGCCTTCTCTGCTGCAATTTCTTCCGCCGTCAGCTTCGTTTCGTCTGGTTCTTCTAGCTCCAACCCTAAATCCGCAAAAGACAACCCTTCATACCCCAATTTTGCCAAAATCTTTTTGGCCGTCATTATCTTACCCGGATTTGTTGTAGCAATCAAAATCTGTTTCATATCATCAAATTACGCTTCTTCTGCGTGCAACTTTGCAAATTTCTTAGATTTTTTATCCAACTCCGTATAGTCAGCGCTAGAAATTCTCTCATTTTTCCCAGACTCAATATAATTACGTAGCACCCCTACCAAAATAAACGGTCTGACAAATGCGGCATGCATGATTCCCCACATTACCACACCACCAATACCCGCCGTGACCAACATCAAGTTTTGCGCATTAGTCAAAAAGTCTGGAATATTTTTTTCACCACTCGCTGCAGTCTCAGCAAGTTTTACCGCCATCCCCTCAAACGTTCCCGGAAACGCCATAGCAATCAAATAAAAGACGCCAAAGAACACGCCGCCAATCACTGCAAAAGACAACAAACCTATACCAAATACTCGCCCCAAGTTTTTCATCAAAGTTTTACCATGTTTAAAGAATAGCACCGCACCCTCAAGCGTAGCTTTCGAAGCCTTCTCATCTTTACGATAAAACACCCATCCAAGACAACAATCGCATAAATATCCCACCACGGTCTGAATAACGCTAGAAACCGTACTTCCAACCGCATTGCCATTATCACCACCTACGGCCCGTCCTACAGAAGTAATCGCACGTCCTAGTTCATTAAAAATTCCTTTTATCACCCCAGTCACCGCATAATATGCCGCCACCGTCAAAAACCGTTCTTTTACAATCTTCTTGCCTTCACTGTACACATCGTCTGGCAATTTACCATCTGCAATCGCCTTAGTCATCATTGCAATCTGCCCCGCCTTAAACACGTAAGAAACAAAGTGCGACACAATCGCCACCACAATAGTCCCAATTATTATGCCAATCGCCAAACCGATCAATCCCTTACTCGCAAATTTATCGGCCAAGAAAAATCCCGCTGCCGCTACTACGATAATAATTACTAGCGACGCAGCGTCCCACAAAAATCGCCTTAGCGAAAACGTCAAAGTCTTTTTATATATTTCTTTATTATCCATATATTTCCTCTTTTATTGCACTAATTATAACAGATTTCAATAAATCAACCCAAGCCAAAATGATATAATATAATATATATAATATAACCATTTTTCCAAGGAATATTTACATGACATTACAATTTACCGATAAATGGGACAAAGTATTCCCTAAAAGCAACGAAGTAAATCATAAAAAAGTAACTTTTAAAAATCATTTCGGCATTGAACTCGCAGCCGATATGTACATACCTAAAAACGCTAAGGGCAAATTACCAGCTATTGCCGTAGCCGGCCCATACGGTGCCGTAAAAGAACAATCCTCCGGGCTATACGCTCAAGAAATGGCCAGACGCGGTTTCGTTACAATCGCCTTTGATCCTTCCTACACGGGTGAATCCGGCGGCGAACCTCGCTATGTCACCAGTTGGGATTTAAATGTAGAAGATTTTCAGGCAGCAGTAGATTTCTTAAGTAACCAAGAAAATATAGACCCTGAAAAAATCTCCATTATTGGAATTTGCGGTTGGGGTGGAGTTGCTCTGCAGACCGCATGCCTAGACACTCGTATCAAAGCCACCATTTGTTCCACCATGTATGATATGCCACGCGTGGCGCGCAATGGCTATTTTGATTCAGAAAATAACGCCAAGGCTCGCCAAAAATCCAAAGAATCGATCAATGCTCAGCGTACAGAAGATTACAAAAATGGCAAAATGAAACTCGCAGGCGGCGTAATAGACCCACTGCCAGAAGACGCTCCACAATTCCTCAAAGATTACCACGCCTACTATAAAACTAAGCGCGGCTATCATAAACGTAGCCTAAATTCCAATGACGGTTGGGCCACAACTGGTAATATTTCCCTTGCCAACACAACAGCGTTCACAAACTCTAACGAAATCAAAAATGCCGTCATGATTATTCATGGTGAAAAAGCCCACTCGCGCTATATGGGTGAAGACGCATTTGCAGCAATGACTGGCTTCGAATACAAAACACACAATGCGCCAGCACCATATGAAGGCAATGCCCCACTTGGCGAGACAATTGTCGGAAACAAAGAATTGTTAATCGTTGAAGGCGCGTCCCATTGTGATTTATACGATAATTTTGACAAGATTCCATTTGATAAAATCGAGAGCTTCTTAAAAGAAAGTCTTGAAATCTAAATGAATAAAAAGTTAACTATCCCTATCTCAATCTTGATTGTAATAATCATTTCGGTTGTCGTTACAACAGTCATAGTGAATAACAAAAAGCCAGACAAAAATCCAAGCCTCTCACCCGAAACAAATCAATCAATAAACAACGAAGAAACAACTATGCACAAAGTTTATATCGATATTGACAGCAAGAAACTTGAAATAGATCTAGAAGACAATTCTACAGCTTCAGCACTAGTAAAGATGTTGCCCCTAGCGCTTTCGATGAGCGACTTAAACGGTAACGAAAAATATGCATATCTAGACAAATCTCTGCCAACGAATACTTATAGTCCAGAGCGCATCGAAGCCGGCGACATAATGTTGTTTGGTGACAACTGCCTCGTAATCTTTTACGAATCACTAGATACAAGTTATAGTTACTCAAAGATTGGACATATCAACAATCTACCAGAGCTAGGCAGTGAAAGCATTTCTGTGAAACTAAGCCCTGAATAACAAAACACCGCCTTACAGCGGTTCAATAACTTCTTTGTTTGGTGAGAGGCGAGAAGACCACCTTACTCGGCTTTGCATGGTGGTGGACTGGTGTATTGACCACCCCGAATACACAGCTAAGATCAAGGTTATACCTAAAAAAGATTATCCAGTGCTGATGCCGTGCGAGTTCTGAGGTATACTTTTGCAGGCAAAGAGATTCGAACTTAATCCTAAACCAAATTTTACTTAGCAACGCGACTTTTTCTTAATAACGTAGTGACCAGTAAGAATCGCTAATGCCACAAGAAAAACAGTAACATCTAATTGAAAATTCGCAGTAGCGCTCTGTTCTACTCTAAATGCCGAACCAGAATTTGGAACCTTTATGTCTTCTTCGGCTTCTTCGTTAGGGGTCGGAATGAGACTTTTTAGTATTGGCATAATACTTTCAGGAATATGACCAATAACAAGGTTCTCAGCGTTATCAATAAGAGTATAAGTATAGTAGAGCGAATAGTTCTCGCCGAATGTGTTTTGAGTATAGATAGCATCAGCGATTAAAAATGGAGAGATAGCCTTAACTAATTTTGGCAAGTTTTCCTTAAGGATTTCAAATTCTGTTTCACTAATACTTGGAGCTTGACCAAGTTTAGTCTCATAATCACTATATTGCCCCATATAATCGGTAAGAATTCCGATTAGCTCATCGACCTCACTATCAGTTGCGGTACCTTTTAAGACCTTAACCAAATCAAGGTAAGCCGGAAAGCTAGCTAAATCGCCAGCATAGTTTGCCAATAAGTCATAGAAAGCATTTCCTGCCACCATACCAGCGAGACCCTTGCTAGTATCGCTAATAAATCCAGTAAAATCGCCTTGTTTATCTAGCGTCCTCATTTGGTATAGTTTCATTATGGCCGACAATGGTTCTTTAATCTCAGCATCAAAGTATTCACGAGTTAGCCCATTATCAGTCACAAATCGTATCCAAGTATCCATAAAATCACGACCATTCATAGTTTCGACCTGTTCGATAAGGCCATCATTGTTTGATAGAATATTGGCAGCAGTGTTTGGGTCGGCTAGTTCGGCAATGTTGATAACAGAAGTTGCAATTTTTAAATCAGCAGGATGTATTTCTTCGTAAATACCAGTATTATAGAACCCCCATAATTCCGGAAAGACATAACCGAGAAGTAAATCATTGCCATCTTTGACATCATGGATATTGGTATAACCTGGCTCGGTGAGGCTAGCACGAGGTGCGCCAAAAGTATAGACGTGAAAATCATCTGCCTTCATATCATAATCTGACAGATTTTCGTTAATCATTTTAGCAACAAGATCGACTACCGCACCACCACGAGAATAACCAACCATCCAAATTTTATAATCTGAAAGATGGTTAGTATAAATATATTCATCAAGCCTTTCCTTGATATACCCGGCCGATTCACTAAAACCAGCATGATCACCACTAGTGCCAACGTTAAAGTTCGAAAGCCATTCGGTCATATAATTATAATTTCTAGGAGCAACGACGATTAACGTTTGTCCATCCGAAAGAGTCTTTCGCGCAATGGTTGTCCCCATAGAATGTCCATCTTCATCGGATTTTGTATCCCATTTTTGATAATTACCAAAACCAAGTTGATCTAAGAAATGCTGGAGTTTTGGATTCGATATAGAACTATCAGATGGATAGCCGTCGGCCTCATTCTCAAACCCAGCCAATGCTAGCGCATATGAAACAGCGCGAAGTTCTGGGTGATCGCCTAGAGAGGGTACACTAAAATAACTATCGCTATAATTTATAGTATCGGTTGAGTCCAAAGCGTCCCAAACAGTTTCCCATGGATGATCCGGGTTCTCTACGAAACCATAATATGGGTATGTAACCGTAATAGAGTCCGACAATCCAGAGACATCATCGTGGTCATCCGGACCAATCGCAAATGAAACTGCCGGAGTAAAACACGATAACATAAAGCCGAAAACCAGAAGTATTACTGCAAAATATCGTCGCCTATTATGTCCTCTTTCTTTTATTCCTAGTTTATTCATGACAATTATTATCTACTACGATTATTCCCGTTTCGTTTTCTTCATCAAAACGCCTGCTACTACGACAATCCCGGCAAGCGCAACAGTAGCCATAAAATTGTTTGCAATTTCTGCGCTACCACCTTCGCCTGTGGACACACCAGTATCAGGAACCGAAATGTCCTCTTCCTCATCATCGCTCTCTTCTACTATTTTGAAGCTCGCCCTAGCAGTTCCCGATTCTGGTTCCGAAAACCATGCCTCAAAAGAGTGCTCGCCTAAGGCAAGTGCGTTCAAGATATTAGCTGGAAGAATAATAGTCTGGTTGCCTGGATCTACTTCACAATCTGTACGCATATCTTGATACTCACCATCAATCATGAGAACGCCTGTACCACAGAATTCTGTTACATCGTTGTCGATTTTAAAGGCTAGTGGCTCTTCGCTACCAATGATGTGCTCACCACCGTTGCCTTCTAATACTTCGTAAACTCGGAGGAAGGTTGCATAGAAGGTTAAAGATTCCGTGCCAGGTGTCACCCTGAAAATGTTGTCTTGTATCTGATCGGTGACTTCTTGGCCATTCAATTCTAGGTATACTAGTTCATTGCCAGGCTCTGGCACGATTCCTACTTCTACATCAGTACCGCCGATGACGATGCTTGGCACATCTAGATTTCCATTGCCAGTTATGTATTTATAAACGGAAAGTTCGTGACCGGCCCTTACGTAGGCGTCCATGGTGATGTCTCGGATCTCTTTACCAGTTTCGGTGCCTTCGTCGATAACGGCGAGGTCGAGGGTGACTGGCATGTGTCGTTTCAATACGTTGATACCGTCTTTCACTTCGAAGGTAACATAGATGAGAGGGTCGCCGGCTTGAACATGGATGCCTTCGTCGCCGACGACATCATCGATGCAGCCTGGGATGTTCCAATCAAATTCACCGGTTGACATGGAATAGCAGAGGTGGCTGATGCCGGATGAATAGTCCATCCAGCTCATATAGTGATCCAATTCTTCATCTTCGTCACTAATGGGCGTGAAGTATCCGTGCATGGAATGGATGGTCATTTCGCGTGCTGCTTTTAATGTTACTCCGACTAAGCGTTGATCTGGTTCGGACGGATCAATTTTATCAAGCTCAAGCGTGCCGCCTTCTGCAGTGAAGTAACTTTCGGTGGCGGATGCCTTAGGAATATAAACATTTGGTAATGCCAGAATTGTCACCGCAAAACACATTGCTATTCTTAAAAATTTATCTTTTTGTTTAATCCGACTCATAAAAACTCCCTCAAATAATTTAGCTTTGTTAGTTACAATTATAGCACAAAATACTCATGCTTTATATACACCATACAACTGACCAATAATACATTACAACAAAAAACACCGCCTTTCGACGAGTTCAATAATCTCTTAGTTTGGTGAGGGGCGACCAGACATTGTTGCTCGGCTTTGCATGGTGGTGGACTGGTGTATTGACCACCCCGAATACGCGGCTAAGATCAAGGCTATACCTAAGAAAGATTACCCGGTACTGATGCCGTGCGAGTTCTGAGGTATACATATACAGGCAAAGAGATTCGAACTTTTAAGAAAATATGGCTTAACTGGAGTCGTAGAGGCTTAAAACAATGACAATGGATAAAATAAAAGAATATCAATGTCAATGGTAGACTTGCACCCGATGATATAATTAAAGTAGTAAACAAGGATTTATTTATGCCAAGACCACGAAACAAACAGGACTTATTAAAGGCTGGTGAAGAATATTACACTAAGCTAATCGAAATGGCCGACGGAATGAGCGAGAAAGAAATGAACACCGAGTTTGACTTCTCCGGCGATTCATCGAAGAAAGAACGCCACTGGGGGCGCGACAAGAACCTACGCGATATTTGGGTGCACTTATACGAATGGCACCGAATGCTACTTGAATTTGTAGATACGAATCTGAATAAAGGCGGTAATGCACCATTCTTGCCGGAACCATACACTTGGAAGACTTATGGCGATATGAATGTTGAATACTGGAAGAAACACCAAAAGACTTCACTCGAAGATGCTAGAAAGATGTTTGAGAAATCACATAAAGACGTCATGAAACTAGCCGAAAGTCTTAGCAAAGAACAATTATTTACAAAAGGCATGTATCCTTGGGTTGGTGGTTCCGTACTCGGCTCATATTTCGTGAGCGTTCTCTCATCTCATTACGACTGGGCAATGAAAAAGCTCAAAGCGCATAAAAAGAACTGTGCATAATATCGCCCTTAAGGCGCACCTCTAACCGAAAAGAGGTATTATGGCGAAACGCCACCCATTCAAGAAAGTAAAACCCGGCGAACCAATACCGGTTACTGCTCGTGAGCTCGAAAGCTTTATGCTCGAGCATAACGGCAAATTCAACTCGCGCGACTACGACAAGTTCGAGCGTATGGAGCTTACAGAATCGCCAGTTCGTAACGCGATTCACGAATTAAAGACTTATTCCCTAGAAACACTAGCACAGCGCTTCGACGTGCGCCTTTTGGGGCGCGGTAAGCGCGTTTTTGCGAGGTTAGATGCCGAAGACGACAAATGGTACTACTTTTCCCTCGCATACATTCCACGCGCGCTAAACAACCGCGACGTGAATGACGCGATAGTTCAGATGTTCTTCATTGGCAAATGGCGTGTCCACAAGCTTTCGCTCTGGGCCGAACCAGAAGATATCAACCATTACGGCAACGATTCTAATAAAACATTCTGTCAATTCGTCAATAGATAGCATCCACTTGGACACAATCGGGTTTTGGAAGTTATTGTGCAGAAAATAGGGGTGGGATCTTTTCTTGACATGAAACGGAAAAAAGTTGTCATTTTTGGATCTAGCATTATTCTCGTTTTAGAATATAATAGTACTTAAGCTAATAAGAATAATCATTATGGAATTGTTATCCGCAAAAAACGCAGCAATCAAGTGGGGGATATCACAACGTAGGGTCGTAGTATTATGCTCTGAAGGACGAATACCGAATGCGCAGATAGTCGGCAACTCTTGGGTAATCCCACAAGACGCAACAAAACCAAATGACGCTAGAAAAAAAATAGAAAAGAAAGAGGGACCAAGACCATTTTTAAAATGGGCTGGCGGAAAGTCCAGAATAGCTAAAGAGATCGTGAAAGAGTTTCCAGATTTTAATAAATATTACGAACCATTTTTAGGCAGCGGAGCTGTATATTTTGAGGTGGCACCGCAAAATGGGGTCCTAAACGACCTTAATACAAATCTTATTACCGTCTATAAACATATAAAAGACCAACCAGAAAAAATAATCCAAGAAATGGACAGCATCCAAAAGGAATACAACGAACTAGAAACTGACGAAGAAAAAGAAAAACTATATTATTCACTTAGAGACGAATTTAACAAAAAAGAAAAGTCAATTAGAAAATCTGCACTTCTAGTATTCCTAAACAAAGCTGGTTGGAATGGTATGTATAGAGAAAATTCAAAAGGTAATTTCAACATACCTTTTGGAAAGAGAAAACAGCTCAGTATTTACGATAAAGATAACATTTTAAAAGTATCAAAGAATATCCAAGGAATGAACTTTATGTCTGGGAACTATGCAGATGCAGTAAAAGATGCGAAAGCTGGAGATTTAATCTACTTCGATCCTCCATATTTTGAAACGTTTTCCGACTACCAAAAACAAGGTTTTACGGATAAAAATCAAGAAGAACTACACGACTTAGCAATTGAATTGTCAAAAAAAGGTTGTTATGTTGCGATAAGCAATTCAAATTGTAACAAAACGAGAAACTTATACAAAGATTTTAAGCGGATAATTGAAATACCAATTACGCAAACAATCGGTTCAAAGGCAAGCTCTCGCAAAGTTATCACGGAAGTATTAATTTTAAACTATTAGGAGTTAATGCTTTCGTCAATTCTTTCTATCAAACGTCTGGAGATTTTTTCAATTTTAGATAGCTCAAATCTTGTTTGCTTTGGATTCTCTTCATTTAGGATTCTGTCTATAAAATCTGTTTCAGATATCTTCCTCCTAAATTTTGTACATGTTTGATAAGTATCATCCAATTTACCGGTATCTTCTATTATACTGTAGCCAGTATAAATCGTCTCTTCACCGGAAGCAATATCATTCAAAACTCGTTGAGCCTTTCTGCCATCAACTTGTGCGATTTTACCAAGCTTCCTTAAGTCTATAGCCATCGTAATTTCACCGTTCTTGACTTGCCGTACTATCTCAGCCTCTAACTCTGGATTCTCAGAAAATGCTTTTTGAATACCACGATTCTTTGACATTTCTTCATAATGACTCCACTTCTCCGGATTATTTTCATTATGCTTTTGCATATAAGAATAAGTCTTTAAAAGTTTATTCACATCACTTAGCGGGATGCCAAGCTCATCCGAAAGCTCCTTACCCGTTTTGGCTCCATTCTCCATTATTCGATACAAATAGCCAGCTTGCTCGAAAGGACTCCAGTCCTTTCTCCCTACGATATGATACTGTCCTATTAGCGTAAATGCTGCGGCATCAGGAATGTCCTCTGGTAATAGTCTAGCTCGAATTTTACCCCATTTAATAGGATCGGATTGAGCTAATATCCTATATGCAGCCAACCTACTATTCCCCTCTAGTACAACAAAATCGCCATTCCTAACAAGAATAGGCTCCATAAGACCACCATTTTTGCGAATTGATTCCTTCAGCTCCTTGACATGCTCAGTAGCACACATCGTTTTCTCAATTAAAGCCTGATCTGGTACAATTCCGCCTTCATTGAGGACAGAATAAACTCTAGGGTTTTCTGGCCAAAAGCGCAATCTTATCTGTTCAATTTCACAATCAATGATAGGATACTTCTCGTGGCCAATAGTTATATGTTGAGTATTATTTGTCTCCATGTGGAATCTCCTTCTCTGAGTTTAATATACTTTTAATAATTGACGCATATGAATAGTTCATGTTATCTTCAAAAAACTCTTTATCTATATCGCTTTGAGTTAATGCTGCCGCCTTACTTTTTGCTGCTAATAGCGAATTAACCCACTCATCTATGCTACCACGAATCATAATGTTGTAAATATGACATTCTTTCTCTTGCGAAATTCTATGTATTCTATCTTGCGCTTGTAAATAATCATCTAAGCTAAAACTTCTGTCGTAGAAAATAGCATTATTTGCGACCGTCAGCGTAAGACCTTCTTTTGCGGATTGAGGAGTCGCGATGAAGATTTTTGCGCCACCTTCTTTGAACTCTTTTACGGCTTTATCTCTATCTGCTAGACCCAATGCACCATAAAAACGAACTGCCCCATACTTATCTTTATACTTTTCGTATAAGTAATCTACGTTCTTAACAAAACTAGTCCATACAATCATCTTCTCATCTCGCGCTACAATTTGCTTTATCAACCTATCAAGTTCATACTCCTTACCAGATTTAAAGCTAAATTTTTCATCGATTAGCTTAGGATTCGAGGTAACTTGCAATAATCTAAGAAGACGCTTTAACGCTTGATGAGAATCGTCAATTACCACATTGCCATCACGTTCTATCTCAATTTCCATTTCATTTTTAATCTTTTTATACAAAAGCCATTGATCCTGCGTAAAAAGCGTCCATATGTCATGATAATTTTTATCTGGAAGATTCAATTGTGCAGATTGCTTTGTTTCGCGAATAGCGAAGTCCTCAATTTTCCCGAATATTTCCTCCAATATTACAGAATAGCCATCATCAATTACTCTATTTCTTGGAAGATCGGTCTCCCGTTTAAAAGTAATAAAGTCATTTCCGAGACTTTCGCCGCCATCAAGAAAGAATACTTGAGACCATATATCATACGGACGATTAGCTGCCGGAGTTCCCGTCATAATAACCTTTCTAACAAAAGAAGAAGACAAGTCAAGAAAGGCTTTTGTTAAATCAGAATCTGGATTCTTAAGCTTAGCTGACTCATCGATAATGATAGCTACTTTTCTAGTTCTACAAAATAATCTCAAACGCTCTTTTTCGACATTTATAGTTTCAAAATTCGTGACAATGACTTTACACGGGCTATTAAATACAAAAAAGTTATCGTTTCTATTTGACGTCAAAAATCGTGGGTGTAAATGTGTGTGAAAAAGAAGTTCATTCTTCCAGTTCATTACAAGCGATTTCTTTGTGACTATCAACACAGTATCTATCTCTGCTGATTTCAACCAATATAGTAGAAGATCTATTCCTATTTTCGTTTTCCCAAGGCCCTGTTCATGAAAAATGGCGGAATATTCTTTATCTTTACAAAAGTTAAAAGCCTTTTGTTGAAACGAAAAAGCATCTTTCTTCGCTTCATAATTCGGCTCGCGATTGACAATTATATTCTTTGCCACTATATTTTCTCCTTATAGCCAAAATCATTGACAATAACTACCTCTACCGAGTCTGGACTTATTTTCCGAAAATGATTTTTAGCCCACTTAAAGTCCGCCCACGGAATCCCGACATACAAAATAGCCCTTAGTGAATCCTTGGTGGCGGCTTGAAGATATTTTAGATATGAATCAAATTGCGCATCGCTATGCCAATTAGACAAATCATTAGACGTTTTAGCTTCCCCTAGTATTAATAAATTATTATCGCAATAATAAACATCTGGACGAAATCCTTCCGGAGTTGAAAATGTGATAGTATTTTCTTTATGATCCTCCGCTGAAACCAAAACAGGCGCAACACCATCGCGCTCTCGAATAATATCACGAATTTTTTCTACCAACTTTAGATGCTGAGGAGATTCAGACATACGCCACTTACTCCCCACTAGCTATATAACTCATGAACCAATCTATCTCTGACTTCAATTCTTCGACAGCTATCCTCGAAATTTCATCATCATTCTTTATTCGCTCAACGCTCCTTAATCCCATTTCGTTTATACGATGGGTCAATTCATTGCATAAGTCGGCGAAAGAAGCCTTTGATAAGCTCTTTGATTTTGAGTCAGGATCTTTCACTAAATCATATGCTTTCTCTATATCAGACTCAAGAAATACTTTAGTGGCTTCTTTATTGGCAAGAACTTTAGGCAATTTACGAATATCAATAGCCATTCTAAACTTGTCATCTAAAACCCATTGAGTAAAATCTTCTAGAGTAAAACCATTCTGAAGAATAGCACTTTTTGCACCCTGAAGTTCAACATATTTAGAAAATTCCTTCGAATCAAATGCGCTTTCATCTTCAAGGGCCTTACGATAATAAGTTTCCATATCATCATAAGCTTTAATCTGCTTTGGAACTTCAGAAGCCTTCCCTCCGCAATAGTTTATCAGCTGCGTCATAGGCATTTTTTCAGCAACGTTTAACTGATATAAATATTTTGCCTTGGAATACGCATCCCATTCTCTAGGACCAACCAGATGAGCCTGCAAACGAATCATGTCAATTTGATCCTTAGGCAAATCCTTATAAACAATTGCTGGGATTTGACTCCATAATTCAGGCTCATCCGGGTATTCTTCTTTCAACTCCCTGTAGATTTGTACACGTGTGTTACCTTCAATAGCAACATATTTCTTTAAATCACTCCTATAATTAACAATTATAGGATGAATAATTCCCCTACTAACGCGAATTGAATCTTTAAGATTATAATAACCAGTAGAGCCATCATCGGAATTTCCACTGCTACCTAAAGCTAAAGCAACCGCTTCACCAGTCAACGCATCTTCAGAATACATTTCAAGAAATTTAACAATTCTTGGATTTTCCATATCTAGCTCGACTGTTTCGATATCAAGCTTTTCATAATTTCCTATCATATTAATGCTCCTTTATACTATTATATCAAATAATGGTTTTTCGAACTAAATAATAGAGATAAATGATCGTCATTCATGTATCTCCCCACTCTACTAAAACGCTTATGCTTGGTGTTTTCGAACTTATGTAATATACTTATGTTAATTGCGGTGCAGAGTTCTGCGCCTTTCTCCAGTAAGAGGGGGTAGCCCCTCATATTTTATGCGCAGATTCTGCACTACAAGTGATACTTGCCGAATGGCAACACTTCGGGTGGAGAAAGAAAAGTATGTACCTTAAATGCAAAAGGAACAGCCGGTCGTAGAAGACCGAAAGGAAGCCGTCAAAAACCTAGTCAATTACTTTGCACATTAGACGACATAGACGATTCGCCAGAGCGCGAGTCCAACAAAGAGAAAGGAGTGTGCGACGACGGAGTAGTTGTCGTGTTCTAAAACTATGAATAGAGCGCTAGTCAATGCGAGTAGCGGCATAGTTCAGAAGCCATTACGCTACGTACTCTACGTACGTAAATCTTCTGAAGATGCTGAAGCTCAAGCCAAATCATTACCAGACCAAATCGCAGATTGCAAAGAATATGCGAGTAGCCACGGTTTGCTACTAGTTGGCGAACCGATCCAGGAATCTAAGTCCGCGAAGAAATCCGGCAACCGTCCGCTTTTCTCGCAGATGCTAAAAGATATCGAGAAAGGCAAGTACGATGCCATTCTCGCCTGGCACCCAGACCGCTTGTCACGTAATTCGCTCGAAGCCGGAATGGTCGTCGACATGGTTGATAACGGCGTCATTAAAGACCTACGTTTCCCAACCTTTGAATTCCACAACGATTCAAGCGGCAAGCTGACATTAAACATGCTCTTTGCGCTTTCAAAGCAATACTCAGAGCATCTATCCGAAAGCGTGCAACGCGGCGTCGATTCCAACCTCGAACAAGGTAAATCCGGCGGCATGCCAAAGTGGGGCTATATTAGAGACGACGTGTCCGGTTATTACAAGCCAGACAAAAACTTCAAGATGATCCAGAAAGGCTGGCAAATGATACTAAACGGCGCGTCACAAATGGAAGTCTATCGCTACTGGAAAATGAATAACGTGGAACGCTCTACAAAACTATCGCGCCGAAACAAACATGTACGAAGCTACGGCGTCTGCGAAAGCACCGCGAATCGCATCTTCCACGATCCGTTCTACTACGAAATTCTCGAGCAAGGACGCAATTATGTAGACTTACGCGTAGTAACGCCAAACTTCAAACCAATGGTAACCGAAGAAGAATTCGACCAGGTTCAGAAGATGTTTAGAAAAGACCGTGGTTCGATCCAATCTTCCTGCTACGAAAATCAAAAAGCCACGCACGGCAAATACTTCCTGCCGTTCCGTCATCTTATCAAATGCTCGGTATGCGGCCACTATATGATTCCGGCCAGGAACCGCGGACATTCCGGCACGTATTATCTCAACTATCGTTGCCATAACAAAGCCTGTACGCGTCCAAATAACAACGTGCGCATGCATGTCATCATGGACCAACTCTACGAGGAATTCGGCCGTATCAGCCAGAAATACGATTTTACGAGCTTTGTCGACAACATGACCGAATATGCCAACAAGAAGATGCAGGAGCTAAGTGTCGAGAAACACGAGCTCCTCGGCCAGAAAACACAGAAACAAAGAAAGATTGACGACCTTGCCGAAAAGTACGCAGAACTCGACAAAGAGTCGCCAAAAGCCGTCAAAGACAAGCTCAAAAAAGACATGGCGGATTTGCAAAATGATGTTGTAAATATCGACGAAAGAATCAAGCAAATTGAAGCCAAAATCAAGAATCCTGAAAAATTACGCATGACTATCGAAAAGTTTTCGAACTCGCTAAATTCGCTAATTAACAGATTAGAAAAAGGAGATCTCGTCGAAAAGGACATTTTGGTCAGAAATATGGTTTCGAACCTCGAAATTGATGCACAAAAAAGGGTGATTTACAGATATAAATCACCATTTAATTTCATCTTCGAACCTGAGTTTTCCACAGGTTCCCCTGTTGGTGAGCCGGGTGGGACTCGAACCCACGACACCAAGCTTAAGAGGCTCGTGCTCTAACCAGCTGAGCTACCGGCCCGCTCACTCCTCTTATTATATCACAAAACTGCACCTTTTACAATATCTAATCCGGTAAACGAAAATCAATCTTTCTTTTTCTTCTTCCCAAACAATTTTCCTAAGTGTGCCGCATATCCCGCCTTCTCGGAAACATCCATTATATCTCCCAGTACTGGGGCTCCACGCACGATATCAGTCAACTCCTGATTCACCGCCGCCCTCGTCGGCACAATATCGTCCATCACCTGGCCTAAAGCACTCTCCGCCACGCCAAACACCGCATCACCGGCCATCATTTTACCAATTTCATTCTTAGATACTTTCGGTACCGTAACTTTCGCTTGTGAATTAACCGCCACTTCCGTAAACAAATCCAAATATTTTTGATTTAGCGAACTTGCCGCGAACTGCGCCTCAAAATCGCCTACATCCTTACATTCCGCGCCGAACTCTTCAATCTCACCAAACAACGCATCGATTTTCTTTTGCATCTCAGTACTTACCTCATATGTCGCGCCAATCGCATTTTTCCGTCCCTCAATACTTTGTTTAATATATTTATCCATCATTTATTCCTTACTTTATAAATTTCTTTGGGCAACATTTCCTCCGCAAAGTATTCACCATTTTCTGCTTTATATGCCAAATATAGCCTAACTTTTAATTTTGCCAATCCCTTATTATCCTGCATTAATTTCAAACAATCATCTCTTTCACTCTCTGGTACCGCAATTCCATAACAAGCCGCCTCAGAAAATTCCTTCATTTGTAAAATAATTTGCGAAATCGCCCATCTAAATTCCGTTTCAAACTTAGATCTTTTTTCGGAATTATCTTTTGCCTTTAAAGTCCCCTTCGCCTCAATATAATACCGATTAGAAATTATTCCTTTAGAATAGGCTGCACATTTTAAATCTATTCCTTTATCACCATCTTTAGCATACGCACGGTGCAACACTCTAAAATCATCACGATACCGATTCTTTTCTCTCAAGAAATTAATCACCCCGTCAATCACATTATCTTCGTTCATATCATGAGTATATCATACAACAGCATATTATCATTTCCTCATCCCCCTCAATATCACCTTTGTCTCTTCATTCACTCGCAAAGAATCACAAATCTTCGAAATGGTTTTATTGTAAGTCCACCTCGGCAAACGTGAGATAGATAAATAACTCATAGTTTCATCTGGAAACTTAATAAAACATTCTGCCACTAACCACGCTATCGCCATCCGTACATAATATTCTTCTCGTTCGGCCAATCTTTCCGCTACACCAAAAATTACCGCTAAATAATCAAAATCCACATAATAGCATTTCAAAAGCACCAACCCCACTCTTACCGCAAATTCCCTTTTATCTTCCAATAGTTCCCCCACTTTAAATTCCCAAAATTCTGCTCGTCGTTTTCTCACCAATTTACCAAGCCCCGAGCAAAACGTATCGCAAGCCGCCCAGTCGTCAATATAATTTATTTGTGAATCAAAATGAAAAATCATCTCTTCATAAGACAATCTACAGATCAAAAATCCTCTCGCGACCACTTCCTCAAACGTCACCGGTGGCACCTTTAAAAATTCCTCAATCTTTTCTTTTGATACCAAGCCAGCCAGCTCTCGTATTTTCGGAATTCTCACTCCTATAAATGGCCGTTCACTCGGAATTCCTCGCATCGAAAAATCTCGATATTCGTCATCTGCATAAAACGCTAAACGCTCGCGCATTTCATTATATTTTTCTATCAAGCCAGCATCATTCATCTATTTTTACTTTCAATTTCTTGTAGCTCAAAGCGATACTTTTGTTTTACTTCTGGATATTTTTCGTGGTCCACCTCACTTAAAAACATCTTTAAAGGTCGCGCATATAATTTACCATCACCATATAATGCGCGATAAATCACCAGCTTTTCTCCCATTTCTGAATGTTCCGCAATGTCCTCCACCAAATACAAATCTCCTTTAAAATGCCGGTACACCCTATTTATCTTCAGCTCATTCATACCAAAATCTCCTTGTCTATATCAATTATAATATAATAGATTTATGGATACCAAAGAATATTTAAACAAAACTGTTACCATCAAAATTGATCGCCCCATGGGCAGCCGTCACCCGAAACATGGCTTTTTCTACCCAGTTAATTACGGATTCGTGCCAAACACCACATCCGGAGATGGCGAAGAACTAGATGCTTACTTGCTCGGTGTCTTTGAGCCAGTAGAGACTTATACCGGCAAATGCATCGCTATCATTCACCGCACCAACGACAACGACGACAAACTTATTATTATCCCAGAAAATAAATCATACACACCAGATCAAATTCGCGCTCTTACCGAATTCCAAGAACGTTTCTTTGAATCAGAAATCATCACATTATAATTACTTAATATATTCTAAAAGTTTCTTTTCCAAATCCTGCCAGTTATCTACACTCGTTACGCCAGCTTCACGTAAACTATCTCTCGTAATCTCCGACTCAAAACCAATCACCGGAATGCCTAGTTCGTGTTTTACTTCTGTACAGTTTTTCGGCGAATCATCTACAAATATTTCCACTCCATTTTCCCGACAAGCATCTACCTTGTCTGCACTATCATAAACTACTTTATCGTATTCTATCCCGGCATCTTTCAAAGCTTTTTCGTTTGCCGTGACTGTTCCTGGAAAATTCTTCTCACCCCGCGCTGTAATTAAAATAACCTTACAACCGTTCTTTCGCAAATCGTGTATTATTTCCGCTGCACCCGGTTTAGCTTTTCCCTCTTTTACCGCCACTATCAAATACTTTTTCAAAAACTTCGCCACCGCCGGAATGCTTACATCACCCCGCATCACATCAAGTTTATGAGCAATTAGCTCTTCATCTTTTATTTCCCCCAAAATATTTCGCATTGCTCCACTTGTGTCAAATATTACATCGTCAATATCAAAACCAATAATCATATTACTTTGCGTATTCTACTGCACGAGTTTCACGAATCACATTTACCTTGATCACGCCTGGATAACTCATCGTAGCCTCAATCTTATTTGCAATATCGCGCGCCAATTTCAAAGCACTCAGGTCATCGATAGACTTTGGCTCTACTATCACACGAATTTCACGCCCTGCCGATATCGCATAAGCTTTCTCTATCCCCGGGAAAGAAGTAGCGATATTTTCAAGATCACGCATCCGTTCTGCAAAATTCTCCGCTGAAATATTTCTCGCTCCTGGCCGCGCCGCAGATATCGCATCTACTATTTTCACAATTACCGCCTCTGGCGTAGTAGGTTCAATATCCTCATGGTGTGCAGCAATTGCGTGTACTACTTCATCTGGCATACCATACTTTTTAGCCAGTTCCGCACCAATCTCCGCATGCTTTCCTTCAATCTTATGCGTCACCGCTTTACCCATATCATGTAGCAATGTTGCAGTTTTGGCAATCCGCTTGTCAGCTCCAATCTCTTCCGCAATCATCCCCGCCATGTGCGCCATTTCAATAGAATGCAAGAGCACATTTTGCCCATATGATGTCCTAAACTTTAGTTCACCCAGCAAATGCAAAATCTCGCGTGGAATCCCCACTACGCCTACTTCGCGCGCTGCATCTTCGCCAGCTCGCACTACTTCTTTTTCTATTTCACGCTCTGCTTTTGCCACCGCATCTTCAATAGAAGAAGGATTAATCCGGCCATCTTTCATCAAGCGTTCCAAAGCATACCTTGCTACCTGCCGGCGAATTGGATCAAAACTAGATAACACCACCATCCCTGGCGTATCGTCCACCATAATATCCACACCAGTTGCTCGCTGCAAAGCCTGAATATTCCGCCCCTCTTTGCCAATAATCCGGCCTTTCATATCATCATCCGGTAATTTAAGCGCCGTCACCGTACGATCCGCCGTCACTTCAGAACTCATTCGCTCCATCGCGGTAAGAAGTGCCGCCTGTGCTGTTTCGTCTATTTCATGTTTAATCTCTTTTTGCTCTTTTATCACTAGCCCTGCCAAATCCTGCTTGATGTCGTTCTCGGTCATCTTCATTAATTTTTCACGTGCTTCAGTTTTAGATAGGCCAGCGATTTTTTCCAACTTCTCATGCTGCTTCACACGAATTTCGCGCACTTCATTCTTTAGTTCTTCTAGTTCGCGTTCTTCCTTTGCTAGCTTCTCGGTCTTTTTCTCTAACTGATCTAGCTTTGCATCTAAAGTAGTTTCGCGCTCCGTCAAACGCTTTTCCGTAGCACGCCACTCTTTGCGACGCTCGTTTTCTTCTGTTTGGTTTTTCTCCGTCAGGCGCGATGCTTCTTTTTTGGCGTTTAACACTATTTCACTAGCTTCGTGCTTAGCCTTACGTACCAAATCATCAGCCTTGTTTTTACCCCCATTTTCGTTGCGCTTATTATATGCAAAAATCCCGCCCGCCCCAACAGCAAGTCCTGCCACGGCGGCAATAATTGGGATCACTATTTCCATAATTCCCTTTCTAATTGTTTTTGCTGATATTTTTCTCTATACCAGCGGGTTAACAAATAACATCAATTAATAAGTTTCCACTATCTATTATATCATGAAAATAATCAAACTTATAAAATGGAATTTGCAATCCGCATTTCTACAAACCCAGTAGAAGTATTGCGCACCACCAAATCTACTCCATTAGACGCTCGCTCTATTCTATGCGTTACCCACCCCGCCGAATTTCTTACTACTAATGAATTTGAAACCAAACTTCCTTCTATATGAGAACTGGAACCATCTGCCATCCTGCAGATCACACCATTGCTCACAAGCATTTCCTCAAGCCGCACCAAATTTCTCCCTTTTATTTATTAAACATTTTTCCCAGTTTATTAAATTAAAACCAAAAAATCAAGCTCTAGCGTAAATATTTTTAAAAATATGCTATAATGAAATCGTTACATCTTAATTATTGTAAAATCGAAACGATTTTTATTTGTATTTTACGTTTCACACGATAATAGTGGCATCGTAAAGATCTCAGTCGTGTGAACGTTTCGAAACATGATTAAGATGTAACAACTTTGCGGTGCCATTTTTGTTAATCCCCATTAATATAGTGGCACCACAAAGACCTAATTTAATTACATATAAGCAAAAAGGTGGTACTACAATGAAGACAAAAGTAAAACAATTAGAGTATAGTAGAATAGATTTCTTCTACTATGCTTTCCGTAATGTATTGTTAGTTTCTATTCCTCTTCTCGTTATCTCTACCTTTGTCCTTGGCTTCAGCGTTTCTCATAGCTCTGCTACAGGTTCTACATCTGGTTCAGACAGCCTAGCTATTACTATCTCATCATCTTGTACTTTATCTAGCGTAGTTAATGTTCCTCATAATGCAGAAGTATATAATGGTAACTATTTAGGAGATATAGGAAAGACTACTATTAAAACACTATGTAATGATGGTAATGGGTATAGTGTATATGCAGTAGGATATAGTAATAATGAAGAAGGTAATAATAAACTCATTAATGCTGAATATCCACAGTATAGTATAGACGCAGGATTAGCTACTAGTGGATTAACATCTGCTTGGGCTATGAAACTAAATAATATAGAAAATGATACTTCTCCTACTCCACCAGTGATAGAACAAGATTATAATAATACATATGGTATAGTACCAAACTATTGGACTAAAGTAGCCTCTAGATCTAGTGGTACTACCGATATGTCTCAAGGTTCTAGTTTTACTACTACTTATGCTGTATATGCATCATCTAGTCAGTATGCTGGTACTTATAATGGGCAGGTGAAGTATATGTTGACACATCCAGCCTATCCTCCAGCATTTCGCTACATGCAAGATGTAGACAAATGGAAAA